>JBOGHK010000061.1:0-41396 GCA_050744325.1 Acidimicrobiales bacterium
TGCGCCCGACCCCTGGCGATCCGGGAGCGGACGGTCCCGGGTGGAAGGCCCAGCATCGCTGCGATGTCTGCGTACTCCACGTCGCAGAGGTCACGGAGGACCACGACCACCCGGAAGTCTTCGGGCAGCAGAGCGAGCGCGGCGTCGATGTCGATCCGTTCGATCGCGTGATCGGGCAGGGGACCGGGGTCGGCGACCGGCAGCTCGTCGGTCGCTGCGGGAACGGGCCGACGGGACCGCCGTCGCATCTCGTCGAGGCATGCGTTCGTCGCCACCCGGTACGACCAGGTGGTGAACGCGGCCCGACCGTCGAACAGCCGGAGCCCCCGCGCGATCGCGATCAGCGCCTCCTGTGTGGCGTCCTGGCCGTCGGCGTCGTTGCCGCTCAACCGCCGGCACAGCGCCCAGATGCGGTCGTAGTGACGGCGGAGCAGAGCGTCGAGCGCGCCCCGATCACCGCTCTGGGCTAAACCGATCAGCTGGTGGTCGTCAGCGGAGGCCGCCACCCGCGCCTGCTCTCATCCGCCGAGGACACGAACCTCGGCAACGTCGACAGCGAACCTCAAGTCGTCGGATTGGGGACTGAGGAGCGTGAACCAGACCAACACGGCTCCGCCACGTGTCCCGTCTGCAACCTCGACCTCGCTGGCGCCGGGTGCTCCGCCCTCCAACACGCCAGCCGGCGCACCCCAGCCTTCGAGCTCGTCGGCCGGGCTGTCGGCGACGTACACCTCGACATTCCATCCTTCGCTCGGCGAGTTGATCTCCACCGCGCTGATGTCGCTCTCGTCGTTCAAGTTCACATAAAAGCCCACACCTGACTTGAGCCCACCCAGATCCTGGGTGTGGTACCACTCGGTGTCCCACACCAGCTCGGGATCGTCGGTGACGCCGTCGTACAACAGACCGACCTCGTCGTTGTGCTCCTCGCCGGGCGGGTTGCCGAACGGATCGAAGGCCGTGGCACCGGCGATCGCCAGGGCCTCGGGTGGAGCATCCTCCTCCTGTGCGCCTTCGGCCGCCCCGTCGAAGAAGTCGCCGGCACCCGAGCCTCGCAGCAGCAACCCGGCGACGCCCAGCGACACCATCGCCAGCACGACCAACAACGTCGGCACCAACCAGCGCCGCTCACTCTGCGCGAACCGGACCTGGGTCTGTTCGGAGGGTGGGGGAGGAGGTGCTCCGTACGGCGAGGGCGGGCCCAGGGGACCGGGCGGCATCGGCGGCGGGGGCGGCGTCACCGACGCGACCTCGCCCGAGACCGTCGACTCCTCGGCACCGGCGTTGAGCAGTGCAGCCCGCGCCTCGGTCGCGGATGCGTAGCGGTCGTCGGGCCGCCGCGCCAGCAGCTGAATGGTCACAACCTCGAGCTCGCGGGGAACTCCGGGGCGGACCAGGCGTGGACGCTGGGGCTCCTGATGGAGTCGGGCGAGCGCGGTGGCCGACGAGTTGTCGGCGTCGAACGGCACCCGCCCGCACAGCATCTCGTACAGGACGACACCCAGGCTGTAGAGGTCGCAGCGACCGTCGACCGGCCCGCCCTCGACCTGCTCGGGTGCGAGGTACTTCGCGGTGCCGATGTACGAGCCCTCCTGGGTCAGGTCGGCGGACTCGGCTGCCTTGGCGATGCCGAAGTCGCCGACCTTCACTCGTCCGTCGTCGGACAGCATGATGTTGGCCGGCTTGATGTCGCGGTGGACCAGGCCTGCGGTGTGCGCAACGTCGAGTGCACCAGCCACCTGGGCGGCGATGTTCGCCGCGACCCATGGCCCGATCGCCCCTACGTCGAGCCGCTGTCTCAGCGTCTGCCCACGGACCAGCTCCATGACGATGGCCTCGGTGCCGTCGTCGCTGCAGGTGTCGTAGACGCTCACGATCGCGGGATGGGACAGCCGGGCGACCGCGATCGCCTCCTGGCGGAACCGGGCGACGAACGTGTCGTCGGCCGCGAGGTGGGGATGCAGGATCTTGACCGCGACCGACCGGCGAAGCACCTCGTCGGTGCCTCGCCACACCTGCGCCATGCCGCCTGAGGCGAGTTGCCCGTCGAGCCGATAGCGGCCGGACAGCACGGAGCCGGCGGCCACGCCGGCCGCAGGTGACGAACCGGTGGGAGGGGGCGTCACGGCCACGGTGGTACCCACCGTAGCCGGACCCAACCGGGCCGCGGGTCCAGCGACAGGACGTCGACGATCAGACAGGGTCGAGCCAGGTCGCACCGATCATCGCAGGACCCCCGTGGGTGCCGACGACGGGCCCGATCGTGGCGATCCGGACGGCGTCGCGCTCGTAGCGCGGGCTCAACATGTCGAGCAGGTCGTCGAGATCGGGCGCCATGCTGTGGATCACCGCCAGGTGCTCGACCTTCGGCAGCTCCATGACGACGTCGCGCACCCAGTCGAGGGCCTTGCGCCGGGTGCGGGCCTTCCCGGCGGGCTCGAGGACGCCGGTCGACAGGTCGACGAGTGGCTTGATCGACAGCAACGACCCGAGGAATGCCTGGCCCTTGCCGATGCGCCCGCCCTTGCGCACGTTCTCGAGCGTGTCGAGCGTGCCGACCACGTGCGTACGGGCGACGAGGTCGTCGACCGTGGTGGCGACGGCGTCCATGCCGTCGCCGTCCGCCGCGGCCTGCGCCGCGACGAGGGCGATCGTGCCGAGTCCCATCGTGATCGAGCGGGAGTCGACGACCCGGACGTCGAGGTCGCCGGCCAATGCGGTGGCTGCGGACTGCGCCGCCTGCATCGTGGCCGAGAGGCCTGACGACAACGTCACGCAGAGCACTGCATCGGCACCGGCCTCGGCCTGTCGCCGGAACGCCGTCTCGAAAGCGCCAGGCGAAGGCGCGGCGGTCTCGGGAAGCGTCGGGGAGGCCGCCATCTTGGTGTAGAAGTCCTCGACCGAGAGATCGACGCGATCGGTGTACTCGGTCGATCCGATGCGAATGGACAGAGGAACGACCTCGATGCCCAACTCGTCGGTCTCGGCCGCGTCGAGATCGCACGACGAATCGGTGACGATGCGAACCGGCATGGGGGGCGACCCTAGTGCGTCGCTCCGATACTGCGTCAGGTGACGTCGGCCTGACGCAGCGCTAATTGCGGCGGGCGGACATCGCCCGGGTGCGGGCGGAATGGCTCGCCGGATGCTCCTGGATCAACCGGCTCGAGCGACGGGCTGTCCGCCAGTGGCGCGCCCACCAGATCAACAGGAACAGCCCCGCGCCGATCGACAGCACCAGGCCCACTCCCGACACCGCGGTCGAACGGATGGTGAAGGTCGTGCGGTCGAGCACGATCGTCCCGTCGGGGCTGGTGATGGTCACTCCGAGCGGGAAGGCCCCGGACGCACGAAGCCTCACGTCGAGGTCGACCCGCTCGCCCCCGGGCGGCACGTCCAGGTCGACGACCGAGCCGTCCGGAAACTCCATCTGGCTGCTCGTCAACTGAACCCGCACACTGATCACCTGGTCCGAGGTGTTGTCGATCGACAACGGGATCGTGCCTTCACGAGCAGTCAACGTGATGCGGAACGTCGCGGGGGCGTTGATCGCTGCGGCGAACCCGCCTTCGGTGGCACCCACCCGGTCGACATAGGCCTGGCGTTCGGCATCCGCGGTCTGGCTGCCCGGGGCGACCCACAGCGAGCGTTGCAAGGATCGGATCAGGTTTCCGTTGTCGAGCATGCCGGCGAGCCCGTTGAGCTCGGTCTGGGCCTGCACCAAGCCGTCGGCGATGCCGTCGAGGTTGGCCGGAGCCGCGCCGTCGGCATCGGGGGACAGGTCGACGACCGCTGGCGCCTCGCCACCGCCCGGTGGAGTGACCGTGAACATCTCCTCGACGGTCACCGGTCGCACGACCGACTGGGGTTCGGTGAGGGCGGTGAGCGCCGACGTGACCATCTCGCGATCCAACGGAGCCTGGCTGGGGATCTCGACGACGACCCCGCGGGCATGGGACGGCGCCAGGGCCCAGATCATCGCCAGCTCTGCGACGAAGCGCTGGGCGTCGAGCCTCCCTTCCTGTCCCAACAGCCGTTCGGCCAGCGCGTCGTCGGCCACGAGGGCTGCAGGGCCGTCGTCGGCCAGGGCGACGGGACCGGTCACGGCCTCGGCGAGGTCGGTGTCGTCGGGAACGCCGGCGAGGGCACCACTGGGGACCACGGCCCGTGTCACGCCGAGCTCCTGGAGGGCGCCAGCGGTCGTCGTCGTTGCGGCTGGCCCAGCCAACCAGATGCCGCCGACCGGGTCGGATCCGAGATGGGTGCGTATGGCCCTGGCACCGGCGTTGGCCTGTGGCGCCACCTGGCTCAGCATCCCGGCCCCCGCCAGCGCGCCGAGGTCGAGCTCGACGTAGGGCCGGGGCAGGATCTCGCGGCCCCGCGCTGCGGCAGCCAGAAGGTCCAGCGTCGGTTGGGTGGTGGCGTCATCGGCCAGCGCATCGAGGGTCTCGGGCATCGGGGCCACCGCGACGGGTGTCCCGGGCAGCTCGTTCAACAGAGCGACCCGACTGTCGATCGCTGCCTGCTCCTCGACGCCCAGGACGACGGTCCCGTCGGGCTGCAGTGCCGGGGGAGCCCCGACGTCGAGGATCACGGCGACCGCCAGCGGAGGGAAGGCGGACTCCAGGATCGGGTCAGGCTGCAGCACCAGGTAGGTGACCAACTCGTCGAGGACCTGACCGGCCGCGTCGGCCACGGTCACCGACGCCGGGTACACGCCGTGGTCGTCACGTCCCAGCTCCGCGCCGCCGGCACCGACCGGGTAGGTGATCTGCATGGTCCCCGCGCTGTCGAGCACCACCGGCTGTGGGGTCGACGCAGCCTCGGTGTCGCCCAGCTGACCGGACAACGAATCGGTGAACGCCTGTCGGGTCGCCAGCTGGTCGTGGACCGTCATCTGGATCGTCGCCCCGGAGGGCGCGTCGGTGACCCTCACCCGAAGGTCGAGGTTGCCGCCAACCTGAGCCCATGTCGTCTGGTCGACCAGCTCGATCTGGGTCGCGGCCTCCAAGGTAGGCCCGTGCGCGACACCGCCGTGTGCCGTCCCGCCGAACGCCGCCACGCCGATCAGCGCCGCGGCGGCTGTGGCCAGGCCCTGCTTCATCGGCGTCGACGGGTCCCCGAACGCGGCGGGTCCGACACGGCCGGGAAGTCCAGCCGGAGGACCGCCAGGCCGCCGGGCTGGAGGACGAAGCCCACCCGCTGGTAGAGCCGGAGCGAGCGGTGGTTGCCGATCTGGGTGTTGACCAGCGTGTCCTGCGCACCCCGACGGAACAGCCATCGCAGCCCGTCGGCCAGCAGCGACGCGCCGGTGCCGCGACCCTGATGGTCGGGATGCACGGCCAGGCGCTGCACGTAGCCGTGGGGCCCGGATCGGCCACAGATCGCGTAGCCGACGACCCGGCCCCCCGAGCCCTCAGCAACCCTCCAGCGGACGGTTCGGGTTGCCGCGAGCGCGTCCGTGAGCGTGATGTCGTCGAGCTGCCAGAAGGGCTCGAACGCGGCCTGGTCGACGTCCAGGATCGCTCGACGGTCGGATCGGTGGGCGCGCCGGGTCGCAACCTGGCTCCAAGGGAGCACGTGGTCGAACCGGTGCTGGAGAAGGTGGAGGCGCTCGACGACCCTGAAGCCAGAGTCGATGAACACCGACTGGTCGGGTGGTGCGAGCGCCGTCGTCACCACGCCGTGGTAGCCGTCGGCGCGGACCTGGGCGAGCCGGTCGCGCAGCTCGTCCGCATCCAGCGGGCCTCGTCGCGCCGCGGTGAGGCTGAGGTGGGCGACCTCGTGGTCCGGATGCCAGCGCGTCACCCGCAGACCGCGGGACCTCGCCGGCGGAGGCAGGAGACGCATCGCGCTCAGGGGACGACTCCGTCGTCGGCGGACCGATCGGTCACGGCACTGGCCACGCCATGAGCGTAGGCCGGTGGCCTGGCCAGGTGGCCCCCGCTCTGTCCCGCTGTCGAGAACACTGCCGGCCGGTAACGTCCATGCGGGATGTCTGTGTTGTTCGTCACTCATCCGAGCTACGTCGACCACGCCACCGGTCGCGGCCATCCCGAGCGGCCCGAACGCCTCGAAGCCGTCCGGGCCGGAGCGGTCGAGGCGGGCCTGGACGACGAGCTGCGCTGGATCGAGCCCGAGCCGGCGGTCGCCGAGGATCTCGAACGGGTCCACTCACCGGAGTACGTCGCGGCACTCGAACGGTTCTGTCGTGCGGGTGGTGGTCGGTTGGATGCCGACACCGTCGCCGTTCCGGCCTCGTGGGACGCCGCGCTCCTGGCGGCCGGTGCCGGGCTCACCGCCGCTCGGCGCCTGCAGGACGGTGAAGCGACGGCCGCCTTCTGCGCCGTCCGTCCCCCGGGCCATCACGCGCTCACCGCACGGGCGATGGGGTTCTGCCTGTTCAACAACGTCGCCGTCACGGCAGCGGCGCTGGCAGAGCGAGGCGACCGGGTGATGGTGGTCGACATCGACGCCCACCACGGGAACGGCACGCAGGACGTCTTCTACGACGACCCGCGGGTTGTGTACGTGTCGTTCCACCAGTCGCCGCTCTATCCCGGCACGGGGTCGCTATTTGAGACCGGTGCCGGCGCCGCGGCAGGCGCGACCGTGAACCTTCCGGTGCCGCCCGGTGCCACCGGCGACGTCTACCGGAAAGGCATCGACGAGGTGCTGGTGCCGATGGCCGCCGACCAGCCGCCCGATTGGCTGCTGATCTCCGCCGGCTTCGACGGCCACCGCGACGATCCGCTCACCGAGTTGGGTTTGTCGGCCGGTGACTTCGCCGACATCACCCTCGACCTGTTGACGATGGTCCCCGCCGGCCGGTGGCTGCTGTTCCTCGAAGGCGGCTACGACATGGACGCGTTGCGGTGCTCCACGGCTGCGACATTGGCGGCGTTGGTCGGCGAGCGGATCCACCCCGAGCGACCGACGGGAGGGGGGCCGGGCGGCGACGTCGTGATCGCAGCCGAACGGGCCCACCAGCGCGCGATCCACGACGCCTGACCTTCGCTCATCGGTCTCGATCCCGGAATTCGACCGGATCACGGGCCGTTTCGCGGTTCGGTGGGGTGACTTGCGGTCGCTACTGTGGCCCCACGTGATCCCCGAGCGGTTGCAACCCATCCTCGAGCAGGTGAAGCCGCTCGCCGAACGATTCGACGCCGCGGGCCACCGCGTGTACCTCGTGGGTGGCATCGTGCGTGATCTGGTGCTCGGGCGCTCCACCGATCGGGCCGACCTCGACCTGACCACCGACGCCCGTCCCGAGGCCAGCAAGGCGATCCTGTCCGCCTGGGCCGACTCGGTGTGGGACCAGGGCCAGAACTTCGGCACCATCGGCGCGAAGCGGAACGGGACCACCTTCGAGGTGACGACCCATCGCGCCGAGGCCTACCGCTCGGACTCGCGCAAGCCGCATGTCACCTACGCGGACGACGTGGCCGTCGACCTGTCGCGTCGGGACTTCACCGTGAACGCCATGGCGTTGCGGCTCCCTGATCTCGAGCTGATCGATCCCTTCGGCGGGGTGGTCGACCTGGCGCAGTCGCGCCTGCGCACGCCGCTGTCGCCCCAGGAGTCGTTCTCGGACGATCCGCTGCGGATGCTGCGGGCGGCCCGGTTCGTCGCCGGTTACGGCCTGCAGCCCGACGGCGCGCTCGTCGCAGCCGTCGCCGAGCTGCGCGGTCGCCTGGAGATCGTGTCAGCCGAGCGCATCCGCGACGAGCTGAGCAAGCTGCTGGTGGTGGACGACCCGTCGCCCGGGCTGTGGTTCGTCGCCGACACCGAGCTGTCCGACGAGTTCCTCCCCGAGCTGCGGGCCATGCGCGTCGAGCAGGACCCGATCCACCGCCACAAGGACGTACTCGCCCACACGATCGCGGTGGTCGCCAAGACCGGGCCACGGCTGGTCGTCCGGCTGGCTGCGCTGCTGCACGACATCGGCAAGCCGCGCACCCGCACCATCGGCCCGAAGGGTGTCAGCTTCCATCACCACGAGGTCGTCGGGGCGCGAATGGCCCGCGAGCGGCTCCGGGCGTTGCGGTTCTCGAACGGGACCGTGGACGACGTGTCTCGGCTGGTGTTCCTCCACCTCCGGTTCCACGGGTACCGGGACGCGGTGTGGACCGACAGCGCCGTGCGCCGGTACGCCCGCGACGCCGGTCCGCTGCTCGACGAGCTCAACGAGCTCACCCGGTGCGACTGCACCACCCGCAACGAGCGTCGTGCCCGGATGCTGGCCGCCCGCATGGACGACCTGGAGCGGCGCATCGAGGTGCTGCGCGACCAGGAGGAGCTCGCGGCGATCCGTCCGGACATCGACGGCAACCGGGTGATGGAGCTGCTGGGCGTCGAACCGGGTCGCGTGGTCGGCGAGGCGTTGGACATGCTGCTTGAGGCCCGGCTCGACGAAGGACCGCTCGGCGCCGAGGAGGCAGAAGGGCGGCTGCTCGCCTGGTGGGCCGAGCGCCAGCAGGACGGCACTAGAGGCCCTCCTTACGGGCGCGGATGATCAGGGTGGGCGGCACCCAGTTCATCTGATCGGACCAGGTGCCGTCGGGGCACGTCGCCTGGTCGGGCACCGGTTCGAGCACCGCGTCGACCCGGAAGTTCGCTCGTCCCAGACTGGTGAACAGGCTCGACAGCGTGCGGGGGATGTCAGGTTCGGCATCGGGCCGCGCGGCCGACCATGTGATCGGGCGTGGGTCCCACCAGCGACGCCGCATCCGAGGCTCTGGATCGTTCGGATCCAGCAGGTTGAACGCCGGGTGGGGCAGCGAGAACACCAATGGCCGCTCCTGGCGGAGGACCCGGTGCACCTGGCGGAACACCCGATCGATGTCGGCCACCGCCGCGAGGCCGTAGATCGACAGTGCAGCGTCCACGGTCTCGGCACGGACGAAGGCCAGCTCCGCGAGCGAGGCCCGGTGGGCTTCGACCCGAACGTCGTGGCGGTTGGCGTTGTCGCGGGTCTCGGCGAGCGCATCGGGGGATTCGTCGACCGCGATGACCTTGGCCCCGGCACGGGCCAACGCGACCGCCGCCGAGCCGACGCCACATCCGAGCTCGAGGACACGGCGTCCGTCGACGTAGCCGAGCAGCTTGAGCGCGTCCTCGTGGGGGAGGCCGGGCCCGTAGCGGACGGCGTCGGGGATCAGCCGGGCGCCGGCCGGCCCATCGAGCGAGAAGCGAGACCACGTCACGGCCCACCATGATGGCGTCTGGGCCGGGTGGGCGCGCGGCTCTACGCAACACGGTGCTGCACGGATGGTGAAATCATGCGCGCCCACCGTGAGTGCTCGGTCCGCGGGCAGGAACGCGCCGAGCGTGCAAGACTCCACGTGGCGACATGGCACCCGACCCGACGGCGACCCTCGACGGGCCTTCCCGGCCAGCTGACACCGACCCCGACCTGGGGGCGCTGACCGATGCTGCGCGTGCGGTCCTGCTCGCCTGGGACGGCGACGGCAAGTGCACCGACGCCCGGGCGGGTGTCGGTGACGACGCCGAGGACGAGGATGCCGAAGGACTGATCGACGCCCTGGCGGGGGATGGCTGGCTCGGCCTGTTCCATCCGGACGACCGCGGCAGGGCCGAGAGCCTGGTCCGTTCGGTGCTCGATCGGGTCACGGAAGCCGAGGACGGCATCCGGCTCGGCCCCCGGGGCGACCGGTGGGCGGTCCTGCGGGCGCATCGACGGGGCTCCGGGGGAGTAGCGGGCGTCCTGGTCGACGCCAGCCGCTCGCTGGGCACCACGGCGCGGCTGGCCCGCCTGGTCGAGAACCTCAACCAGCTGCGGCGCGAGGAGGACATCATCCGTGCGGTGCTGAGCGAGGGCGTCAGCCTGCTCGGTGGACACACGGCGACGGTCCACGTGCTCGACGAGGCGTGCAGCGAGCTGGTGCTGATGGGCTCGGTGGGCGCCCCGCCCGAGGTCCTGCTCGAAGCCTGGGGTCGGCTGCCGGTCGACGCGCCCTTGCCGGCGATCGACGCGATGCGCCTCGGCACCCCGGTGATCATCCGCACCGAGGAGGAGCGGCGCGAGCGCTACCCGACCATGCACGACGCGCAGGCGACCCCCGACCCGGCGTTCGCGGTGGTCCCGATGTACCGCGCCACGGGCGAGCCCTTCGGGGTGCTCGGGGTGGGCTTCTCGTCGCCGGACGAGGTCGCCGACATGGACGACCGATTCCTGGTCGAAGTGGCCGACCAGTGCGCGCTGGCGCTCGACCGGGCTCGCCTGGCGACGGTCGCCGAGCGCAACCAGGAGCAGCTCGCGTTCCTCGACGCGCTGAGCGGTGCGCTCAGCCGCAGCCTCGACGTCGAGACCGCGCTCACGCATCTCGCCGAGCTCACCGTGCCCCGCCTGGCCGACTGGTGCGCGGTGCGGGTCAGCGAGTCGGCGGCGATCCCGACCCCGGCGGTGGGCGTCGCCCACCGCGACCCGACCAAGGTCGGCCTGTTGACCCGGCTGGCCGAGCGTCTCCCACGAAACCTCCTGATCGAAGCGCCGCTCGGCGAGGCCTTCCGCGCCGCGCGTCCCTTCGTCAGCGAGGGCGAGCCTGCCGAGGACGTCGCCCGGCAGCTCGGCGACCCCCGCATGGCCGACGCGCTGGCCTCGGTGGGGTCGCATGCGCTGATGGTCTTCCCGCTGCATGCCCGGGGCCGGTTGATCGGTGCCCTGGGCTTCGGGAACGGAGCATCCCGGCCGATGCGTCCGGACGAGTTCGAGTTGGCGCACGCGGTCGCCGTGCGTGCCGCCGTCCTGGTCGACAACGCTCGACTGTTCGCCGAGCGCTCCGAGGTGGCCCGGGCGCTGCAGGACAGCCTGCTCCCCGGGGTGTTGCCCGACGTTCCCGGGCTGGAGTTCGGCGCCCGGTACCGGCCGGCGGGCCAGGGCCTCGACGTCGGCGGCGATTTCTACGACGCCTTCCAGGCCGACGAGAACTGGTGGGTGTTCGCTGTCGGCGACGTGTGCGGTCACGGCGTCGAGGCCGCGTCGCTGACCGGCCTGGCCCGTCACACGATCCGCTCCGCGGCGATGAGCGGCGTGATGCCGTCGGCGGTCCTCGGGCACCTCAACCGGATGTTGCTGCAGCACACCGCCGAGCAGGCGGCCAGCTACGACGCCGACGTGCCGATGACGCCCCGGTTCTGCACGGTGCTCGTCGGGGCGGTGCAACCGACCCGCGACGGGGTCGACATCATCATCTGCTCCGCCGGTCACCCTTTGCCGCTGGTGCGGCGGTCCACCGACGCTGTGACCCCCGTCGGGGTGCCGGGCACGTTGCTGGGTGTGACCGAGGACGTCACGCTGACCGACACCGTGGTCCACCTGGCGCCGAACGAGGCCCTGGTCTGCTACACGGACGGCCTCACCGACCGCCGCCACGACCGGCGCACGTTCGGCGAGGAAGGTGTGGTCACCGCGGTGCTGCACGGTCGCAGCGTCTCGGCGTCCGAGATGGCCGAGCGACTGGAGGCCGACGCGGTGGGCTTCGCCGAAGTCGAGCCGAACGACGACATGGCCGTCCTGGTCCTCAAGGCTCTGCCGGCGACCTCGTCGCTGCATCACTGATCCGCCGAGCCGGCGACCGTCCGATGCCCGAGCTGAGGGTCGCCACCTGGAACTGCCAGCACGGCAAGCCGGATGCGGCGAAGGTGGGTGCCGCCGCCGCGTCGCTCGGCGTCGACGTGCTGGCGATGCAGGAGGTCGACCGTCGGACCCGGCGGGTCGACGGCCGCGACCTCGCGGCCGATGCGTCCGACGCCTTTGGCGGTGAGCTGGTGTGGGCTCCGGCGCTGACCTACAAGGGCGGCGAGTACGGGAATGCCCTGCTGGTGCGGGGGGAGGTCCGGCGATCGGTCGTCGTCGACCTGCCGGGCCGGCACAAGCGCGAGCCGCGGGTGGCCGCGCTGACCGAGGTGGTTGTCGCCGGTCGGCCGTGGACCATCGCTGCGACGCACCTGACCACGGCCCGCTCGGTGGTCCGCCAGCAGTTGCTCGCCCTGCTCGACGTCTTGAGCGGATGGCCGGCGCCCCGCGTACTGATGGGTGACCTCAACATGGAACCGGCGGCCCTGCTGCCCTGGATGACTGCCGAGGGCTACCGCCTCGCCCTCGGGCCGTCGACCCACTCGGTGCGCCGGCCTCGACGTCAGATCGACCACGTAGCGGTCGCCGGGCGGCGGTGCACGATCGCCACGCTGGGAGCCCGGGTGCTGCCGGTGGGCGACCACCTGGCGCTGCTGGCCGAGGTCCGCTGCGCCGACCGCCCGTCGACCTAGGGACAGCTCCGCCCCTGCGCTCGCGGTCGTGAACCAGGGAGAGCAGGGGCGGGTGACGGGTCGAGGCGGGCTGCCGGTCAGCCGGCGACGAACGCTTCGAGGGCGTCGCGGGCCACGTCGTCGTGGACCTGGCTGGGTGGCGTCTTCATGAAGTACTGGCACGCGGGAAGCACGGGACCACCGATGCCGCGGTCGGCGGCGAGCTTGGCGCACCGCACGGCGTCGATGATCACGCCGGCCGAGTTCGGCGAGTCGTGAACCTCGAGCTTGAGCTCGACGGTGAGGGGGACGTCGCCGAAGTTGCGCCCTTCCAGCCGGATCAGCGCCCACTTGCGGTCGTCGAGCCACGGCACATGGTCGGACGGCCCGATGTGGACGTCGCGGTCGCTGATGCCGGCCTCGATCTGACTGGTCACCGACCTGGTCTTCGACACCTTCTTCGACCGCAGCCGCGAGCGCTCGAGCATGTTCATGAAGTCCATGTTCCCGCCGAAGTTCAGCTGGTAGGTGTGGTCGATCGTGGTTCCCCGGTCCTCGAACAGCCGGGCCAGGGTGCGATGGACGATGGTGGCGCCGACCTGTGACTTGATGTCGTCGCCGACGATCGGCACCCCCGCCGCTGTGAAGCGTGCGGCCCATTCGGGATCGGACGCGATGAACACCGGGATGGCGTTGACGAAGGCGACACCCGTGTCGAGGCAGGCCTGGGCGTAGTGCTTCTGCGCCTGCTCGGAGCCGACCGGCAGGTACGACACCAGGACGTCGGTGCAGGTCTCCCGCAGCACCGCCGCGACGTCGACCGGCTCTTCGGGGGATTCCTCGCACACCTGGCGGTAGTACTCGCCGAACCCGTCGAAGGTGGGCCCGCGCTGCACGGTCACGCCCAGCGTGTCGACTTCGGCGAACCGGATCGTGTTGTTGGGCCCCGCGAGGATGGCCTTGGCGACGTCCTCGCCGACCTTGTCGGCATCCACGTCGAATGCGGCGACGACCTCGATGTCGCGGATGTGGTAGCCGCCGAGATCCACGTGCATCAGGCCGGGCACGGCATCGGCAGGATCGGCATCGCGGTAGTACCCCAGGCCCTGCACCAGCGAGCTTGCGCAGTTCCCGACGCCGGCGATGGCAAGACGGATTGAGCTCATTTCAACCTCCAGGCGTGTGTTCGGCCGCTTCGCCGGCGGGCTCGACGGCCGAACGCTCGGCGTCGATCAGCCGCTCGATCCAGGCGAGGTCGGCAGTAGTGGCTTCGGTGTCGCGCTCGAGCAACGAGCGCAGGTAGCTGGTGAGACGGGGTTCGGACGTGCGGGCGTCCTGGCGCTGTTCGTCGCGCCGCCGCGCCAGTTCGTCGCGGCGGGCGACGAACAGGGCGAGCCGCTCGGCCGGGCTGAGGTGGTGGCAGAACGCCAGCCGGACCGCGAACTCGCGGTCGTCGACCACCTCTGGAGCCGCGAGGAGTTCGTGGAGTCGATCGCGGCCCGCCTCGGTGATGCCGTAGACCTTCTTGCCCCGGCTGCCGCGACTCTCCTTGGCCGTGCTGCTGCGCCGGTGGAGGCGGAAGGCAGCCAGCTCACCGGTCAGCGAACCGCTCATCGGTGTCGGCGGAGCGGGCGACGTCAGGTTGGTCACCGCTTTGACGAGGCCGGCGCGCTCGAGGCGGGCCAGCGCCGGATACAGCGAGCCGAACGACACCGCCGGTCGCCAGCCGGGGAGATCGCCCAGCCGCTTGCGCAGCTCGTAGCCGTGCAGGTCGTGGTCTTTGAGGAGGCCGAGGACGGCGAGGTCGATCATCACGGGGCACCGAGGTGGTCGGAGGGCGGGCAGAGCCGGATCACGAGTGGATCATATCGATGTCACATATCGAATTGATATATCGACAAGGTGTCGCCCAGTCAACCGGAAGGAGACGGGAACGTCAACCGCCTCGACCCGCGGTGCACTGGCGGCACCGATCGGGGTGGCCAAGCCCACTGGGCCGAACGGCGGTTAGCCTTTCGGCCTTATGAGCTTCGGGCCGGAGGCGATTCGAGGGAGCGGTGCGACCGGTGTGGTCGACTACCGGCTCGCGCGCCGCCAGGTCATCCAGGAGTTCCGCAAGGGCCGGCTGTCACGGCTCGACGTCTGCGATGCCCATCCGGAACTCCAACGGGCCGCGGCGGGCGCGGGTCGACCGACGCGGGAGCGGTGCGCGATCTGCGAGGACGAGATGCTGGTCCTCGTCACCTACGCGTTCGGTCCCCGCCTCGGGCCGGGCGGGCGGTGCGTCACCAGCGCCCGCGACATGGCGAAGCTGACCCGGGGTCGGGCGCAGGTCACCTGCTACGTGGTCGAGGTGTGTCCGGGCTGTGCCTGGAACCACCTGACCCGGGTGTTCCAACTCGGCGACGGCTGAGCCCGCGACCGCCGCAGTTCAGTGGGGATGACTGCGCGGCAGTCGCAACAACCTTGTAATCTGCCGGTTCCGTCATGGCTGGATACGACCGCCCCCGTGGGCCGCAGTGGCCCGCGTCCGGGCACCCCGACGAGTTCGACGACCTGGGGCCGCCGCGTCACGGTGGGCACTTCCCGGCCGAGCAGCCGCGCCCCGGTGCGTTCCCCGGGGACTACGGCGCCCGCGAGGCCGACGACTGGGTCGACGACGAGGACGACTTCGCCGCCGACGAGTGGGAGCCCGAACCGGCAGGTGTGGGCCGTGGCGGACGCGACGGCGGCAGGGCCGGCCGCAAGGGAGGGCATCGGCGGGGGAACATCCTGTGGCGCTGGCGGCGAGGCCTGTTCGTCGCGGCCCTGGTGGTCATGGCGATGGTCGCCGCCGGCGTATCGGCGATCGCCCAGGTCGAGCTGCCCGACCCGAGGGCGATGGAGCTCTCCAGCTACATCTGCACCGCCGAGGTCGTGGCCGGCGAATGCAACAGCAACACGTCACTGGCTCAGCTGTCCGGGGAAGGCGCCCGCGAGTACATACAGCTGGACGACGTTCCTCCGGTCCTGATCGACGCAGTGATCGCCGCGGAAGACCGGTCGTTCTTCGAGCACGACGGCATCGACCCCGTGGGCATCGGCCGGGCGCTGTACCACGACCTCCGGGGTGGCGCGTTCGGTCAGGGCGGCTCGACCATCACCCAGCAGTTCGTCAAGAACACTTACCTGGAGTCCGAGCGGACGGTCACCCGCAAGCTCCGCGAGGCGATCCTCGCGATCAAGGTCGAACAGGAGATGTCCAAGGAGGAGATCCTCGAGGGCTACCTGAACACCATCTATTGGGGACGCAACGCGCTGGGCCTCCAGGCGGCGAGCCAGGCCTACTTCAACATGGACGTCACGGACCCCAACTTCGGGCCAGCCCAGGCGTCCTACCTCGCGAGCCTGATCCGGGCACCGAGCCTGGCCGACGCCAACGATCCCGAGCATCCCGACCAAGTGGAGGAGGCGACCCGCCGGAGGACCACCGTGCTCAACGCGATGGTCGAGGAGGGCTACCTCGACCAGGCCGAGCAGGATGTCGTGGAAGCCATCCCGGTCAACACCTACGTCCAGCCCCGCGAGGCCTACCGCACCATCACCTCGACCTGGGGCGTCGCCGGGCTGCCCAACAACGAGCTCGACTACGGCGTCGACTACATCAACCGCTACGTCCAACGGCGTGCCGAGAACGTCCTCATGGACCTCCACGGCTACGAGCGCGAGGAAGCCAACCAGGAGCTGACCACCGGCGGCTACCGGATCTACACCACGATCGACCGCACCATGCAGCAGCAGGCCTACGACGCGGTCTATCGGGCGGTGTTGAACGACCCGGCCAACGATCCGTCGGCTGGCCTGGTGGCGATCGACAACCAGGGATGGGTGAGGGCGATGGTCGGCGGCCGCGACTTCTACGCGGACAACAACTTCGCCCAGAACAACTTCGCGGTGATGGGTGGCGGCGGGCGACAGGTCGGGTCGACCTTCAAGGCCGTCGCGTTGGCGGTCGCCGCAGCGCGGGGCATCTCGTTCGAGGAGACGGCGCTGCCCGCCCCCGCCGAGTTGGAGCTCGACGCGATTCCCGAAACGCCCTGTGATCCTGGCACTTACCACAACTACTCGTCCGAGGACGCCGACACGGGCACCCTCAACCTGTTCCAGGCGGCCTCGGAGTCGTCGAACACGGCGTTCGTCGGCCTGATGTACGAGCTCGGCACGCGGTACGGGCCGGAAGCCGTGCTCGAGATGGCCGAACAGCTCGGGATGGCCGAAGACTGGGACGACGGTGACCTGTGCATCCCCACCGTGCTCGGTGCGGTCGAGAGCACGCCGCTGGAGATGGCCGAGGTGTACTCGACGCTTGCGAATCGTGGCGTCCACCGTGAGCCGACGATCATCACCCGCATCGACAGGGTCAGCCCGGGCGGCGAGGTCGCCAACGTCTGGAACTGGCAGCCGAACGAGGACAGGGTCCTGACCGAAGACCAGGCCGACCTTGTGACCTACGCACTGGAAGGCGTGGTCGACCACGGGACCGGCACGGGCGCGGACATCGGCCGTCCCCAGGCGGGCAAGACCGGTAGTACGTCGGACAACAAGGACGCGTGGTTCGTCGGCTACGTGCCCCAGCTCACGGCGGCGGTGTGGATGGGGTACCCGGAGGCCAACTGGCCGTTGATCGACGAGGCAACTGGTCAGCAGAAGGTCGATGCCAACGGCGAGCCGTTGTGGCAGCTCCCGCCGATGAACGGCAGCGGCCGCCCGGTCCGGGGCCTCTCTTCCGTCACCGGTGGGTCGCTGCCGGCCCAGATCTGGTCGACGTTCATGAGCCAGGCCACCGCCAACCTGCCAGCTGACGACTTCGTCGAGCCGACCGAAGAGGTGCGGCGTGCCGGCGAGGAGCTCGGTGACGCCATCGACGCCGGAGACCAGCTCCCGCCGGAGACCACGGTGCCCCCGCCTCCGCCGGACCCGGGGCCCGATCCGACGATCAGCATTCCCGACCCCCCGATCACCATCGAGCCGCCCGACGAGTCCACCACTACTACGGACGTGACCTTGTTCCCCCCAACCTCGGCTCCGCCCCCGGGCGGTGGTGGTGGCCGCGACGACGATTAGCGCGTCATAGCGCACGGCCGCAGCGAGCCGCTACGGTCCTGCCTACCGCCGGCAGCCATCGAGGCGCCGGACGGAAAAGGAGGTGTGCGATGAGCGCACGATCTGCCCCTGCCATCCGTGCCCGCAAGGTGCGGGACGGCGGCGAGCCCTTGGTGATGATCACGGGCTACGACGCTCCCGGGGCCCGTCAGGCCCATGCCGCCGACGTCGACCTGCTCCTGGTGGGCGACACGCTCGCCATGGTGGTCCTCGGCTACGACGACACCCTGCACGTCGGGGTGGACGAGATCGCCCACCATGTCGGTGCCGTCCGCCGGGGCCTGGCAGCGTCGACGGCCGACGGCCCACCGCCGCTGGTCATCGGCGACCTGCCGTGGATGAGCTACCACACGACCGATGACGAGGCGGTCCGGAATGCGGCGACCTTGGTCCGAGCTGGGGCGGAGACCGTCAAGCTCGAAGGGGGCCGCAAGCGGCTGGGGGTGATCGAGGCCATCCTCGACGCCGAGATCCCGGTGATGGGGCATCTCGGCCTCACCCCGCAGTCCATCCACGCGATGGGTGGCTTCAAGGTGCAGGGGCGCGAGCACGACGCGGTCCTCGCCCTGGTCGACGACGCCAAGGCGCTGGCGAGCGTCGGCTGCTTCGCCCTGGTGCTCGAGGGCGTGCCCGACGATGTGGCCCGGCTGGTGACCGACGCCGTGGACATCCCGACCATCGGCATCGGTGCGGGGCCGCACTGTGACGGCCAGGTGCTCGTCTACCACGATGTCCTGGGCATCGAGGATCGGATGCGACCCAAGTTCGTGCGGCGCTACGCCGAGGTGGGCGCGGTGACCGTCGAGGCCATGCGGGCCTTCGCTGCGGACGTGAGATCGGGAGCGTTCCCCACCGACGCCGAGACCTACCACCTGCCGGCCGACGTCGCCGAGAGCCTGGGAATCCACTGACGCCGAGGGTGTCGGTGGCGGAAGCGCTCAGCGTTGTCAGAGTCGGTCGCCGAGCCGAGCAACGCCAGAACGACAAAGATGGCGGACCGTGCGCCGCATCTCCCGCTCGTTGTTGACTGCCGGCAGCGTCGTCGCCCTCGTGGCCTGTGGTGGCGGCGACGATGCCGGGTCCGATCCTGAAGGCGAACCGGATACCGAGTCGGCGTCGGGCTCGGAGGTGGATCCCAGCCAGGCGCTCGCTTCGGCCGGTGACGCGATCGCCGCGGCCGGGTCTGAGCTCGAGGAGGCGCCCGGGTTGCTCGACCGGGCGCTGCTGGACGGCTTCGGTGAGGTGGCGATCGCCATCACCGACTCGGACGGCGAGGTCCAGGGCTGGTGCGTGCTGCTCGCCGAGACCGACGAGCAGCGCAGCCGGGGCCTGATGGAAGTCGAGGACCTTCAGGGATATGCCGGGATGCTGTTCGTCTGGGACGCGGACTCGTCGTCCAGCTTCTACATGCGCAACACGCCGATGCCGCTGTCGATCGCCTGGTTCGGCGCCGACGGCGAGCTGGTGTCCGAGGCCGACATGGAGCCGTGCGTCGACGATCCTGGCTGTCCGCTGTATCCCCCGCAGGGGTCGTACCGGTTCGCCCTGGAGGTGCCGCAGGGCGACCTCGCGGAACAGGGCGTCGCCTCGGGAAGCACCCTGCGTGTCGGCGGCGACTGCGCCGCCCGCGCCTCACCTGACTGACGGATCGCTGCGGTCGCTGGGACGGATGGGCTGAAACTGTCACAGGCCGCTGTTACAACCTCACCCATGAGGGTCATCGCCATCACCGATGCGGGCGCCGGCTCCGTCGCCCGCTACAGTTCCCGACTCGTAAACAACGACCCTGCTCCCGCCGAGTGGTGCGGGGGCCCCGGCAGCGCCGGGTCCGAAGGGAGGTCTAGCTCGTGATACGAGCCTATGAACTGATGGTCATCGTCGACTCCGGTCTCGATGACGAAGTCACCGATGCCCAGGTCACCCGGGTTGCCGAGCTGATTGCTCAGCGTGGCGGCGAGGTGCGCCGTGAAGACCGTTGGGGCCTCCGACGGTTCGCCTACGAGATCAATCACAAACACGACGGCTTCTACGTGGTCTTCGAGTTCGTGGGCGGCGGCGACCTTGACCAGCTCGAGCGAGCGCTCCGTCTCGCCGACCAGGTGGTCCGGCACAAGCTGCTGCGCTTGCCCGATTCCGAAGCCGCGCGACGCGGCCTGCTCGAACCGGCCACGAGCTGAGCCGCACGAGGAGATCGTTATGACATCCACTGTGACCATCGTGGGGAACCTGACCCGCGATCCTGAACTGCGCTACACGCCAAGTGGCGCGGTCACCGCCACGTTCGGGGTGGCCGTCAACCGCCGCTGGCAGAACCGTGAGAGCCAGCAATGGGAGGAGAGGACCTCCTTCTTCAACGTGACCTGCTGGCGCGACCTTGCCCAGAACGTGAGCGACTCGCTCGAGAAGGGTTCCCGGGTGCTCGTGTCCGGGCGTCTCGAGCAGCGGTCATGGGAGACCCAGGACGGCGAACGCCGCTCGGTGGTCGAGATCGTCGCCGACGAGGTCGGGCCGAGCCTGCGCTGGGCCACCGCCCAGATCAACCGGAACGAGCGCCGCGACACCGTGTCGGGTGATGGTTTCGGCGCTGGCGGCGGCGGTGGAGGTGGCGGCGGCGGCAGCAGCAGCCGTCCGGTCAACAACGAGCCCCCTACCTACGATCCGTCGGAGGAGCCGTTCTGATGGCGGCGAAGTCGCGTTCCAAGAACAAGGACAATGCCCGCCGGGCCAAGAAGAAGACCAGCATCCTCAACACCGAGGGGGTGGACTACGTCGACTGGAAAGATGTGAACCTCCTTCGGCGGTTCATGTCCGACCGCTCCAAGGTGCGGGCCCGCCGGGTTACCGGCAACAACGCACAACAGCAGCGCGAGGTCGCCCGAGCGATCAAGAACGCGCGCGAGATGGCGCTATTGCCGTACGTCACCCGAATCACCCAGCAGCGCGGTGGCCGCTCCGACCGCGGCGACCGGGGAGACCGCGGCGACAGGGGCGACCGGGGTGATCGCGGAGACCGCGGTGATCGCGGTCCCCGGCCGGATCGCCCTCCCCGCTCCGACGCTCCGCCCGCCCCGCCGGCGCCGCCTGCGCCGCCCGCCGAGGCCGTTGCCACCGATGGCAGTGCGACTGCCGAGGCCGGAGGCAAGTGATGCAGGTCATCCTTCGCAGCGATGTCGCCAACCTGGGCAAGCGCGGCGACATCCTCGACGTCGCCGACGGGTTCGCTCGCAACTACCTGGTGCCGAAGGGCCTGGCGATGAAGGCGTCCACCGGTACCGCGACTCAGGCCGACGCCATGCGTCGTGCGCGCGACCTCCGCGACGCCCAGGACCGTTCCGCGGCCGAAGATGTCGCCACGATGCTGGTGTCGAAGGTGGTGACCGTCACCGCGCGGGCCGGTAGCGAGGGTCGGCTGTTCGGCTCGGTCACGTCGGCCGACATCGCGACAGCGATCGAGTCGCAGACCGGAGTCGAGCTCGACCGCAGGAAGTTCCACCTGGACGAGCCCCTCAAGTCCCTAGGCACGCACGTCGTGTCGGTGAAGCTCCACAGCGACGTCGAGTTCCCCGTCACCGTCGAGGTCCTGGCCGAGTAGGGAAGGCGGGAGTTGTGGGTGGCAAGGCGGTCCCCACGACTCCCTTTGGACTAGCCACAGAATTCTGGTCGGTTTCCACAGGCATCCACAGAGTTCTCCACATCCGGTCCACGCTCGGTCCCGGTTCTCTCGAAACGGCTGGGTATGCCTACGGAACGTGTCCTGGCCAGGGAAGACATCCCCAGGCGTCACCGGGTTTTCAACACGGTGTCCACCTTGGTTCAACAGGGTTTTCCCTCTTCCTTCCCACAAGGCGGGCTTGAAATGGTGAAGGCCGGCATGTCCCGAACCGACGACGACGTCCCCCCCAACCGCCGGCCCGCTGACCGACGCGTGCCGCCGCACGACCTTCAGGCAGAGGAGTCCCTGCTCGGGGCGATGATGCTCGATGTCGAGGCCATCGCGACGGCCGCCGGCGTCGTCCGTGCCGCCGACTTCTACAAGCCGGCGCATGCACACGTCTTCGACGCCGTCCACGCCCTCTACGCCGCGGGACAGCCGGTCGACCCGGTGACGGTCGCCGACGAGCTGCGTCGGGCCGGTCTGCTCGACGTGGTCGGAGGTCACCAGGCTCTGGTGCAGATCATGTCGTCGACCCCGGCGACCACCAATGCGGTGGGGTACGCCCGCATCATCGAGGAGCACGCTCTGCTCCGCCGGCTGATCGGTGTCGCGGGCGAGATCGCCGAGATGGGCTACGGCATGCCCGAGGACGTCACCAAGGCCCTCGACCGGGCCGAATCGCTGGTCTACGAGGTCAACCAGCGGCGGGTCACCGACAGCACCATGAAGATCGAGGAGCTGCTCGGTCAGAACCTCGACCGCCTCGAGCAGCTCTACGGGCAGGGCGACGCCATCACCGGTGTCCCGACCGGCTACACCGACCTCGACGACCTGCTTTCTGGCCTGCAGCCCAGCAACCTCGTGGTGGTCGGCGCCCGTCCCGCCATGGGAAAGGCCCTCGCCCTCGGCACCCGCCTGCCCACCCCGACGGGCTGGACGACCATGGGCGAGGTGCGAGCCGGTGATCAGGTCTTCGACGACCAGGGCCAGCCCTGCACCGTGACCTACGTCAGCCCGGTGCAGCACCAGCGCCGTTGCTACGAGGTCTCCTTCGACGACGGCTCCGCGATCGTCGCCGACGCTGACCACCAGTGGCTGGCAGGGAATCTCGACCGCGCGCCAGATCAGTCGACTCGCGTCAGGCACCCCCGAGTCGTCACCACCCAGCAGATGCTCGATGATGGGGTCCACTTCGAGGATCGACCGAACTGGTCGGTGATGCTGACGAGGCCGCTCGAGCTGCCTGAGGCCGAGCTCCCCGTCGACCCCTACGTCCTCGGTTGGTGGCTTGGTGATGGATGCTCGACCTCGTCGGAGGTCACCATCGGCGACGAGGTGCTCGCGCTGCCCCGCGAGTTGCAGAGCGCCGGACTGTTGGCCGGCGTCACCAAGGACGTTCCCGCCATCTACCTTCGAGCAGCAACCAAGCAGCGCCTGGCGTTGCTGCAGGGCCTGCTCGACGCAGGCGGGTGCGTCACGAACGGCGACGGCACCGTCGAGCTCTGCCTCGCCGATCGTCCGTTGCTCCACCAGGCCCACGAGCTCGTGTGCTCGCTCGGTCATCGGCCGGGAGCCATTCGCCACAAGGCGATCCGGCGTCCTGATGGGCGCACAGAACCTGCATGGTGCTTCTGCTGGATACCTCTCGACCCCGTCTTCCGGATGGCTCGGAAGGCAGAGCGCTTGGCCGCCACGACGAGCGACCGTGGCCTCGGGCGGATGACCCGACGAGCGGTCGTGGACATCCGACCAGTGGAGTCTGTGCCGGTGCGGTGCATCACGGTCGACTCGTCGAGCCACCTCTACCTGGCCGGCGACACCATGGTCCCGACGCACAACACCTCTTTCGCGTTGGGTATGGCGGCGCACGCGGCGTTGTATGCCAACTATCCGGTGCTGATCTTCAGCTTGGAGATGGGCAACCTCGAGCTCAGCCAGCGGTTGTTGTGCGGCGAGGCTCGCATCGACTCGGCCCGGGTACGCAACGGCCGCCTCAACGAGGACGACTGGAACCGCATCAGCCAGGCGATCGGTCGCCTGGCTGCAGCACCGATCTGGATCGACGACAACCCCAACGTGACGGTGATGGAGATCCGGGCCAAGGCTCGGCGTCTCCGCAGCCAGGTCGGGAACCTGGGCATGGTGGTGGTCGACTACCTGCAGCTCATGACCGGCCGTGGCTCGGCCGAGAACCGCCAGGTGGAGGTGTCCGAGATGAGCCGTGGCCTGAAGATCCTGGCTCGTGAGCTCGAATGCCCGGTCGTCGCGTTGTCGCAGTTGTCGCGTCAGTTGGAGATGCGAGCCGACAAGCGCCCGATGCTCGCGGATCTACGCGAGTCGGGAAGCATCGAGCAGGATGCCGACGTCGTGATGTTCATCTATCGCGACGACGTGTATCACACCGATTCGCCGGATCGGGGACAGGCGGAAGTGATCGTGTCCAAGCACCGCAACGGGCCGACCGGAGTCTGTCGCCTGGCCTTCCTGTCGCAGTTCACACGCTTCGCCAACATGGCCCGCGTCGACTGACGCCGACGCTTCTGCCGGCCACCTTCTCCGCACGGATGCTGACCCCGGTCCGGGAGACCAGGTCAGCTCAGGGCAGGACGAGGTGGAAGTCGCCGAACTCGTGGCCGGCGTAGCCGGCGTCGATCGCTGCGGCGTAGCTGCGGTCCAGGAGATCCCTGCCCGCGACGGCTTCCACCAGCATCAGGTGCGAGGCCTCGGGGTCGTGCCATCCGGTGAGCAGCCCGTCGACGGCGCGCACCCCGCGCTCGGGCGTGATCACCAGATCGGTCCAGCCGCTCTCGGCGTGCACGGTCGCGTCCGGGGCCGCGGTGGTCTCGATGGCTCGGGTGGCCGTCGTCCCGACCGTGATCAGCCGATGGCCGGTCGCGTGGGCGGTGTTGACAGCGCTGGCGGTCGCCTCGGGAACCCAGTAGTGCTCGGGGTACGGCGTCTCGCCGGCTTCCTGCGAGGCGACGCCGGTGTGAAGGACGATCGGTGCGACGACGACACCGCGGCTCACGAGTCGCGTCACCAGCTCGGCCGTGAAGCCGCGGGCTGCCGAGGGCATCTCGGCGCTCCCCGGATCGGCTGCGAACACCGTCTGATAGGCGTCGATGGGCCAGTCGCCGGCGTCGCATCCGTAGCGGACGGGGCGACCGTGGCGAGCGAGGTACTCGTCGAGTCCGCTCGCGGGAACCTCCAGCCGGGCCCGCCAGAGCCGCACGCGTCGTCCACGTGTGGCGGCCGGGGAATAGGGCTCGACGATGCGCAGGTGCGCGCCGCCCGGCAGCGCGACGGAGCCGGCAGGTCGATGGCCGAGCCACGGCGTGGTGCCGGCGCCGCACAGACGACGCAGCTCGACCACCCAGCTCCCGTCGTCCAACCGTGTCGACAGGTGGACCACCATCTGGCCGTCGGCGACGATGGCGGCGGGCCGGGTGGCCGAGGTGTTGATGACCACCACGTCGCCGGGATCGAGGAAGTCGGCGAGGTCGCCCATCGAAGCGTGGACCAACCGGTCCCGGGATCGCCACGCCACCAGCAGCCGGGCATCGTCGCGCCTCCGGCCGGCCAGCTCCAACGGCGGTCGCGGGGCCAGCCCTGGCCCAGGCGCTGCCACGGAGTCGATCAATGACGCAGTGGACGTCATCATCGGGCGACCGCCACGTCCAGTGCGCGGGCGACGTAGCGCCCGCTCGGGAGATCGCCGAAGAGGATGGCACGCAGCCCCGGCACGCTGGCCTCCGGTGGCGGCAGGTCCGACAGGTCCTCGCCTGGCGCGGCCTCCTCGTGCATCCGGGTGCGCATGTCGCCGGGATCGACCCGGTACACCCGCAGGTCGGGCCGCTCCACGGCCAAGACGGCGAACGCCTGGTCGAGTGCCGCCTTCGACGCGCCGTAGCCACCCCAGCCGGAATAGGCCTCGACGGCCGCGTCCGAGCTGATGGTGACGATGCGAGCTCCAGACCGCAAGTGAGGGAGCAGGATCTGGGTCAGGGCGACGGGAGCGATCACGTTGACGTCGAACACCGCGCGCAGCACGTCGACCGGGTAGACGGCGAGGTCGGGGAGTGGGCTGGCGCCCAGGGCACTGGCGTTGTGCACGACCACGTCGAGCCCGCCGAGCTCGACGGCCGCCGAGGCCAGCGCCCGCTGATGGCTCGGGTCGGCGACATCGCCCGGCAGGGCCCGCACCAGGGTGCGCTCGCCCAGCTCGGCGGCAGCCGCGTGGAGGGCGGTCGGATCGCGCCCGTCGACCAGCAGCTGCCAGCGGTCGGCGGCCAGGTCACGCGCCAGCGCGAGCCCGAGGCCCCGGGAGGCCCCGGTGATCAGCGCGGTGGCTGGAGGTGTCTGGTGGGTGGTGGGGGACTCGGTCATGCTCGCAACGTACGGACGCCCGACAGCCACCCCATCGGCCCCGAGATGGGTTTCGCCTCGGTCCGAAGTCCTAGTCCCTCGTGCCTCGGCCTAGTCCTCGTCCTCGCCGGTCAGGCCCAGGCGCACGGCGAACAGCGCCGCCTGGGTGCGGTCGGCGACGTGGAGCTTGGTGAGGATGCTGCTCACGTGGGTCTTGATGGTCTTCTCCGACACGTAGAGCTGGTCGGCAAGCTGCCGGTTGGTCAGACCGCGGGCCAGCAGCGCGAGCACCTCGCGCTCGCGCGGGGTCAGCCTGGTCACCCGGTCGTCGTCGGGCGATCCGTCGGGCCGGCGGGCGGTCGCCTGGTCGAGGACCCGCGCCGCTACGGCCGAGCCCAACAGCGCTCCACCTTGGTGCACGGTGCGGATCGCGGCCTCGAGGTCCGCCGGGTGGAGGTCCTTGAGCAGGTACCCGGCCGCGCCGGCACGCAGCGCAGGCAGCACCTTGTCGTCGCCGGCGAAGCTGGTCAGCACCAGCACCCGCGGCGGCGAGGGGAGGGCGCGAAGCTCGCGGATGGCCTCCAGGCCGTTGCCCGGCATCATCAGGTCGACCAGCGCCACGTCGGGCTGTTGGACCCGGGCTGCGGCGACGGCGCTGCCCGTGTCCCCGGCCTCGCCGACAACGGTGATGCCGGGGCGACCGGTGAGGAACGAGCGCAGCCCCTCGCGGACCACCGGATGGTCGTCGGCGATCAGCACCTTGATCGTGCCGTCCGTAGTGCCGTCAGCCAACGGGCACCTCGGCGCGGACGGTCGTCCCGGCGGCAGGTGACGACTCGATGGTCAGCTGACCACCGAGGGCATGGGCTCGCTCGGACATCGAGGTCAAGCCGAGCCGGCGACTGCGGATGGCCCGCTCGTCCGGGTCGAAGCCGACCCCGTCGTCGCGGATCTCGATGCGCAGCAACCGCTGACCCGAAGCTGGCGGCCCGACGGTCGAGTCGTCGACGTCGATCGACACGGTCAGCGAGGTGGCATCGGCATGTCGCACCACGTTGGCCACGGCTTCCTGCAGGATGCGGAACACCTGCCGCTCGGTCTCGGGCTCGACGGTGCTGGCGTCGCCCTCGACCTGCAGGTCGACGGCCAACCCGCTGGTGCGCTCGAGCAGGGCGAGCTGCTTGCGGACGGCACCGTGCAGGCGGTCGGTCTCGAGATCGGGAGGACGGAGGTCGAGGATCAGCGACCGCAGCTCGCCGAATGCGTCGTTCACCAAGGCCTCGGCCCGGCCGAGCTGCTCGGTCGCCGCGTCGACGGCGGCTTGGGCCGCGCCTCCGGAGAGCGCGTCCGTCGCGGTCTGGATCGCCAGCCGGGCACCGAACAGCGTCTGGGTCAGTGCGTCGTGAAGCTCCCGCGCGATCCGATTCCGCTCGTCCACGATGCTCAGCTCGCGGCTCTGCTCGTAGAGCCGCGCGTACTCGATCAGAACGGCGGCATGGGGGGCGAACACGCCGACAAGGTCCTCGTCGATCTGGTCGAAGTCGTCGGCGTCGATCTTGTCGGTCAGGTAGAAGGCCCCGATGATGTCGCCCTTGAAGACGATCGGATAACCGAGGAACGAGCGCATCTCTGGGTGGCGACGTGGCCACCAGCCTCGGAATCTCGGGTCGCGGCGGATGTCCGGCGTCCGGTAGGGCGTCGGCTGGGTGAGCATGGCTCCCAGCAGCCCATGGGTGCGCGGCATCGGACCGAGTGACTCGATGAGCTCGTCATCCATCCCGTCGGTGATGAACTGGGCGAAGCCACCTTCGCCGTCGGGGACGCCCAGGGCCGCGTACTGGGCGCCCACCAGCTCGCGGGCGGCGCTGATCAACCGCTCCAGCACCGCATCGAGCGAGAGGTCGGTCGCCGCTCCGACGAGGGCGTCGCTGACCGCCGCTAGCGCCCGATCGCGCACCTGGTCACTCACGAAGGTGAGGCTACGGCCTCGAGGTTCTGTGACCTGTTGCGTCGGAGGCCCCGCAGGCGTGGGAGCTCGAAGCGGGCGAACACGACCATCAGCCCGGCGAGCACCACGGCCGGGCCCACGACCCACACGGGCCGCGACAGCCACCAACCGAGGGTCGGCTGGTCGGCGAGCGTCCAGCCCGCAGCCTCGTACGCGACCAGGAACCCCACCAAGGCGGTCATGTGCCAGCAGAACACGGTCATGGCCACGGCGTTCGCGGCGACCACCGTCCGCCACACGGCTCGCCGGGCGAGCCAGCGGCTCAGCGCGGGTCGCGCCGTCAGCGCCACGCCGAGCTGCAACACGGCAAGCGCCGCGATGCACGCCGTCGGCGGGTTCATGTTGCTGATCTCCTGGCCTCGCACCGCCACCATCGACTGTGGGTAGACGTCGAGGCTGGTCAGCACCACCAGCGCGCCGAGGCCGGCGGCGACCAGCGCGAGCGGCCGGTTCCGTCCGCCCGCTCGGCGGCCTGGTGTCGGCCAGTCCCGCCACCAGTAGCCGAGCTGGTGGCAGAGGGTCCACACCAGTCCGAGGTTGATCCACCCGGCCCAGCCGACGCCGAAGCCGAAGCGGGCGAGGTCGGCCAGCAGGACGCCGCCTCCGAGCCCTGCCAGAGCCAGCATCGGCCGGGCGGCGTGGGCGCGCGCGGTCAGGGGCGCAAGGAGCACGACGCCGGCGTAGACCCCGAGGAACCACAGGGGGACGAAGACGGCCATCCCCCAGTCGAGGACGCTGGCGCCGCCGCGGGCCTGCCAGGCCAGGTCGAACACCAGCCAACAAGCGACGTACACGGCGACGGGGCGCACCAGCCGGGAGAAGCGCTTGGACCAAAAGGCCGGTGCGCCGCCGCCGTCCCGCACGATGGCGGTCCATGAAGCCAGGTTGGCGTAGCCGCCGACCAGGAAGAACAGGGGCATCACCTGGAGCAGCCAGGTGGCGAGCCACAGCCCGGGGACGTCGCCGATGGGGTTGGGCATCCGTAGCGACCCGTCGTGCCAGTGGGTGACCGAGAACGTCCAGTGCCAGAGCACGACGACCGCGATGCTGACCACCCGCAGGAAGTCGACGACTCGGTCGCGGTGCTCCGGCGTCGCATCGGCAAGCGCCGCAGCGGTTGCTCCATATCGATGTCCGAGGGCGTCGACAGAGAGCTCGGGCTCGGGAGTGGCGGCGGCAGACATGCCACCGAGTGTCCGAGATCAGGGTGGGCCGAGCGATCCTGCCCGCGCCCCAAGGTCGCGTGGGGGAGTCCCTACGCGCGCCGGCGCCGGCGCGGCCGCTCCTGGTGGCCCTTCTCGACGTACTGGATGATCCGGCTGGCGACGTCGATCTTGGATGCCTTCTCCACGCCCTCCAGGCCTGGCGAGCTGTTCACCTCGAGCACCACGGGGCCGTGCGTCGACCGCACGACGTCGACACCACAGACGTTCAGGCCCATGGTCTTGGCGGCGCGGGACGCGATCGAGCGCTCCTCGGGAGTGAGCTTGATCTCCTGGGCCGTGCCGCCACGGTGGAGGTTGGAGCGGAACTCGCCCGGAGCGCTCTGGCGCTTGACCGAGGCCACGACGCGCCCACCGACGACGAAGGCCCGGATGTCGGCGCCGCGGGCCTCCTTGATGTACTCCTGCACCAGGATGTTGGCGTTGAGCTGCCGGAACGCCATGATCACCGACTCGGCGGCCTTCTTGGTCTCGGCCAGCACGACCCCGATGCCTTGGGTCCCCTCGACCAGCTTGACCACCACAGGCGGGCCGCCGACGGTCTCGAGCAGCCCGGCGATGTCCTTGGTGGAGTGGGCGAAGCCGGTCACCGGGAGGCCGATGCCGTTGCGGGCCAGCAGCTGCAACGCCCGCAGCTTGTCCCGCGCTCGACTGATGGCCTGGGAGTCGTTTGCGCAGAACACCCCCATCATCTCGAACTGGCGGACCACGGCGGTGCCGTAGAACGTGTGCGCGGCCCCGATGCGGGGGATGACGGCGTCGACACCTGTCAGCTCGTCACCCTGGAAGATCACCGTCGGGCGGTGCGCGGTGATGTTCATGTAGCACCGCAGGTAGTCGATGACCCGGACCGTGTGGTCGCGCGCCTCAGCGGCCTCCCGCAACCGGGAGGTGGAGTACAGGCTTGGGTTGCGCGAGAGGATGGCGATCTGCATCAGTCCAGCCGAGGTGCGAAGGCGGCGAGACTGTACTGCCACCGCCCACGAACGATCCGCAAGGATCTACCACGAAACGGCGGCGGATAGCCGACCTCCCCAACAACATGCGAAAGCCCATCTCGTCGCGGCGGGTGAGGGTCAGATCGATGCCGAAGGACCGGCCTGCGACGGCCAGCGTGGTGCGCACCACGGGGCGCCGTTCGACGTCGCCGTTGCTGGATCGGACGTCGCGCGCGTCCACCAGCGTGGCCTCGGCTCGGACGGTGAGCGTCTCGTCGTCCTCGAAGGGATGCAACACGAACCGCAGCCGAGCAGGTGAACTGCCGGGCACGACCTCGATGTCCCACGCGTGGAGCGAGGACGACCGCGCGCCGGTGTCGACTTTGGCTTTGATGGCTGCCACTCCCAGCTTCGGGAGCGCCACCCATTCCCGCCAGCCGATGACTGTCGGAGACTCCTCCGCCGGCAATCTCGCCGTCGAAACGGTCATGTTGTCGTAACGCTAACCGCCAGAAGCCCAGATACCGAGCATTTCGAAGGTTCGCGTTCGGCTCGCGCCAGCGAGGCACCACCCCACCGCGGAGTCTCGTCGGCTGGTCTCACTAGCCTGGCGCCCATGCTGTCGGCGGTGATGCTCGGCGCGGAGACCACGCTCTTCCTCGGCCAGGACCTGCTCGCGTGGCTGGTCCTCGCGCTCGGCGGGGCCATGGCGGCGGGCAGCATCATGGCTCTTGTCCGGCCGCCGGAGGCACCGCGCGAAGGCGACCTGACCAGGGCCCCCGTGGCGCGCAGCGTGACCATGGCGGTGGTGGGCGGGGTCGCGGCCGTCTGGGCGCTGGCCAGCTTGATCGCCGGCTGACTCAGCTGCGCGCCCGGAGGAGCTTGACCCGGCTGACCGATGCGATGCGTTCCTCCGCGAGGCGGTCGGCAGCTTCGGCCGTCGTGATGGCGTCGGCCTCGGCGCGGGCGAACGTGGCGAGCAGGGTGTCGTGGATCGTGCGGATGCGGTCGTACGCCCGCTTGCGGTCGTAGCCGTGGGGCTCTTCGGCGATGTTGATCACGCCGCCCGCGTTGGCCACGAAATCCGGTGCGTACACGATCCCCCGCTCGGAGAGCGACGCGGCGTCGTCTTCGCTGGCCAGCTGGTTGTTGGCCGATCCGACCACCGCGGCACAACGCAGCTCCGGGATCGAGGTCGGGTTGAGCACGGCACCCAGTGCGCACGGGGCGAAGATGTCGCACTCCACCCGATGCGCATCCTCCGGGTCGACCGCTATCGCGCCGTAGTCGTGCTCTGCGTCGGCGACGGGCCCGGTGTCGATGTCGGCGACCGTCAGCTTGGCCCCCTCCTCGTGGAGGTGAGCGGCCAACGCCGACCCCACCTTGCCGACGCCGGAGATGCAGACGTGGCGTCCGGTCAGCGACGACGTCTCCCACAGCCGCTCGGCGACGGCCTTCATGGCCCAGAGCACACCCCACGCGGTGGCCGGCGAGGGATCGCCTGACCCGCCGAGCGACTCGCTCACGCCGGTGACGTACGGGGTCTCGCGGCGCACCAGATCCATGTCGGCCTGGGTCGTGCCGACGTCCTCGGCGGTGAGGTAGCGCCCGGCCAGACCGTCGACGAAGCGACCGTAGGTCCGCAGCAGCGCCTCGCTGCGCAGCTGATCGGGGTCGCCCAGGATCACGGCCTTGCCACCGCCGAGATCGTTGCCGCAGACGGCGTGCTTGTAGGTCATGCTCCGTGCGAGGCGGCACGCGTCAGCGAGGGCTTCGGCTTCGGTGCGGTAGGGGTAGAAGCGAGTCCCACCGAGGGCGGGGCCCAAGGCGGTGGAGTGGATGGCGACGATCGCACGCAGCCCGGTCGCCCGGTCGTGGCAGAACACCACTTGCTCGAAGTCGTCGGCGCTGACGATGTCGAAGACACCGGGGGAAACATCCGGCACGCATCCGAGGGTAATCCTGTCGGCCGCAGTAGGCGGAGGCCGCGCCGGAGCCCCGGGCCTGATGCCGCGAATCAGGCCGCTTACTTGGTTTCGGCAGGTCGTGCGGTGAGGGATACTTTCCGGCCGTGGGTACCCCGACTGCTGCTTACTCCGTCCGTCTCCGAGTCCGCATGGAGAACCGCCCCGGCTCTCTCGGTCGCCTGGCCACGGCCATCGGCGGCATCGGCGGCAACATCTCCGCACTCGGCGGCTTCGACGTACGGGGGCCAGCCCTGGAGGAAGACCTGGTCGTCAACTGCCGCGACGAGGCGCACATCGAGCAGGTGCGCGCCGCGGTCGACGGGCTCGACGGGGTCGAGGTGCTCGAGATGCTCGACCGCACCTACCTCATGCACGATGGCGGCAAGATCGAGGTCTTGGCGCGAATGCCAGTCAACGATCGCGACGACCTGTCGATGGCCTACACACCGGGCGTGGCCCGGGTCTGCATGACGATCGCGAAGGATCCTGCCCGGGTCCACGACCTGACGATCAAGAAGAACATGGTGGCGATCGTCACCGACGGGACGGCAGTGCTGGGCCTCGGCGACATCGGCCCGGAGGCCGCGCTCCCGGTGATGGAGGGCAAGGCGCTGCTGTTCAAGCACTTCGCCGGCGTCGACGGATTCCCGATCTGCCTCGACACGACCGACCCGGACGAGATCGTCGAGACCGTGTGCCGTCTCGCGCCGACTTTCGGTGGCATCAACCTCGAGGACATCGCAGCGCCCAAGTGCTTCGAGATCGAAGAGCGGTTGAAAGGGATGATCGACATCCCCGTGTTCCACGACGACCAACACGGCACCGCCGTGGTCGCGCTCGCAGCACTGACCAACGCGCTGAAGATCGTCGGCAAGGACATGGCCGATCTCAAGGTGGTGATCGCCGGCGTCGGTGCGGCAGGTGTGGCGTGCTCGAAGATCCTGCTCGAAGCCGGCGTCAAGGAGATCATCGGGGTCGACCGCAAGGGCGCCATCTGGGCGGGCCGCGACGACCTCAACGTGGCCAAGCTGTGGTTCGCCGAGAACACCAACCCCGAACGGCGCGAGGGCACGCTCTCCGAGGTGCTGCCCGGCGCCGACGTGTTCGTCGGCGTGTCCGGGCCGGGCCTGATCACGGCGGCCGACCTGCGCACCATGGCCGACGACCCGATCGTGTTCGCTTTGGCCAACCCCGATCCCGAGATCACGCCCGAGGACGCAGACGGCCTGGCCAAGATCATCGCCACGGGTCGCAGCGACTACCCGAACCAGATCAACAACGTCTTGGCCTTCCCGGGGATCTTCCGGGGCGCGCTGGACGTGGCGGCGACAGCGATCACCGAGAAGATGAAGCTGGCCGCGGCGCGGGCGATCGCCGAGTGCGTGACCGACGACCTGGCGCCCGACCACATCGTGCCGTCGGTGTTCGACGTCCGGGTCGCGCCCAAGGTGGCTGCAGCGGTGGCGCAGGCTGCGATCGACGAGGGCGTCGTCCGCCTCCACCGCCCGCCCCAGCCGTAGCGGGGCCTCAGAACCAGGGGGCGGGCTCGCCGTCCTGCTCCGGTTGATCGGCAGGCTCGTGGCTGGCCCGCATTCTGAGGCGATGGCGATCGCGACGCCGACTTCGAGGTCATGGTGGTGAGATACGACCCCGATCGCCTCGAAGTGGGTTCGGTGACCACCATCACCTCGGCATACCGGATGCGAGGGTGGGCTACGACGGGGCTGCACTAGGGTCGGATTCGATGTGCGCGGCATGTGTCGCCCAGGGAGTGACCTACGTCGGCGGCGCGCTGGCCGGCCTCCAAGTCATGGCGGTCCGGGCCCGCGCCAAGCGCGGCCGGGCGGCTGACGATGCTGTGCCGGCCGATGCGCTGGATCCGTCGCTGGGAGACGCCGAGCCCGTCGAGCCGGATCTGGCGAGGCGATAGCCCGGGTCGGTCTGGATCGCAGTCGCCGTCACCGGGTTCGGCGGCGAGCATCTCAGTAGATCAGCGGGTGCCCTCTCGACGCTCGGATCGTGGTTTCGCCTCGTCGACCAAGGCGCCGACGCGGACCAGGTTGTCGGCGACGATCAGGCTGCCCGGTCGGGTGATCCGCAGCAGGCTGGTGAGCGAGCCGTGGGATAATCGGCGGGTGAGTAGCGACGAGACGTGGGGCATCGAGGCAGGGGTCCTCGTGCTCGCCGACGGGCGCCGGGTGCGGGGCCGCGGTCTGCGGAACCCGATGCCTGCGGGTGGGCCGCCGGAGTTCGGGCTGTATCTGCTGGGCAAGGAGCCGTCGCCGACGCCGTGGCCTTCTCGATGGCTAAGGTGGCCCGACTTCCGGTTGCCTGCCGATCCCGCGGCGGCTCGCGACGCCTTCGTCGAGGTGCACGAACGGTGCCTCACCGAGCGCGTCGAGGTCGCATGCGGAGGTGGGCGGGGTCGAACAGGCACTGCACTCGCGTGCCTGTGCGTCCTGGCAGGAACGCCTTCCCAGGAGGCCCTTGCCTTCGTGCGCGAGCACTATGACCGACATGCCGTCGAGACGCCGTGGCAGCGCCGGTACGTCCGGCGCTTCAAGCCTTAGGTGTCGCGGTCGCGGTCCGCGACGGCGTCGTGAGAAGCTGTGTCAGGCTCCGAAACGGTGGAAGCCGACAGCCAGAGTGGTGGGAGCGACGAGAGAGCCCGGGTTGAGCTGTGGCGTGAAGGCACGGTCATGGCGCTCTACGTGTCGGTCGTGTTCGTGGCTGGGCTGGCCGTACTGCCCACGGACTACGGGGCCAGTGAGGCAGCGCGTGGTCACGGTCCGCCCTCGTTGGCGCTTGTCTGGCGGCACCGCGATCGGTCTCGCCTTGGCGCACTGGTTCGCGTTCGTGGTCGCGGGGGTTGGCTTCGCTGGTGGAAAGGTGTTGCGGCACGACTTGAGACTTGCCGGAGCACAGGTCGTGGGGGCAGCGGTGGTCGCTGCTGCTACCACCGTTCCAGTCGTGCTCGTCGACGACGAGTCGCAGGTCGATGCCGCGTTGTTCGCTCCTGCGCTCATCCTCGGTGTCGCTGGCTACCTGGTCGGACGAGATGGTGGTCGGTCCGCGGCCGCGTCGATCGTGGCAGGCGTCGTAGCGCTCGGCGCGGGGCTGCTGGTTGCGAGCATCAAGACCGTCCTTGCCGGCCACTGACGGGTTCTAGGAGAGGCAACGTTACGACCCAACCGGATTATCCAAGGCAGTGACGATGCCGACATCAATAGCCGTAACAGCTCCGGCTATGTCTGTGACAACGAGCGGGATGGCGCTACACGTACGTCAGAATGCATCTGGATTTCTCGTCGGACCCCTATTCGAACTTCTTCGACAACGACGGCGCCAACGGAGTCTGTGATCCGTTCTGAATCCCAGGGCGTCAGGTTTCCGTCAAAGTCCCGCCGGACATACACGTTGTCGCACTGGACCGACTGGACCGACTGGACGGACTCCTTCTCGATCCTTCAGATCGGCCACCGGACCGGGTCTCGAACTAACGGGTCGACTACTTCGCCTGGTGAGTGGCCGGACTGCCCATGCTTCGGTGGGCAGCCCAACATACGGGATCGGTGACTTGGTGATCAGAGGGGGAAGGCGCCGATGCCGTGGGGTAGGCCCCTATCGAAGTAATGCCATTGCAGTTCCGACCATCGCCAGGAGGCCGGTCCCGATGACCATGCCGGCGATCTGGATTGAAACCCCTGTGAACCAGCCTTGCAGTCGCCAGTGCGCGGGCTTGGGCTCTGGGATCTCGAACTGACGCTTCTGGAAGAATCGACCGACAACTCCATGGACACCGACGACCCAGGTTCGGCTCGTTCCAGTGACCACTGCGTGGGACGGCTCGCTGAGCTGCCAGAAGAGCGCAACCGCTTCATCGTTTCGACCCGTGCGAATCTCGAGTTCCACCGACTTCACTTCATCGGTCGGCTCCACCACGCTCCGTGCCCTCGGTAGTGAACCACACCTGAAGGTGGCGTGGCCGGTTGTTCCGATGCATACCTTCTCATCGTTCAAGTGGAACGTTCTCCGAAGCAGCGACCGGTTGTGTCGGATTGTCTTGTGGATGAACGAACGAGAGGCCTCGAGTCCGTCTAGATCGAGGTCGTCCGGCATGGACAGCTCCTCGCGGTACTGCAACCGAGGCCGCCTCAGCCAGCTGCGCATCTACGTCTACTCCCCAGTTTCGGCCCCGCCCGGCGCCGTCGTAACCGCCGAACTGCAACCACGCCACGTAAGAGTTTGCAATTACCTTGAGTAAACGGGCCCAACGGTTAACTCTCAGACGAGTCGGCGTGCGGTGAGACGTCATCCAGGGTGACCCAGACGCAGTTGAAGGCTCGTTCGCGATGCACAAGGCCCTGCTGGTGCAACCTCGCGGCGGCTCGGCGGACTGATTCGAGCTGCGATGCAGGGGCTTGACGACTGGTCCGCCATGCTCTGTCCTGGGCTTCGCGCCTGCCATCGACGTCCGTAGATCCGCCCAAGCGGTGATCCTGAGCCTTGTAGCCGGAGACCCGGAGGTCGGCCACTTGTAGAAGTGGCAGCGCTGTCTGCGCCTCGTGTAGCAGATCAAGCAGGTATCGCTGTGCCGCACCCAGCCCTCGGCTCACGGAGGAACTCTATCTAACTGTTGGGGCGGCCGAACGGCCGGCGACCTCGCACAGTGCGGATAGCAAGAACCGGTCATACGCCGGAGAGCTGGTCGTGCCCCGAGCCTGCCTCGAACACCTGTCAACCGGGGTCACCTGGTAGCCCTGCTGGCCAAATCTGGCCACCGACGTACGACCCGAAAACTGGTGATGACCAGGCGGTTTGCCTGGTCATCGAAGTGGTCGGGACCGGCATCGATCCGGTGACCTTCCGCTTTTCAGGCGGACGCTCTGCCAACTGAGCTACCCGACCAAAGTCACCCAACGGAGGGGTGGTTGGCGGTCCCGACGGGATTTGAACCCGCGGCCTCCGGCTTGACAGGACACCCATCAAGTCCGGCTACCTCCCAGGTCAGCGACCCCGGGACCGAGGCCGCAACCTTACCGTCCCGCATCTGTCCCGCGCACACCCAGATTCTCCGCTCAACCAGCGGATGGACTGATGCGCTCGTGCGGCCGTGGCAGCGGCCCAGGCACGGGGTCCATTCGCGGCCGGACAGCAAGGGGTCGCTGGAGCTAGTCCGCCAGGCCAGACCGGTGTGCCAGGTCCCGAAGGTGAGTCGAGGCCCTCGGGCCTGCCTGAGCGAGGAGTTCCTCGATCACGGCCAGCGAGGCATGATGCGAGTGGACATGTTCAGGGGCGAGCTGTTCCGCCTGGAGTATGGCCTTGGTCGCTTCACCGATGTGGTGCAGCTGGACATGTGCTCGGGCGACGTCGACGAGGAATCGGGACTGCCGTTCAGGTGAGAGCCCTGAAGCGTCGACGTTCTCAGCGACTTCGAGCGCGGCGCCGGCATCGCCGAGGTCGATGGCGACAGCGACCTCGTGCAGTTGCACGTTGGTCGGGCCGAACTCGGTGTCGAAGTCGTTGCGGTCGTCGCCGAGGCGGGCTGCGATCCTCTTAGCCGCTTGCAGGGCACGGTGCGCTTTGCGGCGCTCTCCTTCCTGGCCGCTGATCACGGCCTGCACTAGGTGCATGGCTCCGTAGAGCGAGAGGACCTCGGGTGCTGCATCGGGCTGCTCTGCTCGGTCTTTGAGTGCGTCGATGGCTTCGGTTGTGACGTGGTCTGCTTGGCCGTGCTGTCGGAGCCGGGCGAAGGCGTGAGCCAGGCGAAAGTGGCCTGCAATGACCTCGAGGGGTTCGCCGGCCGCTTCGGCGGCGCTGATCGCGCGGTCGGCGGATACCCACGCGGCGTCGGGTTCGTCCTGGCGGGCGAACGCCGCGGCGGCGGACTGGTAGGCCCTGGCACGGAGTGCGTGAAGCTGGCTCTGTTGGGTTCGCGAGCGGGTGCCACGACTAGCCTGCTCAAGCTTCGGCAGCAGGTTGGTGAGTGTTGCATCGAGCTCGGCGAACCTAGAGGCATGGGCGAGTTCCCACGCTCGATCAACCTCTGCTGCTAGGGCGCCGACGTCAGACGTCCCTGCCGCCTGTCCGAACAGGTGATCAAGGGCAGGGTGACCTGACAGCCGCAGTCGTAGCGCTTCGAGGTCGTTGACAGCGTCGTCGGCAGGACGTGCTCCGCCCAGGTCCTCGGGGCGGAGATCAGTGAGCGCGACGCCGAGCGCGTCGGCCAGTTCGCGTAGCACCGATAGGCGTTCCACAGGCTGCACACCGCGCTCAACCTGCGACACCCAGCTGACTGACCGTCCGACCTCACTGGCGAGGTCCTTTTGCGAAAGGCCGCGCTGGCGCCGGAACTGAGCGACGCGCCGGCCCGTCTCTGTCGAAGTCACGGCATCAGGGCTCGCGCGGTTGCGGCTGGACTCACGAAGTCGACTTGGACGCTGTCGAGAAGGCGCTCGCGCTGGGCGAGGAACTGCCGAATATGGGGCTGCTGTTCGTGCGCATCGAAGGCTGCTCGATCACGGTAAAGCTCGTAGAAGATGCGCACACGGGGCGAGTCCTCGACCCGGTGGCTTATGTAGACCAGCGTCCCGGTCTCGCAGCGCTCGATCTCGGTCACGGTCGCGGCAACTAGATCGTCGAACTCATCCTCACAGTCGGGCTTCACCGTGAACCGGACAACCAGGGCGAACATGCCTTCGATGCTCGTAGTCATGGGCTGAAGGCTAGGCGCGGATCTCCCCACGGCCCCGCAGATCGCCTGTCACGTCTAGCAGCTCACCTGTGAGTCGTCGCTGGTAGGAAGCGATTTCTCCGTGACCCATTGACTCGCAGGAAATCTGCGTGTACTAGTGGGATAACTACGAGTGATCTGTCAGGGGCCACGGCGCTGGCACGCCGAGGCCCCCTCGGGTTGACCAGTAGCCCGTACCTGCGAGAGAAGGGATCAACCGGTCATGGTTGACGTTAGCCAGACAGCGGCCGTGGTGGCTCGGTGTGAGGGGTGTGAGCTGGTGGTGGAGGTCGACGCTCTGGGGGCGTTGACCGGGGATCGACTGGGGGACTGCGGCGAGTGTGGCTCGCCGGTGTATGTGATCGATCCGAGTGACGACTTGTATGTGGCGGGGTTCGGTGCGGGCTGGGACGCGTGTGCGGCGTTCATGGCCTCGGTGATCGACGGCGAGGACCCTGACGATCTGGTGCCGCCGGTGGCTGACGTGGTGGCCGCTCAGGCGTCGGAGCCACCGATGTTCTGCACCGGCTTTGTGGCCGGTGATCCGGACGGTTGTGCCCGTTGCGGTGAGTGCGCCGAGGCCCACGACGGGGTCTCCGGGGGCGTGTGATGTTGCGGCGTCGGGTGTATCGGGCCTCCCCGCGGCTGGTGTGGCGGGTGGTGGGGGTGCTGGTGGCGTGGCCTTGGCTGCTGGTGCGCCTGGTGGTCAGGTGGCCGCTGCGCTGGGTGTGGGGTCATCCGTATCGGGCGGTGTGGCTGTTGGCCGCGCTGGTGCTGGTGGTGGAGAAGGGCCTGTGATCGCCGTCCAGGTCACCGCGGTTGACGTGGCGGGTGCGGTGTTGTGGCTGTTGGCGGTGGTGGTGGTGTTGTGGCGTTGGCCGGCGCTGGTGTTGGGGTTGGGGGTGGCGCTGGCGCTGTGGACGCTGGCTCCGTGGGTCTCGAGGTTGGCGCAGGGGACGGTGGAGGTGGCGGCGGTGGAGTGGCGCTGGGCGGGTCGGGGGCGGGTGGTGTGGGCGGTGCTGGGTCGGCTGGCGGGGACGGGCTGGTGGGGGCCGGCTGTGGCCGCTGTGGTGGCGGTGTTGGGGCCGGGGTCGGTGGCGGCTGGGGGCCGGGTGGTGCTGGTGCTGTTGGGGGTGGGTTCGCTGGCCCGGCTGGTGGAGCACCGCCGTCGCCAGGGCGCGGCCGTTCGAGGGCCTGGGGCTGGGTTGGCTGGGCCGGTTTCGGGGCCGCTTGGGGTGGAGCGGTCGGCGCATCTGGTGGTGCAGGGGCCGTGCCCGGACTGTGGTGGCCAGCTGGCAGCGACGGTGCCGCTTGCGGGGGCTGGCCGACTGGAGGGTGCGGTGACGGGCTGGGCGACGTGCGCCGGGTGCGGCACCAGGCGGGTGGCGGTGGTGGACCCCGAGCGGCCCGAGGCGGGTCCGGTGTGGCTGGCGCTGCCCGATGCGGGCGAGTGGGTGGAAGGGATCGTCCCACGAGGTCGGGGAGGGTGACGGTGCTGACCACTATCGATTACGACGCGGTGAAGGCCAGGCTCGGCCAGCGGCTCTATCGGGCGGTGGGTTGCTCGTGGGACGGCGACGACGTGCATGTGGTCGTGAGCGGCGAGTACCGCAATGTGGGGGCCGCCAAGCTCGTGTCCCGCTCCTGGGTCGCCCACCGGGGTGATCTCGACCACATCGAGATCCGCCGGGGCGAATGGGTGGAGCGGGTCATCCGCGAGGCAGGCCGTGGCCCGGTGCGGGACGCCGACTTCGAAGAGGAGGACGGCCGGGCGATCCGGGGCTGGGTCGACGCCGAGGGTCGCATCGACTGGGAGGCGGAGACGTGGTGAGGGTCCGGGCGATGGGCACCGCGGCGGAGGTGGAGCGGTTCGTCGCCGAGTTGGGGCGGCGGTTCGAGGTGGTGGACGTGTCACGGCTCTATCCGTGCCGCGGGGACAGCGCGCTGGTGCGGGTCTATGCGGAGGTGCGGATCTGATGTTGCAGGCGACGCCGCGTCAGGAAGACGCCCAGCAGCGCGTTCACGAGCTGCTGGCCGAGCTGGTGGCGGTCATCGGCCCCGCCAGCGACGGATCGGTCGACTTCGAGCCCGGTGAGGCACCCTGCGGCGCGCCCACCTTGTGGGAGTGGGTGCTGGCCTGCTGTTGGGTGGATGACGATCGCAAGGAGTTCGTGACCGTCGTCCCGGCGGCGGGGATGCTCACCCATCACGCGGTGGGTCTGTTGCGGGCCGCGCTGGCGCTGGGCGACTACGACCCCGCCGCCGGCTGGGACCCGCAGAGGGGGGCCGGCTGATGGGCCGGGTTCATCTGCACCGGGACGACTGCCCGCAGGCGCTGGCGGTGCTGGCCGAGGTGCTGGTGGCCCGCCGCCATGACCCGGTGGGCCTGGCGGCGATCGGCTACGAGCCGTCCGAGTACGGGGTGTGGGTTGACTGGGACCAGCTGGAGCGCTCCTGGCTGTCTTCGACCGAGGTCGCCGCGGTGGTCGTGGCGCGAGGCGTCGCGGCGGCGGAGCGGCAGGGCGGGTGGCCGGCGAGGATTCGTCGGGTGTTGGTCGCGGCTGTGGAGGCGTTGTGATGTTGCGGCTTCGGTTGGCGGTGGTCTACTGCCCGGACTGCGGCTCCCAGCTGGTGACCCACTTGTGTGTGGTGGAGGCGGGTAGCGAGCTGGATCCGCGGCTGGTGGTGTGCGTGTTCTGTGCCCGGGACCGGTACCGGGCCGGTCAGCGGCTGCGAGCGGTCGTCGGGGCGTGGGCGCCGGAGTGGGCGCCACCGTTGGCGCCACGGCCCGCGGCCGAGCTGCTGGTCGGCCTGGGGGCGACGGTGCACGGCTGCTACGTCGATGCCGAGACCGGCGAGCCCGCCAGCCGGGCTGAGGTGCTGGCCGCACTGGCCCAGGAGCTGGCGCCCGGCCACGACGTGGAGGTCCGCTGATGTGGCGCAAGCCGGTGGAGCGCCGGTCGACGGGCCTGTGGGGCCGCTCGGAGATCTTGACGGCCCGGTCCGGGCGGGCGATGCGGCGGGTGGAGCGCTCGTTTGGGAGTGAGCGGCGGGCGGCCGCGGCCCGGCAGCGGCGGGCCGAAGCGGAGGCG
>JBOGHK010000062.1:0-27365 GCA_050744325.1 Acidimicrobiales bacterium
TCTCGAGGGTCTCTTCGAGAGACTCCAGATCCTCGATGCTGACCAAAACGGCCGCTGGGCGACCGTGCTTGGTCACCACGACTCGTCCGTGCTCGCGCTCGAGCTTTTCGATCACCTCGGACAGACGGTTCTTCACGTCAGCGAGGGGCAGATGCTCTGCAAGCGACATGTCTATAAGTATGGCTAGATAGCAGCGACCTGGCAACCGCATCACGACCACGTGGTCGCCGGCCGGGGTGACCCCCTCCCAACCGTTGGTCAGGTCGAGCAGGTGACGGCCGATGACCATCGACCCGATGCAAAGCTCGAAAGCTGACCCTAGAAGGGCCAGCGATCGCCGCAGCAGTCGGAGAACGAGATCAGGACGCCGCGCTCGCGCAACGTGTCCAACGAGTCGAGCGGCAGCGACAAGGTCTCCGCCCATCGCCGTTCGTCGGCGCTTTCGGGCTCGTGGGACCGACCATCGGCGAACAGCTCGACCCACACGCAGTAGTGGCCGCCCTCGCGGCAGCCATTGGCCGTCGAGCCGGCGACGTGCAGGTCCCAGCCACGATCCTCGAGATGCGTCCACACGATCTCGGCCGTGGCCGCCACTGACGATCCGTCGTCGCCGATCACGGCGAGGATGCGGCCGCATTCGAAGGCACCACCCGACCCGCAGTCCCCATCGTCACCGCTAACCAGCCTCATACCCGGAGGCGCCGGCAAGAAGGCTCCGTCAGGAATCGCATCGGTGTCGTGATCGCTCATCACCTTCCGAACCACAAACCCCCCGGCGATCACCACCACGAGCACAGCGAGTGCACCGGCGAACCGGGCGACCACGACCCTGCTGTGCCTCGACCGCACGCCCCAGAATGCCCGCCGCCCGCGACAGCCACCCGTCCGGCCCACCGAATTCGCTCGGCGGATCGACCTGACGGGCCGCCTAGGGGCGTCGGCGAGAGGGCGGCGCCGTCGAGGCGCGGACCACCAGCTCGGTCGGTAGCCGCCGGGACCGCGTCGAGCGTCGGCCGGCCTGGACCTCGAGCAGGCGCCGTGCGGCCATGAGGCCCTTGCGGCGGAGCGGCTGGTGCACGGTGGTCAACGGCGGCGTAGCCGCGGCGGCGGCCGGCGCGTCGTCGAACCCGACGACAGACAGCTCGCCCGGAACGTCGAAGCCCAGCTCGTGCGCGCCATCGATCACGCCAAGGGCCAGCTCGTCGGACAGCGCGACGATCGCCGTGGGGCGTGGCTCACTCGCCAGCAGTGCGGCGGCGGCCTCGTGCCCAGGCTGACGGCCGTTGTATGGGCACTCCCAGACGGGGACCGCCTCCCAGTCGAGACCGGCTCCCTCGAGCGCAGTGCGGTAGCCGGCGAGTCGTTCCCGAACCACGGCCCATGTCGCCGCCGCCATCCGGTCGGCGTCCGCGAGCCCGGCCCGCCGATCCCGGCGCATCTCGAAGGAGACGATCGCGACGCGTCGATGCCCGAGCTCGGCCAGATGGCGGGCGACGGCAGCCGCGCCGCCGCGGTCGTCGATCCTGACGACGCCCTCGCCGGCGCGTCCCGCCTGGTCGACCACGACCAGCGGCACCGACCGCTCACGGGCTGCCGTCAACGCCGGGTCGTCGTCGGCGAGGGCGTAGATGACCATCCCGTCGACCACTGCGTTGCGGACCACCTCAGGAAGCGGGCCACCTCCCGCCGCGCTGGGGAGGATCAGCAGCCCGGCGCCTTCGGGCTCCAGCACCTCGGCCAGGCCGTCAGCGAACGCGACCGCGGCCGGATCGGAGAAGGCGTAGGACAGCCGGTCGCACAACAGGTAGCCCACGGCCCCGACCCGACCCTTGCGCAGGCTGCGGGCTGCAGGGTCGGGGCCGGCATAGCCGAGCTCGGCGGCGGCCGCCAGCACCCGGTCGCGCAGCCCGGCCGAGAGCTGGTCGGGTCGGTTGTAGGCGTTGGAGACCGTCGCCCGGGAGACGCCGAGCTGCGCGGCGATCGTCGCCAAGGTCGGGCGCGGAAGCCTCGTCCCCTCACGGGTCGTCGGCACATCTCGAGGCACGCCCCAAAGCGTAAGACTGCAGCCGCCGTGCCGAGGCAATGCTGGTCACCGCGTCATTGCCGACGCCGACGGCACGAGTCACCGCGTCACCGCCGACGCCGACGCCGACGGCACGGAGTCCCCGTCGGTCTGCAGGGCTGTGCGGGCGCCATGAGAAGAGCGGTTCGAGCAGGCCTCCTGTAGGGTTTCTGTATCGATTCAGAAGCTCGCTACGCAGGATTCGCCGTTGCGGTTGTGTTCTTCTTCAACGGCGCGGTGTTCGCCAACTGGGTCGCGCGCGTCCCTGCGATCAAGGACGCCATCGATGCCGGCACCGGCACCCTCGGCGTTGCACTGCTGGGGATCGCCGTCGGCTCGTTGCTCACCATGCCGTTCGCCGGCAAGCTCTGCGAGCGCTACACCAGCCGGCGGGTGGTGGTCGCCACCGGGGCGGCGGTGGCGGTGTCGCTGGCGAGCCTCGCGCTGGCGCCGAACACCGTGAGCCTCGCCGTGCTGCTAGCGCTGTACGGCGGCTCGTTCGGGCTGCTCGACGTGGCGATGAACGTCCAGGCGGTCGCGGTGGTGCGCCGGGTCGGCCGGCCGATCATGCCGTGGTTCCACGCGGCGTTCAGCTTCGGTGGCCTCGTCGGCGCCGGCACCGGTGGCCTCGCGGCGGCCGCCGGTCTGTCGCCGGTCGCCCACTTCGCCCTCGCCGGCGCAGCGGCCGGAGCGCTGCTGCTGGCGGTCCGCCGGTACCTGCTCTTGGACCAGGCCACCCCAGCCACCACTGTGCCCTCGACGCACTCGATCCAGGACCAGCCGCTCGACGGGCCGGCACAGTGTGCCCACCTCCTGCCCGCCACCGACCCCGACGTGGTGCCGCACCCGCCCGCGTCCCACTCCACGGCATCCGTCCACCGGCGTCGACGGCTCAGACGGCCCCGGATCCCGCTGCTGGTCGTGGGGCTGGGCGCGATCGCGTGCTGCGCGGCGATCGGCGAGGGTGCCATGGCCGACTGGAGCGCCCTGTTCCTCCGTGACGTCCGTGGTCTCGACGCCGGCGCCGCGGCCCTGGGTTATGCAGCCTTCTCGATCACGATGACCGCCGGCCGGGTGGGCGGTGAGGCAGCGATCCGGCGCCTGGGCTCGGTCGGTGTCCTGCGGCTCGGTGGGCTTGCGGCCGCCTCGGGGATCCTCCTGGCCGTGGTCGTCCCGTCCGCCGTTGCCGGCGTGGTCGGCTTCGGGCTCGTCGGGCTGGGGATGTGCTGTGCCTTCCCGCTGGCGCTCACGACCGCGGGCGAGTCCAGCAACGGCTCGGGCGGTGACGAGATCGCCACTGTCTCGGTCATCGGATACCTGGGGTTCCTGGTCGGCCCACCGCTGATCGGCCTGCTCGCCGAGGTCGTCGAGCTGCGCGGTGCGATCCTCGCCGTCGCCCTGCCGTCCGTCGGTCTGGCCCTCCTGGCACCCGTGGTCGACCGAGCCGCGGCACGCGCCCGACCGGAGGCCGTCCCCGAGCCCGTCCCCGTCGGTTAGCCGGGACACCTGCATCTAGCGCTCCAGGCTCGGGGGCACGGTCTCGGGGGCGAGGTAGTCCTCCAGGAGGGCGAACCGCAGGCCCGCTTCCTCGACCCGCTGCTTGATCACGTGGAGCTCCTGCACGAACTGCGGCCGGAAGTGCATGAGGATGATGTCGCCCGGCCGGAAGTGCTGCACCGACCGGAAGCCGACCACGTCCCAGTTGACGTTCTCCTCCCAGATCACGACCGCCCGCATCCCGCATGCCGCGGCCGCCCGCCGGGTCGCCTGGTCGTAGCTGCCGAACGGCGGCCGGAACAGCACCGGGCGGCGGCCGTAGGTGCGCTCGATGACGTCGGCGTTGCCGCAGATCTCGGCCCGCTGCTCCTCCTCGCTGAGGTCGGTCAGCTTGGTGTGGGTCTGGGTGTGGCTCTCGACCAGCGTGCCGGGCATCGAGGCGAAGAACCCGGGGTCGCTCTCGACCGGCTCGTTGATCAGGAAGAGGCTGGCCGGCACCCCCAGCTGCTCGAACGCCGCCGGGCCCTCGGGCAGTCGGGTGATGCCGTCGTCGATGGTGAGGAACACGACCGGGTCGGTGGTCTCGACCCGGGTGATGACCGGCGCCAGGCCGTCCTCCGTGACCAGAGGTCGCAGCGTCGAGTGGGTGAGCGTGGGGGGAGGAGCCGTCGCCGGCGTCGTGGCGACGGAAACCGGCGGCGCCGCGGCACCCGGCGGCGGCTGCTCGTCGCCGAGAACGTGGCTGTCGAGGACGTCGACCAGGAGCGCGGCCCCCGCGACCACGACCGCCGAGACCATCAGGATGACGAGCCGACCCCGCGACGAGTGCGTCAGGTGTTGCGGTTCGGACTCGGTCCACATCCGGGCGAGTCTCCTGAACCACTCTGTACGGTTCAAGCATCACGCAATGTGGTATCGAGGAATGACCTCGGACCGTAACGTGGCATTCCCCCGCCCGACGGGGTTTCGCGGAAGACTGGGACCCGCCCGCCTCGCCGTGAGACCTAGCTCGTGCCACGCCTTCTCCGCGCAACACCACGTCACGACCCAGCCCGCCGCTTCCTCCGCCTCCCCGCGCGGTCGCGCCTCCGCGGGGACGACCGTCACCGACCCGCGCGTGGCGGCTCGCTGGGCTTCGGGCCACCGCCGATGCAGCTCGACCGCGACCGCGACGGGCGCCCGGGCAGCCGATCCCGCTGGCTGCGGCGCATCGACGTGGGCGCTGTCGTCGCCTGGGTCCTCGGCATCGGCACCCTGGTGCTGGTGCTGGTCCTGGTGTACCGGGGCACCCGGGTCGAGGTGACCCAGACCGGCCTCGAGGACGGCGCGGTCTTCAACGCTCTGAGCGTCGCCGCCGTCGACGTCCGGATCGAGCTGCCGTCGCCCGACGACGTCGCCTCGGCCGAGCTGCGCTTCGACGGCGAGCTGGTCGAGGAGCCGACCGTCGAGGGCAGCACCATCCGCTGGCGCCCACCGGAGGGCCTCGAGGAAGGCGACCACACGCTGGCGCTGTCGGTCGCCCGGGTCCTGCTCAGCGACGCCCGCTTCCGTTGGGACTTCACCCTCGACGTCACGCCGCCGACCGTCGAGGCGCCGGTCGTCGCCGAGACCGTCGCGATCGACCAGCCCGCCACCGTGTCGGGCACCGTCGAGCGCGGTGCCAGCCTGGTCGCCGGGGGCCGCGACGTCGAGGTCGGCGACGACGGCCAGTTCACCCTGTCGTTCCCCCGTCCGCCGGCCGGCCCGGTGGTGCTCGAAGCCATCGACGCAGCCGGCAACCGCACCACCACCAACGTCGTCGTCCCGGTCGCCCTGCCGAGCATGCGGGCCGTGTACGTGACGGCGGCCGCCTGGAGTAGCGACGGTCTACGCGACCGGGTGTTGCAACTCGTCGACGAGCGACGGATCGACACCGTGGTGCTCGACCTCAAGGACGAGTCGGGCGTCGTCGGCTTCGACACGACCGTCGAGCGCGCGGCCCAGATCGGCGCTGTCACCAACTACTACGACCTCGAAGACGCCGTGGCCACGCTCGAGCAGCACGGCGCCCGGGTCGTCGGTCGGATCGCGGCGTTCCACGACCCGATCCTCGCCCAGGCGGCGTGGGCCGCCGGGCAGACCGACCAGGTCATCCAGGCGCCGGACAACCAGCCCTACGAGGCGCCGGGCCAGTTCACCAACTTCGCGCATCCCGCGGTCCAGCGGTACAACCTCGACATCGCCATCGATGCCGTCAACCGCGGGGTCCACGACATCCTGTGGGACGACGCCCGCCAGCCGGGTGACGACCCCTCCAACGTGCTCGTGCCGGGTTACACGGGCGCGCCGAGCGACGCGCTGGTCGGGTTCCTGGCCGACGCCCATGTCGAGCTGCGTCGACGGGGTGCCTTCCAGGGCGTTGCGCTCGAGGGCCTCTCCGCCGACAGCGGCGACCTGTACGCGCAGGACGTCGCCCAGATGGCGCGCCGCGCCGACTACCTGGTCCCCGAGCTCCACCCGGCGTTCTGGGCGGCGGACTACTACGGCGTGGCCAGCCCGATCTCCCAGCCGGGCGATCTGGTGGCCCGGGCGCTCGCCCGGTTCGCGGAGGTGGCACGCGACAGCGGCACCGTGCTGTCGCCGTCGCTCCAGGACTTCAGTGCCCGCGGCAGCAGCTACGGGGCGGACGAAGTCCGGGTACAGATCGACGCCGCCGCGTCGGCCGGCAGCACCCGCTTTGTCCTCTGGGACCCGTCGGTGACCTACACCGCCGACGCGCTCGCGCCCCAGCAGCAATGACGCGGTGTCGCCGTGACTACGTCTTTTCGAGGTCGGCCAGGAGGTTGAGCAGGTCGTCGGCGTGCTCCTCCTCGACGGCGAGGATGTCCTCCATCAGGCGCCGGGTGGTCGGGTCCTTGTCGCCGAGCCATTGGACGATCTCGGCGTAGGACTCGATGGCGACCCGCTCGGCCACGAGGTCTTCCTTGATCATGTCGACCAGGTCTTCACCCTCGGCGTACTCGGCATGCGACCGGTCCTCGATGCCGACCGGCGAGAAGTTCGGCTCGCCCTGTAGCTGGGTGATGCGCAGCGCGATGCGGTCGGCATGGCCGAGCTCCTCGTTGGCGTGCTGGAGGAACTCGGCCGCCACGGGCCCGGCGTTGAGCCCGTCGGCCATGAAGTAGTGGCGCTTGTAGCGCAACACGCAGACGATCTCGGTGGCGAGCGCCTCGTTGAGGACCTCGACGACCTGGGCCGGGTCGGCCCCGTAGGCGGCCGTGATCGGTCCCTGGTCCATCTTGGCCCTTGCCCGCTCCCTGATGGTCGTGATGTCGGTGAGGAAGCTGGTCATGAAGGGGAACCTACCCGACGGTCGTCAGGACGCCGTTGGACTGGGGCCGATCACCGGCTGATCGGCAAGACTGGTCGGCGTGTTGCATGGAACATGCAAAATCCTTCGGCTGGGCGCGGTCCTGCTCACCGGGACGATCCTGGCCGGGTGCTCGGGGGCTGGCTCGTCCGAGGAAGCCGGTCGCCAGGACGACGGGGAAGACGCCGCGCCCGCGCCGCCCGACCCGGAGCGGTTCGAGGGCCAGGACTTCTACGAGCAGCCAGATCCGCTGCCGGCCGGCGAGCCGGGCAGCTTGCTGCGCTACCAACCGCTCGACGGCGCCGCAGTCGACGGGGGGACGGGCTGGCGGGTGATGTACCTGTCGGAGTCCCTGGAGGGCGATCCGATCGCGGTCACAGGAGTGGTGGTGGTTCCGTCGGGGCCCGCACCCTCCGAGGGTCGCAAGCTCGTCACCATCGCGCACGGCACCACCGGGATCGCCGACGAGTGCGCCCCGTCACACGAGCCGGGAGGGGCCGGCTTGGGGCTGACCGGGCAGTTCGTGGAGGCGGGCTACGTGGTCGCCATCTCGGACTTCGAAGGGCTGGGCACGCCGGGACGCCACCCGTACCTCGTGGGGGAGAGCGAGGGTCGGAGCGTGCTCGACGCTGCCAAGGCGGCCATGCAGCTCCCCGAGGCCGAGGTAGGCGACCGCTACGCGATCATCGGCTACTCACAGGGCGGCCACGGTGCGCTGTGGGCCAACGAGCTGGCGGACGAGTGGGGCCCCGACCTCGATCTCGTCGGTGCGGTCGCTGGCGCACCGGCGACCGAGCTGCCGGTCATCTTCGCCGCGGGCCCCGCGATCGGTGGCTTCTTCCTCTCGCTGGTGGCGGGCTTCGACGCGGCCTACCCGGAAGCTGACCCGTCGCTGGTGCTGACCGACGCCGGTCTCGAGACGCTCGACGCGGTGGACGAGGGCTGCATCGGCGACGTCTTCGAGGCCGTCGCCGAGCTTGGCAACGAGCAGCTCGTGCGGGCCGACCACACCTCGGTCGAACCTTGGGCCACGCTGATGGAGGAGAACAACCCCGGACGGGTGGCCGTGGACTCGCCGGTATTGATCCTGCACAGCCTGGCCGACGACACGGTGCCTGCCGGGCTCAGCGAGCAACTCCTCGACCGAATGTGCGATGTGGGTCAGACGGTCGAGCGCCGGACCTACGATCGGGGCCAGGGTCACGTCGCTGCCGCGCCCGACGCGTTCGCCGACGGCTTCGCCTGGATCGAGGGCCTCATGGACGGCGGCGCGGCGACGTCGTCCTGTCCGGCTCCGTGACGGTCTCCTCTGGGCGCTCGTACGGTCGTAGCCGCGTCCGGACCCGGGCGCGTGGTGGGGGTGGAGCAAGCGGGTAGCGTCGCGGACGATGGCTGACCAGGCGCGGTTCGCGGACCAAGCGATGGAGCTGATGCCGTCGCTGTATGCAGCGGCGTTGCGGATGACCCGCAACCGAGCCGACGCGGAAGACCTGGTGCAGGAGACCTATCTCCGGGCCTACCGGGGCTTCGCCGGCTTCGAGGAGGGCACCAACCTCAAAGCCTGGCTGTACCGCATCCTGACCAACACCTACATCAACAGCTATCGCGCCAAGAAGCGCCGACCCGACGAGACCGAGCTCGACGAGGTCGAAGACCTCTATCTCTACCGCCGGATCGGAGGCCTAGAAGCGGCGATGGTCGGGCGCAGCGCCGAGGACGAGCTGCTCGACCGGTTCACCGACTCCGAGGTCAAGGAGGCTGTGGAGGAGCTGCCCGAGAACTTCCGCCTTGCCGTTCTGCTGGCCGACGTCGAGGGTTTCTCCTACAGAGAGATCGCGGACATTCTCGATATTCCGATCGGAACGGTGATGAGTCGGCTACACCGGGGAAGAAAGGCGCTCCAGAAGCGGTTGTACGAGTTCGCATTAGAGCGCAACCTGGCTGACCGTCCATCGGCCCCGGATGCCGTGGCCCGAGCGGCCGGGAGCGGAAATAATGGCTGACTGCGAAAACGCCCTACATGAGCTGTACGAGTTCCTCGACGGCGAGCTGACCGACGATCGCCGGGCAGCGATCCAGCACCACCTCGACACCTGCCAGCCCTGCGCCGAGCCCTACGACTTCGAGGCCGAGCTGCGCATGGTGATCCGGAAGAAGTGCGCCGAGAAGGTGCCCGACACCTTGGTATCGAAGGTGCAGGCCGCCTTGGCGGCCGAGGCGCAGAGCCAGGGCCTCTGAGGCCCCCGGTCCTAGAACGCGCCTTTGCCGTGGAAGACCTTGAGCGGGGTGCGGGCCAGGATGCGCACGTCCAGCCAGAAGGTCCACGAGTCGAGGTAGTCGCGGTCGTAGGCGATCCGATCCATCGACTGCACGTCTGAGCGGCCGTTGATCTGCCACCATCCGGTGATGCCGGGGCGCAGGCTGAGATAGGCCTCGGAGTCGGGTCCCCAATCCTCCAGCTGGTCGGGGGTGACGGGACGGGGCCCGACCCAGCTCATCGAGCCGGTCAGTACATTGAGCAACTGCGGCAACTCGTCGAGGCTCCAACGACGGAGCCAGCGCCCGACGGTCGTCAGCCGGGGGTCGGACGACGCGGGCAGCTTGAAGTCGTTGTCGACGTAGGTGCTCCAGAGGTCCTGGTCCTCGCGCAACAGCCGCTCGGCGTCGGGCAGCATCGTGCGGAACTTGACCATCCGGAAGCGGCGTCCTCCCAGGCCGACGCGCTCCTGGAGGAAGAACACCGAGCCCCGCGAGGTCGTCGCGACCAGCACCCCGATCACGGCACCGGTCACGAGGGCGAGCGGCAGAACCGCCACGGTCACACCGATGTCCAGCAGACGCTTGGCCCGTGACCGGGCCGGGACCGCGGGTTTGACCAGCGGGGCGTGGTCACGTCGGGCGCTGCGACGAGAGCTGCCGTTGGAGCGGGGTGCCCCGACCAGAGGCGAGAACCGCTCCCCGGCACCCGAAGGTGACGCTGCCACCGAGCGAGGCTTCGGCGGTTCGCGCGCGGCGAGGGCACGGTCGTGCCCCGAATGCTCCATGTCGCTGTCGCCCCCAGTCGTGCCCATCTCAACAGCTGTCTGTAGCGATCGATGGCGGGTTGCTGCGAGCGAACTACCGCCCGTAGCTACCAGGCCGTCAAGTTAGCAGTGGCCCCGCCGTAGCGCGTGGGGCGGCCCCACCGCCGCGACAACGGCCGAATCGCCCTGATTTCTTGCCGTTTTCCTTACACGTTGCGTGGCTACGCAGAGAGTTCACGGGAATACGCACGCGTGTCACCGCGTTGTCTGAACACATGGAGGAGCGCACTCTGTCGGGGGAAAGGGTCATCAGCGCTTCGACCCAGTCTCGGACGTACCCACCGGGACGCATCTGTTCCGAGGACGGCTGCAGGACCAAGCTGTCCATCTACAACGAGAGCGAATACTGCTCTTTGCACCATCGTGCGGTGACGCCGCGCACCCGGGGCCGAAAGATCGCGTAAGCAAAGGGGCAACGTGACTTGGCAGGCGTGGGATGCGCGCGCCCCAACGAGGCCGGCCAGCTTCCTCGCAGGTTCGTTGATCGCCCGACCGTCCCCTACGATGCGCGACATGCTCGCCGTTATCTGGCACTTCTGGGTTGGGGTCGTCATGTTCGTCGCAGCCGTGGCCACGTTCGGGGCATTGGTCGCCGGCTACTTCAAGAACGTCGAGTCCAGCCGGTATCCCAGGGATCGTTCGTAGTGCCCGCGACGGCCGGGCCGGTTGACTGGCAGGTCGCCAAGCGGGTGGCCGTGCGGGTGGCGGGTCGGGAACCTCTGGCCGCCTCCTACCACTACGACCGTCTGGCGAGTGACTTCGGCGAGCTGACCACCGAGGCCGAGGAGCTCGTGGCCAACGCGACCGGTCTGCGGTCGGCGACCGGCCCGGCTCGGGCCCGGGTGGTCGAACGCGAGGGATGGATCCAGGCCAACCTGGCCAGCTTCGACCGGTTGCTGCGGCCGTTCACCGAGAAGCTGGGCGAGCGGTTCGAGCCCAGGCCCGGTTGGCGATCCGTGCCGGCGACGATGGCGCGTCGCGCGGCCGGCGTCGAGGTAGGCGTGGTGCTGGGGTGGATGGCCACCCGTGTGCTCGGCCAGTACGACCTGTTGATCATCGAGGACGAGAGTCCCGACGACCAGGACGTCGTCTACTACGTCGGGCCGAACGTGCTGGCGCTCGAGAAGCGCTACGCGTTCCCGCCCCGCGAGTTCCGGCTGTGGCTCGCGCTCCATGAGGTCACCCACCGGGTGCAGTTCACCGGCATCCCGTGGCTGCGCGACCACTTCCTGTCGCTGGTGCAGAAGTCGCTCGACGCCGTCGACCCCGATCCCAAGCGCTTCCTGGACGCGCTGGCTCGGGTCGTCGAGGAGCTGCGCGCCGGTCGCAGTCCACTGGACGAGGGCGGCATCGCCATGTTGCTGGCCGGCCCGGACCAGCGCGAGCTGTTCGGCCGGATCGGCGGGATGATGAGTCTGCTCGAAGGCCACGGCGACGTGACCATGGATCGCGCCGGTGCCGGACGAGTCCCGTCGGCCCCACGGTTCTCGCGGGCACTCAGAGAACGACGCCAACAGGCTGGTGGAGTCGCGAAGGTGGCCCAGCGGGCGCTGGGCATCGAGGCCAAGCTGAAGCAATACCGCCAGGGTGAGAAGTTCATCGCCTATGTCGAGGCGCACGGCGGTCCGGACGCGCTCGACGCTGCGTGGCGCGGGCCGCAGTGGCTCCCGACGATGGCCGAGATCCGTTCGCCGCAGGACTGGCTCGATCGGGTCCGCCTCTCGGAGGAACTGGTCGGCTGAAAGCCTCTGCCGGCACAGCCGCCGGCATCTGGTCGCAGGGTTCTGTCTGCTGACATGCGGCGCGGCGCGGCGGGGTAGTGGGGGTTACGTACGCTGGGTGCGTGACGCAGGAGCTCGTGGCCTCGCTGCGTGGTCGGTGCCGCTTCCCGTCGGCGGGGTCAGCGGTCGACTGCGCGGTGTCCGGCGGCCCCGACTCGCTGGCGCTCCTGGTGCTCGCCGTAGACGCGGGGTGCCAGGTCACCGCCATCCACGTGGATCACGGGCTGCGGTTGGGCTCGGCGGCGGAAGCCGACGTGGTGCGCGCCGCTGCGGAACGGTTCGGGGCGAGGTTCCGGGCGGTGCGCGTGTCGGTCACGCCGGGCCCGAACCTGGAAGCCCGCGCTCGGGCGGCCCGCTACGCCGCGCTGCCCGAAGGGGTGCTCACCGGGCACACGGCCGACGACCAGGCCGAGACCGTGCTCCTGAACCTGTTGCGGGGCGCGGGGCTCGACGGGATGGCAGGGATGGCACCGGAACGCCGGCCGCTCCTGGGGCTGCGTCGCTGGGAGACCCAGGAACTCTGCGTCGGCCACGGGCTGGAGCCGGTGGACGACCCGACCAATGTGGATCCCGCGTTTCGCCGCAATCGGGTGCGTCACGAGCTGATCCCGTCGCTCGATGCCGTCGCGGACCGCGACGTCGTCCCGGTGCTGGCCCGGCAGGCCGAGTTGTTGCGGGCGGACGCGGTTCTTCTCGACGACCTGGCTATGGCCCTCGACCCGACCGACGCCCCCGTCGTGGCCGCGGCACCTCCGGCTCTGGCGCGACGGGCTCTGCGTCGTTGGCTGCGGGACGCGGGCGTCGGCGGGGCCGAGCGACATCCACCCGATGCCGATGCCATCGCCCGCATCTTGGGCGTCTGTCGCGGCGAGTCCGTCGCCTGCGAGGTCGGCGGCGGCTGGCGCGTCGCCCGCCGCCACAACCGCTTACGTGTCGTGCCGCCCCTGGACTGACTTCCCGGGTTGCCACCCGTTGTGGCGACGGCTGCTGCTGCCACACCACTACCTTGGGCGGCATGTTCGACGCCCAGGCCGCCGAAGAGCCCCTCGACAGCCCCCGTCGTGACGGTCACCTGTTCGACGACCCGGCACTCGGGCCGATCATCAAGTCCGAGACCGAGATCGCCCACCGCATCCGCGAGCTGGGCGCCCAGATCAGCCGCGACTACGTCGGCCGCCCGCCGCTGCTGGTGTGCGTGCTCAAGGGGGCGTTCGTCTTCCTCGCCGACCTCGTGCGCCAGATCCGGCTGCCGGTCGAGGTCGACTTCATGGCGGTGTCGTCCTATGGCGCGTCCACCAAGTCGTCGGGCGTGGTCCGCATCGTCAAGGACCTCGACGTCGACCTGGCTGGCCGTCACGTCCTGCTGGTCGAGGACATCGTCGACTCGGGCCTCACGCTGAACTACCTCAGCCGCAACCTGCTGGCCCGCAAGCCCGCCGACTTCAGGGTCTGCGCGCTGTTCGTCCGGCAGGGCAACCAGAAGACCACGATCGACCTCGACTACGTCGGCTTCGAGATCCCGCCGTCGTTCGTCCTCGGCTACGGGCTCGACGTCGCCGAGCGGTTCCGCAACCTTCCGTACGTCTGCACCTACGCGGGGTCGTGAACGCCCAGCCGGGGCGACGGACCAGGCACGATGCCGAGGTCCGTTGACCCGAGGTCACCGATAGCCTGGCCGCCTCGTGAAACGAATCCCGCGCGTCGCGTTCGTTTACCTGGCTATCGGGCTGGTCGTGCTGCTGCTGGGGGCCCAGTTCCTGCGGCCGAGCGACGATCGCGAGCGGCTGTCGTTCTCGGAGTTCCAGCAGGCCGTCGCCGACGACGAGGTCCGCACCGCGACCATCAACGACGAAGACCAGGTGGTGCGGGGCGAGCTGCGTGACGGCTCCGAGTACGAGGCCCGGTTCTCGGCCGAGTACGCCGACGAGCTGGTGGGCGACCTGGTCGACGCCGAGCCTGCGATCCTGGTCGACAACGAGGAGAGCGGTGGCTCGGTCTGGACGTCGCTGCTGTTCAGCCTGCTGCCGACAGTTCTGTTGATCGGCGCGTTCCTGCTGGTGCTGAACCTCATCCAGGGCGGCGGGGGCCGCGGGGTGATGCAGTTCGGCAAGTCACGGGCCAAGCAGGTCGCGAAGGATCAGCCGGCGGTGACCTTCGCCGACGTCGCGGGCTGCGACGAGGCCGTCGAGGAGCTGCAGGAGATCAAGGAGTTCCTCCAGGACCCCGCACGCTTCCAGGCCATCGGCGCCCGCATCCCCAAGGGCGTGCTGCTGTACGGCCCACCCGGCACAGGCAAGACCCTGCTCGCCCGCGCGGTCGCCGGCGAGGCTGGGGTGCCGTTCTTCGCGATCTCGGGCTCCGACTTCGTCGAGATGTTCGTCGGCGTCGGCGCCAGCCGGGTCCGCGACCTGTTCGAGAAGGCCAAGGAAGCCGCACCGGCGATCGTGTTCGTCGACGAGATCGACGCGGTCGGCCGCCACCGGGGCGCCGGGATGGGCGGCGGTCACGACGAACGCGAGCAGACCCTCAACCAGCTGCTGGTCGAGATGGACGGATTCGACGCCCAGACGGGCGTGATCCTGATCGCCGCCACCAACCGGCCCGACATCCTGGACCCCGCGCTCCTGCGGCCTGGCCGCTTCGACCGCCAGATCGTGGTCGACCAGCCCGACCTCGAAGGCCGCAAGGCGATCCTCGGGGTCCACGCGAAGAGCAAGCCGCTCGACGACGACGTCAAGCTCGCGGTGATCGCACGCCGGACGCCGGGCTTCACCGGTGCCGACCTCGCCAACCTGATGAACGAGGCCGCGCTGCTCACGGCGCGGCGCGATGCGGCGAGGATCACGATGCCGGCCCTCGAGGACTCGATCGACCGGGTGATGGCCGGGCCCGAGCGGCGGACCCGGGTGATGTCCGACCGCGAGAAGCGGGTGATCGCCTACCACGAGGGTGGCCACACGCTGGTCGGCCACGTGCTCGAGGGCACCGACCCGATCCACAAGGTGTCGATCGTCTCCCGCGGCCGGGCGCTCGGTTGGACGCTGGCGCTGCCCACCGAGGACAAGTACCTGCGCACCAAGGGCGAGCTGGTCGACCAGATGACGATGATGCTCGGCGGCCGCACGGCCGAGGAGCTGGTGTTCGGCGAGCCGACGACCGGGGCGAGCGACGACATCGAGCGCTGCACCGAGGTCGCCCGGAAGATGGTCACCACCTGGGGCATGAGCGACCGCATCGGGCCGCAGCTGCTCGGGTCACCGTCGCGCGAGGTGTTCCTCGGCCGTGACTACGGCAACGAGGCCACCTATTCCGACGACGTGGCCAGCCTCATCGACCTCGAGGTTCGGCGGTTGGTCGACGAGGCCCACGACCGGGCGCGGGCCATCCTCACGCTGCACCGAGCGACGCTCGACCGCCTGGCCGCAGCGCTGGTCGAGAAGGAGACCCTGGACGACAAGGATCTCCAAGAGGTGTTCGGGTCCATCGACAAGGGCACCGGCATCGTGATGCCGCTACCGACCCAGCGTCGCGACGATCGCCACTCCCGCGATCTGGCGGGCGCGTCCGTGCTCCACGTCGTGCGAGACCGCGAGCCTGCGCCAGCGGACGGGACTCGAGCGGAAGCCGCGCCGGCACCGTCCTGGCGGCAGCGGTTGATCCGGCGGCTGGCCTCCCGCCGTGCCCGATCACCCTGGCCCAGCGGCACCTGAGGCCGTCGTATGGACGAGCTGAGCGACGCGCGCATCGACCCGCCGATGGACCTTGACCGCATCGCCAAGGCGGTGCGCGAGATCCTCGAGGCGATCGGCGAGGATCCCGACCGCGAGGGCCTGCAGAACACCCCCGAGCGGGTGGCGCGGATGTATGCCGAGGTCTGCGCAGGGCTGCACGAGCAGGCCGATACCCACCTCCAGGTCACCTTCGAGGCGGGCCACGACGAGATGGTGATGGTCCGCGACATCCCGGTGCAGAGCCTGTGTGAACATCACATGGTCCCATTCGTCGGGAGGGCTCATGTGGCCTACATCCCGGGTGACGACGGGCGCATCACGGGGCTGTCGAAGCTGGCCCGGTTGGTCGACGCGTATGCCCGGCGGCTGCAGGTGCAGGAGAAGCTGACCGTGCAGATCGCTGACGAGATCGACAACACCCTCCAGCCCAAGGGGGTGATGGTGGTGATCGAGGCCGAGCACCTGTGTATGACCATGCGGGGTGTGCGCAAGCCTGGTGCCACCACCGTGACCTCCGCCGTGCGTGGGTTGTTCCGCACCAGCGTGGCGACCAGGGAAGAGGCCATGCGCTACGTCGTCGGCCACCGCTAGGGGGTGTCTCGTAGCGCTCGCCCGGTAATCGGCGTGCCATCCGCAGTCGCACGGAGCGGTGCGGCGAGCTGGGCTCCCTCGGGGACCGGTCGGGCGGCGATAACGGCCCGATTCGCATGTCTCTGGAGGTCGGGCAGGGGTCGTACAATGCCGGGCCGTGCAGCCCCCTCGGATCATGGGTGTGGTCAACGTCACACCCGACTCGTTCTCCGACGGTGGGCGTTATCGCGACCACGACGCGGCCGTCACCCACGGCAGGGCTCTGGCCGCACAGGGTGCCGACATCGTCGACGTCGGTGGCGAGTCGACTCGGCCGGGCGCCGAGCCGGTGCCGGTAGGCGACGAGCTCGAGCGGGTGCTGCCGGTGGTCGAGGGGCTCGCCGCGGCCGGGATCCGGGTCTCGATCGACACCCGCAAGGCCGAGGTCGCCGAGGCCGCGGTGCGGGTGGGCGCGAGCCTCGTCAACGACGTCTCGGCCAGCCTCGCGCCCGTGGCGGCAGCGACCGGGGCGGGGTTCGTCGCGATGCACATGTCCGGTGATCCCCGCACCATGCAGCGCCACCCTCACTACGACGACGTGGTGGCCGAGGTGCGCGACTTCCTGGTCTCGCGGGCCGAGGCTGCGGTCGACGCGGGGGTCGGCGAGGTGTGGATCGATCCGGGCATCGGGTTCGGCAAGCGGCTCGAGCACAACCTCGACCTGCTGGCCAACATCGACGTGCTGGTGGCCACCAGGTTCCCGGTGCTGGTCGCCATCAGCCGGAAGTCGATGCTCGGCACGCTCGCCGGGCGGGCAGACCGGTCCAGATCCCGACTCGGGGCCCGGGCGGACGAGATCGGATCTGTAGCGGCCACGGCTGACGCGCCGACGCCCACCAGCGACCGGCTGGAGGGGTCACTGGCCATGGCGGCGTGGGCGCTCTGGCGGGGCGTGGCGATGGTGCGGGTTCACGAGGTGGCGGAGACGGTGCGGGTGGTCGAGGCCGTGAGGGCGGTCGGCGTGGCATCGGAAGCAGCCGCATGAGTGCTGCCGCGTGACGTGAAGGAGAGCTCGCCGTGGCGATAAAGGGCAAATGGGCCCAGGGGATCACCCCGCGCAACTTCGTGTGGATCCTCAAGGACCGGTTGGCGGTTGCCGAACGGCCGGGAGGCTACGGGGCGAACCATCGCCGCGTCCGCCGCCAGGAGGAGATCATCTGGATCCGCGAGCAGGGGTTCAACCACGTGATCTCGCTCATCGCGGCGACCCACAACCTGCACAACTACGACGAGCTCGGGGTGGCGTGGCTGCACCGCCCGCTCCGGCCGAACGACGAGCTGGTCGCCTACCAGCGGGTGCTGTACGCCGAGCTGAAGCAGCTCCTGGGCGCTGGTGAGAAGCTGCTTGTCCACCGCGAGGAGGTCGGCGACACAGTGTGTGGGCTGGTCGCGGGCTATCTGCTGTGGGCCGGTCTTGTGCCGTTCGGGCCACAGGCCATCTCGGTGACCGAGCGGCTCACCTCGCGCCAACTCGGTCCCCAGGGCCGGAGGCTCGTGGCCAACGCCGACGCCCTCCGGGCCGAGCTGGCCTAATGGAGTGTGCTGCAGGTGAGGGGCGCCTGACTCGCCGATCCGTGCACTTCACCTGCGCGGGGTTGGACTAGTGCTGGGTGATCGCATCGAGTTGCACGGGCTGCGCGTCATGGCTCGCTGCGGCGTGCTTCCCTTCGAGCGCGACCAGGACCAGCCGGTCGAGATCGACCTCGACCTCGGTGCCGACCTCGCACCGGCCGGGGCCAGCGACGAGCTGGCCGACACGATCGACTACGGCGCGGTGTGCGTGGCCGTCGAGCAGGTCGCGACAGGCGAGCCGGTCGCGCTGCTCGAACGGCTCGCGGAGCGGATCGCCGCCGCCGTCCTCGACCTCGACCCGCGCATCGAGCGAGTGGCGGTCACGGTCCGCAAATTGCGTCCTCCTGTGCCACAACAGCTGGCCACCTCGGGGGTCCGGCTGGTGCGGAGCCGCCCATGACCCGCTCGTTCCTGGGGTTGGGGTCGAACCTCGGCGACCGCGACCGCAACCTGCGCGAGGCGATCGAGACCCTGCGCGGGTACGGATTGACGGCCGTGTCCCCGGTGTACGAGACCGCTCCGGTGGGTGGCCCGGAACAGGGTCCCTACCTGAACGTGGTGGTCGAGCTCGAGACCAAGGCCGGGCCGCGCGAGCTGCTCGAGCTCTGCCAGCAGCTCGAGGCCGCCGCGGGCCGCGTGCGAACGGTGCGCTGGGGTCCCCGGACCCTGGACGCCGACGTGCTGTGGATCGACGGGGTGAGCGTCGACGAGCCGGACCTGGTCGTGCCCCATCCCCGCATGTGGGAGCGGCGGTTCGTCCTGGCCCCGCTGCGCGACCTTGCCCCTGAGCTGGTGGATCTGGCATCGCTGGCGCGGACCGAGGGCGAGGTGACCCGCCTCGGCGGCTTCTCCTGATCTCGCCTCGGAAGCGGAGCTTCCTCGGCGAGCTCTGATGCGCCGCCCTTCGGCGACACCCCGGCCCCGCCGCGGCGAGATGGGCGGATCAGTAGGGCCAGGGACCGCCGTCGTGGCCGAGCGCTCTGGCGGCCCCCGGCAACCTGGCCACGATCAACACCTTGATCACCACGTTGCGGACGAACCACGGCACCTGCGCCACCTGCCGGCCGACGTTCGTGACCCGAGCCATGCCGCGGACCGGCTCGGCACGGTACTCCGCGAGCGATCGGCTGCGACCGACGTACCGCCACCGGCTCGACAGCAGGAGCGACGAGGCGATGGCCAGCGTCACGCCGATCGACGAGAACGAGTCGTGGATCAGCATCGTCCCGCCGGTCGCCACCCGGTCGCCCCAGGCCTGGATGTCCCCGCGGGCGGGACCGAAGCGGTGCGCCCCGTCGATGTGCAGCACGTCGATGACCCCGGCCACGTCGTCGTGGGCGTCGGACGAGAACTTGCGCACGTGCCGGACGCGGTCGGCCACCCCGGCGCGGGCGAGGTTGGAGTTGAAGACCTGGTTGTCCTGGACGGCCTCGGCTTCGAACCCGTCGATCTCCTGCGGGCCGCGGTCGTTGCCGGCATGAGGGTCGATGGCCACGATCTCGACCCCGTCGGGGGCCGAACGGGCAAGTGCCACCGTCGAGCGGCCCCGGAAGCTGCCGATCTCGACGATCCGCCCGCCGGGGAGGGTTGCGGCAGCCCGCTCGGACACTCGTTGCACCTGGTCGGGGCTGAACCACCCCTCGATGCCGTCGAGGGTGTCCATCAGCTCGGTGTTCGCGGTGACCACGGCCGGGATCATACGAGCGGGCGCCGCCGCCCTGCCGTGCCGCGCCGGTGCAGCCTCACCGGTCCCGGGAACGAGCGGGTGCGTCCTAGGCTCCGCCTATGGTTGCCGTGCGGATCATCGGCCCTGGACGGGCGGGGACGTCGCTCGCTCTCGCCTTGACCAACCGGGGCTGGGAGGTCGCACCCATGCTGGGACGCGACGACGACCTGACCAACGCGGCGAGCGGCGTCCGGTTGCTGGTGGTGGCGACCCCTGACGCGGTGATCGCCGACGTTGCCACGCAGGTCGAGCCGGTCGAGTCGACGGTGGTGGCGCACCTGTCGGGATCGCTCGGCCTGGACGTTCTGGAACCGCACGTCCGCCGGGCCGCGCTGCATCCTCTCGTGTCTCTGCCCAACCCCGACCGGGGGTCGAAGCGGCTGGTCGGCGCGTGGTTCGCGATCGCCGGCGACCCACTGGTCCGCGAGGTCGTCGACGTCCTGTACGGACGCGCCTTCAGCGTTGCCGACGAGCATCGTGTGGCCTACCACGCCGGTGCCACGATCGCCGCCAACCACCTCGTGGCCTTGCTCGGGCAGGTGGAACGCATCGCCACCCTCGCCGAGGTCCCCCGCGAGGCGTACCTCGACCTGGCCCGCGCCACCCTCGAGAACGTCGCGGACCTCGGCGCGCCCGAGGCGCTCACGGGACCCGTTGCGCGGGACGACACGACGACGATCCGCCGTCACGTGCGAGCGCTCCCCAAAGAGGAACGCCGCGCCTACAACGCCATGGTGGACGCCGCACGCCGGCTGCTCGACAAGCCACAGGAACCGGACGCGTCATGACGCTGCTCCAGGTGACCCGCATCGGCGAGCTGCGAGCGGCCCTCGACGCCGAGCGTGCCATCGGTCGCCGCGTCGGCTTCGTTCCCACCATGGGCTACCTCCACGATGGTCACCTGTCGCTCGTCGACCGGGCGCGACGGTCCGACGACGTGGTGGTGGCCTCGATCTTCGTCAACCCGATGCAGTTCGGTCCCGCCGAAGACATCGACGCGTACCCCCGCGACATCGACCGCGACAGCGAACTGGCGGCCAAAGCGGGCGTCGACCTGCTGTTCGTGCCGGACGCCGGGGAGATGTACCCCGAGCCGCCGGCGACGTCGGTCGCCGTGCCCGAGCTGGCCGCCCGGCTCGAAGGGCAGAGCCGGCCCCACCACTTCGCCGGCGTCGTCACGGTGGTCGCCAAGCTGCTCGCGATCGTCGGTCGCTGCCGGGCCTACTTCGGCGAGAAGGACTACCAGCAGCTGACGATCGTCCGCCGGATGGCGCGTGACCTCTCGTTCCCGGTCGAGGTGGTGGGCTGCCCGACCGTGCGCGACGTCGACGGGCTCGCCCTGTCGTCCCGCAACAGCTACCTCGATCCACAGGAGCGGGCCGCGGCGCCCGTGGTCCACCGGGCGCTGCAGGCGGGCGCGGCGCTGATCCTGTCCGGCGAACGCGACGCTGTGGTGACACGCGACCTGATGGGGGGGATCATCGACGCCGAGCCCCTCGCCGAACTGGACTACGTGGCGGTGGTGGACGCAGACTCGTTGACGGTCCCTGAGCCGCTCGCCGGGAATCTGCGGCTGCTCGCCGCCGTTGGGTTCGGGCGAGCCAGGCTCATCGACAACGTGGGGGTGACCGTGTGACGGCACCCACCCGAGGAGGAACCCGCCGATGCGACGCCGCATGCTCAAGTCCAAGATCCACCGGGCGACGGTGACCGACGCCAACCTGCACTACGTCGGCTCTATCACCATCGATCCCGACCTGCTCGACGCGGCCGACATCCTCGAGCACGAACAGGTGGCCGTGGTCGACATCGACAACGGCGCCCGGTTCGAGACCTACACGATCAACGGTGTGCGTGGCTCCGGCGACATGTGCCTGAATGGCGCGGCGGCACGGCTGGTGCAGCCAGGCGACCGCATCATCGTGCTCAGCTACGCCGACTATGAATCCGCCGAGCTCGTGCACCACCGGCCATGTGTCGTCCACGTCGACACGGCCAACCACCAGGTCGACACGGCCGACCACCAGGTCGACGTCCCCGCCGGCTGACCCGAGCCGGCTGATTCTTTGACCGGAAATGGCTGCTGTCCAACCGTCTGCGGTCAAAGAATCGTCGAGCCCATCGACCGAGCCGCTGGACCTCCTGGTCCTGGGCTCCGGCGTCGCGGGCCTGTCGGCTGCGGTGCGCGCGGCCGACGTCCACGGCCTCCGGGTCGGGGTCCTCACCAAAGGCCAGCTCGACCAGGCCACCACCCGGTGGGCCCAGGGCGGCGTGGCTGCCGTGCTCGCCGCCGATCCCGACTCGACGGACCTCCACCTCGCCGACACGCTCGCCGCAGGCGCCGAGCTCTGCGACGTGGACGCGGTCCGCACGTTGGTCGACGAAGGCCCAGCGCGAGTCAACGAGCTGATCGCTCTCGGCGCGATCTTCGACCGGGACGTCAACGGCGAGCTCGAACTGGCAAGGGAGGGGGGTCACAGCCATCCGCGGGTGGTCCACGCGGGTGGTGCCGCCACCGGCCTGGAGGTCGAGCGAGCCCTGGTGGCCGCGGTGCGGCGGTCGGCGGCCGCGATCTACGAGCGCTGGTTCGCGTGCGACCTGATCGTCGAGCACGGGCGATGCGTGGGGGTCCTGGCTGCGCCGCGTCCTCCGGGACGTTCGACGGTCGACGCGCGCCCGGCCGGTCGCGTCGCGGGCGACGAGCGATCCAGCCACCAGGGCACGGCGGTCGCCGGCACCGACGCCGGCACCGACCCGCGCGTCGCCGGTGGGACGCGCTGGCTCGGCGAGGTGCGGGCACGTCATGTCCTCGTGGCGACCGGCGGAGTCGGCCAGCTGTTCGCGGTGACCACCAACCCCGCCGAAGCCACCGGAGACGGGATCGCCATGGCGCTGCGCGCGGGCGCAGCGGTCGCCGACCTCGAGTTCGTCCAGTTCCACCCCACCGCGCTCCACCACCCGGCCCGGCCCCGGCCGCTGCTGTCCGAAGCGCTCCGGGGCCACGGTGCCGTGCTGCGCGATCCGACAGGCCAGCGCTTCGTGGACGAGATGCTGCCCCGCGACCGGGTCAGCCAGGCCATCCAGGCCCGGCTGGCCACCGAGGACGTCGACCACGTCTGGCTCGACGCCACCGGGTTGGAGGCATTCGCCCAGCGGTTCCCGACCATCGCTGCGGCGTTGGCCGAGGTCGGCCTGGACCCCGCCCGCGACTGGCTGCCGGTGGCCCCTGCGGCGCACTACACCTGCGGCGGCATCGTCGCGGACCTCGACGGCGCATCGTCGCTGCCCGGGTTGTGGGTGGCCGGCGAGGCGGCATGCAACGGGGTCCACGGGGCCAACCGGCTGGCGTCGAACTCGCTCCTGGACGGCATGGTCTTCGGTCCCCGGGTCGTCGAGGCGGTCGAGCGCTGCAAGGACGGCCCCGAGGCCACCGGTGCCATGCGCGCCGTCCTCTCGGGCGAGAGCGCGGGCGCGGGTGGCATCCCAGGGGTGAGGTTGGACATCGACGCCTTCGGGCCTCGCGCACGACGTGATCACGCCTCCAGAGACGACAGAGGCACCACGACGACCGCAGCCGCCGGCAGCGGGGAGAACGTGCGCAGCGGACTGCAGCACGCGATGACCGCCGACGCCGGCGTCCTGCGCTCCGCCAGGTCCCTCGAGGCCGCGGGCGGGGCGGCAGCGGAGGCGCTCGCCGCTGCGGGTGAGGCCGTAGCCGGTGCTCCGGGCCTCGACCACGGTCGGGACGCGGCATCCGGTGGCGAGCCAGGAGCCGGCATGGGCTGGGCTGACGACATGGTGGCCTGGGACGAGGTCGCCAACCTGGCCCTTGTCGGCCACGCCCTGACGTGGGTCGCCCGAGCGCGGGAGGAGACCCGCGGCTGCCACGCGCGGGCCGAGCACCCGGAGCGTTCGGCACGCCTCTGCGTACGGTTCGTCGTGGGCGGATGACTACTCGGAGCCGATCCTTCCCGACCGCCGGCCGTTGCTAGATTGGTGCGCCTATGTCACAGCAGGGTCCAGCGGGCGGACCTGCCTTCGCCCAACAGCACGTTCCCCAACAGCAGCACCAGGATCAGCAGCGGCACGCGCCCGGGTGGTATCCCGACCCGTACGGCCGTCACGAGACCCGGTGGTTCGACGGCAACCAGTGGACCGAGCACGTCGCGTCCCACGGCCGCCAGAGCGTCGACGCCCCGACCGGGGGTGGTCACGTCCCGACCGTCAACCGGGCGACGGACAAGATCGTGCGCGACGTCCAGAAGGCCGGTGGGGCGGCAGCGCCGCAGGGCGGTGGCACGATCTTCACCGAGCCGGTCCTGGTGGTGAACCAGAAGGCCAAGCTCATCGAGGTCAACAACGAGTACGCGATCTACAGCCAGAACGGTCAGCAGATCGGCGCCGTGCGCCAGGTCGGCCAGAGCATGGCCAAGAAGGCCCTTCGGGTGATGACCAAGCTCGACTCGATCATGACCCACAAGCTCCAGATCGTCGACGGCTACGGCAACGTCGTGTTGGCGCTGACCAAGCCGTCGGCGATGCTCAAGCAGCGGGTCATCGTCCAGGATGCGGCCGGCAACGAGATCGGCCAGATCGCGATGCAGCTCCGGCTCGGCAAGGCGAGGTTCAACCTCGAGTCCGGCGGCCGGCAGCTCGGCGTCATCCACGCCGAGAACTTCCGGGCCTGGAACTTCAGCGTCCAGGACCACGCAAGCAACGAGATCGCCCGAATCACCAAGACTTGGGAAGGCATGGCGAAGGCGATGTTCACCACCGCCGACAACTACGTCGTGCAGATCCATCGCCCGCTGGAGGAGCCGTTGCGGTCGTTGGTGGTGGCCTCGTCGCTGACCGTCGACCTGATCCTCAAGCAGATGCAGCACTGAGGCTGGGGCCTGGAGCCTCCAGGCCCCGGGCCACTTCGCTCGGGTGCGTGGTCATTCGCGGACGGCGGCGGCTTGGTGGGGTGACCCGTCGGTGACGCGACACTGGAAGGCATGCATGGTGTCCATCCACCTCTTGGGGTTGTGCGTGACGCCGTCGAGCGGGCGCTGGCCGAGGATCTCACGCCACTTGGGGACGTGACCTCGGCTCTGTTGCCAGCCGATCTCGTGGCCACGGCGGTGTTCGTGCCTCGGGACTCGGGCGTGCTCGCCGGGTGCCGATGCGCCGACGAAGCCATGCGCCAGGTCGACCCCGCTCTGGCGGTCGCATGGTTGGCGGACGACGGCGAGCGGGTCGCCGCGGGCACCAAGCTCGGCCAGGTGAGCGGGTCGCTGGCGTCGATCCTCACCGCCGAGCGCACGGCCCTCAACTTCCTGGGCCACCTGTCCGGCATCGCGACGTCGACCGCCCGCTTCGTCGACGCGGCGGCCCGCGCCGGGGGCCACCTCCGGATCTGGGACACCCGCAAGACCACACCGGGGCTGCGGTCGCTGGAGAAGGCGGCGGTGCGGGCCGGTGGTGGCGCGAACCATCGGGGCAACCTGTCCGAGTGGGTGCTCTTGAAGGACAACCACCTGGCCCTGGTGCCGATCGCCGACGCGGTCGAGGCGGCTCGCCGGCGCTGGCCCGGCCGTACGGTCCAGGTCGAGTGCGCCGACGCGGCGATGGTGCGCGAGGCGATCGCCGCCGACGTCGACGTCGTGATGCTCGACAACATGACCCCCGATGCCGTACGGGCGGTCGTCGACGAGGTGCGGGCGACCCACGCGACCCGACCGCTGATCGAGGTCTCGGGCCGCGTCGACCACGAGACCATCGTGGCCTACGCCGGCACCGGGGCCGACCTGGTGTCGATCGGCGCGCTGACCCATTCGGCACCGGTCCTCGACATCGGGCTCGACATCGCCTGATGCCCACGGCAACGGTTTCGAAGCGTCCGGTCGGCGGCGCGTAGCCTGCCGATCCGTGATGCTCCTGGCCGTTGACGTCGGCAACACCCAGACCGTCGTCGGGCTCTACGACCTGGAGCCGGACGACGGCCACAACGTCGACCGGCGGCTGGCCGACACCCACCTGCTCGACCACTGGCGGATCGCCACCAACGCCGAACGCACCGCCGACGAACACGCGCTGGTCATGCAGGAGTTCCTCGGGTTCCACGGGTTCTCCTTCGACGAGGACATCTCCGGCGTGTGCATCTGCTCGTCGGTGCCCCGCGTCACCGGTGCGCTACGGCGGATGAGCGATCGGTACTTCGGCTTCTCGGCCGTGGTCATCGAGCCGGGCATCCGCACCGGCGTGCCGATCCTCTACGACAACCCCAAGGAGGTCGGCGGCGACCGCATCGCCGACGCTGTGGCCGCGTACGACCTGCACGGCGGCCCGACCGTCGTCGTCGACTTCGGCACGGCGACCACCTTCGACGCCGTCTCCGCGCGAGGTGAGTACATGGGCGGCGCGATCTTCCCCGGGATCGACATCAGCCTCGACGCCCTGTTCAAGCGGGCCGCTGCGCTACGCCGGGTCGAGCTGGTCGAGCCGCGGCATGTCGTCGGGCGGTCGACGGTCGAGTCGATACAGTCGGGCGTGATCTACGGCTACACGTCGTTGGTGGACGGCATGGTCGCCCGGATCGAGGCCGAGGTCGGCCAGGAGGCCCACGTGATCTCGACCGGCGGCCTGTCGGGATTGATCACGCCGTTGTCGGCCTCCATCGAGCACCACGAGCCCTTCCTCACCCTCCACGGCCTTCGCCTGGTCTACGAGAAGAACCGGTAGAGCGATCGATGACTGACGACGACCCCCGATCACCCGGGCCTCGGCCGCCGTACCGGGTGGAGGTGACTGCCCGTGCGGCCGGCCTCCAGGCCGAGTTCGCGGACCTCCCGGCGGGCGGGAGCACCGGCCGCACCGTCACCGTGGCCGGGCGCGCCATGCTGCTACGGACCATGGGGAAGCGGAGCTTCGTCACCTTGCGAGACTCCAGCGGAGCCGTCCAGCTCATGGCTACGGCGGACGGCACCGAGCGGTACCGCGAGCTGACGGCGCTCAACCTCGGCGACTGGGTGATGGCCACCGGCGAGGTGGTGAGGTCCCGCACCGGCGAGCTGTCGGTCGAGGTCGCCGAGTGGCATCTGCTGGCCGAGGCCCGCCGCCAGTTCGGCGACAAGTGGCACGGCGTCACCGATCCCGACCTGCGCTACCGCCAGCGCTACGTCGACCTGTGGGCCAACGAGCACAGCCGGGCCGTGTTCCAAGCCCGCAGCCGCGTCATGTCGCTCACCCGGCGGTTCCTCGACGACCGGGGGTTCGTCGAGTTCGAGACCCCCGTCTTCCACCCGATCCCCGGCGGCGCCCTGGCCCGGCCGTTCGTCACCCACCACAACGCGCTGGACATCGACCTCTACCTGCGCATCGCCACCGAGCTCCACCTCAAGCGGCTGGTGGTGGGGGGCTTCGAGCGGGTCTACGAGCTCGGCCGCATCTTCCGCAACGAGGGGCTGTCGCCGCGGCACAATCCCGAGTTCACGATGCTCGAGCTCTACCAGGCGTTCGCCGATTATGACGCGATCATGACGCTGGTCGAAGAAATGATGGACCATCTCATCTGCGAGGTGAACGGCGGCGAAGCGGACGTGACGTTCGATGGCCGCGGCATCTCGCTGCGTCCGCCTTACCCGCGCCTTGCGTTTGCGCAAGCGCTGGCGCAGTTCGGTGACGTCGATGCCGACGGCGATGAGACCGAGCTGCGATCGCGCGCGCGGGACGAGGGCATCAATGATGTTGCGGTCATGACCCGGCCCACGCTGCTCGACGAGCTGTTCAAGGTCCTGGTCGAGCCGAACCTTCAGGATCCGATGTTCATCACGGACCATCCGCGCGAGCTGTCGCCGCTGGCCAAGCCGAAGCGCGGCGACCCACGCCGCGTCGAGCGGTTCGAGCTGATCGTGGCCGGCCGCGAGATTGCGAACGCGTTCAGCGAGCTGAAC
>JBOGHK010000063.1:0-12677 GCA_050744325.1 Acidimicrobiales bacterium
AGGGACCTGCGCATGATCAAGCTGCAACAGAAGATCTCAGGCGGCTGGCGCACCGAGGACGGCATCAAAGCCTTCGCCGATGCCCGCAGCTACATCGACACCGCCCGCAAACACGGTCACAACCCCCCTCCACGCCCTCACCCAACTCCTCACCACCGGCCCCTGGCCCACCCCGGCGAGGTGAATAGATACGCGCCGGGAGACCGCACCGACTCGGGTACGCCGGTTCCGCGCGCGTCTTCAGCGTGAGGGGCACCGTCGTTCTGTGCGCCCTGATTCGAGGCCTGTTTCTCGTTCGAGGTTCTGGCAGATTGTGCTTGCCATCTCTGTGAACGCCTCGGCTGTGGGTTGGCGGTAGCGGTCCCGGTGCCAGGCGAGTGCGACGATGCGGGGCGCGACGTCCGGTGCCAGCGGAAGAGCGACCACCCGCTCGTCGCTGGGGTTGACCGCCAGTCGGGGTACGACCCCGACCCCGACCCCGGCGGCGGTCATGTTGTGGACGGTACCGTTCTCGTCGGAGCGCAAGACGTAGTGCGGCTCGAGGCCTTCGGCACGGAAGTGGTCGTCGATCTGCATTCGGCAGCGATGCAATCGCGGGCCGATCATCGGCAGGCCCGCGGCCTCCTGAAGCGTCACCGGCTCTTTCCGGCAGGCCATCGGCCCGTTGGCTGGGACGAGCAGCATCCAGGGGTCGCTCATCAGCTTCACGAAGGCGAATGGCCCCTCGCACAGTGGCGCCAGAGCGAAGGCGAGGTCCAAGTCGCCGCGCTCGACGTGCGCTAGGAGGTCGTCGTCGGACTCTGACTCGACGAGCCTGATCTCGACACCGAGGTGGGCGGCTTGGAAGCCCGGGACCAGCACCGGCAGGATCCGCTCGCCGACGCTCTGATAGGTGCCGACCCGAAGCGTGCCTTGTCCGCCAGCGAGGATTGCCGCGGTATCGGCCTGCGCTGCCTGCAAGCGAGCGACGATTGCCTCGGTGTGTCTGAGCAGGAGCGTGCCGACGTCGGTCAGGAAGACAGGCCTCGGCCCACCGGGGCGTTCGATCAGCTTGGCGCCCACGAGGCGTTCGAGGGTCGCGACCTGCTGGCTGACCGCGGACTGGGTGTAGCCGAGCCGGGTGGCCGCGGCACGGAACGTTCCCTCCTCGGCGATCGCCTTGAGGGCAGCCAGATGCCGCATTTCGATCCCGAGCCAACGATCTAACTCCATGATCAACATGAACGTTAACACGAGTGGTGCTTATCAAGACCCAGGGCTACGTTCGACGCCATGGACGCCACCCAGGTGCAGGACTTCTTCGAGCGCACCGCTAGCCAGTGGGACTCCATGCGGCTGGCCTGGTACGACGAGCGGGTCATCGAGGAGCTCGCGATGCGCGTCCGCGCCCGGCATTCGAGCACGGTGCTCGACGTCGGGACGGGCACCGGCTTCGTTGCCGCCGGCGTGGCGCCGCGGGTCGGTCGCGTCGTCGCAGTGGACAACTCGCCGGCGATGCTCGAAGCAGCCCACCGAAACCTGCAAGAGCTGGGCATCCACAACGTCGAGCTGAGCGTCGCTGACTTCACCGCGCTGCCAGTCCCCGACGACTCCATGGACGCCGCTGTGGCCAACATGGCGCTGCATCACGCGGAGAGCCCGACCTCGATGCTCCAAGAGATGGCCCGGGTGACCAAGCCGGGCGGCTGGGTCGGGGTCACCGATGAGGTCGAGCACCACCACGAGTGGATGCGCACCGAGCACGCCGATCTGTGGCTCGGATTTCGTCGAGACCAGGTCGTCGACTTCTTCGGCGCAGCAGGTCTCGAGCAACACGGCTATGCACCGCTCGGCATGCAATGATGCGTCGAGTCCACGACGTCGGTCGACGTCGCCAACATCGAGATCTTCTCCGCCTGGGGACGGGTCACGCGTTCGTGACCTCGCCGTCACACCGTCCACCATGCTCCCCAGGACAATCGCCCGCTGGTGGAGTCGCTGCCGACTCGGCGGGGCACATCTGGCAGACCCGATCGCGTCATCCCACCAGCGATGGCATCGTGACCTACCAACGGTGCTGCTGCGAATCCTGGCGGGTGCTTATCGGACCGAGTCGAGTGCTAGCTGATCAAGTTGGCGCGCAGGCCCGCGATGGAGATCCCGGCCCCAGCCACCAGCTCGTCGGTCGCGTGTCGCGCACACCAGCCCGGCCTCCTACGTGACCCGATCCCGACCACCCTGGGGGAGCTCAGCTCGTTGGGCTGACCACAAGACACCGCGCGGCCTACGAGGGCTTGATGTCGAGACCGGTCCGACCGAGCGCTTCACGAACTATACAAGCGATCTGTTGATTAGTTGATAACTGCCGCTAAGGTTCCGGTTCATGGGTGATCGGCAGGCGAAGACGGCGTTGTACGACGCGTTCGCGGTGGTGGCGCAGGCGCTGGCGAGCGGGCGGCGGGCCGAGCTAGTGGAGGTGCTGGCGCAGGGCGAACGGTCGGTGGACGAGGCCGCTGGCGAGATCGGCCAGAGCGTGGCCAACACGTCCCAGCACCTGCGGGTGCTGGCGCGGGCCGGTCTGGCGACGTCGCGGCGCGTCGGGAACCGGGTGCTCTACCGACTCGCGAGCGATGAAGTAGAGGCCTTGTGGGCGGCGTTGCGGGCGGTGGCGTCCGAACGTGTGGCGGGTCTCGATCGGCTGGCGGCCGACTACCTGGGTGACCGGCGGGGCCTGGAGCAGATCGCCCGCGACGAGCTGGTCCGCCGGTTGGACGAGGATGGCCTGGTGGTGTGGGACGTGCGCCCGCCCGCTGAGTTCGCAGCTGGTCATCTTCCCGGGGCGGTATCGGTGCCACCCGGCGAGGTCCGCCGACGACTCCGGGATCTGCCCGATGGCGCAGAGGTGGTGGCTTACTGCCGGGGACCGTTCTGCGTGTTCGCCGACGACGCCGTCCGGAAGCTGACCCATCAGGGGCAGTCGGCGCGGCGGCTCGAGGACGGGTTCCCCGAGTGGCGCCGAGCCGGCCTGCCGGTCGCTGTCGGCAGCGAGTGAGACGGCTGGATATGGGGCTGCTCGACGACCATCCGTTCACGGCGACCCGCGTCGGCAACCACACCGCCGACAGCAACCTGGCGGTGGTGGCGGTGACCGACGACGGGCTGGGGAACACGTCGTGGCTGGTCGACCTGGGCGACGGATCAGCGGTGGTGGTCGATCCCGAGCGCGACCCCGCCCCGTACGTGCGGGTGGCCGAGCGGCTCGACAGCGAGATTGCGCTGGCCGCGGAGACGCACCTGCATGCCGATTTCGTGACCGGCAGCCGCGAGCTGGCGGCTGTCGGCGCCGACGTGGTGGCTTCGGCCGGGGGCGAGCTGGCCTGGCCCCACCGAGCACTCCGGGACACCGACGAGGTCGACCTCGGCCGTTGGCGACTGCGAGCCCTGGCCACGCCGGGCCACACCCCGGAGCACCTCGCCTTCCTGTTGTCCGAGCGCGGGCGGCCCCGGGCGGTCTTCACCGGCGGATCGCTCCTCGTTGGCTCGGTGGCCCGCACCGACCTGATCGACCCCGTAGACACCGAGGCCCTGACCCGAGCGTTGTGGCGGTCGATCCACCACCGTCTGCTCGCCCTACCCGACGACGTCGCCGTGTTCCCGACGCACGGGGCCGGGTCGTTCTGCTCCGCCCCCGGCCAGGACCGCCGCTGGACGACGATCGGGGACGAGCGGCGCACCAACCCCCTACTTGGCGCCCCGGATGAGGACACCTTCGTCCGTCAGGTGCTCGGCAGCCTCGGGACGTACCCGCCCTACTTCCTTCGGTTGCGGGAGATGAACCAGCGCGGGCCACGTGTGCTCGGGGAGCCCGGAGGTCTGACCCGACTCGGTGTGGACGAGGCGGCGGCTCTCCGGGAGCGCGGTGCGGTCGTCGTGGACGTGCGGCCGGTGGCCGACTTCGCTGCGGGGCACGTGGCTGGTTCGCTGGCCATCACGCTGCGCCCCCAGTTCGCGTCGTGGCTGGGCTGGCTCGTACCCGACCCGGCCACTCCGCTGGTGTTCGTGGCGGGCGATCACCAGAACCGCCGGGAGATCGTTCGCCAGTGCCTGAACATCGGCTACGAGATACTGGCCGGTGAGCTGGCTGGCGGTGTCGAGGCGTGGCGGTCCGTGGGCGGAGAGGTCGGCACCGTGGCGATGGTCGACGCTTCCCGGCTCGCTGACCGAATGGTCCTCGACGTCCGCCAGGCCAGCGAGCACGCCGACGGACACGTCCCGGGCGCCGTGCACGTCGAGCTCGGGACGCTCCCTGACCGGCTGGCCGACGTGCCCGCGGGGCCGGTCGTGGTCATGTGTGGTCACGGCGAACGGGCCACCACCGCAGCCAGCCTCCTGACCGCCGCTGACCACCGAGATGTCGCCGTGCTGGCCGGTGGGCCGGGCGACTGGGCGGCGGCGACCGGCGAACGCCTCGCCCGGCGATGACCGCCACGGCCGAGCCGGCCACCGAGCCCGCCCCCAGCGGTGGGACGGTGCGATTGGGGTTGCGGGAGAACCTTCCCCAGTTCGTCCTGCTGGTCGCGGTCAACGCGCTCGTCGGCGGGATGATCGGCCAGGAGCGCACGGTCCTACCGCTGCTGGCCGAGGACGAGTTCGGTCTCACCGACCTGACCTTCGCCGTGTCGTTCGTTGCCGTATTCGGGGTGGTCAAGGCGGTCACGAACTTCTTCGCCGGGACGCTGTCGGACCGCTACGGCCGCAAACCGGTGCTGGTTGCAGGCTGGCTGGCCGGGATCCCCGTGCCGCTGATCATCATCTGGGCTCCGAGTTGGAGCTGGGTCATCGCGGCCAACGTGCTGTTGGGCGTCAACCAGGGCCTCACCTGGTCGACCACGGTGATCATGAAGATCGACCTCGCCGGACCCGCCCGCCGGGGCCTGGCCATGGGCCTCAACGAAGCCGCCGGCTACGGCGCCGTCGCCATCACCGCCCTGGCGACCGGCTTCATAGCGGAAGAGTGGGGATTACGTCCCGGACCCTTCCTCCTCGGCCTCGCCTACGCCGCCGTCGCCCTCGGCCTCTCGGTGACCGCGGTGCGGGAGACCCGCGGGCACGCCCATCACGAAGCCCGCAACCACCAGCCCAGCGGCACAGGTCTGCATGCCGAGCTCTCCAGCAGGCAGGTATTCGTGCTGACCAGCTTCCGGGAACGCGCCCTATCGGCCTCGTCGCAGGCCGGGCTGGTCAACAACCTCAACGATGGCCTCGCCTGGGGCCTGTTCCCCATCTACTTCGCCGCCGGCGGGATGTCCGTGCGAGCCGTCGGCGTGCTCGCCGCCATCTACCCGGCGGTGTGGGGGCTGGGCCAGATCGCGACCGGGCCGCTGTCGGACCGATGGGGCCGCAAACGACTCATCGCCGCGGGCATGTGGACCCAGGCCGCCGCGCTGGCGCTGCTGGCCGCTACCAGCGGATTCGGCTCGTGGGCTGGTGCCCTTGTACTGCTCGGCGTGGGCACCGCCATGGTCTACCCCACACTGCTGGCCGCCATCGGCGACGTGGCCCATCCCCAGTGGCGGGCCTCCGCCGTCGGCGTCTACCGGCTCTGGCGCGACAGCGGCTACGCCGTCGGCGCCCTGCTCGCCGGCATCGTCGCCGACGCCGCCAGCATCGAAGCCGCCATCTGGGTCGTCGCCGCCCTCACCGCCGCCTCCGGCGCCGTCGTCGGCGCCCGCATGTACGAAACCCACACTCACGCCTCACCGCCCGCACCCGCAGCCACGAGGGAGGCCGCCATGACGCATGACTCGACCGGCCCGGACCGCCACGACCCCGGCCTCAACGGCCGGCCCATCTACCTCGACTACAACGCGACGACCCCCGTCGACCAGCGTGTTGTCGACGCTGCGCTGCCCTACCTGACGACCGAGTTCGGCAACCCGGCCAGCGCCCACCAGTTCGCCCAAGCACCCCGCCACGCCATCGGGCAGGCCCGCGAGCAGCTCGCCGCGCTGCTCGCCTGCGCGCCCGGCGATGTCGTCTTCACTGGTGCCGGGTCGGAGAGCGACACCCTGGCAATCCGCGGGATAGCCCTCGCCCATCGTGACCGCGGCGACCACGTCATCACACAGCCAACCGAGCACCCCGCCGTGCTGGCCGCCTGTCACGGCCTCGAACGCCACCACGGCTTCCGGGTCACCCATCTCCCCGTCGACGGCCACGGCCAGGTCGACCCCGCCGCTCTGGAGGAGGCGATCACCGACCGCACCGTCCTCGTCTCGGTCATGCACGCCAACAACGAAACCGGCACCATCCAACCCATCGCCGAGATGGTCGCAATCGCCCACGCCCGTGGCGTGCTGTTCCACACCGACGCCGCCCAGTCGGTCGGCAAGATCCCCACCGACGTCGAGGCCCTCGACGTCGATCTGCTCACCGTTGCCGGCCACAAGCTCTACGCCCCCAAGGGCATCGGCGCCCTCTACATCCGTCCCGGCATCCCCATCGAGCCCCTCATCGCCGGCGGTGGACAGGAACACGGCCTGCGGGCCGGGACCGAGAACGTTGCCTACATCGCCGCCCTCGGCACAGCCGCCCACCTCGCGCACCAAGAGCTACCGACCAACCAGACCCGCCTCCGTCGCCTGCGCGATCTCCTCCACCGGCACATCGAGGAGCGGTTCGCCCCCGCCGCCGTCCAGCTCAACGGGCACCCCACCGACCGCCTCCCCAACACCCTCAACGTCAGCATCGACGGCATCTCCGGCGCCGACCTGCTAGCGGCGACCCCCGGCGTGGCCGCCGCCACCGGATCGGCCTGCCATGAAGGCAACCCCGACCCCTCAGGGATCCTGCTCGCCATGGGACTTGGCCCCGACCGCGCGCGCTCGGCCATCCGCCTCACCCTCGGGCGGTGGACCACCGAGACCGACATCGAACAGGCAGCCACCCTCCTCGCCGCCGCCCACCAGCCCGCCTAGGCACCGCTCAGTCCACCGCGCCCAGCCAGGGCGGGCGGTTCCCGAGACCGTCGGCCGACCGCCAGGCACCCCGTCCCTGCCAGCCGCGGCGGCCGCCCCGCCGTCGCCGCCCGGATTCGACGGTCAGCTGGTGGTCGGTGGGCTGAGAGGGCATGCCCATGGCGTGGTGGCGGTGACCAGCCAGGCCGCCGCGGCCAGTTCTACGCCTCGCGAAGTGTGATGGGCGCTCAACGTGTCGGTCACCGCGGCTAGGGCTTCAGCGGTCTCCTCGAGGTTGGCGGCGGCCAGCAGGGTTGTGCCGAAGCTGCCATCACGGAAGAACTCCACGGCGTCGTCGACCGTGCCGCCGCCACCGAACAACAAGGGCTGCTCGACACCCCGTAGCTCGATGTCGGTGAAGCCCGCAGCCTGGAGGATCCTGGTCGCGCGGCCAGTGTCGGCGAACTCGAAGGGAAGCAGGGTCTCGAACAGCGCCGGATCCGGTGGCGGCACATGGGCCAGCGCGGCCATCGACGGCACCAGCATCCACTCGTTGACCGCCGCGTCCTGCCAGCACACGAACCCCAGGCGACCACCCGGCCGCAGCACGCCGGCCAGGTTGGTGAACGCCGCGACGGGATCGGCGAAGAACATCACCCCCGAAGCGACTGATCACCACGTCGAACTCGCTCCCGTCGAACCCGTGGACTGCGCGTCACCAACAACGAACGACACGTTGCACAGGCCCGCCGCCGACGCGCGGCGTCGAGCCGTCTGCAGCATCGGATCCGACAGGTCGATGCCCACGACTCGGCCCTGCGACCCGGTCGTCGCCGCGGCGGCGAGAGACAGGTCCCCGCTGCCACAACCCACGTCGAGGACCCGGTCCCCCGGCTGGATCGCCACGGCCTCCAGGACCTCGACCCCGAAGGGAGCCGCGTCATCCTCTACCGGCACTTCGACACCAAAGCCGACCTCTACCGGCAGGTCCTCGACCGGGTCTGCGCACGGCTCGCCGACGCGTCGGCCACGGCGACTTCACTGACGACACTCTGCCCGCGCTCGTCGACGTCGCCGCCCAGGATCCCGACGGGTTCCGGCTCCTGTTCCAACAGGCCGCCCGCGAACCCGAGTTCCGCGACGAGATGACCCGGTTCCGCACCACCATGACCGACACCGCCCTCGCCGAGCTCGACGACGAGATCACCGATCCGGCATGGGGGCGCTGGGCCGCCCAGCTCTCCGCCGTCGTCGCCGTCGAGGCCATCATCGCTTGGCTCGACGCCGGCCAACCCGAGCCCGACCGGATCGTGGCCCGCATCCGCCGCGCCCTCGACGCCATCCGCTGAGCCCACAAGGGCTGCGGAGAAGCTAGGGAGTCACGGGCCAGCGATCGATCGCTCGGTGGCGCAGCGTCTCGAACTCCGGTCCGCTCAGTCGTGCCAGGACCCGGTCGAGACCACCCACCAGACCATCGAGGTGATTAGAGGAATCCTGCACGCTTCGTAGTCGACTGGGAGTCGAAGTCATTGCTCAAGGTCGAGCGGGCTGCGGCCCGCCGCATGGATCGCTGAAGCGGTGGCCGTAGGGGAACACCCAGCGGAAGGTGCTGAGCAAAGGTCGGTGGCACCAGCAGTCCGGTGCACAGCCGCATTCGACTGCTCCCATGCCTTCGACGAAGCGACCGATGACCGCGAACAGGACGTACATGGACGCGACCCGCAACAGGAGCCGTTTCATCTCTCCGAGGGTAGGCCTCCGCCTGTCGGCATGCTGGACGGCCAGGTGCTCGTTGTCAGCTTCGGTGGCAGCCCTGGCGTCGACCCACTCGGGGGTGCATGTCTCTGCTCGCAGGCGATCTGGGATCACACGGGTCCGCATACGCCGGGCCTGCAACCGCCGGCTCCGCGCCACCTGCACCAACTGGGCCTACACCCTCAAGCGCGTCGACCCCACCAGCCGCGAGCGCTACCTCGCCGCCCTCGACCGCGGCCAGCTCAAGCACCGCGCCCTACGCAGTGTCGGCGCCAGCTGGACCCGCATCCTGTGGCGCTGCTGGCAAGACCACACCACCTACGACCCCACCCGGCGGCGCACCACAAGCTGAATCACCGGCACCGCACGGTCACCAAAGGGAGGACCGCTACCCAGCCATCATCCGCCTGTGGGAGAACGCCTAGGCCGAGTTCGTCCCGTTCTTGGCCTTCGACCCAAAGATCCGCACCATCATCTGCACCACCAACGCCATCGAGTCGCTCAACGCCCGGTTCCGGCGACCAGGCCAGGGCGGGAATCGCTATCCCCGGTCCGTCCCCAGGCTTCGGTCAAGGCCCGCGGCCACTTTCCCAGCGAACAGGCACCGTTCAATTGGCAGACCCGTCACCCCGAAACCCCGTATCGGCGAGAGGGCCACGCGCAACGAGGTTCCGGGGTGAGCCCCGGTGTTGCTAGCGGGCTGTGAAGGTTGCTCCGCCGGTTGTGCGGATGAGGTAGCCCATGTGGCGCTGGGGCGGCAGTGGATAGGTCCGGCCAGAGCGCAGAGCTCTTCCGTTGACGGTGACGCTTTGCCCCCGGCCCAAGCGGTCGACGGTGATCGAGAGAAGCCTGGACATGGTTTCGTAGAACACCGTGCCGGGAGCCGGGTCGGGGCTGAACTCTTCTCCGTCGGGCAGCATGAAGTGGATTGCCTCTTCTGTGATGCCCGCGCTTGGCATTGCTTCGATCGGCCGGCAGGTCGCGAGGGCCGCTTGGAGCACTTCCCGGGCCTCGTCTTCGGTGCCGTTCTGTCCGATGTCGAAGAACGGCGCTTGGTTCGGATCGTTCGGGTCGCAGAAGGCGACGAGCTGTTCCTTTGCGGCCATCGGTAGCGGTGCCCATAGCTCGGGATGATCGGGCGGGACCTGACCTGGCTCGGCCTGGTGCACGCGCAGGGCCTCGAAGAGTTGGCCGTTGTGTAGCACCCGATCCTCGATTGCGTAGATGATCTGCGGTTGCCAGGACCCATCGTTGTTGTTGACACGCTCCCAGAGATCGAAGCGTGCCGTCGGCGGCTCCGACGCCTGTGAGGTGTGCGCCACCCGCACCCGGTAGTTGATGTCGTCGTGCGCAACGATCCTGCCGACCGGGTAGCGCACGCCTGACGCCCAAAGGCGCACCAGGGCGAGTTGGCGCATCATCTCGTTGTCTTCGTGGTTGAGCATGTGGCAATGCCAGACAAAGCCGGGACCGGTGAACGGGTCTCTCCCGCTGGGGAACTCGACCTCCATCGGGAACTGGTTCTCGCCCGGCTGCACACCACCGGTCGGGGTCTCCTGCGGCGCCCAACGCAAACGGAGCCGTGTCACCGTGGACGGCCTGGATTGGGCCGTGTCCTTCCAGCCCGTCTCGTTCGGGTCCGGCGGCATCGGGTCACCAACCAGATAGTCGTTCGTGTCTAGCACGATTGGGCGGGTGACGGGTTTGCGGCCGTTGAGGAGGAACCAATCCTGCAAGTACCTCTCCTGGTCGATCTCCTGGCGGTTCAGGATCTGGAACTCGATCAGGTGAATGTGAATCAGGTGGAACCCGAAGTCAGGATCGTCGGCAGGAACTTCGACCTCGTTCGTATTCACGATGTCCCACTGCTCGGTCGAACCAACGAGCGGAAGCTCGGTCACCGGCGTCGTGAAACCCAGCCCTTCGAACGTGCGCTGGCGGTCGGTCTTGGTCACAGTTCCCAATTCGTCCCCGGTTTCTTCGTCTTCGAACAGGTCCCTGAAACGCACCGTCGCCTTGGTCCGGGTCGGGGCGTTGGTGGGCAACTCCGGTCTGGGCGGGAACAGCCCCGGATCCAGCGCCGGTGGCGCCACAGGCTCACTGTCGACGACGGTTAACCGCATGACCTGGCCGGCGTGCTCGGGGTCGTCGCTCTCGGCCAACAGCGTGTTGCGCATGATGATCTGCGTGCCCGCAGCGAACTGGGAGAAGTCGACCAGTATGTCGGTCCGTTCGGTGATGCCCATCGTGAATTCGGTTGCCACGAGCGGTTGGGGCAGATACCCGCCGTCGGACCCGATGATCGTGAACGGGACGAGCGCGCCATTGTTGTCCAAGGTGAGTGTCCAGACCCGCATGTTCGATCCAATCAGGACACGGAACCGGTACTGGCGTCGTTGGACGTTCAGGTTCGGCCAGGTCTTGCCGTTCACCACTGCAACCTGCGAGAAGTCCTCGGCCTCCATGTACGGAAAGAACGGGTTGCGTCCCACTCTGGGGAAGTCGAGCTGCCCGTCGGTGAAGAAGGCCCTGCTGGTAAGGGTGAGTGGGAGCTCGAACTCTCCAGACGGCAGCGGCGAGTCCGGCCGGTCGAGAGGACTGTTGGGATCGCGGATGAAATAGGCCGGTCCCACGAGTCCCGCGAACACGTTGAGCCTGGTCTCGCCCATCGCATGGTCGTGATAGAAGAGCTGCGTGGAGGGCTGCTCGTTGGGCATCTCGTAAACGTTGCTCACATAGCTCGGACCCCGCTGACCAAAGCGAGTGAACCAGAAGTCGGCCGTGCCGTCGAACTCCGGTCGCACGACGAGCCCGTGCGTGTGGGTCACAATCGGAACCGGGAATTGCGCTCTGGCATAGCCAGGCGGGAATGGTTCGAACGGCGGCTCCGGCGGTTCCATGGCGTTTGGGTTCGCATAGTGGATGACCGGATCCACCGCGAAGATGTGCGGCCTGTCGATGCGGTTGTCCCACGTCACGCGGGCAGGGATGCCACGGGTGTTGTCGAAGACCGGCCCCGGTGCGGTAGCTGCAAATTCGGTATCGTCCGAGCCCGGAACAAAAACTCTGCCGCCATACGCCCACTGCCTTGTCTGCGGAAGGCCGGGCGGCAGCACTTGCGCGTTGATCACGTTCGTCGAGATGTTGTAGTCGTGACGGATCACCCGTCCGGTGCGATCGCGAACAACTCTCGGCGCGAACACGCGCGGCCTGGGCAATTCATGCGCGAACTTCGGGATGTCCGCCGGGTCGAGCGGATCCTCGACTTGGGCACCCGCTCCCGACGACAACAACCCCGGCAGGGTGCTCGCGGCGGCGCCAGCCCCTACGAGACCTCCCCCCGTGTACTTCAAGAAGGTTCTTCTAGTAACGCTTTGCCTGCGCACAACTTCCCCCTATGACGTTCGGTGTCGTGCCAGGACATGCAGAAATCGACACGCGTGCCTTTCGGCGCGCGTATGCGTCAGAGGCCTTGGACCGCGCACATCTCAGCGCGTCAGAGCAGAAACGACGAGTCCTTGCAGATCAGCAGCTAGAGGCCGATGGGCCGGCTACGCATCACCTTCTGCTTGCCCCCCCCTTCTGAGCGCGGCGAATCCAACCTCATGGAGCCTTCGGCCGCGACTCACCTTGCACGGGGAGGGTCGACTACACCTCGGCGAAAGTCGAGAGCGCACGCCCAATTCTTAGGAAACTCTTAGCTTGCGTTTAACCTCGCTGGCCTGGGTGTTGGTGTCTTCGAGGATGAGACGGTGGCGTGGCCTGCGATGTCGCGCATCTGGTTGATGAGGCCGCTTAGCAGCCGGTCGTTGTCGATCCACTGCTGGTAGAGGGCGGCTGCGCTCTTGAGCCAGCGGGTGACGGTCTTGCCGTCGATCTTGGCGGTCCACTGGTAGTAGGGGCCGTGGCGTTGGTGTGGGTCGGCGTGGCAGCGGCAGCCGGACGAGACCGCCGAATCCCGTGGGGAAGAAACCGGCGAGCCGGGCG
>JBOGHK010000064.1:0-79331 GCA_050744325.1 Acidimicrobiales bacterium
TGATCCTCGCGGTGGCGGCGATGGCCATGCGTGGCGCGTGGCTCGACCCGTTCCGACGCGCGGTGCTGGCCGGCTCGATCCTGGCTGCCTCGCTCACGATCGTGCCCTGGCTGAAGTACGCGCCGAACCCGCCGGCCGTCGGTGACACCGCGACCGGCGGCGAGCGGCAGCGCTACTTCTGGCTGCTGGTGGGGTTGACCGGGCTGATCCTCGCCGCGGCGGCGAACCTGTCGAGCCGGCTGCGCGACCGCGGCTGGCCCGACACCCGGCGCGTCGCCACCCTCGTCCTGGCCACAGTGGTCGTCCTCGGCGTGGTGTTGGCGGTGATGCCAGCGGTCAACGACCCCATCCCGGCCGAGGTGCCGGCCAACCTGATCTGGCGGTTCCGGGTGGCGTCACTGACGGGCAACCTGCTGCTCTGGGGAGGGCTCATCATGGCCTTCGGCCTGCTCTGGGCCGAGCGGTCCGACGCTGCCGTGGCGACAGGGCCCGCCGTGCCGCCGGGCAGCGGCGAGCCTGGTTCGTCGCCTCAGAACTCGATGCCCTTCAGGGCCGAGACACCCGCGTCGTAGGCGTGCTTCACCTTCCGCATCTCCGTGACCGTGTCGGCCACGTCGACCAGCTCGTCGGGGGCGTTGCGTCCGGTCACCACCACGCTGGTGCGCGGCGCCCGCGTCCGGATGGCCTCCACGATCTGGTCGACCGGCAGCCAGCCGTACTTCGCCACGTAGGTCAGCTCGTCGAGGATCAGCAGGTCGTAGTCGCCAGAGGCCAGCTTGTCGGCGGCCACAGCCCAGGCGTCGCGGCCGAGCTGGGCGGTGCGCTCGAGGTCGGTCGACTCCCAGGTGAACCCGTCGCCCAGCGTGTGCCACTCGATGCCGAGCTGGTCGGCCAGCTTTCGCTCGCCGGTCTTCCACTTGCCCCCCTTCACGAACTGGACGACGCCGACCCGCCAGCCCCGCGCCCAACCCCGCACCATCACCCCGAAGGCCGCGGAGGACTTGCCCTTCCCGTGCCCGGTGTTCAGCAGGACGATCGACTGCGCACGTGCCATGGCCGTTGACAGTAGACCTGCCGAACCTGGCCCCAATGATGGGCGCGGGCTTCCAACTTTGGAGGACGGTGCGTCGTTGCGAGGCGGGCTGATGGTGTGCGGCACGACCAGCGATGCGGGCAAGTCGCTGGTCGTGGCCGGACTGTGTCGGCTGCTGGCCCGCCGCGGCATCCGGGTGGCGCCGTTCAAGGCCCAGAACATGGCCAACAACGCTGCGGTGACCGCCGACGGCGCGGAGATCGGGCACGCCCAGTGGATCCAGGCGGTGGCGGCCGGTGCTGAGCCTGTCTCGGCGATGAACCCGGTGCTGTTGAAGCCGACCGGCGAGCGCACCAGCCAGGTGGTGGTGCGCGGCCGCCCGCTCGGCGAGATGAGCGCCCAGGCCTACCACCGGACCAAGCCGGACCTCCGCCCGGTAGTCCTCGCCGCGCTGGCCGAGCTGCGGTCCCTCTACGACGTGGTGATCTGCGAGGGCGCTGGCAGCCCGGCCGAGATCAACCTCCTCGACCGCGACCTGGTCAACCTGGGCCTGGCGGACGCGGCGGGGCTGCCGGCCCTGGTGGTAGGCGACATCGACCGTGGCGGGGTGTTCGCAGCGTTGTACGGCACGGTGGCGCTGCTGCCCGAGACCTTGCGTGCCCGGGTCGGGGCATTCGTGGTGAACCGGCTGCGGGGCGACCCGGCGCTGCTCGGCTCGGCCTGTGACGAGCTGGAGCGGCGTTGTGGGGTCCCGACGCTCGGCGTCCTGCCCTATCTGCGGGGCATGGACCTCGACGCAGAGGACTCGCTCGCTCTCGACCGCCCGGACGCCGGCCGGTCGGGCCGCGAGCCTGGCGGGCACGACCTGCTGGACGTCGTCGCCGTGCAGTGGCCGTACGTCGCGAACGCCGGCGACCTCGACCCGCTGCGGATCGAGCCTCGGGTGCAGGTGCGCTGGGTGCGCTCGCGAGCCGAGCTCGGCCGGCCGGACCTCGTGGTGCTGCCAGGCTCCAAAGCCACCCGCGCCGACCTCGAGTGGTTCCGCCGCAGCGGCCTGGCCGACGCGCTGGCGCGCCTGCGGCCCCCAGTGGCGGCGATCTGTGCCGGCCTGCAGATGTGTGGCCGGAGCATCCACGACCCTCGGGGGGTCGAGGGTCCGCCGGGAGTCACCGACGGGTTGGGTTGGCTGCCGGTGACCACCGACTTCCGAGCCGACAAGGTGCTCGACCGGCCCACGGGCCGGGCGGTGGGCGGTCCGGGTTCCGGCCGGCGGGTGGCCGGCTACCGGATCCACCACGGGCGGGTCACGCCGCTCGCCGACGGGGCCGCGGGTCTGGCGCCGTGGCTCGAAGCGGACGACGGGGCGCCGCTCGGTTGGTGGGCACAGGGTGTGTGCGGGAGCGCCCTGCACGGGCTGTTCGAGGACGACGGGTTCCGGTCGGCGTTCCTGGCCTGGGTGGCCGACAGCGCCGGCAAGCACTGGGTGCCGAGCGGAGCCAGCTTCGCTGCTGCCCGCACGGGTCGGCTCGACCGGATCGCCGACGCCATCGAAGCCCACCTCGACCTCGACCGCCTCACGGCCCTGATCCGCGCCGGCGAAATCTCGGCAGAAAGCGCCGGAATCCGTCCGATCCTGCCGAGATTTCGAGAGGTCACGGCATGATCCTGCTGCTCACCAACGCCGACACGGAGCTGCTCGCGCTGCGGACGATCCTGCATCGGCTGCCCGACGGGTTCCCAGCGATGCGGGCCGGCAACCCGGCGACGCTGTCCGACGTGCCGGCGACCGACGGTGTTGGGCTGGTCGTGGTGCGGCTGCTCGGTGGGCGGGCGTCGTGGGAGGAGCCGTTCGACGGCCTGCGCGAGCGGTGCCTCGGGGCCGGCATCCCGCTGGTGGCCCTGGGCGGCGAGGCGTCACCTGACGCCGAGATGACCGCCCTGTCGACGGCGGCGACCGGCATCGTGGGCGAGGTCCACCGTTACTTCGTTGCGGGAGGCGCCGAGAACCTGGCCCACGGGTTGCGGTTCCTGGCCGACACCGTCCTGCTGACCGGCTTCGGGTTCGAGCCGCCGCAACCCATTCCCATGGCCGGGGTCTATCAACCCGACCCCGGCACCCACCGGGACCTGGTGGAGCACGCCCGGATCCCGGCCGATCCGGACCAGGTCTCGGTGGGGGTGATCTTCTATCGGGCACACCTGATCGCGGGGAACACGCAGTTCGTGGATGATCTGTGTCGGGCGCTCGCCGACGCTGGTGCCCGCCCGGTGCCGATCTACTGCTACTCGTTGCGCCGGGACGCCGACGGTCGGGTTCCCGCCCTGGAGCTGTGCCGTGAGCACGAGGTCGACACCGTGGTCACGACCGTGCTCGCGGCGGGGGCGGCCGGCGACCGCGACCACGATGCGTGGGAGGTACCCGAACTGGCCGCTCTCGGCGTGCCGGTGCTGCAGGCGCCGTCGTGCAACCGGCCCCGCGACGTGTGGCTGGCCGACGATGCCGGCCTCGCCCCGCTCGACGTCGCCACCGGGGTGGCGATCCCCGAGTTCGACGGCCGTATCGTCGGCCCCGCCTTCGCCTTCAAGGAGACGGTCGACGACGGGGGCGAGCTGGGCACACCGGTCGTCGCGTCCCGCACCGATCCCGACCGCACCCGCCGGGTCGCGCGGCTGGCCGTGCGGCTGGCCCGACTGCGCCACACACCGGCAGCCAAGAAGCGGGTCGCGATCGTCCTGTCCGCGTACCCGACCAAGCGCAGCCGCCTCGGCAACGCGGTGGGCCTCGACACCCCCGCGTCGACCATGAGGTTGCTCCACGCGCTGCGTCAGGCCGGCTACCAGGTCAGAGCCAACGACGACGCGGGGCCGACCGACAGCCCCGCCGCGGCCGCCCATGCCGCGGGCGGCCGCGGCCCCGCCGGCCACATGGTCGCTACAGCGGAGGTTGCCCGGGCGGGCCATCCCGACGCCGCCGGCGACCAGATCCCGGCGGACGGCGACAGCCTGATGGCCATCCTCGCCGACCGGCTGACCTACGACACCCCCAACCTGACCCCCGACCAGGCGGCACGGGCGGTCGGGCGCCTGTCCGTCGAGCGCTACCGGGCGTGGTTCTCCGGCCTTGCCGACAGCGCCCGGCACGCGGTCGAGACGATCTGGGGGCCGGCGCCCGGCGCGGTCTACGTCGACCACGGCGACGACCTGGTGTTCCCCGGGTTGGACCTCGGCAACGTGCTGGTCACCATCCAGCCACCCAGGGGGTTCGGCAGCGACCCCATCGGCACCTACCACGCCCCCGACGTGCCGCCGCCCCACCACTACCTGGCCTTCTACCGCTGGCTGGACGAGGTGTGGGGCGCCGATGCCATCGTGCACGTCGGCAAGCACGGCACCCTCGAATGGCTGCCGGGCAAGGCCAATGCGCTGTCCGGCTCGTGCTTCCCGGACGCCGCGCTCGGTGACGTCCCCTTCGTCTACCCGTTCGTGGTCAACGACCCCGGCGAAGGCACCCAGGCCAAGCGGCGCACCCATGCGGTGATCGTCGACCACCTGGTGCCGCCCATGACCAGAGCCGAGACCTACGGCGACGTGGCACAGCTCGAACGGCTGCTCGACACCTACGCCCAAGCCCAGGCGATGGACCCCGGCAAGCTCCCGGCGCTGCGCGACCAGGTGTGGGGTCTGTTGGTCGAGGCAGAGATCCACCGTGATCTCGGCCTGGCGGCAACCCCCGCGGACGACGAGTTCGACGACGTGCTGCGCCACGTCGACGGCTACCTCTGCGCGCTGAAGGACGCCCAGATCCGCGGTGGGCTGCACGTCCTGGGCCAGGCGCCCGCCGGCGAGGCCTTGGTGGACCTGGTCCTCGGGATCACCCGCTTGCGGCAGGGATCGACCCCCTCGTTGCGCGAGCTCGTCGCCGAGTCGCTGAGGGTTGACCTCACCGCTGAGCGCCGCACGGAAGTCGACCGGGTCGAAGCCGAGTGCCGCCGGCGGATCGAGGGCCTCGCGGCCGCGGGCTGGCAGGCTCCGTCAGCGCCGGCCGTACCGCAGTCCGGCGACGGGCACGAACCGGCGACGGCAGGCGACGAACAACACGCCACACCGGCGACGGCAGGCCAGGGACAACGCGATCGACGAACGCCGGAAGACGGCCCGATCGGAGCGGTCGAAGCCTGGGTGTGCGAGACGCTGGTCCCCGCCCTTCGGCGGACCCCGGACGAGATCGGCAACCTGCTCGACGCCCTCGACGGTCGCTACGTGCCCGCCGGCCCCAGTGGAGCACCGACCCGGGGCGCGGCGCACGTCCTGCCGACCGGCCGCAACTTCTACTCCGTCGACCCCAAGGCCCTGCCGTCGCCGCTGTCGTGGGACGTCGGCCGCCATCTGGCCGACGCCGTGGTCGCGCGCCACGTCGCCGAGACCGGCGCGCCGCCGCGCACGATCGGCCTGGTCCTGTGGGGAACCGCGGCGATGCGGACCGGTGGCGACGACGCGGCGCAGGCTTTGGCCCTGCTGGGAGTCCGTCCGACCTGGGATACCGAGTCCGGCCGGGTGACCGGGCTGGAGGCGATGACCCTGTCCGAGCTGGGGCGGCCCCGGGTCGACGTCACCCTGCGCATCTCCGGCTTCTTCCGCGACGCGTTCCCCCACCTCATCGCCCTGCTGGACGACGCCGTGGCGCTGGTCGCCGGGCGGGCCGAACCCCCCGAGCAGAACCCCGTGCGCGCCGCAGGCACCGACGACCCCCGGATCTGGGGGCCACCACCGGGTGGCTACGGATCGGGCATCCTGCCCCTGCTCGAGCGGGGCTCGTGGCGCACCGAGGCCGACCTGGCCGAGGTGTACCTGGCGTGGTCCGGCTTCGCCTACGGGCGCCAGCGCTTCGGCGAGGCCGCCCCCGACGCCCTGCGCCGTCGGTTCGCGGCGATCGAGGTGGCGGTAAAGAACCAGGACAACCGCGAGCACGACATCTTCGACAGCGACGACTACCTGCAGGACCACGGCGGCATGGTGGCCGCCGTCCGTGCGCTCACGGGGCGTGCGCCGCGGGCGTGGTTCGGTGACACCGCCGATCCCAGTGCTCCGAAGGTCCGCTCGCTGGCCGAGGAGGCTGCCCGGGTGGTGCGCAGTCGGGTCCTGAACCCCCGGTGGATCGACGCGATGCGCCGCCACGGCTACAAGGGTGCCTTCGAGCTGGCGGCCACGGTCGACTACCTGTTCGGCTACGACGCGACGGCCGGGGTCGTCGAGGACTGGATGTACGAGAAGGTCACCGACGCCTACGTCGGCGATCCCGAACTGCGGGCGTTCTTCGGCGAGGCCAACCCGTGGGCGCTGCGGTCGATCGCCCAAAAGCTGCTGGAGGCCGACCGCCGCGGCCTATGGGATGCCAGTGAGGCTGCCCGCAAGACCCTGGTCGACGCCGTGCTGGAGGCCGAGGGCTGGGACGAAGGCGGCCCGCGAAGCCCGGCGACGGGGGCGGGCGCATGAGCTCTGCCAAGGACGGCTTCCCGTTCTCAGCGGTGGTGGGCCAGGAGGAGGCGCAGCTGGCGCTGCTGCTGGCGGCCGTCGACCCGGCGATCGGAGGCGTGCTGCTCCGCGGCGACAAGGGCTCGGCGAAGTCGACCTTGGCCCGGGGGCTGGCCGGGTTGCTCGCCGGGGATGCGCCGTTCGTCGAGCTGCCGATCGGGGCCACCGAGGACCGTGTGGTCGGCAGCCTCGACCTGCGGGCCGCGCTCACCGACGGCGCCGACCGCTTCCGGCCCGGGCTGCTCGCCGCGGCCCACGGTGGCGTCCTGTACGTGGACGAGGTGAACCTCCTGCCCGACCACCTGGTCGACGTGTTGCTCGACGTCGCGGGCTCGGGCATCAACCGGGTGGAGCGCGACGGGGTGTCACACGAGCATCCGGCCCGGTTCCTGCTGCTGGGGTCGATGAACCCGGAGGAAGGCGAGCTACGGCCACAGCTGCTCGACCGCTTCGGCCTCACCGTCGACGTCCGGACCTCACGCGACCCCGCGTTGCGGGCCGAAGCCGTCCGCCGCCGCCTGGCCCACGACCGGGGCCGGTCCTTGACCGGAGGGGCCGTGGAGCCCGGGCCGCCGCACGGCACCGACGCGATGCTGCGCCAGCGGCTCACGGTGGCCCGGCCAGCGGCGTTGCCGGACGACGTCGTGGCCTTCGCGGCGCGGCTGGCAGTCGAGGTCGGGGCGGAGAGCCTTCGAGCGGACCTGGTGTTGTGCCGCGCCGCGGCCGCGCTGGCGGGTTGGGAGGATCGACCCGAGGCCAGCCTGGACGACGTCGGCAGGGTCGCCCCGCTCGCGTTGACGCACCGCCGCCGCCGGGGGCCGTTCGATCCACCCACCCTGCCGCCCGACGACCTGCAGGCGGCACTCGACCACGCCCGCGGCGATCCCGCCGAGGGGGCTGGTGGCCGCGCCGGCGACGGTCGCGGTACCGGCGACCGCGGTGGTCTCGGCACCAGTGGTCATCGCTCCGACGGTGGCGGCGACACGAGCGGTGGCGATGGCGGCCCGCGACCGGACGCCGGTACCGCCGAGGCCATCGAGCCGGCAGCCGGCCGTCGCGATCCCACGAGCGACGGTACCTCCGGGACGGCGGACATCCTGGCGACCGGCGACCCAGACGCCGACAACCCGCCACACGGCGGACCGATCGGCAGCACCACCGGCGCCGGATCCGTCCGGGACGACCCCGGACCGCTCTCCGACAGGTCCGGGGCGGCCAGGGAGACCGGACGGTGGAGCGAGCTCGCGGGCGCCACGCTGACCGGGGGGCCGGCGCAGCCCGTCATGCCCAGCGAGGGGGCACGTCGGCCGACGGTGCGTTCCACCGACGGTTCGGGACGCAGCGTCGGCGACCAGCCCATCGGCGAGAGCGCCGCAGCCGCGGGCCTGGCCGTCCTCCCGACCGTGCGGGCGGCCCTTCAGCGACGGACCGCCGACCCCGCCGGTCCCGTCCTGGACACCGACGACCTCCGCACTCCCGTGCGCGTCCGCGACCAGGGCCGGACCGTGATCCTCGTGGTGGACGCCAGCGGCTCGATGGGCACCAGCGCCCGGGTCCAGGCCGCGACCGGCGCCGTTCTCGGCCTGCTCGCCGACGCCTACCTGAGCCGCGACCAGGTAGCGCTGGTGGCGTTCCGTGGCGACGAGGCCGTCGAGGTGCTCCCTCCGACCCGGAGCGTCGAGCTGGCTCGCAGCCGCCTCGCCGACCTTCCCACCGGCGGGACCACCCCGCTCGGGGCAGGTATCGGTGTCGGAGCGGCCGTCGCCCGTCGCGCCGCGGCACGAGGGCCTGTACCTCTGCTGGTCCTGCTCACCGACGGGCGAGCCACCGGCGGCCCGGATGCGCTCACCCAGGCTCGGGCAGCCGCGTCCGCCCTGGCGGGGAGTGGAATCGAGACCGTGGTGCTCGATGCCGAGGACGACCGCCACCGGCTCGGGCTGGCGGCCGAGCTGGCACGGGTGATCGGCGCCCGCTACGTACGCCTGGCGGACATCACCGGAGCCGCCGTCGGGGACGCGATCCGTCGACGAACGTGAGCTCATGCTGCCCGCATACGGGAACCATCGCCTCGGCCTCTCGGAGCTGGGCCCCACGACCTCACCGCATGCAGGCAGTGAACGAACCGCGGCCTACCAGGTGACCTGGTCGCAGCCCCGGTGGTCGTCGGGCTCGACCTGCAACGTGGCGTGGTCGATGGCGTAGCCGTCGCGCAGGACCACCCGGGCCTTGTCGAGGACACCGTGGGCGTCGGCCCCGGCCCGCACCATCAGATGCGCGGAAGCGACGTCCATCTCCGAGGTCAGCGTCCAGACGTGCAGATCGTGCACGTCGACTACCCCCTCGATGGTGGCCAGTTCGGTGCGCATGGCGTCGATGTCAGTGTCCGGAGGAGCCGCCTGGACCAGGATCCGCACCGCTTCGCCACCCAGTCGCCACGCCCGCGGCAGGATGAACAGCCCGACGGCCACGCCGACCACGGGATCAACCCAGTCCCAGCCGGTCAACTGCAGCACGATCGCCGCGACGATCACCCCCACCGAGCCCAGCAGGTCGGCCACCACCTCGAGGTAGGCACCCTCGACGTTGAGGCTCTCCCGCGACCCGGACCGCAGCAGCGTGAAGGCCACCACGTTGGCAACCAGCCCGAGGACGGCGACCACCAGCATCGGAGCACCCAGCACGTCCGCCGGGTCGGTCAGCCGCCGGACGGCCTCGACCACGACATAGGCACCGACCAACACCAGCAGGGCCGCGTTGGCGAGCGCGGCCAGGATCTCCAGCCGGTAGAGGCCGAAGGTCCGCTGACCCGTCTCCTGCCCCGCCCGGTCGGCGACGTGGATGGCGGCCAGCGCCATCGCCAGGCCCACGACGTCGGTGAGCATGTGCCCCGCGTCGGACAGCAGCGCCAGCGACCGGGTCGCGAAGGCGGCGACCGCTTCGACCAGCATGAACGTCGCCAGGAGTGCGAGCGCAGCCAGCAGACGACCCTTGTGACGTGTACCGGCGCGGGCCGCGGCGGCCCCGTGGTTGTGTCCCGCGTGTCCGCTGTGTCCGGCAGTCACCGGACTCCTTCTATCCGAAATCAGGCCGAAGGCGGCGACTTGCGCTCGCTAGCAGCTGGCTAGCAACACCCCACTAACGCAACTCGTGGGCGTGGTGGCGATGTTCGGCGGCCAGGTGGGAGTGCCCGACGCCGCGGGCCTGGCCGACCCGGTCCTCCAACCCGGGGAATGGCGCCCGGTAGGCGCAGGTATCGCAGCTGTAGACGGGTGCCGCCCGGTCCAGCGCCTGCCGGTAGCGCTCGACGACCACCGGCACGACGCGAGGATCCGGCCCCAGGTAGCCGGAGTCGACGACCTCGACGCCGGTGCGCTCGCCGAAGGCCGCGACGTCGCCCCGGGCCCGCTCGATCAACCGACCGTTGCAGAGGAACCAGAACGCCAGCGCGACCTGCCGTAGGCCGAGCCGGTGGGTCACGTCGAGGCCCTCGGGGACCAGTGGCCACGTGACCCCCGTGAACGCCACCTGCACGAACGGCGCGGCCGTCCACTCCGCCACCAGCCGAGCGGCGCGGTGGGCCTCGGCGTTCGCGTCGGGATCGGAGGTCCCCCGGGCGACCACGACCAGCGGCAAGCCACGGCCGCCGACCCCGTCGACCCTGTCGCCGAGCAGCCCGACCAGCTCGCGGGCGACGCCGAGAGGGCTACCGAAGACGATGTCGGTGCGGCGATGGCGCCGCCGGCCTTCGAGCACCACCGCGGGGACGTCGCTCTTGCCGTGACCGGCGGCGAGCAGCATCAGTGGCAGCACCACCACCCGACCGCACCCATTGGCGACCAACCGGTCGAGCACCGGGCCGGCAGGCGGATCGGACATCTCCAGGAACCCGACGTCGACCGCCACGTCGGGCAGCGCCGCGGCGACCCGGTCGCCGAGGATCTGCATCTCGGCCTCGCTCGCGGGGGAGCGGGACCCATGGCCGACCAACAGCAGCCCCTCGGTCCCGCCGCCTGGCAGCGGTCGTGGCGAGCGGGCCTGATCGGCGGGTCCTACGGCCGGTCCCGAGCCTCCGGGCAGTCGAACGGCGGTCACAGCAGGCGAACGTAGCAGCCGACCGAGGGACGGGTGGCACAACGTAGGGCACTCCTGGTTGGAGTACCGTCGCTCGGCGATGGGTCACGACCGCATGGGCGCCACGCTGGGACCGCGGGTGGTCGTGGCCGGCACCCACTCGGGGGTGGGCAAGACCACCGTGGCCACCGGGATGCTGGCGGCGTTGCGACGGGCCGGGCATCGCCCCTCGGCCGCGAAGGTCGGGCCGGACTTCATCGACCCCGGCTACCACTCCCTGGCGTGCGGCCGGCCGCCTCGCAACCTCGACGCCTGGATGTGCGGGACCGGCGTGATCGCGTCCCTGGCCGGCCGCGCGATGACGCCGGACGCCGACGTGCTGGTGGTCGAGGGGGTGATGGGCCTGTTCGACGGGGCCGGTGACGGTGCGCCGTCGTCCACCGCCGACGTGGCCAAGCTGCTGAGGGCGCCGGTGCTGCTGGTCGTCGACGCCGCGGCGCTGTCGGGCTCGGTGGCCGCGCTGGTGTCCGGCTACGCCCGCTTCGACCCCGACCTCCGGGTCGCCGGGGTCGTGCTCAACCGGGTCGGATCCGAGGGCCACGGGATCCTGTTGCGCGAGGCTCTCGCCCCGCTCGACATCCCGGTGGTCGGCGCCCTGCGTCGGGACGACCGGTTCACCTGGCGGGACCGGCACCTCGGCCTGGTCCCCGTGGTCGAGCAGGCCGACACCGTCGCCCGGTCGCTGGACCAGCTCGCCACGGCGATCGCCGAGGCCGTCGACCTGGACGCCGTGCTCCGTCTCGCCCGCGAGGCGCCGACCCTGCGTGTGGGCCCGGTGCCGCTGCCGCGCCGGGTCGCCGCCAGCACCACCTCACCGTTGCCCGTTGCCGTGGCTGCGGGTGCGGCGTTCAGCTTCACCTACACCGACACCCTCGACGCCCTGGTCGCCGCAGGTCTCGAGCCGGTCCCGTTCGATCCCCGCCACGACGCTGCTCTGCCCCACGGGGCGTGCGGCCTGCTGGCGGGCGGCGGGTTCCCCGAGGTCCACGGAGCCGAGCTCAGCGCCAACCGCCCGTTGCTGGCCGACGTGCGGCGTGGGGCGGCGGCCGGCCTGCCCATCTGGGCCGAGTGCGGTGGTCTGTTGTGGCTGTGCCGGTCGCTGGACGGCCTCCCGATGGCTGACGTGCTGCCCGCCGACGCCCGGATGACCGACCGCCTGACGTTGGGCTACCGCACCGCCCGGTCCACCGCCGCCTCACCCGTGGGGCCGGTCGACACGGTGCTGCGCGGCCACGAGTTCCACTACTCGGTGGTCGAGCCCGGGGGCACGGCGCTCGACCTCGAGGCCCGCTGGGGTACCCGTCCCGACGGCTACGCGACGCCCACGCTGCTTGCCACCTACCTGCATGTCCATCCCGGCGGCGACCCGACCCCCGTGGAGCGATTCGCCCGCGCATGCGTGTCGCACCGCGCCGGGCCGAGCTGTTGACGCTCCCGACTTGGCTCCGGGCGGTTGCCCTATGTCCTACCCTACGTAGGTGCGCAAGACGTCGGTCTACCTTCCCGACCACTTGAAGCGGGCTCTGGCTGCCCGTGCCGCGGCCGTCGGACGGTCGGAGGCCGAGGTGCTGCGGGGTGCGGTCGAGGCGGAGGTGGCAGCAGGGCACCGGGCGGCACCGCCACCTGCTGCCGACGCGCCGCGTCCTGGGCGCCTGGTCGGTGTGGGCGTCGGCCCGGGCGATCCCGACCTGCTGACCGTGAGGGCCCTGACTGCGCTACGCCGTGCCGACCGGGTGCTGGCACCGGCGACAGCGCCCGATGCCGTCGGGCGAGCCGAGACCATCGTCCGCCAGGCAGCGCCCGACGTGCGGGTCGAGCGGGCGCCGTTCACCATGCATCCCGACCCGGCCGCCCGCGCCGCGGCGATGGGCGAGATCGCTGCCCGCGTGGTGGGTCACCTCGGTGACGGCGAAGAGGTGGCCTTCATCACCCTCGGCGATCCGCTGACCTACTCGACCTTCTCGGCACTGGCCGACGAGGTGCGGGCTCGACGGCCGGAGTCCACCGTCGAGGTCGTGCCCGGGATCATGGCCTTCCAGTCGCTCGCCGCTCGGACGGGCACCACGCTCGTCGACGAGCGGCAACGGCTCAGCGTCCGGACCGCGCTCGACGGCGAGGACCTCACGGGCGAGCTGGCTCACGAGCTGTCGGACCCCGACCGCACCGTGGTGCTGTACAAGGGTGGCCGGCGCCTGCCCGAGCTGGCCGCGGTGGCGCGGGCGTGCGGGCGGCTGGACGCAGCGGTCGCCGGCGAGCTGCTGGGCATGACCGGTGAGCGCATCGGGCCCTTGGCCGACCTGGCGTCCGGCCCGGCCAGCTACCTGGCGACGGTCATCGTCCCGGCGACGGCAGGCGGCGGCTCTGCACCCGAGGCCGCCGTCATCGCCGACGAGGGGCCGAGGCAATGACGAACGCCCTCCGTTCGGCATCGCCTCAGGCCCGAGACGACGTTCGCCACTGCCTCAGGGTGGCGACAGCATGATCAGCTTCGTCGGAGCCGGACCGGGAGCAGCGGACCTGATCACGCTGCGGGGGGCCGAGCGCCTCGCCGCGGCGGAGGTGGTGATCTGGGCCAGCTCGCTGGTACCCGAGGCGCTCTTGGCGCACTGCCCCGCCGAGGCCGAGATCCACGACTCGGCCACGATGACGCTCGAGGACGTCCTCGCCGTCTACGCCGGCCACGACGACGACCGGCCCATCGTGCGGCTGCACTCCGGCGACCCGTCGCTCTACGGCGCTGTCCAGGAGCAGGTCGACTGGTGCCGCGCCAACAGCCGATCGTGGGAGATCGTCCCGGGCGTGTCGTCGGTCGCCGCCGCGGCGGCCGTGGCCGAGCACGAGCTGACGATCCCCGGCGTCAGCCAGAGCGTGGTCGTCACCCGGCTGGCGGGGCGCACCTCGACCTCGATGCCCGCCGCTGAGGGTGTGGGCGCGTTCGCCCGCCACGGCGCCACGATGGCGGTGCTGTTGTCGGCGGCCCGACCGGACGAGCTGCAGTCCGAGCTGCTCGAGAAGGGCTCCGCCTATCGGCCCGACACGCCGGCGGTGGTCGTCGTGCGGGCGACATGGCCCGACCAGCAGGTGGTCCCGACCACGGTCGGCCGGCTGGCCGACGACCTGCGGGCCACCGGAGCGACCATGACCGCGCTGGTGTTGGTGGGCGAAGCGCTGGCCGAGCGACCGGTCGACCGACGCAGCCACCTCTACTCCCCTGGCTACACCACCGCGTACCGTCTGCGGTCCACACCAGGCTCGACCGCGGGCCGCCCGTCCGCCCGCCGGCAGCGCACTCGGCGAGCTCCGGCGTCGAAGTCGGCTGTGGACCAACCAGATCCGACGCCAGAGCCGGCAACCCCCAGGGCGGGCGCCGCCGAACGCGCCCACGGCCCCCCGCGAGCTCCGGCGTCGAAGTCGGCTGTGAACCGACCAGATCCGACGCCGGACGGAACGACTCCCGCCACGACCGGCACCGAACCGGGGCACGGCAGGGCGCGGCCATGAGCGGCGGGGACCCGAGCACCCGCGAGCCGCCGCTGGCGCCCGAGGTCGCCGGAGCCAAGGGCCTGCGGACCGGCTGGACCACCGGCACCTGTGCCTCCGCCGCCGCCAAGGCCGCCACCCGCTGGCTGGTCGACGGCACACCGCCGCGCCGGGTCGACGTCGCGCTCCCCTCGGGCCAACGGGTCGACTTCCCCGTGGACGACGTCGACGCCGCGGTCCCGCACCGTTGCGCCGTGGTCAAGGACGCGGGCGACGACCCCGACGTGACCCACGGCGCGCACATCACCGCCCACGTCGAACCGGCCGAACCAGCCGCCCGTTCGGAGAGCGCAGCCCCCGTCGACCTGCGGGGCGGTGACGGCGTCGGGACGGTGACCCTCCCGGGGCTGGGACTGCCGGTCGGTGGGCCGGCTATCAACCCGGTTCCCCGCCGGATGATCGCCCAGGCCGTCCGCGAAGTGACCGAGGCCAGGGTCGTCGTCACGATCTCGGTGCCTGGCGGACAGGCCATGGCCGCCAGGACGTCGAACGACCGGCTCGGCATCGCGGGCGGCATCTCGATCCTGGGGACCACCGGCATCGTCCGCCCGTTCTCCACCGCGAGCTACCGGGCCAGCGTGGTTCAGCAGGTCGACGTCGCCGCGGCGCAGGGGCAGCGGCATATCGTCCTGTCGACCGGCAGCCGCAGTGACCGAGCCGCACAGCAGCTGCTGCCGGAGCTGGAGCCCGTGTGCTTCGTCGAGGTCGGCGACTTCACCGGCATCGCCTTGCGCCGTGCCGCCGGAGCCGGTGTCGAACACGTCACCTGGGTCGGCATGGCGGGCAAGATCACCAAGCTCGCTGCCGGCGTCCTGATGACCCACTACCGGCGCTCCAAGGTCGACGGCGTGCTGCTGGCGGAGGTGGCCGAGGCGGTCCGCGCGCCGGCGGCGGTGGTCGAGGCGGCGACCGCCACCGCGACGGCGCGGCACTACGCCGAGGTCTGCCTGGCCCACGACTGCCCCGAGCCGTTGGCCGAGCTGTGCCGGCGTGCCGCTCGGGCCTGCGAAGCCCATGTGGACGGCACGCTCGCGGTCGAGGTCGTGATGGTCGACTTCGAGGGACGGGACATGATCGCCCGTGGCTGAGCCGTCGCTGCCGCCGGTGGACGTCGTGGGACTGCACGGTGGGCAGTGGTTCGGGCGCGACGCCGAAGCCGCCCTGCGCGGGGCGGACCTGCTGATCGGGCACGCTCGCCAGTTCTCGCTGCTTCCCCGCGACCTTCCCGGCGAGGCGGTCGAGCTCTGGGGCGACCTGGACGAGGTGCTCGGGCTCGCGGCACGACGGCGGGCGGCGAGTGACCGCGCGTGCATCCTCGCGGCAGGTGATCCTGGGTTCTTCGGGCTGGTCCGGCTGGCGGCTGCCCGCCTCGACGAAGGGGCCCTGCGGGTCCACCCCGCACCGTCGTCGATCGCTCTCGCCTTCGCCCGGGTCGGCTGCAACTGGGACGACGCCGTGGTCGCCTCCGCCCACGGCCGCCCCATCGAGCATGCGGTCGCGGCGGTGCTGGCCCACCCCAAGGTGGCGGTGCTCGTGTCCCGCGACCAGCCTCCCGAGGCCCTCGGCCGGGCGCTCCACGACGCCGGGTGCGGTGAACGGACGGTCGCCGTGTGCTCTCAGCTGGGCGAGCCGACCGAAGGCGTCGTCCGCACCGACCTGGCAGGCCTGGCCGCAGGGGCCTTCGATCCCTTGTCGGTGGTGGTGCTGCAGGTTCCGGAGCCCGGCAGTGCCGACCGCGGCATGGGGGTCGCCTGGGGACTGCCCGACACGGCCTACGCCCATCGGGACGGCATGATCACCAAGGCCGAGGTGCGCGCCGTCGCGCTGGGGAAGCTCCGGCTCCCCCCGACCGGCGTGCTGTGGGACGTCGGTGCCGGCAGCGGATCGGTCGCCGTCGAATGCGCCCGGCTGGCTCCGGGTCTGCGGGTGCTCGCCGTGGAGGCCCGCGCCGACGACGCGGCCCGGCTCCGCGCCAACACCCGGGGTACCGGCGTGGCGGTCGTCGAAGGCTCGGCACCGGAGGCGCTCGCCGACCTACCCGACCCGGACCGGGTGTTCGTCGGTGGCGGTGGGCTGCCCGTCCTCGACGCGGTGCTGTCCCGACTGCGGCCTGAAGGAGTGGTGGTCGCCACCTACGCCACGCTCGCCACCGCGGCCGCCGCGGCGGGACGTCTCGGGAACCTGGTGCAGATCCAGGTCAGCCGGGGGGTCGAGGTCGGGCCGGCGGGGTCGCTCCGCCTCGCCGCCGAGAACCCGGTGTTCGTCTGCTGGGGCCCGCCGCCATGAGCTCACCGACGGTCGCGGCGCTGAGCATCACCGACGCGGGTGCGGCCCTGGCCGGACGGCTCCCGTTCGTGCACCACCGCGGCGATCTCGCCGACCGCGTCCGGGCGCTGTGGACCGAGGTGGACGGTCTGGTGCTGGTGGGCGCGACCGGGATCGCGGTGCGGGTGATCGGGCCGCTGTTGGACGACAAGCGCACGGATCCCGCGGTGGTCAGCCTCGACGACCAAGGCCGCTGGGCGATCGCTCTGGCGGGCGGGCATCGAGGCGCGAACGACCTGGCGCGCGAGGTGGCCACGCTGGTCGGTGCCGAGCCGGTGGTGACGACGGCGACCGACGGAGCGGATGTCCCGTCGCTGGACACGCTGGTCGGATTCCGCGCCGCAGGCGATCTGGCCGGCGTGACCCGTGCCTGGTTGGACGGCCACCCGCCGGTCGTGTCGGTGGACCGCGACGTCCTGCCCGACTGGCCCCTCCCCGCCGCCCTCGCCGAGTTGCCCCACCTACACGACGGCACCGACGACGGCGCCGACCGCACCCCGAGCGCACCGCCGCGGGCGAGAGTGCGCGTGACCGATCGGGTCGCCGACGCTGGCCGGGAAGCGGTGCTGCTGCGTCCCCGATCGCTGGTGGTCGGCGTCGGCTCGTCGGGGGGCGCCGACCCGGCGGGCGTCGCGGCGCTGGTCGACGCCGCGCTGCGCGGGGCCGACCTGAGCCCTGCGGCGGTCGACGGCGTCGTGTCCGTGGACCTCAAGCGCGACGAGCCGGGGATCGTGGCCCTCGCCGACCGCTTCGGCGTGACCCTGCGCACGTTCCCGCCGGCCACTCTGGCCACGATCGCCGTGCCGAACCCGAGCCCGGTGGTCGCCGCGGCGGTCGGCAGCCCCAGCGTCGCCGAAGCGGCAGCCATGCACGCGGCGGGACCGGGCGCCGCGCTGGTCGTCCCCAAGACCGCCTCGGCCGAGGCCACCGTGGCCGTGGCCCGCCGCCGTCGCCCCGCCGGCCACGTGGCCGTGGTCGGGCTCGGCCCCGGCGACCCGGCCTGGCGCACGCCGGCCGCGTCAGCAGCAGTACGGGCTGCCGAGCTGGTCGTCGGCTACAGGCCCTACGTCGACCAGGCAACCGGGCTGCTGCACCCCGGCCAGGAGGTTGTCCGGTCGCCGATCGGCGCCGAGGCCGAGCGCTGCAACCTGGCGCTCGCCGCCGCGGCAGCTGGCCGGCAGGTCGCGCTGGTGTGCTCGGGCGACCCCGGCGTGTTTGCGATGGCGTCGTTGGTCTGCGAGCTGGCTCCCGACCACGGCGATCCCGAGGTGACGGTGGTGCCCGGCGTGACCGCGGCGCTGGGTGGCGCGGCTCTGCTCGGTGCGCCGTTCGGCCACGACCACGCGGCGATCTCGCTGTCCGACCTGCTCACGCCGTGGCCGGTGATCGAACGTCGCCTGGTCGCCGTGGCCGAGGGCGACCTCGCCGTCGCCCTCTACAACCCCCGATCGGGGCGCCGAACCTGGCAGCTCGGTCGAGCGCTGGAGATCCTCGCCGCCCACCGCCCGCCGACCTGCCCGGTCGCGGTGCTGACCGAGATCGGGCGGCCGGCTCAGCGGCTGCGGTCGACGACCTTGGGCGAGGTGGAGGAGGACGCGGTCGAGACCGTGGACATGCTCTCGCTGGTGGTCGTCGGCGCCTCGACCACCCGCTGGATCGGCGACCGCATGGTGACCCCCCGGGGCTATCCGGCCCGTGCCGGAGAGGTTGGGTCGTGACCGTCGCGGTGGCGCCGTCGTGCACCGCGTGCGGGGTCTGCATCGCGACCTGCCCCACCCATGCGTTGCTTCCCTCCGCCCGTCGGCCGCACGTCGTCGACGACCGCTGCACCGACTGTTGGCTCTGCCTGGAGGTCTGCCCCGTGGATGCCCTGACGCCCGTCCCGGGACCCCATCCCATCGAGGTCGAGAGCTACCGCATCCTGGAGGACCGGCTCGACATGTCGGCCTGGCCGGAGCCCGAGCGGGCGGTCGTCGCGCGGGTGGTGCACGCGACAGCCGACGTCGAGCTCGCCGCCACCATGCGGCTCGGGCCGCAGGCCGTGGACGCCGTGGTCGCAGCGCTGCGGCGCCGCGCCCCGCTGATCTGCGATGCCCACATGCTGCGGGTCGGGCTCACCGGTGTCGACGCGGTCTGCCTGCTGGACGACGTACCGACGGTCCCGCTCGGGGGCACCCGGTCGGCCGCCGCGATCGCGCTGGCCGCCCAGCGCTACCCCGACGGCGCCGTGTGGGTCGTCGGCAACGCACCCACCGCGCTGGCCGAGCTCGTCCGGCTCCACGCCGCCGGCGACGTCGTGCCGGCCGCGGTGGTGGGCCTGCCGGTGGGGTTCGTCGGAGCGGCCGACGCCAAGGCCGCCCTCTGGGACAGCCCGTTGCGGGCCGTCTCGATCACCAACGTCGGCGAGAAGGGCGGCACGCCGGCCGCCGCTGGCGCCGTGAACGCCCTCGCCCGCCTAGTGCCCTCGGAACGGTCAGCTGGCCACTAGCGGCGGGCGCTCGCGCGCTCGCGGATGCTGCGCCGGACCCGTTCGAGAACGTCGCGCATGAAGTCGGCGAGCGCCTTGTCACCGTTCTCGGTGCCAGAGCCGGGCACCCGGCGGACATCGCCCGCCATCGTGCCGACGTGCACGTCGCCTTGGATCCTGCGTTGAGACATCGCCTTTTCCCCAGCCTCGGAGGTGACAGCGCCATCGGTCGAGGGATCGGGCTCGGAAGGCACCGTCGTTCCCGCTTCGTCCGGCATCTGCGCACCCTCGATCGTGTGCGATCAGGTAGACCGATGATACCTGCAGGACATGACGGTTCTGCGACGACCTGCGACGACGTGCGGCGCTCCTGCGCTGCAGACTCACACGTCCATGCGGAGCCGACAGCGCCGTACGGCCACACCCAGCAGCACGGCAGGGACCCCCGACACCACGGCGAGGCCCAGCCACCAGGCCTGGAGCGCCGAACCAGCCAACCCGGCGACGACCATCGCCGCGGCGAAGTACAAGGTGACGGCGCTGGACAAGGTCAGGATCCGGACGCCTCGCAGCAGCCGGGAGACCAGGTGGTGCTCACCGGGCCGTGCCAGCTGCGTCGAGATGATGCCGGGCAGGACCAGCAGCAGAGCGATCGATGCGTCGAGCCGGCCGGTGTCGAGGCGATACGAGAACCAGGCGGCCAGGAACAGCAGCACCGCCGTGAACGCCGAGCTCACCGCGCAGGCCCGTAGCAAGCCGTCGGCCGACGGGCACACCAACACCTCGACGTTGTAGGTGCCGGCCTCGGGCACGTCGCCGATGTGCGTGTTCAGCCCGAGGACCGAGCCCTGGCTGGCGCTGGTGCCGAAGGACGCCCGGTCGGCGACGGCGCTCGGCCGGCCCGCCGTGATCGCCCGGCTGCCGGGCCCGGTCGCACTGCCGCCGACGGGGCGCCGCGCACCGGCTGGATCGCTGCCCCCACCCGGGCCACTGGCGCCGCCCGGCGCTCCGACGCCACCGCCACCAGATCCGACGGCCCCGGCAGGGCCGGTGTCGCCGTCGTCGTCCAGCGAGGCGCCGAACATCTCGCCGCCGGTGACCACCATGCCGTCGGGCGCCACGAACTGGAAGTGGTAGCTCGACGCCGCGGTGACGTCCGGGCAGTCGAACACGAACGACGTCGGCCCCCAGGCGACCTGCGAGCGCAACGGCAGGGGCTCCTTCACCGTCAGGCCGAGCTCCTGGGTGATCTTGAACACCGTGCGCCGCCGCACCTGCGGGATGCCGACGTCCGCCAGCAGCATGAAGTTGTGGTCCAGCGTGGTCACCAGCCAGTGGACCAGCTCGGCGGGTGTGGCCGACTCGCCGACGCGGCCCGGCGTGGTCAAACCCAGGAGGTCGAGCGCGCGGTGGGCCGACGAGGTGTCGGTCCCCGCGACCTCGCCGAGGACCTGCTCGAGGTCGGGCGTGAGGTCCTGACCCAGCTGGTCGACGGCGGCGTAGAGCACCGCGCGGGCGGCCATGCTGTTCTGCGGCCGGGTCAGCCACGGCACCGGCTGATCGTCCAGCCGCAGGTCGAAGGCCAGCATCGGCCCGCGCTTGCTCACCAACCGCAGCGGCACCAGGAACCGGCTGAAGCCCAACGCCAGTGCCAGCTCCAGGACCGACGGTGGCACCCGGCAGTCGACGCTCATGTGCCGCCGGAAGCGCCGTTCGCCCGCCAGCGAGGCGGTCTCGACCCGGCGATCGACCCAGGCGGGCTGGGTGGGGATCAGGGTCCACAGCAACCGCCCGAGGTCGGCGAACGCCGGATGCTGTGGATCCATCAACACGTCGTAGAGCTGCAGCGGTGGCTGGTCGGGCGGCATCGGTGGCGGTGGCTCGCCACGGATGTCGAGGCCCGGCGGTCGCCGGTACACCGGACCGGCTTGCGGTCGTCTCTGCGGGTTCGCCGCGCGACCTTCGCCTTCCATGTGCCCACCTCGTCATCCGGTTGCCGTCAGGCCACGGTCATAGCACCGTCCAGGGAATGATCGCGCCGGCGGAGGATGCATCGTCACGCGACCACTCATGCATCCGCTAGCGGATGGCGACCGACATGGTGACCTCGTTCTCCTCGAACTGGCTGAGCCGGGCAGCCACCACCAGCTCCCACGTGCCGCTCAAGGGGATGTCGGTGTCGGGGGCGACGTAGCGCCCGGTGGCGGCGGCGGGCTCGAGCGCCAGGGGGATCGGGCCGATGTCGCGCGACGGCAGCGACAGCGTGGCCGTCACCTCCTCGACCGCCAGGGGCTCACCGGCGTGGCTGAGGGTCTGGACGGTGACGTCGGTAAGCCCGGTGGCCGCCGGATCGATCTCGACCTGGACCAGCAGCGCGTCGCCGTGCAACTCGGCGGAGTACGTCGGCGCGTAGTCGTCGACCGCCGGCACGGTGTTGACCAGTAGCGCCGTGATGGCGAGGACCACCGCGGCGATCCCGGCCTCGGCGCCCACCGAGCGGCGAAGCATTGGCAGGCCCGGTCGACCGCCTTCGTCGTCGGTTGCCGGCGAATCGGGCGGTGCACCGACGGCCTTGGCCCCGGGCCCCACGCCGGCCACCGTGGCAGGCGCAGCGATCGCGGCGGACTGCACCGCAGCCGAGCCCCAGCGACGCCGCACCCAGCTGCGGCTCACTGCCGCCACCGCGACCAGCACGGCGAAGGTCAGCACCTTGACGATCAGCACGCGGCCATAGGTGGTGTCGAACAGCGCGGTGACACCCTGGATCTGACGGACGCCCTGGACGGTCCCTGTCACCACGATCGTCACGACCGCGGCGAACGCCAGCGTCGAGAAGCCCCCGACGACGGCTTCGAGCCGCGAGTCGTCGGTGGCGGCGTCGCCCACGGGACGCCGCAGGACCGCGACCAGGAGAAACACCAAGCCACCGAGCCAGAAGCTGACGGCCGCGAGGTGCACCACGTCGACCAGCAGGGCCAGCGGCACGAGGTCGCCGGCACCGGCATGGCCGGCGAGGCTGATCGTCGCGAGCAGAGCGACCCCGAGACCACCGATCGCAGCGAGCCGCGCCCGATCGGCGCGCCACCGAGCCGGCAGGCCGCGCCAGCCGTCGCCCGATGCATCAGCCTCGATCGAGCCGTCGCCGTCACCGTCCGCGCCCCCCACCGACGCGCCATCGCGGTCGCCCGCGGGCCCGGGCGCAGCCTCACGCGGGAGCAGCCACCGAGCGGCCACCAGCACCACAGCGAGCAGGACCAACCGCAGCAGCCACACCCGCCCGACCCGGGTGTCGAGCACGTCGCCGATCAGATCGCCGTCGACCGCGCTGCCCAGCGACTCGCCCGCCGCGTAAGTGGCCTGCATGCCGAAACTCAGGATCGTCGCCACCAGCACGACCAGCCAGCCGCCACCGAGCAGCTGCCGAATCCGGCGGTCGCCACCACCCTGGGGCCACAGCACCATCAAGAACAGCGCCCCGCCGACCAGCAGCACCATCCCGACGAAGGCCAGGAACCGCACCACGCCGTAGACCACACCGACGGTCGAGTCGCCGCCCTCGCCCGCGATCAGCTCCTCCATCAGCGCCTCGGCCTCGGCGTCGTCGCCGGCCTCGCCCACCCGGAACGTGAAGCCACCCCGGATGGGGTGGCCGTCAGCGGACGAGACGCGCCACGTCACGACGTAGGCGCCATCGTCGATCTCGGGGAGCGCCACCAGCACGTCGCGGCCACCGTCGCCCTGTGTGACGTCGCCCACGTCGAGCTGGTCACCCGCGCTGTCGAACACCTCGATCGCGTCGCCCGGCGGATCGACACCCTCGCTGAAATGGAGCACGACCTGGCCCGGGGGAGCATCGACCACCTGGCCGCTCGACGGCTCCGTCGAGACCAGCTCGGCATGCGCGGCAGCCGGCGTTGCACCGAGACCGAGGACAACGAGGACCACGGCGATGCCAAGCACCAGTCGGACTCGCGGCCGAGTTGAGCTACGTCGCACGATCCCCCTTCTCCCTCTACTCCTGTCGTTCACGGTGGCCGGTTGGTTCCCCGAGCCGTGGGCTCAGGGTACGGACCGGCTGTCACACTTTCGCCGTCCACGATCCTTCACAAAATCGTGAATCTTCTGTATCTTCAAGAACTGTGACTGCGGCCATCTCGATCACCCGATTGGTGAAGACCTTCGGATCTACCCGGGCGCTCGACGGTTTGGATCTCACGGTGACGACCGGCGAGGTCCACGGGTTCCTCGGGCCCAACGGTGCCGGCAAGACCACCACCATCCGGGTCCTGCTCGGCCTGCTGCGGGCCGATGCCGGCGAGGCGGTCCTGCTCGGCGGGAACCCCTGGCGCAACGCCGTCGACCTGCACCAGCGCCTCGCCTACGTGCCAGGCGACGTCAACCTGTGGCCCAAGCTGAGCGGTGGCGAGATCATCGACCTGTTCGGGCGGCTCCGCGGCGACCTCGATCCGAAGCACCGCGATGCCCTGGTCGAGCGCTTCGAGCTTGACCCCACCAAGAAGGCCCGCACCTACTCGAAGGGAAACCGGCAGAAGGTCGCCCTGGTCGCGGCGCTCGCGTCCGCCGCCGAGCTGCTGATCCTCGACGAGCCGACCTCGGGCCTCGACCCGCTGATGGAGGCCGTCTTCCAGGACTGCATCCAGGAGGTCAGGGCCGAGGGGCGCACGGTCCTGCTGTCCAGCCACATCCTCGCCGAGGTCGAGGCGCTGTGCGACCGGGTGAGCATCATCCGGGCCGGTCGCACGGTCGAGTCGGGAACGCTGAGCGACCTGCGTCATCTGACCCGCACCTCGATCACCGTCGAGACCGTGCGCGAGCCCGAAGGCCTGGCCGAGCTGGCGGGAGTCCACGACGTCCGCGTCGAGGGACACCGGGTGCGGTTCGACATCGACACCCACCAGATCGAGGCGGCGCTCCGCAGGCTGACGGATCTCGGGGTCCATAGCTTGGTGGTCCAACCGCCCACGCTGGAGGAGCTGTTCCTCCGGCACTACGGCGACGAGCTGGCCGACGAGCCCGAGCGGCCCGACGGCGACCGGCTCCCGTCCACCGCGGTGAGCCCGGCCGACGCCACCGGAGAGCACCGATGACCGAGCTCACCGCCACGGGCACGCTGACCCGCGCGATCCTGCACCGCGACGGGGTGCGCATCGCCGTGTGGGCCCTGGCCATCGCCGGGCTGGTGGTGCTCACCGCGGCGAGCGTCAAGGGCCTCTATCCCACCCAGGCCGACCTGGACGAGGCGGCCGCCACCGAGGACAGCGCCGCGGCGATCGCGCTGAACGGCCCGCCGCACGGTCTCGACACGGTGGGTGGGCAGGTCGCCTTCCAGATCGGTGCCTGGGGCATGGTGGCCGTGGGGCTGATGAGCCTGCTGCTGATGACCCGGAACACCCGGGGCGAGGAGGAGAGCGGCCGGCTCGACCTGGTACGGGCGACAGTGGTGGGCCGGCACGCCCCACCCGCTGCGGCACTAGTGGTAGTCGGGGGCGTGAACGTGCTGGTCGGCGCAGCCGTGGCGTTCGCGAACGTCGGGTACGGCCTGCCGACCGCCGGATCCTTGCTGTTCGGCGCCGGCTTCACGATCTTCGGCTTCGTCTTCGCCGGGGTTGCTGCGGTGACCTCGCAGGTGACCGACAACACGCGGGTCGCCAGCGGGCTCGCGGGGGCGGTGCTCGGCGCCTCGTACGCGATCCGGGCCGCGGGCGACGTCGGGGACGGCACGCTCTCGTGGTTCTCGCCCATCGGGCTGGTGCAGAAGTCGCGGCCCTATGCGGGCGACGTGTGGTGGCCACTGCTGATCGCACTGGCGGTCGCCGCTGCGCTGGCGGTGCTCGCCGCCGTGCTCGCCTCGCACCGCGACATCGGGGCTGGTCTGGTGCCGCCCCGGCCGGGCCCGCCGAAGGCAGGGGCCCTCTTGGCCGGGCCGATGGGCCTCGCCGTCCGCTTGCAGCGTGGCACCCTGCTGGCCTGGACCGTCGGGTTGTTCCTGACCGGTGCCGCCTACGGCTCCATCGCCGACCAGATCGGCGACTTCGCCGACGACAGCGAGGCGATGGAAGAGATCATCGCCCAGGCCGGCGGAGGCAGTCTCACCGACTCGTTCTACGCAACGACCGTGCTGATGATGGCGCTGATCTCGACGGGCTACGCGATCCAGTCGGCCCTGCGCCTGCGCAGCGAGGAGATCGCCGACCGGATCGAGCCTCTGCTGGCCACGCCGACGTCCCGGGAGCGCTGGTCCGCAAGCCACCTGGCGACGGCCGTGGTCGGCAGCCTGGTGGTGCTGGCCGCCGGCGGGCTGGGCGCCGGGCTGCTGGCGGGCATCGTGACCGACGACCTCGGCGAGCTGCCCCGTCTTGTCGGGTCGGCGCTGGCCTACGCGCCCGCGGTGTGGCTGCTGGTCGGCCTGGCGGTCGTGCTGTTCGGGTGGGTGCCCCGCGCCGCGCTCGCCGCGTGGGCGGGCCTGGCGTTCTGCTTCGTCGTCGGGGTCTTCGGTCAGCTGCTGGACCTTCCGGCATGGCTGGTCGACGTCTCGCCGTTCCAGCGGGTCCCCCAGCTACCGGTGGCCGACCTCGACCTCGTGCCACTGCTGGTGATGACGGTGGTCGCCGCGGCCCTGACCAGCGTGGGCGTGGCCGGCTTCCGGCGCCGGGACGTAGGGTGAGCCATGGTTGGGGTGACCGGGGTGACGTCGGGCAGCAGGTCAGGGGACGGGTGAACCGGCAGTCGCCAGACCGGCGCGACGACGAGGCGGTGATGCGGTTCGTCGAGCGCTTCGCGTCGACGCTCGAGGACGCTGGCGTACCACGGATGCCGTCCCGGGTCTTCGCTGCCCTCCTCGCGACGGACTCCGGACGCCTCACAGCAGCCGAGCTCGGCGAGCGGCTGTGCGTGAGCCCGGCGGCGGTATCCGGAGCGATGCGCTACCTGATCCAGGCCGGCCTGGCCCGACGCGAGCGCCAGCCGGGGTCGCGGCGCGACGTCTACCAGGTCTACGACGACGCCTGGTACGAATCGCTGGTCCGGCGGGACGAGATGCTGGCCCGCTGGGAGAACGAGCTGCGGGCCGGGGCCGAGGCGTTGGGCGGCGACACGCCGGCGGGCCAGCGGATGCACGAGCTGGAGACCTTCATGGGCTTCATGCGCGAGCAGCTGCCGGGCATGCTCGAACGGTGGCGCGAGCACCGCGAGCAGCTGCGGTCCATCGAGGGGTGACCGGCCTTCGCTGTCACAGCCGCTGCGTAAGGTCGGTGGCATGAGACGGCAGCATCAACAAGCAGCAACGTTGGAGGGGTCCTTTCGGCGGCTGGTGGCTGCAGTGTCCGACTGCTGGCAGCGAGGGTGGCAACCGGCCGACCTCATGCACGTGGTCGGGCGCGACCTGCGCGGGCCACATCGTGGGGCCTGCGCGGCCGCCATAGCGACCGATGCCGACTCCTACCGGTATTCGCCGGGTGCCGACCCAGCCTGGGTGGCCCAGGTCGAGGCGGTGACGGCATCGATGCCCGAGGACGACGACGGCGGGGGCACCGGGTCGCCGGCGCTCTTCGGTCCCACCGAGCCTGCGCGGCCACGATCGCGACTCGAACGGCTGGCCGCAGCCGTGGGCGGCGTCCCCCAGGCCGTCGCGGCGGTGACAGCGGTCCTGGCCCTTCTGCGGATGTTGCCTACCCAGCCCCGGCTCTGCACGCCCCCGTCCGAGTGGGGTACCGCACCGCGACGACGACCCAGCGGGCGGGCGCCCGACCCGAAGATCACCGAGCGGGTGCGCGCGCTGTTGGCCAAGGCCGAGTCGACGACCTACCCCGACGAAGCCGAGGCGTTCACCGCCAAAGCGCAGGAGCTGATCGCCCGCCATGCGATCGACCTCGCGCTCCTCGATCGCGGTCAGGCTGCCGGTGACGTCACGGGACGACGAATCCTGATCGACGATCCGTACGGACGGGCCAAGTCGGTGCTGGTCTCGGTCATCGCGCGGGCCAACGGCGCCAGCGCGGTCTTCAACGAGGGCCTCGGGTTCAGCACGGTGTTCGGCGCACCGACCGACGTCGACACGGTCGAGCTGTTGTACGCCTCGCTGCTCACCCAGGCGACGGCGTCGATGGCGGCCGCTGGTCGGTCTGGCGGTGCCCGGGCGAGGGGGCGGGCATTCCGCCAGTCGTTCCTCCTGGCATTCTCCACCCGCATCGGCGAGCGCCTCGAGGCCGCGACGTCGACCGCGGTCGACGACGCCCGGGCCGTCCACGGCGACGACATCCTGCCGGTCCTGGCGTCCCGCGACGCCGCCTCGGAAGACGCCCGCGACACCGCGTTCCCCTACCTTCGGCGAGGGCGACGAATCACGACGAGCAGTCCCGAGGGTTGGGTCGCCGGCCAGGCCGCCGCCGACCTCGCCCGTCTCGGCCCGGACGGTCAGCTCCGTGCCGGCTGAGCCGTGCAGTGGCTTCAGTCGTTGGCGCGCTTGCGGCGACGCATCAGCAGCGCTCCCGCCTGCCCGAGCAAGGCACCGAGCAGCAGGCTGGCCACGATCACCACCCACAACCGCGGGTTGCCGTCGAAGAACAGGAAGTTGGTCTCGACCCGGTTGCGGTTCTGGGCGACGAAGATCACCGCGGTGACCAGAGCGAGGAGGGCAACGATCGCCCGGGGTGCGACGTCGCGGTCGCGGCTCTTGCCGGCCGGTTTACCGTCCTTGAACTCGCTCCATTCCCCGCCGGGTCGGGGTTCTACCGGGTCATTGGCCACGACCGGATCGTACCGATCGCACCGCACAACCGCCGGACATCCGGCGCTCGCGAACGGGGAATCGCGACCAGATTGCTAGACGCGCGACCAGGAAGTAGACCGTTGGCCGGTGATCACAGGCGACGTGTTGGCAGGGCGCACGGTCCTGGTGGTGGGGGCAGGGACGCGCTGGTCCGACGACCCCGACGCTCCCATGGGCAATGGCCGGGCTATCTCGGTCGCTGCGGGCCGAGCCGGTGCAGCGGTGGTCTGCGCGGACATCGACCGGGACGCGGGTGAGATCACGGCCGACCTGGTGCGGGGCGAGGGAGGAACAGCCCACGTCGTGGTGGGCGACGTCGCCGACCCCGACACGTGTGCGGCGCTCGTCGACGACGCCGTCCGCCACGCTACTGCTGCCGACAGCAGCCTTGCCGGCCTGGTGCTCAACACCGGGATCGGCCGGGGACGACCAGGGGCCGGTCTGGCGGGCACCACCGCCGCCGAATGGGACGGCACCTGCGCCGTCAACCTGCGGGCTCACTTCCTGGTGACCCAGGCGGCGCTCCCCCACATGGACGCCGGCGCCTCGATCGTGTTCGTCGGGTCGGTCGCTGGCCTGCGGCCGGGCAGCGGGTTGCCGGCCTACGACGCCACCAAGGCCGCGCTGGTCGGGCTCAACCGCCATGTTGCGCTGGAGGGTGCGCGACGAGGCGTGCGCGCCAACCTGGTGGCTCCGGGCCTCATCGACACGCCGCTTGGCCGGCTGGCGACCGCGGGCCGTCCATCCCGGGCACGGACCCGGATCCCCCTGGGCCGGCAGGGCACGGCGTGGGAGGTCGCAGCCGTCACGGTGTTCCTCCTGTCCGACGCAGCGAGCTACGTCACCGGCCAGGTCCTCGCCGTCGACGGCGGCCTCACCCTGATCTGAACGTCACGGCGTCGCCGCCGCCGTCACGTCGCCAGTGCACGGCGGGTCGAGGCGAGCACCTCCAGGCGCAGCGCCTTGACATCGACCGACTCAGGGTCGAGCAGCACCAGCGTGCCGATGCCCCGCAGCATCCCGAACAGCGCCGTCGCTGCGGCGTCGCCATCGACGTCAGGGCGCACCTCGCCTCGCTCGACGCCGTCGACCAGGGCCGATCGGATCAGGGCACGGACCGCGTCGTGGTGGGCGTTGAGGGCCCGCCGCAACTCCGCCGGTGCTGCTCCGTCCTCGCCGATCATCACGTAGATCGCCCGGGTGTAGGGCAGTGGCCGGTCCAGGCTCCCGATGTAGACGTCCAGCCAGCCCAGCAGGGCGTCCAGCCCGCGGGCGTCGCGCATGCTCGCCGGCACGACCTCGTCCCGGAAGCGAGCCAGGGCCTCGTCGAGCAGCGCCAACAGCATCTCGGTCTTCGAGCCGAACAGGTAGCCGGGTAGCCCGTGGCTGCACCCTGCGGCCTTGGCGATCTCGGCGAACGAGACGCTGGTCGTGCCGCGGTCGGCGACGACCCGCGCCGCGGCGTCGAGCAGGCGGCGTTGCGACGTCGCCCGCCGTTCGGCCTGGGTGCGGCCGGTGGCACCCGCCCCACGCGCCCGTCTCGTGACTGGCTCGACCGCGCTCTGCTTGACCACCGCCGGCATCCTAGATGGCCAACTAGGATCGCGGGATGACCACTGGGGGATCCACCGACGCCCGATCGAGCTGGCCTCATCCGATGCCCGAGCTCCGCCTCGCACCCGTGCCGCCCGACCAGCGCGAGCCGGCCACCGAGGAGTTGCTGGAGAGTCTGCGCATCCGGCCGGACCAGCCGGTGGCGAACATCTTCAGCACCATCGCCCACCATCCCCGCTTGCTCAAGCGCTGGTCGGCGATGGGCGGCGTGCTGCTGTTCCGCGGCGAGCTCGACCCACGCGAGCGCGAGCTGCTCATCCTGCGCACCGCCTGGAACTGTCGGGCCGGCTACGAGTGGGCCCACCACATCGACTTCGGCCACCAGGTCGGCCTGACCGACGACGAGATCGCCCGCATCGGCGAAGGCCCCCAGGACGCCGGCTGGTCGGGTACCGATGCGACCCTGCTCCGGGCCGCCGACGAGCTGCACCAGCAGGCACGCATCGGCGACGACACCTGGGCCGAGCTCGCCGGGCGCTACCGCCCGGCGCAGCTGGTCGAGATCTGCATGCTGGTCGGCCAGTACCACCTGGTGGCGTTCACGCTGAACTCACTGGGCGTGCAGCTGGAACCCGAGCACGGCGGCGACTGAGCCGGGATCTCCCCACCCGACCGGGAGGCGGCACGCTGCCGGTGAGTTTGCGGCGGCCCTTCGCCACCCGGAGTGCTGTGCCGGCCGTCAGGTACGTTCCCGAGATCGGCACCGTTCCCCCAGAGCCCTCGCTCACGCCGACCGCCTCGCGACCCCGTGGCTGGATCGACCGGCTACTGGGGCCGGCCCCACGCGGCGACGTGATCGCAGGCATGACCGTCGGTGCGATCGTCGTCCCGCAATCCCTTGCCTATGCCGACCTGGCGGGGATGCCGGCGGTCACCGGGCTGTACGCCGCCATGGCCGCGATGGCCGCGTATGCCCTGCTCGGCTCGTCTCCAGTCAGCTCGCTCGGTCCTACCGCGACCAGCGCCATCCTCGCCGCCGCCACCGTGACCGCACTGTCCGACGCAACGGACGCCACGACCACCGTCGTCCTGCCGGCGCTGGCGGTCACGGCCGGCGGGTTGGCCCTCGCCGCGGGGCTCGCACGGCTCGGGTTCGTCGCCAACCTGCTGTCACGGCCGGTCCTCACCGGGTACGCCGCGGGGGCGGCCGTGGTCATCACCGTTGGGCAGCTCGGCGACCTGGTCGGCGTGCCGCTCGGCGTCGACGTCGACCGCCGGGCTCCGCCGGTGGTCGACGTGCTCGGCGACCTGCCGGGATCGCTCGACGACGCGAGCGCCGCGACGCTCGCGGTCGGGACGGCGTCGATCGTGGCGCTGGTGCTGCTCGGCCTTCGCTTCCCACGGCTGCCAGCCGCTCTGGTCGTGGTCGCCGGGGCCATCGTCGCCGCGGGCGTCCTCGACCTGGCCGATCACGGTGTCGCGGTCGCCGGCGACGTGCCACGCGGCCTCCCCGATGTGGCCGTGCCGAAGTTCTCGGCCCTGGACGCCGGCGGGCTGCTTGCTGCCGCAGCCGCTATGACCCTGGTTGGCTTCGCCGAGACTCTCGCGCAGGGTCGGGCCCTCGCCCGCGCCAGCGACCCCGAGCTGGCCCCGAACCGCGAGCTCGTGGCTCTGGGAGCCGCCAACGTGGCATCGGGCCTCTGCGGTGCGCTTCCCGTGTCGGCGAGCTTCTCGCGCACCGCCGTCAACCGTCGGGCCGGCGGCCGCACCCGTCGGGCCGGTGCGGTGACGGCTGCAGCTGTCGCGCTCTGCCTCGTCGCGCTGACCGGGGTCGTCGAGCGCCTGCCCCAGGCCACGCTGGCCGCGGTGATCGTGGTCGCGGTCGTTCCGTTGGTGCCGCTCCGGACGTTCCGGCGCCTGGCCCGGCTGCAGCGTGACGACTTCGTCATGGCCGTCGTCGCCGCCGCCGGCACCGTGGTGCTCGGGATCATCCCGGGTCTCGCGATCGCCGTCGCCCTGTCGATCGGCGGGCTGCTCTACCGCGTGACGGCCACGGACACCGCGGTGCTCGGCTACGTGCCCGACCAGGACGCCTGGCGCAGCCTGGACCGCTTCAGCGATGCCCGCACCGCGCCGGAGGTCGTGGTCCTGCGGTTCAGCGGACCGCTGTACTTCGCCAACGCCGCCCGGCTCCACCGCGAGGTCGCCGGGTCGGTGGCGGAGGCGTCGCCGCACCTGCAGCGGGTCGTGCTCGACGGCCGGGCGATCAGCCACCTCGACGTCACCGCCCTCGACACGCTCGCCCACCTGCACACCAAGCTCGCGGAGGACGGGGTCGACCTCGTGGTGGCTGGCCTCCGCGGCACCGCACTGGACACGCTGCTGCGAAGCGAGCTGGCCCAGGCCGTGGGCGCCGATCGCCTGGTCTTCCCCACGGTCCGGGCGGCGACCGGCACCTGAGCCGAGGGGCCGCGGCACCAGGCCTGGCCACCGCGGCCGGACCGCCCTAGCCGCACGCCGTCGCGGCGCCGGTCGACCGCTTCACACCCGGAACGCCAGGCGGACGGCCGGCGGTGTCACAGGCGTGCCGTAGCCTCACGGGCGATGGATCCGAGCGGGTTTCCGGGGCCGCCGACGTTGGGCCGGGGGCTGGTGGTCGGCCCCGGCGCAGCCGCGCCGGCTGGCGCTCAGGACTGGCCCCGGGTGCGGGTCGACGCCGACACGCTGGCCGAACCGCAGCTCACGGCAGTCGGCGACCAGCTCGATCGTGCGTGGCGGCAGCGCGAGCCGGTCGTCGTCGAGCTCGCTGTCCCGCTGGCCGCAGTCAAGGAGCCCGAGACCTGTGCTGAGCCTCCCTACGAGCTCGACCCCAGCTTCGGCTTCGCCCGGGAACGGCTCCACTTCCTGATCTGGGCCAACCGCTACGACGGCCGCAGCGACCCCACTTCACCGCAATGGCACCATGCCAACCGGGCCATCAGGCTCGGTGCTGCCGCGGCGACCGACCCGACCTCCGGCGACGTCGAACTGGCCGGCGGCATGGCGTGGATCGACGGCGGGCCGCGCACCAGCGGGCTGGTCGAGGCACCGGTCGTCCACATGAACCAGCTGCTGTCGGGCTCCCTCGCACCGGACCGGGCGCAAACCCCGCGGGACGAGCTGGCGTCCGACCAGCTCGCGGCGGTCAGTCACGCCGGGGGCGCCGCGCGGGTGCTTGCCCCCGCGGGCTCCGGGAAGACCCGGGTGCTCACCGCCCGGCTGCGCCACCTGCTCGTCGACCGGGGCTGGGCACCGGCCACGCTCACGGCGCTGGCGTACAACACCCGGGCCGCCGGCGAGATGCGATCGCGCACCACCGACGTCGGTGGCGCGCAGGTCCGCACCCTGCATGCGTTCGGCTACGAGATCATCGGCCGCTCCCGGGGGGCCCGGCCACGCCTGCTCGACGAACGCGAGGTGCGCAACCTGCTCGAGCCGTTGGTTCCCGTGAAGCCCCGGGCCAACGACGATGTCTACGCGCCATATCTCGAGTCGCTGGCCCAGGTGCGGGCCGCGCTTGATCCGCCGGACGACGTCGAGCAGGACCGCGACGACATCCCCGATTTCGCCTCGGCCTTCGCCCGCTACCGCGAACGCCTCGACGAGCTCGGGGCGATCGACTTCGACGAGCAGATCTACAGCGCGATCGAGGTGTTGCTCCGCGACCCCGACACCAGGCGCTGGGCGCAGGACCGCTGCTGCCACATGCTCGTCGACGAGCTGCAGGACCTGACGCCGGCGCAGCTGTTGCTGATTCGGCTGCTGTCGGCACCGGCCCACGACGTCTTCGGGGTCGGCGACGACGACCAGGTCATCTACGGCTATGCCGGTGCCGATCCCCGGTTCCTCGTCGACTACCAGCGCTACTTCCCGGGTGCGGCGAGCTATCTGCTGGAGGTGAACTACCGCTGCCCTGCCGACGTGGTCGGGGCGGCGACGAACCTGCTGTCGTACAACCGCCTGCGGGTGCCCAAGGCCGTGCGCGCGGGCGCGGCCGCGGCGACCGACGACGCTGGCGCCGGGCTGACCGTCGAGCGCCACGACGACGACCAGCTGGGCGCTCGCCTGGTCGAGGTGGTTGAGACGCTGGTGTCCGAGGGTGCGGCCCCTGCCGACGTCGCCGTGCTGACCCGCGTGAACGCCGGCCTGCTCGCGCCCCAGGTGCTGCTCGCCGAGGCGGGCGTGCCGATCGCCGCCGCCGTCGACGAGAGGATGCTCGACCGCACCGGGATGCGAGCCGCACTGGCGTGGCTGCGACTGGCGCTCGCGGCCGCCGACCGGCAACCACTCCGTGGCGCTGACCTTGCCGTCGTCGCCCGGCGGCCGTCCCGCAGCCTGAGCCCCGGGTTGCTCAAGGCGCTCGGACGGGGCGACTGGGGATTGGGCCGGCTTGCCGGGTTCGCCGCCGACCTCGACGACGCCCGCCTGCGCAACGGGCTGAGCGGCCTCCACGAGGACCTCGACCGCCTGGGCCAACTGGTGCGCAGCAAAGCGTCGACGGCCGACCTGTTGGCCGAGGTGCGCGACACCGTCGGCCTCGGCCGCGCACTCGGGCGGCTGGACCAGGCGCGTTCGGGGGCGACCAGCACCCACACCGACGACCTCGACGCGCTCGTGTTGGTGGCGCGGGCCCATCCCGATCCGTCGGATTTCGAGCCCTGGCTGCGACGTCGCCTGCGCGATCGCGACCGATCCCGGCCCGGGGCGTCGGCAGACGAGCCTTCCTCGACGTCGACAGGACGTGTCCAGGCCACGGCAGATGGGGTCACCCTGTCGACCGTCCACCGGGTGAAGGGGCTGGAGTGGCCGCACGTGATCGTGTGGGACGCCAGCGACGGGGTGATGCCGCATCGCCTCAGCGCGACCGGCTTCGCACGTGAGGAGGAGCGCCGGGTATTCCACGTCGCCCTGACCCGCGGGCGCCGCAGCGTCACCGTGCTCGCCCGGGCCGCGGTGCCGTCGCCGTTCCTCGCCGAGCTGGCCGGCAACGCCCCTCACCCCCAGGCCGAGACGACCTCGCCAGGCGGGACCGACGCATCCGGCTCGACGATCGACGGCCGACGCCGATCCGGGCTGTTCGGCGACGAGGCCGGCGACGCGCGGTCCACGCGTGGCCGGGCACGATCCCCCCGAGCAGGGGGTGCTGTCGAGGACGCCGGGCCCGAGGCGACCCGCCGCGGTGAGCTGTTGCGCGAGTGGCGTCGCCAGCGGGCCAAGGAGGACGGTGTCCCGGCCTACGTCATCCTTCACGACCGCCATCTCGACGGGGTCGCCCGCCGCTCGCCGACCACGCTCGACGAGTTGGCCGGCTGCGATGGCATCGGCCCCACCAAGCTCGACCGCTACGGCGACGACATCCTCGCCGTACTCGCCGACGCCGACGCCCACTAGCGCCGAGGAAGCTCCGCTTCCGAGGCGAAACTCAGCGGACGAGGCCCCGGCCGGTGATCAACGGCAGGTCCAGGGCGGTCAACAGGCCTGGAGGGGCCTCGACCACCGCGGGGACGGCGTTGACAAGGCGCATCGCCGTGGCCTTGAGGCCCGCGGTGTTGTGGTCGCCATCGGTGCCGACCAGCTGCAGGTCGACGGTGTAGTTGGGCTCACCCGTGACCACGACCCGGTAGCAGCCGAGCCCGGTCGGCTGGGGCCAGTCCGGAGCGAGGTCGTCGCGCAGGCGGGTCACGTGCTCCAACACCACGACCGGCCGGTCCTGCCACATACCCCGAACCTCGAACCGCAGCGCGGCCGCCGTCCCCGCCTCGATGGTGCCGGCGGCCACGGCGAAGGTCTCGGGCGCGGGCAGCCGTTCGACGTGCTCGGTGATCTCGTCCAGCACGATCCCGAGCCCGGCCGCGATCTGCTTCACGACGCTGCCCCACGCCGTGGTCAGGATGCCGGGCTGCAGCAGCAGCGGCGTCTGATCCAGCGGACCGCCGAACCCCATGATGTCGAACAGCACCATCGGCTGGTCGTAGGTCGCGTAGTTGAGGATCTCCATGCAGCGCACCTGCTCGATGCGCTCGGCGATGCCGGTGACCACCAGTGGTAGCCAGTCGTTGGCGAACCCCGGGTCGATGCCGTTGACCCAGAGGCTCACGTCGCCATCCCTGGCGGCCTGGCGCACCGGCTCGATCATCGGTGGCGGCATGACCCCGTCCGGGAACTGCAGGAACACGGGCCCGCTGGAGACCACGTTGATCCCGGCCCGCAGGAACCGGGCCAGGTCGTCGAGCGCTTCGCCCAGCCGGTGGTCGGCCATCGCTGTGTGCACGATGCAGTCGGGCCCCACCGCCAGGAGGGCATCAGCGTCGTCGGTGGCCGCGATGCCGAGCTCGCGGCCGAGCCCGGCCAGCCTGCCGGCGTCGACACCCACCTTGTCCGGGCTGGACACCCACACGCCGACCAGCTCGAGGTCGGGCCGGGCATCGATGCCGGCGAGGGCGTGTCGCCCGACGTTGCCGGTGCTCCACTGCACCACTCGGTAGGTCACTGCTCCCCCTCCGTCGATCCGATCACAGGTCGGGCAGGCCGAGGTCGACGTTCGGGGTGTCCAGTCCGCCGTCGACCTCCAGCACCTTGCCGGTCAGGTAGCTACCGGCCTCGGAAGCGAGGAACAGGACGGTCGCGGCGATGTCGTCGGGCTCGCCGACGCGGCGCAGTGGCGTGGACTCCTCCAGGCGGGTGCGCATGTCGTCGTCCGCCATCACGATGTCGAGCGCCGAGGTGGCCACGGCCCCGACGGCGATGGCGTTGACCCGGATCCGCGGCGCCAGGTCGCAGGCGGCGAGCCGGGTGTAGTGGGAGAGCGCTGCCTTGGCGGTCCCGTATCCGAGGTAGCCGCGCCCGCTGGTCCGGCCGACCGTCGACGAGATGTTGACGACCGAGCCACCGTCGCCCGCCAGCATGATCGGCACCGCCGCCCGGGTCAGCGCATGGGTCGTGGCCACGTTGAACTGGAACGACCGGGTCAGGAACCCCGGCGACGTCTCCAGGAACGGCCGGGGCATGGCACCGCCCAGGTTGTTGACCACCACGTCGAGGCGATCGAAGGACTCGCGGGCCGTCTCGGCGAGCGCGGCGACGGCGTCGAGGTCGGCCAGATCGGCGGTCACGGCCTCGGCGCGACGGCCGGCGGCTTGGATCTGCTTGGCCACCCCGTCGAGCTGACTCGCCGTGCGGGACGAGACGACGACGTCGGCCCCGGCCTCGGCCAGCGCCACCGCTGTGGCCGCACCGATGCCGCGGCCGGCGCCGGTGACCACGGCGACGCGTCCGGTCAACGAGAACCGATCCAGGATCGTCATCGCGGGCACACTAGGCCGAAATCTGACGACCCGTCAGGTACTCCTGTCCGTTCAGTCGCCGGCGAGGCGGACCACGACGACCGGGCACGAGGCATGCTGCACACACGTCGTCGCCACCGAACCCATGACCAGCCGAGCCAGGCCGGTGCGCCCGTGCGAGCCGACCACGAGGAGGTCGGCATCGTTGGCGATGTCGACCAAGGTCAGCGCCGCCGAGCCGGGCACCACCGTGCGCTGCACGGCAGGCGCCTCGTCGCCCAGTTCGGCGACAGCGGCATCGACCACCTTGTCCAGCTCTACCCGGGCGGTCGCGTCGATCTGGCCCTCGTCGATCGACAGCGGCAGCGTCGCCCCGAACGGCAGCGTCGCCAATGGCGGCTGCCAGACGTGGACCGCCTCGACCGGCGCCCGACGCACCACGCCCTCGCGCAGCGCCCACCGCAGCGCAGCTTGGGCGTGGGCCGAGTCGTCCACCCCCACCACGATGCGACCCGCGGCGGCCATGGGGTCGCCCGGCACCGGAACCGGATCAACGTCAGTCATGACCGCGACCCTAAGGCGCGCGATGGCCGGAGCGTGACATGCGCCGCGCCGCGTTCGGGCAGATGGTTAGGGTGCGCGGATGCGCGTGGACGGACCGGTGGGCAGGCTGGTGCAGAAGGTGGCCGGGAGCCCGGCGTTCGCCCGGTTCGCCCCGCCGATCGTGACCCCGCTCGACCGCTTGGTGCATCGCCTCTCGGGCGGCAGGACAATGTTCAGCCGAGGCCTGGTTCCCACCTTGATGTTGACGACGACCGGCGCCAAGACCGGCCGACAGCGCACGGTGCCGCTGGCCTGCATGCCCGACGGCGACGTCATCTACCTGGCGGGGAGCAACTTCGGTCGTCAGCAGCACCCGGGCTGGAGCGCCAACCTGATCAAGCAGCCCGAGGCCCGGGTGTCGTTCCAGGGCGAGGACCGCGCCGTCGTGGCACAACTGCTGTCCGACGACGAGAAGGGCGAGGTGTGGCCGAGGCTGCTCACGGTCTGGCCGACCTACGACCGCTACGTCGAGCGCAGCGGACGCAACATCCGCGTGTTCCGACTCGATCCGGTCGAACGACCGGGCTGACCGATCGGCCCTATGCCGGTACGGCCGCGGCATCGTCGACGCTCCCGGCAGTTGAGGTCGCGGCGGCCCCGATCTGCGCCGCCGCGACCTCAGACCTGAGGCTGCGCCCGATGATGCGCCGAGGTCAGACCCGCTCGAGCTGGCGCTCGCGCTCGGACGGCTGGTCGTCCTCGGGTGGCTCGTGGCCTTCGACGTCGATGTTGGGCAGGATGCGGTCGAGCCAGCGGGGCAGCCACCAGTTGCGGTCGCCCAACAGCTCCATGGTCGCGGGCACCAACAGCATCCGCACGATCGTGGCGTCCAACAGCACCGCGGTGGCCAGACCGACGCCCATGAGCTTGACGATCCGATCCGGCTCGAACAGGAACGCACCGAAGACGAACACCATGATCAACGCCGCGGCGGTGATCACCCGGGCGGTGGCGGCCAAGCCGTCGGCGACCGAAGTGCGGCTGTCACCGGTGCGGAGCCATTCCTCCTTGACCCGGGACAGCAGGAACACCTCGTAGTCCATGGACAGCCCGAAGACGACGGCGAACATCATCATCGGGATCCAGGGCTCGATCGGCGCGCCCTCGAAGCTCAGCAGCCCGCCGAGCCAACCCCACTGGAAGCCGGCGACGATCACGCCGTAGGCGGCGCCGATTGACAACAGGTTCATGATGACCGCCTTGAGCGGCACCAGCAGCGACCGGAAGACGACCATCAGCAACAGGAACGACAGCACCAGCACGGCGCCGAGGAAGTACACCAGACGCTCGGACAGGTAGTGCGCGAAGTCCACCTGCACCGGCACCGTGCCGGCGACCGCGATGTCGAGGCCGGTGCCCTCGCTCGCCGCGGGCACCACGTCGTCGCGCAGGAGCTGGACCAGGTCGGTCGTGGCCTCGTCCTGCGGGGCAGTGGTGGGGATCGCCTCCCACGCGACCGCTTCGTCGCCGTCGCTCACCCTCGGGGGCGAGACCGAGGCGATGCCGTCGGTCGCACCGATCTCCTCGCCGAAGGCCTCGAGTGTCGCGGGGTCGGTGCCCTCGGGCAGCTGCGACACGAGCATGAGCGTGCCGTTGTAGCCGGGGCCGAACCCGTCGGCCAGCAGGTCGTAGGCCTGGCGGGTCGTCGTGTCCTCGGGATAGTTGCCCTCGTCGGAGAAGCCCAGCCGGAGGACGAAGATCGGCAGGGCGAGCACGGCCAACGCGACGGTGCCGATGAGGACCGCCGGCCAGGGTCGGCGCTGGATGATCCGACTCCAGCGGTACGCCGTGGTCTCGCGCAGGTCCTTCTGCTCACGGCCGGAGACCTCACGACGGAGGCTGCCCGGCGTGAGCCGGTCGAGCCCTCGGCCGATCCGGCTGAAGGCTTGCGACCGGCGACCGATCAGGTTGGCGATCGAGGCGAGGAGACCCGGCAGGACCAGCAGCATGGCAATCACGAACCCGGCCGCCAGGGGAGCGACGCCCAGGCCCACGCCGGCGAGGCCGAGTGCCACGAAGCCTGCCGCCACGACGCCACGCCAACGGGTCACCTCGATGTTGGCACCGGCGAAACCGAGCAGTGCCGGGAGCAGGGTCAACGATGCCGCCATGGTGAACGCCACCACGGTCGCAATGGCGACCGCCATGCCGGTCACGAAGCTCAGGCCCATGACCACCATGCCCAGGATGGAGATGACCACGGTGGTGCCGGCGAAGAGCACCGCACGACCGGCCGTGTCGAGCGCGATGGCGATCGAGTTGCGGATGTCGTGGCCGCTGTGCCGGTTCTCGCGGTACCTCGTGACGATGAACAGCGCGTAGTCGATGCCCACGCCGAGGCCGATCATGATGCCGAAGATCTCGGCGAAGCTCGGCGGATGGATGATGAAGCTGAGGAACCCGGCCACGATGCCCCCGGCACCGATGCCCGCGAGAGCGACGCCGATGGGCAGGCCCATGGCCAGCACCGACCCGAAGGCGAGGACCAGGATCACGATGGCGAAGGCCACGCCGAGGGCCTCGCTGGTCGGCTGCTCGAACTCGGCCAGGCTGACACCGCCCAGCTCGATCCGCACGCCTTCCGCGCTGTCCGGGACGACGTTCCGCACGGCCTCACCGACGTCGATGAACTCGGCCTCGTCGAGCCCGGGGGTGAAGTCGACCGGGGCGTAGGCGATGTTGCCCGCGTCCGGGCCCTCGGTCGCGATCTGCCGCTCGCCACCCGGCTCGTACGGGCTACCGACCCGGGCTATGCCGTCCACCGCCGCCACGTCGGCGAAGATCGCCTCCATCTCCTGCTGGACTTGTGCGTCGTCGACCCCGTCCTCAGCTCGGAAGACGATGGAACCGCCGAAACCGGCGCCCTGACCACCGAAGCTGTCCTCCAGGATGTCGGTTCCACGACTGGACTCGACGTCCGGGAGGGAGAAGTCGGCGTTGGTCTGCGCGCCACCGGCAGCGGTGAGTATCCCGTTGCCGACGAACAGAGCAGCAATCCAGATGCCGACGACCCACCAACGGTGGTCGTGGCACCAACGGCCAAGACGAGCAAACACGGCAATGACCCCCAGGGGAAGGAGCGAACAGGATGTGCTTGGACGGCCTCAGGGGTTCCACAAGGGAACACAAGCGAAGGCACGCTACCTAGGAGAGACGAAGCACCGACCGCCCATTCGACGTGTTTGTTGTCACGTCCCCAGCAGATCTGCCCAGTGAATGTGCCGAGGAGCTAGCGGTGTAGCGCCTCGAGATGCTGCCGCAGCACGAAGGGCAGGATGCCGCCGTGCTGGTAGTAGGCGGCCTCGACCTGGGTGTCGATGCGACACACGACGGCCACGTCCACTGCGTCGGCGGTCAGCGTCAGCGAGGCGCCGAGCAGCGACGACGGGTCGCGGTCGGCCACGCCACGCACCGTGAACTGCTCGGTGCCGTCGACGCCGAGGTCGGCCCAGGTCGCGCCGTCAGCCAGCTGCAGGGGCAGGACCCCCATCCCGATGAGGTTCGACCGGTGGATGCGTTCGAAGCTCTCGGCCACGACGGCCCGCACGCCCAGCAGGGCCGTGCCCTTCGCGGCCCAGTCGCGCGAAGACCCCGACCCGTACTCGCGGCCTGCGAGCACCACCAGGGGAACACCCTCGGCCCGGTAGCGCTCGGCGGCCTCGTAGATGGTGGTCTGCTCGCCGGACGGCTGGTGGACCGTGACCCCGCCCTCGGTGCCGGGTGCCAGGCGGTTCCGGATCCGCCGGTTGGCGAACGTGCCCCGGATCATCACCTCGTGGTTGCCCCGCCTGGCCCCGTAGGAGTTGAACGCGGATGGCCGGACACCGGCCGCGATCAGCCACCGGCCCGCCGGGCTGTCGGGATGGATGGCGCCCGCGGGTGAGATGTGGTCGGTGGTGACGCTGTCGCCGAGCACCGCCAGCGCCCGCGCCCCGTCGATGTCGGACATCGGCGGCGGGTCGACGGGCAGGCCGTCGAAGTACGGCGGTCGGCGCACGTAGGTCGACGCGTCGTCCCACGTGTAGGCGCCCCCGGGCGGCACCGGCAGCGCCCGCCACCGTTCGTCGCCGTCGAACACCTGGCCGTAGGCCGTACGGAACATCGTCGACTCCAGGGCTGCCTCGACCACCGCGTTGACCTCGGCGGGCGGCGGCCAGACGTCGGCCAGGAGCACGGGCGTGCCGTCGACGCCGATGCCGAGCGGATCGCGGGTCAGGTCGAGGTCCATCGTGCCTGCCAGTGCGTAGGCGACGACCAGTGGCGGAGAGGCCAGGTAGTTCATGCGTACGTCGGAATTGATGCGACCCTCGAAGTTGCGGTTCCCCGACAGCACCGACACGAGGGCGAGCCCGTGCTCGTCTGCGGCTTCGGCGATCGGCTCGGGCAGCGGGCCGGAGTTGCCTATACAGGTCGTGCAGCCGTAGCCCACGAGGTTGAAGCCCAGCTTGTCGAGATAGGGCACCAGGCCGGCGCGATCGAGGTAGTCCATGACCACCTTGGACCCCGGCGCGAGCGACGTCTTGACCCACGGCTTGACGGTCAAGCCGCGTTCGACCGCGCGCCGGGCCAGCAGCGCTGCCGCCACCATGACCTGCGGATTCGACGTGTTGGTGCAGCTGGTGATGGCGGCGATCGCCACGTGGCCGTGGTCGAGCTGGAACGCCGCGCCGTCCAGAGTGACCGGGACCTCGAGCCGGGGTCGATCGCTGGGCCTGTGTGCCGGTGGCTCGGCGGCCACCCCGCCAGCGTCGTCGGCAGCCTGCTGGCGGCGGTGGTACCGGCCACCGTTGGCGATGGCTGCGGGCGGATCGCTCGCGGGGAACGAGGCGGCGTCGGCCAGGTCGTAGCCGTCGGCCGGGCGGACCGGCGTCGCCACGGGCGTACCTGTCGGGTCGGGCAGGGAGTCGACCAGTGCCTCGGCGAAGCGCTGCTTCGCCTCACGCAGCGGCACACGGTCCTGCGGGCGGGCCGGGCCGGCGATCGAGGGCTCGACGGTGGACAGGTCGAGCTCGAGGGTCTCGGAGAAGACCGGCTCACGGCTCGGGTCATGCCACAGCCCCTGCTCCTTGGCGTAGGCCTCGACCAGCGCGGCCCGGTCGTCGGAGCGCCCGGTGAACCGGAGGTAGCGCAGGGTCTCGTCGTCGATCGGGAAGATCGTCACCGTCGAGCCGTACTCGGGCGACATGTTGCCGATCGTGGCTCGGTTCTCGAGCGGGACGTTGGCGACCCCCGGCCCGTAGAACTCGACGAAGCGGCCGACCACACCGTGGGACCGCAGCAGGTTGGTGACCGTGAGGACCAGGTCGGTCGCGGTGGAACCCTCGGGGATCTCGCCGGTGAGCTTGAAGCCGACCACGTCGGGGATGAGCATCGAGATCGGCTGGCCGAGCAGCGCTGCCTCGGCCTCGATGCCGCCGACCCCCCACCCGACAACGCCGAGGCCGTTGACCATCGGCGTGTGGGAGTCGGTGCCGACCAGCGTGTCGGGGAAGGCCACGCCGTTGCGGGTTGCGACGACGGTGGCCAGGTATTCGAGGTTGACCTGGTGGCAGATGCCGGTCGCGGGCGGCACCACGCGGAACCGCCCGAACGCCTGCTGACCCCAGCGCAGGAACTGGTAGCGCTCGAGGTTGCGCTCGTACTCGAGGTCGGCGTTGCGGGTCAGCGCGTCGGCCCTGGCGAAGACGTCGACCTGCACGGAGTGGTCGATCACCAGGTCGGCGGGGATGAGCGGATCGAGCGTCTGGGGCTCGCCCCCACGGTCGGCGACCGCTTGGCGCATCGCTGCAAGGTCGACGATGGCGGGAACGCCCGTGAAGTCCTGCATGAGGACCCGAGCGGGCAGGAAGGCGATCTCGCGCTCGGCCGCCCCGACGGCCCGACCGCCGGACCAGGTGGCCAGCGCGGTGAGGTCGTCGTCGGTGACCCGGACACCGTCGTGGTGGCGGAGCATGTTCTCGAGCAGGACCTTGAGCGAGTAGGGCAGCCGGTCGATGCTGCCCACGCCCGCGTCGGACAGGGCCGGCAGCCGGTGGATGTCGTAGCGCCGGCCCCCCACGTCGAGCCGACTCAATGCGAGGTTGCGGATGGCAGGCATAGGCCTCGACGGTACCCCGATCGCAGTCCGATATGACAAATCAGAAAACCAGCCGAAAAGGGTTGATACATGCTACGAACGGCACCTAGGGTGACATCATGGCGTTTGCAACCCGTCACGTGCCTCAGCTCGATCTCTTCGCCACCAATTGGCTGCGCGATCACGGCCTCACGCCGACCGACCTGCTGAAGGTCACGAACGCCGACCAGTTCCTGGCCCTGGGCTCACGGTTGCCTCCCACCGCACAGCTGATCGATGGAGAGGTCGTGGTCCAGAACTCCCTCACACTCCGGCATCAACATGCCGTGAAGATGCTGGTACGGCGGATCGACGAATGGATCGAGGCGGCACCGGGGCGGGGCCAGGTCGGATTGTCGATCAACACCAAGGTCGACGGTCGCAACGTCTACACCCCCGACGTGTGGTGGTACTGCGAGTTCCGCAAGCCGGGGCTCGACGGCTCACTGCTCGAACATCAGCCCGACCTGGTGGTCGAGGTCCTCTCGCCGTCGACCCGGCGCTACGACCTCGGCGCCAAGCGTGTCCGCTACCAGCAGCGAGGAGTGGTCGAGTACTGGACCGTCGACCCTAGGAAGCGCTGTGCGCTGATCTGGCGGCGATCGAAGCCCGGCGCCGACGACTTCGATCTCCGATTCGAGCTCACCGAGGGCGACGGCCTTGCCTCGCCTCTCCTTCCCGGCTTCCAGGCCCCCCTCGGCGACGTGATCGGCTGACCGATCAGCGCGCCGACGTCTGCCGGCCGGCCATCGACCCCTCCACGGATGCACGCTCGGCGACGACGGTCTCGCGCGTCGGCACCCGCCAGCCGACATACCACGCGCCGACCAGGCCAGCACCCAGGACCAGAACGGCGAAGAGCCACGACCCTGCCGCCAGCGAGCTGACGGCACATGCCGTCAGCATCATCGCGATGGCAACCACCTTGGCTCGTCGGGGCATCCCGAGACCGGCCCGATGGTCCCGCACCAACGGCCCGACCTTCGGCAGGTGGAGCACCCACGCCTCGAAACGAGGGCTCGAACGCGCGAAGCACGCCGCAGCCAACACGAAGAACCCGGTCGTCGGCAGCCCTGGCACCACGATGCCGACGGTGCCGAGACCGACAGCCAGCCACCCGAACGCGAACCATGCCAGCCGCCGCACCGCGTACCCCTAACCGACCAGGTCGATCAGATCCTGCACCATCAGCACCACCAGCAGGCCCATCACCGCGACAGCGATCGCGGTGTATGCCCAACGCCAGCGGTGCCGGGCCGCATGGAAGCGACGGATCGTCAGGATGTTCGCGGCGATCGCGACCAAGCCGATGACGATGCCGATCCCTGGGCCGACCTCGGTCGCGATGCCGAACGCCGGCGCGAGGAACGGCAACACGACGTAGGTAAGGAGGCACCGGCTGGCCGAGACCAGCATCGAGGTCGAGAAGGCCCGCCGAGCCGCAGCCTCGCGTTCGACACCCTCGATCTGGATGGCCTGGCCGGTCGCCGAGCCTTGTGCGGTCGCCACACCTTCCACGGCTCGTAACGGTAGGCCGGGCGGTGACTGATCGGTCAAGCACAGCGCGCACGCCGACTCCGCCAACTACGGTCGCGGTCCGTGGGCGGTCGTTGGTGGCGCGCTGCTGCGGTGACGCTCTCGCTGCTGGGGATCACGTCGGTGACGGCGTGTGGCGACGAGATGCGGGTCGTCGCGCCCGTCGACCCGGTCGCCTCGACGACGTCCGTGCCCGGATCAGCCGCGGTCGCCGCCGGGCAGGTGGCCACGACGACCACGGTCCCCGCCACCACGACGACGACCGAGGTCCCGCCGACCACCGAAACGCCGACCACCGAGCCCCCACCCGAGACCACCCCGCCGGATCCGAACCAGCCGTACGAGGGGCCCGAGGCGGATTCGCTGGCGTTCGTCAACGAGCGGCGGGCCGAGAACGGACGCGACGCCCTGGAGGTCGACACCGACCTGACGGCGATGGCCGAGCAGTGGGCCGCGCAGATCGCTGCCGACCAGGATCTACGGCACAACCCGAACCTCGGCGAACAGGCTCCCGACGACTACACGGCGGTCGGCGAGAACGTCGGCTACGCCTGGTCGTCGTCGGCCATCGACGACGGCTGGTGGGACAGCGACGGCCACCGCGAGAACATCCTGCGCGAGTCGTTCGACGCCATCGGCATCGCATTCGTGGTCGACGGGGAAGGCACCGTCTGGGGTGTTCAGGTCTTCGCGGGTGGCTGACCGGTACCCTTCGACGCGCGTGACAGCGAAGCGAAACCCACGGCGCGGGTAGAGGAGCAGGCGACAAATGGATGGCCTATGGCCCCAGGTGGGGCTGGTCGTCGTGTTGGTGTTGTTGAATGCCGCGTTTGCTGGGTCGGAGCTGGCGCTGGTCTCGCTGCGCGAGGGCCAGCTGCGGCGACTGGAGCAACGGTCGTCGACCGGCGCCGTGCTCGCCCGCCTGGCTCGTGAGCCCAACCGATTCATGGCGACGATCCAGGTGGGCATCACGCTGGCCGGGTTCCTGGCATCCGCGTCGGCGGCCGTGTCGTTGTCCGAGCCGTTGGAGGAGCGTCTCGACGGCGCCCTCGGTGGAATGAGCCGGGGCGCGTCGATCGTGCTGGTGACCCTGGTGCTGTCGTACTTCACGCTGGTGCTCGGCGAGCTGGTCCCCAAGCGCATCGCCATGCAACGGGCCGAGCGCTGGGGCCTGGTCGTGGCGCGTCCACTGTCGGCGATATCGCAGATGACGCGACCAGTGGTGTGGCTGTTGTCGCGGTCCACCGACATCGCGGTGCGGCTCCTGGGAGGCGATCCGAACCGGGGCCGCGAGCCCGTCACCGAAGAGGAGCTGCGCGACCTGGTCGCCTCGCATCGCAACTTCAGCCCGCAGCAGCGCATGATCATCGAAGGGGCCTTCGAGATCTCCCAGCGCACCCTCCACGAGGTGCTGCGGCCCCGGCCGGACGTATTCGTGGTCGACGCCGCAGCGCCGTGTGGCGAGGCGCAGGCGGCGCTGGCGGCCTCGGGCCACTCCCGGGCGCCGGTGGTGACCACCGGTTCGTTGGACGACGTCATCGGCATCGTCCACCTGCGCGATCTGCTCTCGTCGGAGGCCGGCTGCACGGCTGGCGCCCAGTCGACACCGGCGACGATCTTCCCCGAGAGCCTCGGGGCCCTCGACGCGCTGCGCCAGATGCAGGTCACCCGGGTGCAGATGGCGGTGGTCGTCAACGAGCACGGCGGCGCCGAAGGCATCATCACCGTCGAGGACCTGATCGAGGAGCTGGTCGGCGAGATCTACGACGAGACCGACCGCGACGTGCTGATGGTGCGCCGCGAGCCCGACGGCTCGATGGTCCTGCCCGGTCGGTTCCCGGCACACGACCTGCCCGATCTCGGCATCGAGGTGCCCGAGGGCCAGTACGCCACCGTGGCGGGGTTCCTGCTGTGGCAATTGCAGCGCATCCCGGACCGGCCCGGCGACGTGGTGGACGTCGGTCAGTGGCGGATGACGATCACCGCCGTGGACGACCGGGCCATCACCGAGATCCGCGTCTCGCGGGCGTCGTCAGCCGATGCCGGAACGCCAGTGGACCCCGACCTGGTCACCAGGACCGTCGACGCCGACTCGTCGAGTCAGTAGTCGCCTTCGACCAGCGGGGGGTTGCCCTGGCGTTCTTCGGCGCTGGCCTGGAGTAGCAGCGAGAGGAGCCGACAGGTGTGGCTGTAGCGCTGCAGCGAGGTCGCCGGTGGCTCGCCGTGCAGGAACTCCTCCAGCATCTGCCGCTGCCCCCGCTCGAGCGTGCAGCGGTCGTCGTCCTGACCCCCCGGATAGTGCAGCTGGTCGGCCAGCTCGCGGCCACGCAGCCGCTCGAACGCCGGGCCACCGAGAGGCTTCGACTTGTCGCCGATGAGGTCGTGGTTGCGAAAGACGTACACGTCCTCGTGGTCCCAGTTCCCGGGCTCGGCGGGATCGTCGACACCTACCTCCTTGCGGAACCGCCGCTCGTAGGACTCGTAGCTGTGGAGCTGGACGGTGAGAAGCGGGCCGACGCTGACGCTGAGCTGTGAGTGCCGGATCCGTCCGTTGCCGATGTTCACGTTGGCGGGCGTACCGGCCCAGGCCCGGCGTGAGACGGTGGTGTCGACCAGGCGAATGGTCCCCGAGGTCACGACGTGGCCGTCGCGCATGAGGTGGATGACCGAGCAGGACTCGGTCTCGCCGTAGTCCTTGAAGCCCGATTCCGGGTGAGCGGCGAAGAAGTCTCCGAAGGTGTCCTCGCCGAAGAACTTCGCGTAGCCAGCCTGACCGAGCTGGAACAGGAGGTCGTCGGGTTGCTGGGTCTGCTGGACCAGCCGTACGTGATCCGGTGTGCGATCGTCGAGCCATTCGTTGGACTGGCAGAACCACGCGAACAGGTCGACGTAGTGATAGCCCGAGTGCAGCAGCTTGCCATAGCCGTACTTGTGGGGGTGGTCCTCGCGGGACTCGAACTCGGGCGGCATGTTCCAGTGACCGTTGCCGTGGTGCACGTCGATGTGGGTGACAGGGACCTGGCACTCCTGCACCGCCATGTCGAGCAGGATCTTGATGTAGCGGAACGCCGGGTCGTAGCGCCGTTGGCAGTGCAGGGTGAACCGCACGGCGGGATGCTGCTCGCTGAGCTTCAGGAGCTCCTCGTAGTCCGCGTAGACCTTGCGCGCCTGCGCTGGATCGACCGAGGCGTTCAGCGGGGCCGTGAGTGGCTTGTCGACCATGACGTCGATCTCGGTGCGCAAGAAGTACTTGGCGTACGACTTGTGGGCCTTCGGCTCGGTCGAGACGATGGCCTGGTCGACACCCAACTCGCGGAGTCGGGCCGTCAGCGGGACCGACACCGCATCCGGCAGATCCTCGGCGTCGCGATGCCGGTCGTCGACCAGAAACACCTCAGGCACCGGATCGAGGTGGTGTTGCGCGATCTCGGCACGCACGGCTGCCTCACGCGAGGCGATGTCGACGACCAGGACCAGCGGAGCGTTCAGCTCGCTGAGGAGTGGCAGGTAGAAGTCGCGCGCGTGGTTGCCACAACCGACGAGCACCACGCCTTGACTAGTGGCCATCATTGCCCGCCTTGATAATCACTGTGCGTAGTCAGAACGCGGATAGGCACGTTGCCGCCTGCGGGCACACGGGCCACCAATGCACGGACCTCGTCGTCCAAGGGCGGAGACAGTACCGCAGTCGACAGGGCCGGGCCGTCAATCCGATGGGTGGGAATCCGATTTCGACGGACCCCGTGGGACTACATTCCGCAGCGACCGCGCCAGACACCGCCGGGCGCACGAGACGATGGAGTCAGACTTGCGTTTCGCGTTGTTCTACGAGATCCCTGTGCCGCGGCCATGGGGTCCCGATAGCGAGTTGCGGGCCTACCAACAGACCCTCGAACAGGCAGTCGCCGGTGAGCGCTGGGGTTGGGACGCGTTCTGGAGCGTCGAGCACCACTTCCTCGAGGAGTTCTCCCACTGCTCGAACCCCGAGGTGCTCTACGGCGCGATCGCTGCGCGCACCGAGCGCATCCGGCTCGGCTACGGGGTCAGGCTGATGCCCAAGCCGTACAACCACCCGGTCCGCAGTGCCGAGTCCATCGCCACGCTCGACCTGATCTCCAACGGACGGGTCGACGTCGGGACCGGTCGGTCGGCAACCCGCCCCGAGCTCGAAGGCTTCGGAGTCGATCCGCATGCCACTCGCGGGATGTGGCGTGAGGCGATCGAGCACATGGTCGGCTGCTGGGTCAACGAGCATCACGCCTTCGACGGCGAGCACTGGTCGATGCCGAAGCGGCGGGTGCAGCCCAAGCCCCTCCAGCAGCCTCATCCGCCACTGTGGGGTGCGACTGCCAGCGAGGAGGGCCACCGTCAGATGGGCGAGATGGGGATCGGCCTGTGCTCCTTCGCCCTCAACCAACGGCCCAGCCAGATCAAGGCAAAGATCGACATCTACCGCGACGCGCTTCGGACCTGCACCCAGCCTGTGGGCAGCTTCGTCAACGACAACGCCGCTGCATTCACGCTCGCGCTGTGCGCCCCCGACCGTCAGCAGGCCGTCGACCTGGCTCGACACTCCTTCGAGTGGTACCTGCGGACCGACCTGAAGCTTCTCGGAACGGTGGCCGAGTGGTTGGCCGAGGAGCGCAGCGAGCTGGGCAGCTACGCCTACGCCGACGGGGCCCGCGCCGATGCTGCCGCCGGGCACCTCGACCAGATCACGCTCGAGGACATGATCGACACCGGGTCCTGCGTCCTCGGCACCCCGGCCGAGTGCGTCGAGGCCTGCCAGCGCTACCAGGACGCAGGGGTCGACATGTTGCTCTGCAACGTCAACCCCTACGCCATCTCCCACGAGGCGGTCATGCAGACCATCGAGCTCATGGGCCGCGAGGTGATCCCCCACCTGCGCTAGTGCCGTGAGTCAGTCGCGGGGCACCCACACCGGCAGGTCGCTGCCCGGGAAGTACTTCGCCCACGCCGCCTCGACCGTCGATCGCCGGGGCAGGCCGGCGCGTGCCCCGATCTCGGCGTTGACCTCGTTCGCGAACACGAAGGCCAGATCGGCGCATTCGTCCAGGGGGGCGCCACTCAGCAGGCCCAGGTGGACCGCCGCCGCGATGGCGTCGCCCTGCCCGGAGATGTCGGCCACGATCGGCTCCAAGGAGCCACGGGCGTGTGCCGACACCAGATCCTGCACCGTGCTGCGACCGACCGCGATCGTGATCATGTCGTAGCCCTCGGTCCCCCGCTCCTCGGTGCGACGGCGTTCGCGCTTGACCACGACCACCATCGGACGATCGACCCGCATGGCGCGCCACCGGAACAGCGCTTCGAGCGTGCCGCGGAACGAGTACTCGCCATGGCCCGCATCGGCCGACGAGTTGGCGATGATCTGTCGCAGACGTCCCTCGTAGATGTAGAGGACGTCGCAGCGGACGATGAACGACGCCAACCGGTCCAAGCCGAGATAGGCGTAGAACGATCCGGGATCGAAGCCGACCACCGTCTCATCGGGCAGATCCTGGAGCAGATCCTCCTGCAGCCGGCGTTCGGCATCGCCGGTGAACGACGAGAAGTTGAGCAGCCGCGCACTGCGCGCCGTCTCGACGAGGCGCTCGCGCGCCGGCTTGTCCTCACGCAGCGTGAGCGCCAGCACGTCGTTCACGCCGGGCTCCACGTAGACCGACCGCCGACCCTGAGGATCGGCGAAGATCAGCGCGTGGCCGGTGCGGGCCTCGATGGAGCCCGGCACGACCAGCAGGTTGTCGCTGTCGGGTTGCTCCTGGCCCAGGCTCTGGCGCAGCACGGCGCCATAGCGGTCGTCCGCCACGATTCCCGTGATCGCGACCGGATGGCCGAAGCGCGCCAACGCGAAGGCCGTGTTGGCTGCGGCTCCCCCTGCCGCCTCGACCGGGACGCCGCTGATCCTCGCCTCGTGGTCGACGGCGACATGGTCGATGAGATAGATGCGGTCGAGGTTGTGGGCACCGACGGCGACCTCGGCAAAGGGCAGCGCGGTGGACGCCGCGGCCCGGTCGCGCATCTCGGCCAACGCCGCTCCTTCACCGACCGGCCCTGGGAACAGGACGACGCCGTCCGGCGGGGTATCGCCCGCGCCCGGCGGTCGCGCTGACGGAGCACGGACCTTCAGCTCGAGATCTTGGAAGATCTCGTCGGTGCCGTAGCGGTCGATGTACTCGTAGAGGATGTCGCGCGCTCGGTCCTGCTCGCCCGCCTGGAGCAGCAACCGCACGAAGACCTCGCCGAACCGGCGATTCCGCCGCCGGTTCGACTCGAACAGGGCGAACAGGCGCTGCTGGTTGCCGACCGCCGCCGCCGGGTCGTGCTGCCACAGCCGGTCGAGCGCGAATCCTTCTGTGAGCAGCTCGTCGAGCTCGTCGCTGCTCACCCGCTCGGGGTAGACAGAGCGGTCGATGAACCGCTTGGCCCGGGTGTCGAAGTCGACCAGGTCGACATCGGAGGGCGCGACGTCAAGCATGTAGGTCCGCGGCGGGATCGGCAGGCCGGCGAGGCGCAGACGCGAGATCGGCGTCTGGATCTGGGCCGTCGTGACATCAGCCGGGTCGCAGTCGTAGAGCTGGGTCTTGAACGCGTCCAGCGCCAGCGCCCGCCGCGGGTTGAGGGCCAGGACGATCAGCGGGCCGACGACCGCGGGCGCGGTCGGGGGATCGATGGCCCGGTCGGGGAAGGCCAGTTCGAGGCTTCCCCTCAGGAGCCGGATGCAGTATTGGCCGACGGAACCGTCGGTGTGACGATCAGGGCCCTGGTCTGTCGACATCCGCGCGCCTCCGCCGTCGAGTTGGCCGCCAAGTGGCGATTTCTTGGCATTGCCCTGACAACGTCCACCCCTAGATTACTGGCCGTCACCGGTTAGCTCCCCGGCGCGGCCGGACTGCTTGGCCATCGCTAGCTTGTCGCGATCTGGCCGCAAAGAGCGGCCGGTGCCCACTGTGTGCTAGCTCGTCGCTAGCTCCTCGCGACCACTGCGCCAACCGGCGGCGAACCTGCTGCTACCTCGCCGCCAGGTCCCCGTCAGACGCGTACCTGCCCCCGCCCTAGTGGCTCGGAGCCGGAGGCTCGGAGCCGTTGGGTCGGGGGCAGGTCAGGTTGGGGTATGTGGGTCAGACGGGGTTGTAGGCGTGCTCATTCGGCCGTTTCTCTGTGGGGTCCAGGTCGTCGTTGGTCGATGTCAGGAACAGGCTGACCATGGCGAAGGTCAGGCTGCCGGCCAGGCTGACGGCGGGGTTGCCGCTGCACGGGCTTCCGGTGAGCGCCAGGCAGGTGAGCACGGTGACCAGGCCGAGTCCGAGCAACGGGAATCCGTTGGTCCTCGCCCGGCAACCGATCAGCGTGGTGACCACCAGGATGGCCGCCAGCAACACCGGCACTGTGGACGGATCCCGGACGCCGGTGACCGCCTGCCCGGCCGGACTGACCGTGAACAGCCCGATCTCGAGCGCCGCGGTCGCCACCAGCAGATGGCGAGCCATCTCCCGGGGGTTGGCCGATCCGAGCAGCCGGACGAACGCCGAGAGCCACATGACGCTGCCGAACACCAGGACGACACCAGTGCCGCCCTGGCCGAGCAGCGCACCGCAGCCCCGACCGTCCGCCGCGGCGAGCATGCTCATCAGCAGGCCACCGCCGCCGGCCACCACTTCCACCAGGCCGGGAATGACCCGATGGACGCCGGCGAGCGATGCGGTCAGGAAGACCATCGCCACCAGCGGGGTGCCGTCGCCCATGAACCGTGTCGACGCGTAGCCGACCGGTATCCAGAGGGCCGCCAGCCACCATCCCCCCGACGGGGCTGGCTGCGGCCGCCGTGTTGTAGGTGTGGTTGTCCTCATGCCGTCGACGATGAACTGCGCGGCTGGCAGTCTGATCGCGTGGACCTGGCTGTCTTCTGTACAGCCGTGGGCGACCCGGCTTCGCGGTCTGTACAGACATGTGAACCATCTGATCCGACTGACGAAATCGCCAGTTCGCTGCGAACGAGGGCGGAACTGGGCATGAACTTACGGCAAACTGGGTCTCATGCGTGCTGGGACGACGTCATACGACGCGATCGGGGAGGGATACGCACAGCACCGCTGCAGTGATCCCCGTATCGCCGCGAGTATCGAAGCTGCGCTCGGTGACGCAGCAAGAGTCGTGAACGTCGGAGCCGGCACCGGCTCCTACGAACCGACGGACCGGCGGGTCGTCGCGGTCGAGCCGTCGGCCACGATGATTCGCCAACGTTCGCTGGACGCCGCTCCGGTCGTGCGGGCGGTCGCGGAGCACCTGCCGTTGCCGTCGGATTCCTTCGACGCGGCGATGGCCCTCATGACCATCCACCACTGGACCGACTGGCGCGCCGGTCTCCGCGAGCTGTGCCGATTGGCGCCGCGACGAGTGGTGTGGACGTTCCATCCGGCGTTCAACGAACGCTTCTGGCTGATGCGTGACTACTTCCCGGCCTCGATGCGAACGCCGGCCGTGACCGACGTCCCGTCGGTCGGCGACGTCGCGGCAGCCATCGACGCGACGCGGGTCGAAGTGGTCATGGTCCCGGCCGACTGCGTCGACCTCTTCGGCTGGGCGTCGTGGCGGCGGCCGGAGCGCTACCTCGACGACGGGGTGTGCAGGGCGACCTCCGTACTCGCCCAGCTGTCGGGCGACGACCTGCGGGAGGGGCAGCGGCGGCTCGCCGATGACCTCCGCAGCGGGCTCTGGCACTCGCGCTACCACTACCTGCTCGAGCTCGACGCCGTAGACGCCGGCTTCCGCCTGGTCATCTGCGACTGAGGAGCGGATCGGGCTCGCTCCGGCGTTCGACCGTCGCGAGAACCCGACGAATGGACGCCGTTCGGCTGTATCGGCCTGGTCCTACAGGTCGGCCAGGGCGTCACCGGCGAACGACGAGAAGTCCGGCCCTCGCCGCAGGCAGTGGCCGCCGTCGACGTTGACCGCCTGGCCAGTGATCCAGCGTGACTCGTCGCCCAGCAGGAAGCGCACGAGCTCGGCGACGTCGGTGGGCTCGCCGACGCCGGCCATCGGCGTGTTGGCGATGTAGCTGGCGTAGACGGCCGAGTCGCGGGGGATCAGCTCCATGATCTCGGTGGAGGTGAAGCCCGGCCGCACCGCGTTGAACCGCACGTTGACGGCGCCGTACTCGTCGGCTGCGTTGCGCATCATCGCCTCGACCCCCGCCTTGGAGACCGTGTAGGCGCCGAAGTACGGGTGGGTGACGTGGCCGGCGATCGAGGACATCGCCACGAACGACCCACCACCCGACGCCACCATCGCCGCGACGCTGTGCTTCACGAGCAGCATGGTCCCGACCACGTTGAGGTGGAGCACCCGCACGAACTCGTCGACCTTCTGACGGTGGAACGGCGCAATGGCGCCACCGCCACCAGCATTGGCCACGATGCCGTCGAGACGGCCCGCGGCCCCGGTCGCCGCCGTGACCAGGCCGGCGACGTCGGCCTCGTCGGTGACGTCGGCGACGACCGCCCACACGTCGCCACCGCTGGCGGATGCCACCGGCGCGAGCCGCTCGACCACCGTGGCCAGCTTGGACTCGGTGCGTCCACAGATCGTGACCCGGGCGCCGTCGGCCACCAGCCGCGCCGCGCAGGCGGCACCGATCCCGCTGCCTCCGCCGGTGACGATGATGGATCGGCCGGCGATGCCGGTCGTCGCGGGCTGAGGTGCCACGGCTCCCCCTGGTGGTCGGCTCGGTGTCCGAGGGTCTCTGACGGAGCGTCAGTCGACCACGGACTCACCAGATTCGAAAAACCGCCCGCGGCCAGGCGCACGTAGACAACGGGAACGGTTCCTACGCGGACGCCGCCGACCCGCGGCGGAAGCGGCGAAGCCCCCCGTGCTGGCCGCGCCCGGAGCGATCCGGACGCGGCCGGCACGGCCCCCACCCCCCTCGTCCACGAGCCGCTCTACGATGCCCCTGGCAGTGCCCACCGAGCTTGGTTGGCGGTACTTCGGTGCCCAGCTGACCGCTGCTGCACCACATCCTCGACCGGGTGCCACTGCACCCCGGCGCGCACGGGTTCGTGCCGGGTCGCTCGGTGCACACCGCCGCGGCGCCGCACGTCGGGCGGGCGGTGGTCCTGCGCTTCGAAGCTCGCCAACCTCTGCGCCCACCGGCTCGACGCGCGGTTGTCACGGCTCGCACGGCGCTTCGACGGCAGCTACACCCGTTACGCCGACGACCTGTTCGTCTCCGGCCCCCGGACGATGGTGCGCGCTGCCGACCGGCTCGGGCGGTTGGTGGCGACGATCGTCGCCGACGAGGGCTTCATGTTGAATCCGGCCAAGACCACGGTCGCCACCGCGGCACAGCGGCAGTCCGTCGCGGGTCTGGTGGTCAACCAGAGGACCAACGTCGCGCGCCCGACCTACGACCGGCTCCGCGCGATCCTCCACGACGCCGCGCGGCGCGGCCCGAGGGCCGCCAACCGGGACGACCACCCCGACTTCCGCGCCCATCTCCTGGGGACGATCTCGTGGGTCAGCGCGGGGAACCCGGCACGCGCAGCGAAGTTGGAGAGGGCCTTCGCTGCGATCGACTGGTCACCCGTGACAGCGACAGAACAGCCGCAATAGCTGGCTTTCTGGCGCAATTCGCGGGGAGTGGCCGAGCGGTAGCCTCGCGGCGGATGAGCCCACGACCCCTGACCCGACAGGAGAGCCAGGCACGAACCCGCGCCCGCCTCGTGCGTTCCGCCGAACGGGTGTTCCTGAAGCGGGGCTACCTCGCTGCCTCTATCGGCCAGATCGCCCGTGCCGCCGGCTACACCACCGGCGCGGTCTACTCGAACTTCGCGAGCAAAGAAGAGCTCGGGCTCGCGGTCATGGAGGAGCGACTAACCGAGACCATCGCCAGCCTCCAGGATGCATTGGCTGCCGTCGAGCCGACCGTGCAGGCCCGCCTGGCCGCACTCGACGCATGGAGCACACGGGTGCTGGCGGACGAGCAGTGGATCGTGCTCACCACCGAGTTCGCGGTGGCCGTCCGCTACAAGCCCCCGATCCGGGCGCGGTTCGCCGCCGGCATGCGCACCGCCCGCGACCTGATCGCCGACGTCGCCCGGCAACAGCACCACGAGCTGGGTCTGGCGCTGCCGATGCCACCCGAGCGGCTCGCGACCGCGGTGCTCGCGCTGACCATCGGGCTGTCGGTCCAGCGGGTCACCGACCCCGACCTCGACCGCGGCATCTTCGCCGACTCAATCGGCGCGCTGTTCGCCAGCGCGCCCGTCGCCGCTGCCGCCGCCACAGGCAACTGACCGCCCACCTAGTGTCCCGTCAGCCTGGCCGGCGATTTCGCGGCGGAACAGGCTGACGGGACACTAGGCCTCAGCTGAGGGCGACGAAGCGGAGGTCGCTTTCGGCGGCGTCGGCGGCGACCAGCCCGAGGAGCCGCCGACCTTCGGCCTCGATCGCCTCGCCAGCACCGTCCGGGAGGCAGCCCAGGTAGCCGACCACCATTGCGGCCGAGCCCGACGAGCGGTCGCGCTCCAGCCGCCAGGTCGCACGCAGCAGCCCATCGTGGAGCACCGCGCCCACCGCCCGTTCGCCCAGCGAGTAGAGCCGCTCGGCCTCGTTCTTGACCAGGAACCGGCTGCGATCGGCATGGGAGAGCAGAACGTTGTCGTACTCCGGCAGGAACCGCGTCGGCACCGCGACGTCCGGGTCGGCACGCGGCGAGTCGGGGACATCGAACAGCTCGCGCCCGCGCTCGTCGCGGAACGTCTGCAGCCGCGGCCGAAGGCGCTCGACGACCTCGCGTAACCCGGTGAGCCGACACCAGCTGGCCACGTCGGCGACCGTTGCCGGCCCGAAGGCCGCGAGGTAGCGCATCACCACCGCGTCGATCGACGGTGCTGACGCCAGGGGCCGACCGAGCCAGGACTCGGCGGTCGTCGTGCTGACCTGGGCACTGCGCCCCCAGACACCACGCGGTGGCACCTGCACCATCGGCAGATGGCAGCGAGCTGCGTAGGCCAGCGCCGCAGCGTGGTGCTCGGGGAACCGCTCGGCGAGCGCCGCCCGGAGCTGCCGTCCCGACAGCGGGTTGTCGGCGACCAGCGAGCGCACGAAGGCCAGGACCGGGCCGAGGTCGACACCATCGAGGAGCGGCGCGTAGTCGCGGTGGCGCTTGATCTCGGCGTCGAGGACCGGCTGCATCAATGGGCGGAGCATCAGGCAGTCGTCGGCGGTGAGCAGGTGGATCGTCCCTCGCATGACCACGATGCGGACCACCTTGCGGTCGACCAGCAGGTGGGCCAGGTCGTCGGGCCGGAAGCCGTCGAGCCGGGACCACAGGGCGAGGTAAGGATCGTTCGGCTCCTGTGCTTGGAGGCCCACCAGGTGCTCGACGGCGTCGAGGACCGGCATGGGCGCCCGTTCGAGCAGCAGCTGGCGCTGGAGGGTCGCCCGGTTGAGGGCCCGGTCGCTGAGGATCTCTGCGGTCACGGGCCCATCCTCGCCGAAGAAGTGGCCATCCGGCGGCCAGTTCTCGCACGCCGGATCACGGGGTCCGGCGCAGGACGGGACACGAGCTACGAGTGAGCGGGAGCGGTCGCCGTCCAGGTGGCGTACAGCGCGGCGTAGGCGCCGCCGGCCGCGACCAGCTCGGCGTGGGTGCCCAGCTCGACCAGGCGTCCCTCGTCCACCACGCCGACGAGGTCGGCGCGCTCGGCGGTGGACAGGCGGTGGGCGATCACCGCCACGGTCCGGCCGTCCAGCAACCGGTCGACCGCCCCCTCCACGAGGGCCTCGGTGCCGGGATCGAGGCTGGAGGTCGCCTCGTCGAGCACCAGCACGGCCGGGTCGGCCAGCGCGGCGCGGGCCAGGGAGACGAGTTGCTTCTCGCCAGCGGACAGGCGGCTGCCCCGCTCGCGCACTTCGGTGTCCAGACCGTCGGGGAGACCGGCGAACCGGTCGTAGGCCCCCACCGCCCGGAGGGCCCGGTCGACCTCCGTGTCGGTCGCCCCGGCCCGGGCGAGGCGCACATTGTCGCGAATGGTCCCGTTGAACAGGAACCCCTCCTGGGGGATGACCACCACCCGCTGCCGCAGGGACGCCAGCGTGGCGTCGCGCAGGTCGACGCCACCGAAACGCACCGCGCCGGACGTCGGGTCGTAGAGCCGGGCGGCCAGCTTGGCCAGGGTCGACTTGCCCGCCCCGGTCGGCCCGACCAGCGCCAGGCGGGTGCCCGCGGGGATCCGGAGCGACACGTCGTGCAGCACCAGGGGGCCGTCGCCGTAGGCGAACGCGACGTCGTCAATCTCGACGTCACCTCGCTCGGGCAGGTCGACCGCACCTGACCGCTCGGCCACGTCGACCGGCGTGTCCAGCAGGTCGTAGAGCTTGTGGAGGCCCGCGCCCGCCGCCTGCACCATGTTGAACAGCTGGCTGAGCTGCTGGACGGGCTCGAACAGGTTCGACAGTGCCAGTACGAAGAACGCCACCGTGCCGACGGTGAGCATGCCCTCGTGCACCCACCAACCCCCGACGCCGAGCGCGAGGGCGGTGGTGCCCCACCCCGCCAGCTCGATCACCGGTAGGTACCACGCCGACACCCGCACCGACCGCATGTGGCTCTCGTAGAGCTCGCGGCTACCGGCCTGGAACCGGTCGTCCTCGACATCCTCGCGGGTGAATGCCTGGACGACCCGGACGCCGGCGATGCCCTCCTGCAGGTGCGACAACGTCGACCCGATGCGGTCGCGGACGTCGAGGTAGGCGTTGTTGGAGTCCCGCTGGAACTTGACGCTGGCCAGGATCACCGGCGGCAGCGCGAGCGAGCACAGCAGCAGCAGCTGCCACGAGACGGTGGCCAGCACGACCAACGACACCACCAGCAGCAGCCCGTTGGCCACGAACATGGCCAACCCGAGCTGCACCAGCTCGGCCAGCGAGTCGACGTCCGAGGTCATGCGCGACACCAGGACGCCGGCCTGGGACCGGTCGTAGAACGGCATCGACAGCCGTTGCAGGTGGGTGAAGACCCGGTTGCGCAGCTCGCGCAGGAACTGCTCGCCGACCCGGCTGATCAGCCCGATCTGCACGCGGTTGGTCACGTACGCCAGCACCGCGACCACCACGTAGCCGACCACCACCACGTTGAGCCGCCCGGCGTCACCCTGCTTGATGCCGTCGTCGATGCCGATCCGCACCAGGTAGGGACCGGCCAGGACGGTCGAGGTCCACAGCATGACCATGCCGAGACCGCCGACGACCTGGCGGAGGTGGGGCCGCAGCAGCCGAGCGGTGCGGCCCAGCACGTGACGAGCGCCGGCGGCGTCGAGCCGGTCCTCGGGGGTGACCCCGGCGGCCATCCACATCAGCCCGACGCCTCCGCCGAGCCGTCGCCCGGAACCCGGGCCGGCTCGCCACCAGGCCGCTCGCCGTCACCGTGGCCAGAGCGGTCGTCGCCGTCGCGACTGCCGTGCTGGTCGCGGTGGCTGTCGGTGCCGGGGCGGGTGTCGAAGTCGCCGTCGCGATCGCCGTGATGCTCGGCGTCGCGGTGGCGGCCATCGCCGTGACGGTCGCCGTTGTCCTCGTGGCGATCGCCGTTGCCCGACCGGGCGTCGACGCGCACCGCGGCAGCGACCGCCGCGGCGGCGAGCACGTCGCGGTAGCGGGGCTCGCTGGCCAGCAGCCCGTCGTGGGTGCCCTCGGCGACGATCTGCCCCCCGTCGAGCAGCACGACCCGGTCGGCCAGCGCAATGGTCGCCGGCCGGTGGGCGATGACGATCGTGGTGCGTCCCCGCATGACCTCGGTCAGCGCCCCCCGGATCTCGTGCTCCTTGGTCGGGTCGACGGCCGAGGTGGCGTCGTCGAGGATGAGGATGCGCGGGTCGGCCAGGATGGCCCGGGCGATCGCGATCCGCTGGCGCTGCCCGCCCGACAGCGAGTAGCCCCGCTCGCCGACCAAGGTGCCATAGCCCTCGGGCAGCTCGACGATGAACTCGTGCGCTCCGGCCAGCCGTGCCGCCCGCTCGATCGCGGCATGCGACGCCTCGCGATCGGCGAACGAGATGTTGGCGGCGATCGTGTCGCTGAACAGGAACGTGTCCTCGAAGACCAGGCCGACCGCCCGACGGAGCTCACGTAGCCGCAGGTCGCGCACGTCGACTCCGTCGACCAGCAGCCGGCCGTCCTCGACGTCGTAGAAGCGGGGCACCAGACGGGCCACGGTCGATTTGCCCGACCCGGTCGCACCGACCAGGGCGACGGACTCGCCCGCCTGGATACGCAGGTCGACGTCGTCCAGCACCGGTGTGGGCCGGCCGTAGCCGAAGCGGACCCGCTCGAAGCGGACCTCGCCCCCACCGGCCGGCAGCGCGGTGGGCCGGGGGGCGTCCGCGATGTCCGGTGCGGTGCTCAGCACCTCGTCGACCCGCTCGGCGGACGCCACCGCCCGCTGGGCCCACGCGACGACCATCCCCAGCATCCGCAACGGCCAGACGAGCATGCCGATGTAGACGTTGAAGGCGACCAGCGAGCCGAGCGACAGGTTGCCGTTCAGCACCTGGTGGCCGCCGTAGCCGAGCACGGCGATGAGCCCGATGTTCGGCAGCAGCTCGAGGCCGGGCAGGAACCGTGCCCGGACGCGGGCTGCGCCGATGGACTGTTCGTAGACATCCTTGGCTTCGGCGCTGAGACGCTCGGCCTGGACCTGCTCCGCGCCCAGGCCCTTGACCACCCGCACGCCCGCGACCGCCTCCTCGACCACCGCCGCCAGCTCGGCGGACTCGCGCTGGATCCCCATCACGTAGGGCTGGAGGCGCCGCGAGAACCGGGTGGCCATCACGTTGAGGAACGGCAGTGACCCCAGCGCCAACACCGTCAGCAAGGGGTCGATCACTGCCAGGATCACCGCGATCGCCAGCACGGTGACGCCGTTGGAGATGGTCAGCGGGATCATCACCAGGAACGCCTGCACCTGCTGCAGGTCGGTGTTCGCCCGGCTCATCAGCTGCCCGGTCTGGACCCGGTCGTGGAAGGCGAAGTGCAGCCGCTGGATGTGGGCGAACAGCCGGTCACGCAGGTCGAGCTCGACCCAGCGGGCCTCCCGGAACGCCAGGTAGCGGCGCAGGCCGGTGAACGTCGCCGACACCACGGCCACCCCACCGAGGATCAGCGACCAGCGGACCAGGGCGCCGGTGTCGTCGGACTCGATCCCCTGGTCGACGGCCCGACCGACGATGATGCCGGTGCTCACCTTGGCCGCCGTCCACACCAACCCGGTCAGTACCCCTAGCGTGAGCCCCCGCCAGCGGCGGCGGACCGCGGTGTACATCAGCCGCCATCCGGCCCGACGGGTGTCCCGCTCCTGGTCCTGCACACAACCCCCTCGACACATCCCCGGACAGGTCTCGTCCCTCGTACTCGGCGGCTACGCCACCGAGACAAAGACGCTGTACTTCCCGCTCATGGCGCCTACGGCGCCGGGCCGCTCGGGCCACGGCGCGCCCAACAGCGAGCCTCTTGTCAACCTTGACCCTGGGTCAGGGTAGCGACGCCTCGCCGCTACGCCACCGGAGCCGCCGGTACCGTGGCGGGGGTGCCGACCGAGCCGCGCAGCGTCACCCGTCAGGGGCAGGACCGTAAGGCGGAACTGCTGCGACACGCCGAGGATCTGTTCGTGGAGCACGGCTACGCCGGCACCCGCATGATCGACATCGCCGACGCCGCCGGAGTCACCAAGAGCTTGCTCTACTGGTACTTCGAGACCAAGGAAGCACTGCTCGACGAGATCGCCATCGACACGCGCCGCCGGCTTCGCCGCTGGCAGAGCAAGGCAATGGGCGACGTCGCCGATCCGCTGGCGCGGCTGTACCTCGCGACGGCGGCGACGGTCCGGTTCAACGCCGAGCATCATCGGCTCTACCGGATGATTCACAACCTGGTACGCGACGATCCGCGCCTGCGCGCGACCCAAGCTCAGACCCGGCGAGTGATGACCGACGACGTCGCCGCCCTCCTGGCCGAGGGTCAAGATCGCGGGGTCGTGCGCCATGACGACGACCCGGCAGCGTTAGCGCACGCGAACGCGGGGGCGGTGTACCACTTCGTGCTGCTCCACAGCGACGGTGACCTGGATCTCGACGACGTCGCGTACGCCGCGGCCCGCTACGTGGTCCACGCGGTCGCCGCCGACAGTGGGCTGGCCCAGGCGGTGATCGACGCGCACGGCGCGGGCCGCAGACTCCACATCGGCTCCGGGTCTGCTTTACGAGACCCCCGATAAAAGGTATTCATGGCCTATGGCCGTTGAGCGCTTCCCGATCGAGGCGGGGCACGTCCTGATGTTCGCTCGAAGCATCGGTGACCCGAACCCCGTCTACTCCGACCCCGACTCCGAGGCCGCGCGGGCCGTCGGCGCCGTGCTGGCCCCACCGACGTTCGTGCAGGCGAGCGCCCAGTTCGAGCCCGACTACCCACTGCGGCCCAAGCCAGGCAGGCCGTGGTTCGGCTCGGGCCGCGAGCCGTCCGGCCTCCGGCCCCGTAGCGAGGACACCGGCGACGGGGGCGACGGCGAAGGTGGACGCAAGAGCGGGGGTGGTGGAGGCGGCGGCACCGGGCTGCACGCCGAGCAGCACTACGAGTACCACCGCACGCCGCGGGTGGGCGACGTGTTGACCGCGACCATCAGGCCGGGTCGGCGCTGGGAGAAGCAGGGGCGCCGCGCCGGCAAGCTGATCTTCTCCGAGTCGATCACCGAGTACCGCGACCAGGACGGCGAGCTGGTGGTCACCGCCACCGGCGTCGGGGTCCTGACCGAGCGGCCGGCGGAGTCGTGACATGACACTGCACGCGAGCGAGCTGAAGCCGGGCGCGACGTTCACCGCCGTCGTCGTCGAAGACCTGAAACGCACCCAGATCGTGCAGTACGCCGGGGCCTCCGGCGACTACAACCCACTGCACACCGACGAGGTGTTCGCCACCAAGGCCGCTGGATACCCGACGGTGTTCGCACACGGGATGCTCACCATGGGCATGACCGGGCGGATGCTCACCGACCTGGTCGGCGACGACCGGTTGCTGACCTTCGGCGGCCGGTTCACCGCGCAGGTGTGGCCCGGCGACGACCTCACCACCACCGCCACCGTCGAGGTCGTGGGCGAACGCGACGGCGAACCGGTGGTCACGCTGGTCGTCAGCACCCGCAACCAGGACGGCGTCGAGGTGTTCGCCGGCCAGGCCACGGCGCGGATCGATGCCTGAGCCGGCCGACGACGGCGTGTTGGCCGGCCGGGTGGCGCTGGTGACCGGGGCCAGCCGAGGGATCGGCCTGGCCATCGCCCAGCGCTTCGCCACCGAGGGGGCTGCGGTCGCCGTGTCGGCGCGCACGGTCGACGAGGGTGACCACCCGCTGCCTGGCAGCCTTGGCACGACCGTCCAGGCCATCACCGGCGCGGGTGGTGCGGCGGTCGCCGTGGCCGCCGACCTCGCACGCCAGGAGGACCGGCGCCGGCTCGTGGACGAGACCGAACGCCAGCTCGGCCCGATCGATGTGCTGGTCAACAACGCGGCAGTGACCTACTTCGAGCCGACGGCGACGATCGGCGAGCGCCACTACGAGCTGATGTTCGCCGTCCAGGTGCGGGCGCCGTTCGAGCTGGCGCAGCTGGTGCTGCCCGGCATGCGCGAGCGCGGCCGGGGCTGGATCCTGAACGTGTCGTCGCTGGCCGCGCGGCACCCGCAAGGCCCGCCCTACCCGTCGGCGTTCGCGGGCATGAGCACGGTGTACGGCATGTGCAAGGCGGCGATCGAGCGGTTCACCACCGGATTGGCCGCCGAGGTCCACGGCGACGGTGTCGCAGTCAACGTGCTCGCACCCGCCGGCCTGGTGCCGACGCCCGGGGTGACCCATCACGGCCTCGATCGCGGCGTCCCGGACGAAGCCATCGAACAGCCCGAGGTGATGGCTGAGGCCGCCCTTGCCCTGTGCACCGGCGACCCGGCCCAGCTCACCGGCCGTGTCGCCTACTCCGCGCCCCTACTGGACGAGCTGGGCGTGACCGCGCCGACCGCGCCGGCCCCCGGGCCATGACCAACGACCACCGTTCTGTGACCGGAAACGTCGCGGGATCGCGCGACGTTTCCGGTCACCGAAACGCGGGCGCCGATACCGCGGGCGGCGAGGACGCCACGAGCGGCGAGGGCAGGGAGGGCGAGGGCGACGAGCTGTGGGGTCGCCTGGTCCAGGCCGCCGCCGAGGTGTTCGCCCGGGAGGGCTACGCCGGCACCAAGATCCTCGACATCGTGAGCGAGGCCGAGGTCTCGACCGGTGCGGTGTACGGCCGGTTCCAGTCGAAGAACGATCTCCTGCGCCAGGCGATCGTCCACCGGTCGGCCCGGGGCGGCATGCTCGCCAGTGGTGCCGACAGCCTGGGCGACCTGATCCGCCACGGCGCCCGCATGGTCGACAGGCCGCTCTACAGCTTCGAGGCCATGCGGCTCGAGGCTTACGTGACCGCCCGGCGCGACGACGAGGTCGCCGCCGCGTTGAGTGACGCCTACACCCGCTGGCGGGAGGGCGTCGAACCGCTGGTCGCAGCGGCCAAGGAGGCGGGAGCACTCGACGAGGGCCTCGACCCCGAGGCCGTGCTGTTCCTCTACCGCACCCTCTACCTGGGGCTGCTGCTCCATCGCGGCTCCGGGCTGGCCGGCCCCGATCCCGAGGGCTGGGAGGACCTGGTCGAGCGGCTCGTCGCCAGCCTCGGACGCCCGGACACCTCCGGTTCTGGTGTCTCTGAGCGCCGTATCCCGCGCTCACGGACCCCAGAAGATCGCTCCGCCCGACCGCGATGACCCGATCGACCTGACCGACCTGATCGACCTGACAGACCTGAGAGGACCACCACATGCGCTACCGCTCGCTCGGATCCACTGGCGTCAAGGTCAGCCCGCTGTGCCTCGGTGCCATGATGTTCGGCCCGATAGGCAACACCGACCACGACGAGTGCGTCCGCATCATCCACCGAGCCCTCGACGCCGGGATCAACTTCCTCGACACAGCTGACGTCTACTCCGCCGGGGTGTGCGAGGAGATCGTGGGCAAGGCGCTGGCCGGGCGACGCGACGACGTCGTGTTGGCCACCAAGTTCCACGCCCCGATGGGCGAGGATCCCAACCACCGGGGCAACTCCCGCCGCTGGATCGTGCGCGCGGTCGAGGGCAGCCTCCGGCGCCTCGGCACCGACCACATCGACCTCTACCAGGTGCACCGGCCGGCGCCGGACACCGACGTCGACGACACGCTGTCGGCGCTGTCCGACCTGGTGCACGCGGGCAAGGTCCGCTACCTCGGGTCGTCGACGTTCCCCGCCGAGGCGATCGTCGAGGCGCAGTGGACGGCCGAGCGCCGGGGCCACGAGCGGTTCCGGGTCGAGCAGCCGCCCTACTCGATCTTCGTGCGCGGCATCGAGGCGTCGGTGCTGCCGACCTGCGAGCGCTACGGCCTCACCGTGATCCCGTGGAGCCCGCTCAACGGCGGCTTCCTCACCGGTCGCTACCGACCCGGCGAGCCTCTCCCCGCCACCGGCCGGGCGCAGCGCCTGCCACAGCGGTTCGATGCGGAGCGCCCCGGCGTGCAGCGCAAGCTCGAGCTCATCGCTCCGCTCGAAGCCCTGGCCAATGAGGCCGGCATGCCGCTCACCCACCTCGCGCTGGGGTTCACGCTCGCCCACCCGGCGGTGAGCGCGCCGATCATCGGGCCCCGGACCATGGAACAGCTCGACGGGCTCCTCGGGGCGGCCGAGGTCCGGCTTGACGACGACGTGCTCGACCGCATCGACGAGCTGGTCCCGCCCGGTACCTCGGTCGACGAGTCCGACATCGGCTGGGTGCCGCCCGCAGTCGGCCAGTCGTGGCGGCGCCGCCGTCCCGTGGGAGCCCGCTGAACCAACCGGAGGTCAGTCCGCCTCGGCCGCGAGGCGGTAGCGGTCGCGCAGGATCCGCTTGTAGATCTTGCCGTTCTCCTGGCGGGGCAGCTCGTCGGTGAACTCCACCACCTGCGGGCACTTGTAGTGGGCCAACCTGGCCCGGCAGTGCTCGATCATCTCCGTCGCCAGGGCGGCCGACTCCTCGAGTCCGGGCTGCAGCTCGACCACCGCCACCACGCGCTCGCCCCACTCGGGGTCGGGCACGCCGATCGTGGCCACGTCGCCCACCGCCGGATGCTCGATGAGCACCGCGTCGACCTCGGCCGGGTAGATGTTGACGCCCCCCGAGATGACGAGGTTCGACGAGCGGTCGGTCAGGAACAGGTAGCCGTCGGCATCCATGTGGCCGACGTCGCCGAGCGTGAAGTAGTCGCCACGGTAGGTCGAGGCGGTCTTGCCGGGGTCCTTGTAGTACTCGAACCGACCGACGTCGGGCGCACGCAGGTACACCAGGCCGGTGGTGCCGGCCGGCAACGCCGCGCCGTCCTCGTCGCCCACGACCACCTGACCCTCGGGCGGCCGGCCGACGGTTCCGGGCCGGGTCAGCCACATCTCGGAGTCGACGAAGCAGGCCGTGCCCTCGGTGGCCGCGTAGTACTCCCAGACGATCGGCCCGAGCCACTCGATCAGGCGTCGCTTGACCTCGACCGGGCACGGTGCGGCACCGTGGAGCACGTGGCGCAGCGACGAGACGTCGGAGCGCTCGCGGGTCGGCGCCGGCAACGACAGCAGCCGGTGGAACATGGTCGCGACCATGTGCGTGTGGGTGATCCTGTGTTGCTGGATCAGCCGCAGCGCCTCCTCCGCGTCCCAGCGCTCCATCACCACCGTGCCGCAGCCGTGCGTCAGGGGGATCACCAGCGAGAAGGCGAGCGGGGCGGCGTGGTACAGCGGCCCCGTGCACAGGTGCCGGTCGCCCTCGCGGTAACCGAAGAGGTTGGCCCTGGTCAGCACGCTCGGCGGCGGCTGTCGGCGGTAGACGCCCTTGGGACGGCCGGTGGTCCCCGAGGTGTACAGCATCGACGTGCCGAGCACGGGGTCGTCGATGTCCTCGTCGGCCTCGGTGGCCAGCTCGTCGTCGTAGGGCCCGAACCCGTCGACGGCCCCACCGACCGCCAGCCGCACGGTGCATGCCCCGGCCCGCCGGACGGCGCCCGCCGCCGTGCCCGCCTGTCCGGTATCGGTCACCAGCGCCACGGCCTCGCAATCGTCGAGGATGTAGGCGGCTTCGTCGGCGGTCAGGTGGGTATTGATCGGCGTGAGCCGCCAACCGGCCCGTTGCGCGGCCACGACGACCTCGGCGACCTCGACGCGGTTGCCACAGAGCAGGGCGACGCCGTCGCCCTCGCGGACGCCGCGTCGACGCAGCGCCCGGACCAGCTGGTTCGCTCGCTGGTTGAGCTGGCGGAAGGTCCGCGCACCGCCCGGGGCGTCCACGGCGATGGCATCGGGCCGGCGCTTGGCCCACCAGGACGCCAGCATCCCCCGCTCGGCGTGCCGTTCGAGGTCGAGCTCGTCGTCCCCGGCCGGGGTGTCGAGGTCGGCGCGGCTCATCGTGCGGCCTCCGCGGCGCCGGGCGGCGGCGGTTCCTTGGGCAGCCCCAGCACCCGTTCGCCCACGATGTTGCGCTGCACCTGCGCGGTGCCGCCCCAGATGGTGGCGCTGCGGGTGCCGAAGAAGTTCCGCTGCCAGCGGTCGGGCTGGTACGCACGCGGTTCCTGGTCGGGCATCACCATCGGTTCCGCCGTAGCGGATCCGCAGATCATCGAGTCGGCCCCGCGGATGTTCATCACGATCTCCGCGAAGCGCTGCGCGTACTCGGACCAGAACATCTTGTTGAGCGCACTTGTCGGCCCGGGCTCCTTGCGGGCCACGACCTCGGACAGGGTGCGCAGCCCCTGGTAACGCATGATCTCGCAGTGGGTGTAGGCCCAGGCCAGGTGCTGGCGGACGATCGGGTCGGTCTCGCGTCCCAGCTTGCGCACCTCGTCGAGCACCTGGTGGAACTGCCGGTGGTGCTGGACGTGCTGGGTGGTCGCATTGCCGCCGCGCTCGTTGCCCAGGGTCGTCATCGTGACCCGCCAGCCGTCGTGCAGGCCGCCGATGACGTTGAGCAGCGGCGCGCGGGCCTCGGTGATGAAGGTCTCGGTGAACAACGAGCTGCCGGTCATCTGCCTGATCGGTCGGAGCTCGAAGCCGTTGGACGACCCGTCGTCGCGCCGCATCGGCACCAGCACGTACGAGATGCCCCGGTGCTTCGGCACGTCGGGGTCGGTGCGACAGAGGCAGAACATCATGGTCGCCACCTGCGCACCCGAGGTCCACACCTTCTGCCCCGTGATCACCACCTCGTCGCCGTCGACGACGCCGCGGGTCTTCAGGCTGGCCAGGTCGGAGCCCGCATCGGGCTCGGAGAAGCCCTGGCAGTAGCGGTCGACGCCGTCGATGATGCGCGGCAGGAAGTAGGCCTTCTGCTCGTCGGTGCCCCACACGATGATCGACGGCCCCACCAGCCACTCGCCCATCCCCCGGGTCAGGCGGGGGACGCCGGCCCGGGCGAACTCCTCGTTCAGCACCGCCACCTCGACGCCGCCGAGGCCGCGACCGCCGTACTCCCTGGGCCACGAAACGCACATGAAGCCCGCCTGGTGCAGCTTGTCCTCCCACTCGGCCATCGCCGGGCTCCGCGCGAAGGCGGCCTGCTCGGGATCCATGCCGATCAGGCCCTCCGGGCGGTTGTCCTCCAACCAGCTGCGGACCTCGTCGCGGAACTGCCGGGCCTGCGGGCCCAGGTCCAACTCCATCGCCATGTCCCCCTCCTTCGTGGCCTTGCGTGTGCTGTGTCAGGCAGTCTCCGGCTCGAACAGCGGGAGCTGGCGACCGTCGGGCAGCTCCTCCCAGGTCACCCGCACCCGGTCGCCGACCGCGACGTCCTCGGGTGGGCAGCCGACGACGTTCGACAGCAGGCGCGGGCCCTCGTCCAGGTCGACCAGGGCGACGACGTAGGGCGGTCGCAGGCCGGACGCCGACACCTGGTGCTCGACGGTGCAGGCGTAGACGGCGCCACGCCCGCTGGCCTCCCGCCACTCCAGCCCCGACCCGAGGCACGCTGGGCACACCTCGCGTGGGAACCAGACCGGATGCTCACAGGCCAGGCACCACGGCAGGGTCAGGCGCCGGGATCGGGTGGCTTCCCAGAACGGCGCGCCCGCATCGCTGACCGGTGGGTCCAGGCGACCACTCACGTCAGAGTCGCCTCGGTGCCGAGCACCAGCGTCGACATGACCGACAGCACCATGCCCGAGCCGTGGGCCACCGAGATGGCGGCACCCGGCACCTGGCGTGGTCCGCACTCCCCGCGCAGCTGGCGGACGGCCTCGACGATCAAGAACATCCCGTACATCCCCGGGTGGGTGTAGGACAGGCCGCCGCCGTTGGTGTTCATCGGCAGCGGTCCGCCGGGCGCCGTCCGGCCGTCCTCGACGAAGGCACCGCCCTCGCCCTTGGCGCAGAAGCCGAGGTCCTCGAGATGCAACAGTGCGGTGATCGTGAAGCTGTCGTAGGCCATCAGCGCGTCGACGTCGTCGGGCTTGATGCCAGCCATACGAAAGGCGTCGGCCCCGGAGACCACACCTGGCGTCGTGGTCAGGTCGGGCATCTGGCTGATCATGGCGTGGTCGTGGCAGGTCGCTGCGCCGAGCACGTAGGCAGGCGCCTTGGCCAGCGAACGCGCCCGCCCGGCGCTGGTCATCACGAAGGCGCCGGCGCCGTCGGTGACCAGGCAGCAGTCGAGCAGGTGGAGGGGTGACGACTGCATCGGAGACGCCAGGACGTCGGCGACCGTGATCGGATCGCGGTAACGGGCGCGCGGGTTCAGCCCGGCCCACGCCCGGGTGCTGACGGCGACCTCGGCCAGCTGTTCGGAGGTGGTGCCGTAGGTGGCCATATGCCGGGAGGCGGCGAGGGCATAGGGGCCCATCGGCATGCGCATCCCGTAGGGCAGCTCCCACTCCAGCATCGGGTTCGGGCCGCCCCGGTTCGGCCCGAACGCCCGGCGACGCCCGTGGCGCCGGTCGCCGCGGGGCGTCGAGGAGTAGACGCTCACCACGACGTCGCATAGCCCTGCCGCGATGGCTGCAGCGGCGTGCTCGGCGTGGATCTCGAAGCTCGACCCGCCGGTGTTCGTCGAGTCGGTGAACCGGGGGTGGATGCCGAGGTACTCGGCCAACCCGACCGAGGACTGCGCGTGGCAGACCCCGTCGACGTCGGCCAATGTCAGGCCGGCGTCGTCGAGAGCGTCCCCGATCATCTCGGCTTCGAGCGCCCGCCCGTGAGAATCGAGCTCACCGGTCGGCGACACCAGGTCGGCGACACCCACGATCGCCGCCTGTCCGCGCAGCGAGCGCTCCATCCTCTGCTCAGTCCTTTCCCCATGGGATGTCGATGCCGATGCCCCGCGCCCACAGGGTGGTGAGCGTGGCCGCGGCCGCGTCGATGTCCACCGGCTTGTGGGTCGCCACCATGTAGTAGGTGAAGTGGCTGACCATGCTCACCAGCGCCTGGGCGGCGAGCTCGGCATCGAGCCCGGGGTCGCACACCCCGTCGGCCTGCATCCGCTTCAGCGAGCGGACCGTGCGCTCGACGATCCTCTCGCGGCTGTTCCTCCTCGCCTTGTTCATCTTCGAGTTCGAGGCGGCGACTTCCTCCATGAGCCGCATGGCCTTGCGGTTGGCCAGGTAGTACTCGAGGTACCGGCGGTTGGCGAGCTCGATGGCCCGCACCTCGTCGCCGCCGGTCTCCTCGAGGGTGCCCCGGCCGGAGTCGTAGACGGCCAGGTCGAGATCGGACGCGAGGGCCCACAGGACGGCCTCCTTGGAGTCGAAGTAGGTGTAGAAGCTGCCGTGGGACATCCCGGCGTGCTCGACGATGTCGGCCACCCGGGCGTCCACGTACCCCTTCTTCCAGAACACCTCCTGGGCTGCGGCAAGCAGCACCTCGCGGGTCTTCTCGCCCCGTTCGGTGCGCGGCACGCGGCGTGTGACATCGCTCATCGGCCCGAAACCCCCCGCCGGCTCGTGAAGAATGGTCAGGCTATTCAACCCACACCTGGCTCCAGAAGCTGATCCCGGGCGCCGCCCCGTCGCCCAGCGATCCATCCGGCAACCCCCAGCTGGCCACGCCGTGGACGCCCTCGCGATAGGCGATGAACGGCAGGTCGCTGCCCGTCCAGATGTAGGGCAGGTCCTCGGCGAGTTGCAGGCCGGCCTCCTCGACTGCGGCCTGGCGGGTCTCGAGGTCGCCGCTGGTGCGCAGGGTCTGGAGCGTCTCGTCGACGGTCTCGTTGGTGTAGTCGGTGAGGTTGGTGACGAACGCCTCTGGGTCGCCGAAGGCATTCTCCAGGGTGGTGAGCGGGTCGGCGTCGGCGCCGGCGCGGTAGCACTTCGCCTGGTACTCGCCGGTGACCGCGCCCGTGATGTGGGCTGACTGCTCCAGCGGGTTGACCTCGACCTCGAAGCCGACCTCCTCCCAGAACCCCTGCAGCGCCGTGGCCTGCTCGATGAGGCTGGGCACGTTGGTGCAGTCGTAGCTGAACGCCACCGGCTCGCCCACCTCCCGGCCGTCGGAGCGGTCGGGGTCGTTGACGTACTCGTCGTAGAGCGCCTGGGCCTGCTCGAGGTCGTAGGTCGGCCAGGCCTCGGCCACGGCGTCCGAGTAGTAGGGGTTCTCCGACCAGAAGAACTGCGACCGTGGCTCGGTCGCGACCGCCGCCTCGCCGGCCACCACCTCGATCAGCGCCTGCTGGTCGACCGCATAGGCCAGGGCCTGGCGGATGCGCACGTCGTCGACCGGGGGCGCGGTCACGTTGAACATCATGTTGCCGCCCCCGTTGCCGAGCCCGAGGGCCACCTCGACGTCGGGGATGTCGACCACCCGGGACAGGAACGACGACAGCCGCACGCTCTGGGCGGCGTCGATGTCGCCGCTGGACAGCGACGTGGCCCGGGTCTCCTCGTCCGGGATCGGCCGGAACGTGATCTCGTCGAGGTATGGCAGGCCCTCCTGCCAGTAGTCGGGGTTGCGCTCGACCACGAAGGAGCCGTCGCGCTGCCAGCTCACGAAGCGGAACGGCCCGGTACCGACCGGCTGGTCGCCGAAGGCGTCGCCGAGCTCGGCCGCCGCGGTGGGCGAGAACGGCCAGCCGGGTTGCAGCGCCAGCGTGTCCGGCCAGGCGGCGTTGGGCTGGTTGAGCACGTAGCGCACGGTCAGGTCGTCGACGACGTCGAGGCTGCTCACCTCCCGCAGCAGGGCGCCGGCGGTGTTGGTGCCCTCGGCGGTGAGGAACTCGTCGAAGATCCGCTTCATGGCCTCGGCGTCCAGCGGCGTGCCGTCGTGGAACTCGACATCGGGCCGCAGCGTGATCGTCCACTCGGTGAAGTCGTCGTTGGGCTCGGCCGACTCGGCGAGGTACGGCACGATCTCGCCGTCGGCGTCCCGGGTGAACAGCGGGTCGAAGACGGCGTAGGCGACGTTGAAGCCGGCCTGGCTGCCCTGGAAGATGCTGGGCAGGTAGCTGTTGGTCTCGCTCTCGACGCCGACCGTGAGCGAGCCGCCGGTGACCGGGTCGCCGCTGGGGTCCTGGGGGCCGACCACGATGTTGCCGCCCAGCGCGTCGATCGCGTCGCCGGCGCCGGTGCCCTCGTTCTCCGGACCGCTGGTGCTGCCGTCGTCGTCCCCGCCGCCACACGCGCCGGCGACGAGCGTGCCGACCACGAGCAGGGCCAGGCACGTTCTGGATGGATGCTGTCGTTTCATGTCTCCCCCTCGTGGTTGACCTGGTAGACCTGGTTGACCTGGGTGACCTTGGTGACCGGGTGGTCGTCGAGATGCGGGTGGTGGCAGGCGACGAAGTGGTCGGGCCCGATGGCGCGCATCTGCGGCTCCTCGGCAGCGCACCGCTCCGACGCGCGGGCGCAGCGGGTGCGGAAGCGGCATCCGGACGGTGGGTCGAGCGGCGACGGCAGCTCGCCCTCCAATGCCGGCTCGGTGGGCTGGGTGCCGGGCTCGGGGCGGGGGATCGACGCCAGCAGCGAGCGCGTATAGGGATGGGCCGGAACCTCGTACAACGTGTCCGCCGGGCCCAGCTCGCACAGCTTGCCGAGGTACATCACCGCGACCCGGTCGCTGACGTTCTTGACCACGGCGAGGTCGTGGGCGATGAACACCATCGTCAGCCCGTAGCGGGCCTTCATCGCCTCGAGCAGGTTGAGTATCTGGGCCTGTACCGACACGTCGAGCGCCGACACCGGTTCGTCGCAGATCAGCACGTCGGGATCGAGGACCAGCGACCGGGCCAGGCAGATGCGCTGGCACTGCCCGCCGGAGAACTCGTGCGGCCGGCGGTCGCCGACCGCGTCCGGATCGAGCCCCACGTCGACCAGCACCTGGTCCACCCGCGAGCGGACCTCGGGCGGGGCATGCCCCCAGATGCGCAGGCCCTCGGCGACCGCGTCACGGATCCGGCGGCGCGGGTTCAGCGACGAGATCGGATCCTGGAAGATCATCTGCAGCTGGGTGCGGGTGCGGCGCAGCGATTGGTCGTCCAGCGCGGTCAGCTCGGCACCCCGCAGCTGCACCGATCCCGCCGTCGGCCGCGCGAGCTGCATCACGGCCCGACCGGTCGTCGTCTTGCCGCACCCCGACTCGCCCACCAGCCCGAGGGTCTCGCCCTCGGCGACATCGAAGCTCACGTCCGAGACCGCATGGACCCGGCCACCGTGGCGCGCCGCGAACTCGACGGTGAGGTGCTCGACCCGCAGCACGAGGTCGTCGTGCTCGCGCAGATGTGCGGTTCCGCCGCCGGCCATCAGCCCACCACCTCGTCGGGCTGCACCCACGCGGCGGAGTCGGCACCGTTGTCGGTGCCCACCGGGTAGAAGCACCGGTACACGTGGCCGTCCTCGCCACCGGCGACGAGCGGCGGCTCCTCGACGCGGCAACGCTCCTGCGCGTAGCGACAGCGCGGCGCGAAGCGGCACCCGGACGGCAGCACCGCGAGGTCGGGAGGGCGCCCCGGGATGGCCCGCAGCCGGGTGTGGCTGGGATTCTCCAGCCGGGGGATCGATCCCATCAGCGCCTCGGTGTAGGGGTGACGGGTCCGCCGGAACAGGGTCTCGGTGGGTGCCTGCTCGACGACCTGGCCGGCGTACATCACGGCGATCTCGTCGGTGCGGTTGGCGACCACGCCGAGGTCGTGGGTCACGAGGATCATGGCCATGTACCGCTGGCGCTGCTGATCCTGGAGCAGGTCGAGGATCTGGCGCTGCACGGTGACGTCGAGCGCCGTGGTGGGCTCGTCGGCGATCAGCAGCTTCGGTCCGCAGGACAGGGCGATCGCCACGGTGACCCGCTGGCGCATGCCGCCCGACAGCTGGTGGGGGTACTCGTCGAGCCGCCGCTCGGGGGACGGCAGGCCGACCGAGCGAAGCAGCTCGACGGCCGTGGCCCGAGCCTGGTGGCCGCGCATGCGGTGGTGGTGGCGCAATCCCTCGGTGAGCTGCTGGCCAACCTTGACCACCGGGTTGAGCGAGGTCATCGGGTCCTGGAACACGATCGCCATCTCCCGGCCCCACAGGCGCCGCATGTCACGGACGCCGAGGCCGCGGATGTCGCGGCCCTCGAACCACACGTGGCCGCCGGCAGGGATGGTGGCCTGCTTGGGCAGCAGGTTCATGATCGAGCGGGCCAGCACGGTCTTGCCCGAGCCCGACTCGCCGACGATCCCCAGCGTGCGGCCCCGGTCGAGGCCGAACGACACGCCGTCGACGGCTCGCACGGTGCCGCGGGGGGTCTCGAACCAGGTGCGGAGGTCGTCCACCTCCAGCAGGAGGCCGTCGTCGATCCGTGTGCCCTGGTCGCCGTCGGGGTGGCGATCGCGGTCGCCGTTGGTGGTCGGCTCGGGGCCCGGGTCGGCGGCGCTCACAGGCTCGACCCCCGCACATCGAAGCGGCTCCGCAGGGCGTCGCCCACGAAGTTGACCGCCAGCACGGTCAGGAACATCACGACCGACGGCACCAGTGACAGGTGGGCGGTCTGGTCGAGGTGACGCCGTCCCTCGGCGATCATCGACCCCCATGTCGGATCGGGCGCCTTGACCGACAGGCCGAGGAAGGCGAGCGAGCCCTCCAGCACGATCACCACGCCGAGGGCGACCATCCCGAACGCGGCCACCGGCAGGACGACGTTGGGCAGGATCTCGCCCCAGAGGATGCGGCGGTTGCTGGCGCCCAGCGCGCGGGCGGCGAGGACGTACTCGCGCTGGGCCACGGTCAGCGTCGCGGCGCGGGCCACCCGGGCGTAGGTGGGCACCGACAGGAACCCGACCACCAGCGTGATGGCCATCAGGCTCTGGCCGACGAACGCGACCAGCCCCAGCAGCAACACGAGGCCGGGGAACGCGAGCACGACGTTGATCGCCCACATGACGACGCCCTCGACCCGCCCGCGTGCGTAGCCGACGAACATGCCGACCGAGCCGCCCAGCACCATCCCGATCGACACCGCGGCCAGGCTGATGATCAACGACACGCGGGCACCGAAGGCCAGTCGGGACAGGACGTCGCGGCCCAGTCCGTCGGTGCCGAGCACGTGGCCGTCGGTGAAGGGGCCGGCGAGACGGTTCGCCAGGTCCTGGTCCTCGGGATCGGCCAGCGGCAACCACGACGCGGCGACGGCAACCAGCGCGACCACGACCAGCCATGCGGCCGCCAGCCAGAACACGATGCCGCGCCTCGACCGCGCCGTCGCCCGGCGGGCGGGCACCAGCGGATCCACCAGCCCCGGCAGCCCCGGGCCGATGCCGGCGAGGTCGGCGTCCATGACGTCGGCGGCCTCGAGTCCAGCGGGAACGTCGTCTGCGCCGACGACGCCGACCGGCTCGGCGTCGACTGGCTCGCCCGCGAGGTCCGTGGCTGGGTTCGGCTCAGGCACGGGCGATCCTCTCGGTGCGGAGGCGGGGGTCGAGGACGACGTAGAGGATGTCGACCAGCGTGTTGATCAGGACGAAGCCGACGGTGATCACCAACACCACGCCCTGCACGATCATCAGGTCGCGCTGGAAGATCGCGTCGAACAGCAGGCGGCCGATGCCGGGCAGAGCGAACAGCTGCTCGACGATCACGGCACCGCCGAGCAGCGTGCCCGTGGTCAGAGCCGACACGGTCAGCAGCGAGAACGACGAGGGGCGCAGCGCATGGCGCAGCAGGATCCGGGCGGTCGACAGGCCCTTGGCCCGGGCCAGCAGTACGTGGTCCTCCTGGAGCGTTGCGATCATGTCTGTGCGCAGCAGGCGGGTGAACACGGCGATCTGGCCGACGGCCAGCGCGAGCGCGGGCATCAGCACCGAGCGCAGGTTCTCGACGGGGTCCTCGGTGAGCGGTGTCCAGCCGGTCGCCGGCAGCCAGCCCCACGACACGGCGAACAGGTAGATCAGCAGCAGCCCCATCATGAAGCTGGGGATGGCGAGCAGCCCGAAGGTCGCCCCCGTGACCAGCCGGTCGAGCACGCCCCCCGACCGGTAGGCCGTCACCATCCCCAACGGGACCGACACCGCCAGGCTCAGCGCCATGCTCACGACGACGATCTCGAGGGTGACCGGCATGCGCTGGTGGATGGCGTCGAACACCTGCTGGCGCGTGTAGTACGACTGGCCGAGGTCGCCCTGGACGGCGTCGCCGAGCCACGCCACGTAGCGGACCGGCAGCGGCTCGTCGAGGCGGAGGTCCTCGCGCACGGCTTCCAGGGCCTCCGGGTCGGTGTTGTCGGGCCCGAGGACCTGGCATTCGACGCAGCCGGGCAGCAGGCTCAGCATCAGGAAGGTCAGGAACGAGACCGCGAGCAGCACGGGTACCACTGCCAACGCCTTGCGGGCGACGACCCAGGCCATGGCTCCCCCCTCTGACCGGCTGACACGTACCCCCGTTGGTTCTTATATTGATATCAATGTCAAGTGGTGGGGTGCAGCCTTTCTCGCAGGTAGGCGCCCCCGGGCCAGGCTCAGGCCGTAGCTTCGGCAGCGCGCTCGGTGAGGCCCCAGGACGCTGGTTCGCCCCTCCGCTCGCGGACCAGGCCCCGGCGCTCGAGCGCCCGCAGGTGCGCGAGGGCTTCGCCGAGTGCGGCGCGGCGCATGAAGCCCTCGATCTGCTCCCACGGCCGTGACCAGGTCATGTTGCTGGCGATGTTCCAGGCGGTCCTGTCGCCCGTCCGCAGCGCGGTGAGCACCTCGCGGAACCGCTCGGCATGGTGCCTGCGCAGCTCGGTGAGCCGCCGGTGGAGGTCGTCGAAGCGGTGCTCGTGGGCAGGCAGGACCTCGCTCGGCTGGTAGTCGTCGAGCCGTTCGAGCGCCCGGAGGTAGTCGCCGAGCGGGTCGGCGCCGGCCTGGGGGTGGAACGAGATGTTCGGCGTGATCCGGGGCAGCACGTGGTCGCCGGTGAGCAGCACGGCGTTGACTGGCTCCCAGAAGCACAGGTGCCCGGGGGAATGGCCTGGTGTCCAGATGGCGGACAGCTCCCAGCCGGGAACCTCGGGCCGCTCCCCGTCCTCGAGCAGCACGTCGGGGAAGACGGCGTCGACCCGCGTCCGCAGGGGCATGGCCGCGGCCCGAAGGACGTCGACCTCCTCGGTGGGCGCGCCTGCCCGCCGCAGCAGCGCACCGACGCGCTCCAGCAGGTCGGTGGGCTCGGTGTAGCGGTCGCGGATCAGGGCGGCGTCAGCCGGGTGCAGGGCGATCCAGCCGCCCGACACCTCGCGGATCCGCCCGGCGAGGCCGTAGTGGTCGGGGTGGATGTGGGTGACCAGCACGCCCCGCACGTCGCCGACCTCGTATCCAGCGGTGCGCAGCCCGGCGTCGAGCGCGGTGTACGCCTCTTCGGTGTTCCAGCCCGCGTCCACCAGGTAGACGCCATGGTCGGTCTCGAACACGTAGACGAAGACGTAGCGCAGCGAGCTCTTGGGCAACGGCACCGGTATGGTCCACAGCCCCGGCCGCAGCCGCTCCACGGGAGGCAGCGGATCACGGCCCGCCCCGGCCACGTCGTCGGTCATGACGCAACCCTAACGACCCGACGAATTTAGGGGCACTCTTTGCCGGGTCCGTCTCGTCCGCCTCGTTCCGTCTAGCGGCCGGAGATGTGGCCCGAGTGGCCAGCGGCTGCTCGTCCATCGCGTCCCCGTCTCGATTCGTCCCGAGGCGATGCCGAACGTGCCGACGAGCCGGAGGTGATGACGAACGGTTTCCGTTCGCTATCGCCTCGGGCTCGGGCCTGCGTTGGCTATCGCCTCAGGACGGATGCCATCCCGCGCACCGAGAGGACGTCAGCGACGGCGGCACAGATCTCATGCGGCTCGTGCACGATCTGCTCGTAGACGAAGCGGAGGGTGAGCCAGCCGACTCGGGCCGCCTCGGTGTCGCGTTGATGGTCCCGCCTCAGTGCGTCGATGCGGGCGTGCCATCGACGTCCGTCAGCCTCAAGGATCACCTTGACCTCGACATACGCGGCATCCACCGTGCCGGCGACCGCGCCCCGTCCCGGCAGAGGAAGCTGCCGCCGGGGCCGGGGCAGCCCACCAGCCGCCAAGGCCGAGAACAAGGCACGTTCGAGCTCGCTCTGAGGTGGGATATAGCCGTCGCCCCTCGCCTCGAGCACCTTCGCCACCTTGACCATCCCCGGCTTGCCGGGACGCAGAACCTCTCTGAAACAAGCAGCAAGCCGACCGACGGTCGTTCGTCGCTGGGTGAGGACGTCGTCGATCACCCGGGCGAGCTGGACCTCTCCCGCCGTCGCAGCGATCTCCACCGCGGCGCGCTCGACGGTGCTCACCGGCAGCCCACCGACCTTGGCGAGCCGATGAGGGTGCAACCACAGGTCGTCGATCTGGTGGACGAACACTCGGCTGAGCCGCGAGTGCGCGCCATGGGGTGCGGTCAGGGTGATCGGATGACGGGGCAGCTCGTCGACACCGTGGAGTCGTAGTGCCGTCTCGTGGGTCAACGCGGCGCGGCTACCGGCGGCGAGGTAGGCGCACCACACATCCTGGATCCACGACGGTGGTGAGCCGGCGATCACGTACACACCGGGATAGCGCCTCGCCCATCGGCCGGAGCGCAGGCGACCTTGGATGACGGGATCGGTGGCACCCAGTGCGTGCGCCTGCGCCCGGGAGACAGCATTCGCCTGGCGAGCGGCCAGGAGGGCGATCCTGGCGTCGAAGCCTGCCTGATGGCGTAGGGAAGTTTCTGTCATCCATCAGATATTCATCATGGGGTGTGACAGTGAGCGGTTCGTCCTGAGGCGATAGCGAACGTGCCGGAGAGCTGGAGGCGATGACGAACGGTTTCCG
>JBOGHK010000065.1:0-16718 GCA_050744325.1 Acidimicrobiales bacterium
ACCCGCGACGAGTTCCGCGCTGGGCTCGCAGAGACCCGCGACGAGTTCCGCGCGGGGCTCGCAGAGACCCGCGAAGAGTTCCGCGCTGACCTGGCGGAGACCCGCGAAGGACTTCGCGCCGAGATGCACGGGTTCCGCGAGGCACTCGGTGGCGAGATCGCCGGCCTTCGCCTCGGTATGGCCGAGTTCGAGGCCGGTGTCGCAGAGAAGCTGACGAATCAGACCAGATGGCTCGTGGCAACGGTCTTCGGGTCGTTGGCGATCTTCACGGCCATCGTCGGCGTGATCACCTGAGGTCCCTTGCGCCGACGTGACCCGCGGGTAACGTCGGCGTTCGTGATCCGATCGCTGTTTCGCCGGGGGTTGCGCATCGGGGTCGTGGTCGGCGCAATCCTGCTGTTGGTCCAGATCTTCTTCCGGAAACCTGCGCCGCCGCGCGCCGGTTCCGAGCAGCCAGACCGCTCGTCGACCGTGCCGCGAGGCGCGAGGGAGCCGCGATCTGGGCCGTCGGCCGCACGTGGGGTCCCCCGCGCTCCGGCCGAGCCCAAGACCGCCACGGCTGAAGCTGACGAGGCCGAACCAGCGCCCACGACACCCCGCAGGAACTCTGCCGACGCCTCATCCAGCAGCGGAGCGGCCGAGTCCGAGTCCGTGACTGCGCGTCCCGACCCGGTCGCCGGCACCGCCGCCACGCGCGAAGCGGCTGCCGTCGGGGCATCCGACGCCCCCGCCACCCTCACGGCTGCATGGGTCGAGCCCGAGAACAGCGCCTGTCCGGTCACCCACCCGGTGAAGGTCAAGCTCGCCAGTGGGATCTTCCATGTCCCGGGCGGCTTGGCCTACGACCGAACCGCTCCCGACCGCTGCTATCGCGACACCGCTGCCGCCGAGGCCGACGGGTTCCGGCCCTCCAAGCGGTGACCGACGCGGCCCACAGCCAGCTCAGCTGACGACCTTCAACACACCCACGCGCGGGTTGGGACCGTCGCTGTCCTCGGCCACTGACGTCGTCGCCAGCCGCTGCAAGGCCGCACCGGTGGCGGCATCCGCAGGGGCGTAGACCACCAGCTGGCCGCTCTCATCCGGCAGTCCGAACGTCGTGAAGTCGATGTCCAGATCGCCGACCACCGGATGCTTCAGCTCCGTGCGGCCTCGGCGCTTCTCGCTGACGTCGTGCTCGGCCCACAGCCGCGCGAAGTCGCTGCTGGCCACGCTCAGGTCGCCGACCAGTGCTCGAAGGGCACCGTCGTCCCGTCCGAGGGCCGACACCGCGCGCAGGTTGCCGACCTGCTCCCGGGCGATGCCTTCCCAGTTCCGATAGAGGTCCCGCGACCCGGGCACGAGGAACGTGTAGCGGAGCAGATTCGGTGGCTCGAGCTCCAAGAGGCCGGTCGCGGCCATCAGGGACTCGTACGCACGGCTCCACGCCAGGACGTCGGTCAACGGGCTCAGGACGAAGGCAGGCGTGCCATCGAGCTGGGCCAGCAGGGTTCGGGTGGCCTCGTCCACGTCGGGCTCGGTGGTCAGCGACGGGCAGAGCGGGTCACACGACATCTGCTTGGCGAGGTAGATCAGGTGCCGCGACTCGTCAGCGCTCAAACGCAGCGTCCGCGCCAGAGCGTGGATCACGGCCACCGACGGGTTCCGCTCGCGGCCCTGTTCCAGCCGCACGACGTAGTCGACGCTGATGCCCGCGAGCGTGGCGAGCTCCTCGCGGCGCAGGCCCGGTGTCCGCCGCCGGCCGGCCGCGGGGAGGCCGACGTCCTGGGGTGAGGTGCGCTCGCGGCGACTGCGGAGGAAGGCAGCGAAGTCGGTTTGCTCTGCCATCTCACCATCATTCCGGGAAGTCGGTGAAAAAGCCTGGCCGTGTCACTCCCAGGACAAGTTCGGCCTCCCACCGAGTGGATCGTCCCGTCACGGTGGCGCCTATGACGACACCTACGAATGACACGACAGGAACGGGCGCGGCCACCGACCAGCTGCCGCTGAAGCCAGGTCTGTGGCTGGTGGATTCAAACCATTCGTCGGTGACGTTCGCGATCCGGCATCTCGGTCTGGCCAAGGTCCGCGGCCGATTCAACGTCTTCGACGCGCGGCTCGAAGTCGGACCGACCCTCGCGGATACCCGCCTCGAAGCCACCGTGCAGATGGCGTCGATCGACACCAGTAACACCGACCGCGATGCTCACGTTCGGTCGGCCGACTTCCTCGACGTCGAGCGGTTCCCGGAGATGCGCTTCGTCTCGACCCAGATCGGTGGCAGCAACGAGAGCTGGCGTGTCGACGGCCATGCGACAGTCAAGGGCGAGACTCGACCGTTCAGCCTCGACGTGGAGTTCGGCGGGATCGCGGACTTCATGGAGAACCGCCACGCCGGGTTCTCGGCCTCGGGGCAGCTGCGCCGCAAGGACTTCGGACTCACCTTCGGACCGATGGCCGACGCCGGGCTCGGCAACGTGATCAGCTTCGACCTGGACGTCGAGCTGGTCGAGCCGCGGTGACCGTCCCGCTCTGGCATCGCTGGCGGCGTGATCACTCCCTCGGCAACGCCTGAACGGTCAGGTCAAGGCGTGGACGGAGACGATGCCGTCGCCCCCCCGGATGGCCTCTTGCACCTCGCCGGGCACGGCGACGTCGGTCGCCAGGACCTGCAGCGCAGCCTCGCCCCGGTCGGACCGGCCTAAGTGCATGTCGTCGATGTTGATCTTGGCCTCGGCCAGCACCCCGGACACGAAGGCGATCATCCCCGGCCGGTCGTCGTTGCGCACCACCAGCATGTGCTTGGCGGGTGGCAGGTCGATCGTGTGACCGTCGAGCATGACCACCCGGGGTTCGCCACGGAGGCCGGTAAGCGTGCCCGCGAGGCCGTGGTCGCCACCCCGGATCGTCACCAGGTTCACGTAGTCGTGGGCCGTGGCGGTCGAGGTGTCGCGCACCTCGATACCCCGATCGGCGGCGATCCGCGGCGCGTTCACGTACGACACCGGCTCGTCGGTGATCCCCCCGAACAACCCCTTGAGCACCGACAGCGTGAGGATGCGGGTGTCATAGTCGGCGATCTGGCCGGCGTACTCGATCTCGAGCACCGGCGGTACTCCGGCTGCCAACCCCGCGTAGAGCTCGCCCAGGCGCTCGGCCAGCGGGAGGAACGGGCGCACCGTCTCGGAGGCCTCGGCGGCACTGACGTTCACCGCGAACGGGACGAAGTCACCGGCGAGTGCCAGCTCGACCTGCTCGGCGATCGTGTCGCCGGCCTTGTCCTGCGCCTCGCGGGTACTCGCACCGAGGTGGGGCGTGACCACCACCTGTGGCAGGCCGAACAGCGGCGACTCGGTGGTGGGCTCGGTGGCGAACACGTCAAGTGCGGCACCGCCGACGTGGCCGCCGGCGATGGCCTCGGCGAGCGCGGCCTCGTCGACGATCCCGCCCCGTGACACGTTGATGATGCGGATTCCCGGCTTGGCCCTGGTCAACAGGTGTTTGTCGACGAGCCCGGCGGTCTCGGGGGTCTTCGCCACGTGCAGGGTCACGAAGTCACTGACCCCGACCACCCGCTCGAGGGTCATGAGCTCGACCGACAGCTGCCGGGCCCGTTCGGCAGCCACGAACGGGTCATAGGCCACCAGGTTCATCCCGAACGACAGCGCCCGTTGGGCGACCAGCTTGCCGATCCGCCCGAGGCCCACGATGCCGAGGGTCTTGTGCGCCAGCTCGACCCCCTCCCACCGGGACCGTTCCCAGCGGCCGTCGATTAGCGCCGCGTTCGCCTGGGCGATGTTGCGCGCCTGCGCCAGCAGCAGCGCCATCGTGTGCTCGGCGGCCGAGAGGATGTTCGACTGGGGGGCGTTGACCACCATCACCCCACGCTCGGTTGCCGCGTCGACGTCGACGTTGTCGAGCCCGATGCCGGCCCGGCCGACCACCACGAGGTCGCGCCCAGCCTCGAGCACCTCGCCGGTCACCTGGGTGGCCGAACGGATCACGAGCGCTGCTGCGCCGGGGACGGCTGCCAACAGCTCGTCGGGAGACAGGCCCTGCCGGACGTCGATGTCGTGGCCGGCCGCGCGGAGCTGATCGAGCCCGCGGTCGGCGATCTTCTCGGTGACCAGGATGCGCGCCATGGGTCCCTCAGTATGGCGGCGCCGGCCCCCCGCCTCGGTCATTTTCCGCCGTTGGTCCTGCCAGGGTCAGGTCAGAGGTTCTCGACCTCGACGGGATCGATGCCCTCGTCAGGAGGCAGGTCGAAGCCGAACACCTGGGCGTAGAACGACAGCTCGCCGTCGAGCGCCCGCCTGATGTTGGCGGCCTTGCGGAAGCCGTGCTGCTCACCCTCGAAGGCCAGGTACGTCACGGGGACGTTCCGTTCGCGGAGCGCGCCGACGATCATCTCGGCCTGGTTCGGGGGGACGACCTCGTCCTCCAGGCCCTGGAACACCGCCAGTGGGCGGTCGATCCCGGCGACGTGGTGGATCGGCGACCGCGCCACGTACACGTCCCGGGCATCGGGGTAGGGCCCGATCAGGCCGTCGAGGTAGCGGCTCTCGAACTTGTGGGTGTCGGTGGCCAGGGCCTCGAGGTCGGCGACTCCGTAGTGGCTCGCGCCCGCGGCGAACGTGTCGCGGAAGGCGAGAGCCGCCAACGTGGTGTAGCCGCCAGCAGACCCGCCCCTGATCGCCAGCCGAGCCGGGTCGACACGCCCCTGTTCACCGAGCCACCGGGCCGCCGCCTCACAGTCGTCGAGGTCGACGACACCCCACGCGCCCTGGAGCTGGTCGCGGTAGGCCCGGCCGTAGCCGGTCGAGCCTCCGTAGTTGACGTCGACCACGGCGAAACCGCGGCTTGTCCAGTACTGGATCGACATCTGGAGCATCGGCCGGGCCGCGGAGGTCGGACCGCCGTGGATCATCACCAGCAGTGGCGGCTTCTCGCCTGGGCCAGCGGGTCCAGGGACGTCGGGGTTGGTGGGCGGGTAGAACAGTGCGTGGGCGGTGCGCTGCTGACCGTCGACCAGCGCGGTGGTCGGGAACGAGATCGACTCGGGCACCGAGAACCACGCCGGGTCGATGCCGAGGTCACGGGGTGGCCGCAGGTCCACCGGCTCCTCCGCGAGGCGCGTGCCGTCGAGCCGGAGACGCACGACGGCCGGCTCGGCGACTGCCGAGGCACCGATGAAAACGACGTCGTCGCCCGACGCCTCGACCGACCCCACCGCCGTGTACGGCAGGTCGAGATCGGTCACCGACCCGTCGGCGGCGCGCACCGCCACGTGGTCGAGCCCGTCGCGCTGATAGGCGAACACCACCCGGCCGCCGTCCAGGAAGGCGAAGCGGGACTGGCCGAAGACCCACTGGGGCTGGCCGATCTCGGCGTCCGTCTGGACCATCGGCTCGACCTTGCCAAGGCCGTCGGCGTCGTCGGGCAGCCAGCGGTAGAGGTTCCACCAACCGGTGCGATCGGACGCGAACCACAGCGATCCATCGGGGGCCCATCGGGGTTGGAACACGGATTCGCCAGCAGCGTCTGCGCCTGCGTTGGGTCGGCCGGCAACGACCCGCGGTGCTGACAAGCCAGGCCCGATGCCGCTGTGGCGAACGTCGGCGACCACCAGCTCGGTGCCGTCCCAAGGCATGTCGGGGTGCTGCCACTGGAGCCAGCACAGTCGATCGCCATCCGGCGAGAACCGGGGGTCGGACACGAAGTCCGGGCCGGTCACCAACACCCGAGGCTCGAGCTCGCCGGCAAGGTCGAGGAGCACCAGCTCGTTGCACACGTCGGCCGGTGATCCGCCCGGGACGTGGTGCTCACGAACCAACAGCAGCCACCGTCCACCCGGATCGAGCTGTCCGTCCGCCCAGCGATCCCCGCGGGACAGCTCGGGCTGCGGCGTGACCACCTCCGGGGTCGCAGGTTCGGCGCTGGAGCCGGGAGCGAGCACCCGGAGCCGCTGGTCGGCCCAGCCGCTGTACCAGACCAGACCGTCATCCATGCCCCAGGCACCACCGCCGTACTCGTGGGCGGCCGTGCGCACGTTGGCGTCGTCTGGCAGCACGTCCACCGGCTGATCGTCGGGCAGCTTGCGGACCAGCTGGGTGCGCCCTGCCTCCTCGGGCCGCAGCTCGGACCACCAGACCACGTCGCCGTCGAACCCGACGTCGCCCAGTCCGACGGCGGCTCGCACCACGAGCTCGGAGGTGATCGGCGTCGGCCACGACCCGTACGGCATGCCCGCTTCGCTCGACGCTTTTGCCTCGGATGGAGCCGGGCCCGTGGCGGCCTCGGCCTCGGTCTCCTGGACTTGCTCGTCCCCACGCTCGTGGGATTCGCCACCGATGGCATCGTCGTCGGTCGCGCTCATCGGACGTCAGCTTCGCTCAACAGCTCGATGATGCGGCGGCAACCCTCGCCGAGGTCGTCGTCGCCCAAGGCGAACGACAACCGTGCGTAGCCGGGCGCGCCGAACGCCTCGCCCGGGACCACGGCGACCTGGGCCTCGTCCAGCAGCAGCTCGCACAGCTCGACCGTGGAGCCGGCCTGGCGGCCGCGGATCGGGCGGTCGAGATAGGCACTCAGGTTCGGAAAGGCGTAGAACGCTCCCTGAGGCTCGAGGACGTGGAGACCGGGCAGACCGCCGAGCAGCTTGACCATGGTTCGGCCCCGCCGCTCGAACGCCTCGCGCATCGTGGCGACGGCGTCGAGGCTGCCCGACACCGCGGCCAACGCGGCTCGCTGGCTCACGTTGGCGACGTTCGAGGTGGTGTGGGACTGGAGGTTGGCCGCCGCCTTGACCACGTCGGGCGGGCCGATCATCCAGCCGACCCGCCAGCCGGTCATCGCGTAGGTCTTGGCCACGCCGTTGAGGACGACGCATCGGTCGTGCAGCTCGGGCACCAGGGTGGCAATCGAGCTGAACGTGTGGTGCCCGTAGGTGAGGTGCTCGTAGATCTCGTCGGTGACCACCCATACGCCCTTGTCGACCGCCCACCTGCCGATGGCCTCGACGTCTTCGGTGGGATACACCGCGCCGGTCGGGTTGGAAGGCGACACGAAGAGCAGGGCCTTCGTGCCGGGGGTCCAGGCCGCATCGAGCTGGTCGACGGTGACCCGGAAGCCCGTCGCCTCGTCGGTCGACAGGATCACCGGGACGCCGCCGGCGAGCCGGATCGGCTCGGGATAGGTCGTCCAGTACGGTGCCGGCACCAGCACTTCGTCGCCCGGGTCGAGCAAGGTGGCGAAGGCATTGAATACGGCGTGCTTGCCGCCGTTGGTCACCAGCACCTGGTTGGCAGCGACCTCGTAGCCGGAGTCGCGCCCGGTCTTCGCCGCGATGGCCTCACGCAGCTCGGGCAGCCCCGCCGCCGGCGTGTAGTGGTGGTTGCGCGGGTCAGCACAGGCGTCGACCGCAGCCTCGACGATGTGAGCAGGAGTCGGGAAGTCGGGCTCGCCGGCCCCGAACCCGATGACCGGTTCGCCCTGCGCCTTCAGGGCCTTGGCCTTCGCATCGACCGCGAGGGTCGCCGACTCGGTGATCGCTGCAACGCGCGCGGCAATCCTGGGGAGGGACAAGGGAGACTCCTTACTGGGGCAACGCTGGCTGAGGGCCGTGAACTCCATGCCGGGACAGGGACGCCGTCGCGCGATAGTGGCACGCGATGAGCGTCCCCTCACCTGATATCACGATTCCGGCCGATCTGAGGCCAAGCGACGGCCGGTTCGGCTCGGGGCCGTCGAAGGTCCGTCCCGACGCGGTCGAGGCTCTCGCCAAAGCCAGCACGACCTACCTGGGCACGTCGCATCGACAGGCAGGGGTCCGGTTCATGGTCGCGGCGCTACGCAACGGGCTGGCCGAGCTGCTGTCGCTGCCCGACGGCTACGAGATCGCTCTCGGCAACGGAGGCACCACAGCGTTCTGGGACGCGGCCACGTTCGGGCTGATCGAGCGTCGCAGCCAGCACCTGAGCTTCGGCGAGTTCTCCTCGAAGTTCGCGGCGTGCGCAGCCGCGGCACCACATCTCGAAGATCCCGAGATCATCACCGCTGAGCCCGGGTCCAGCCCGGATCCTGTCGCCTCGGCCGCGGTCGACAGCTACTGCCTGACCCAGAACGAGACGTCGACGGGCGTGGCCACCCAGCTGCGCCGGCCCGAGGGGGCCGAGGGTCTGGTGTTGGTCGACGCGACGTCGGCCGCTGGGGGCCTGCGCATGGATCCGACCCAGGTGGACGCCTACTACTTCGCGCCCCAGAAGGGCCTGGCCTCCGACGGCGGGCTGTGGCTCGCAGCGCTGTCGCCGGCGTCGATCGAGCGCATCGAGCGGATCGCGGCGTCCGGCCGCTGGATGCCGGCGTTCCTCGACCTGGGCCTCGCCCTGGACAACAGCCGCAAGGACCAGACCTACAACACTCCGGCCCTGGCCACCATCTTCCTGGCCCAGCAACAGGTGGAGTGGATCCTCGAACAGGGCGGGCTGCCGTGGGCGGCGGCCCGTTGCGACCGGTCGGCCGAGATCCTCTACGGGTGGGCCGAGCAGCGCGACTTCGCCGCACCGTTCGTGACCGACCCCGCTCGGCGCAGCAGCGTGGTGGCGACCGTCGACCTCGACGACGCGCTCCCGGCCTCGACGGTCAGCGCCGTGCTCCGGCGCAACGGCGTCGTGGACACCGAGAGCTACCGCAAGCTGGGACGCAACCAGCTCCGCGTCGCGATGTTCCCCGCGATCGAGCCCGCCGACATCGAGGCCCTGACCCACTGCATCGACTACGTGGTCGAGCAGCTGGGGTGACCCCTTCGGTGCTGTGCACTGGAGCTCTACCGATTCGGAGATGTCCCGTACGCAGAACGGTCAGCCACGGGCCGGGCCGAGACGGATGCGGTCGCGGAACTCGGTGACCCAGTCACCCTCGGGCCAGGTCGAGTCGATGACCCATGTCGCCCCGGTGGGCTCGTAGGCGGCGATCGGCACCTCGGGCGCGCGGAACGCCACCAGGTCCCAGCCCGAGGGTGGTTCCACGTCCGCCAGGTACGCGGCCAGCTCGTCCGGGGTCGGCACGGCGGACGGACTCAGCGGCGCCGCACCGTCCCACCGCAGTGAGCGCCGCAACGAGCGCTGGTAGGGCGCGGTCGCCGCCACCCAGATCGGCGGCCGGGGCTCCTGTAGCGGCCGCGGCCGTAGCTCTGCGGTCACGTCGAAGTGGGCCCCGTGGTGCTCCACCGGCCCGCCGCGTAGCAGCCGGTCGATCAGCTCCAGCGCTTCGTCCAGGACTCGGCCCCGCTCGCGGAGGTCGCCAGGATCCCCGAAGTCCGCGAAGTCGCCGTCGTCTGGGACGCCGAGGCCGACCCCGAGCACCGCCCGGCCTCCACTGAGATGGTCCAGGCTGGTCACCTGCTTGGCCACCACCCACGGCCGGCGCCGGGCCAGCGGCGTCACCAGCGTGCCCAGCCGCACCCGCTCGGTGCGGGCCGCCATCGCCCCGAGCAGCACCCATGGGTCGTGGACGTCGAGCCGCAGGTCGGTGTCCCACTGCATGTGGTCCCAGAGGAACACGCCGTCCCAGCCGGCGCCCTCGGCGTCGACGGCCAGGTCGAGGAGGGACCTGGCGTCGGTGAATGGCGGGATGCTGAGCCCGAACTGCATGCAGGTGACCATATGCGGCCCCCGACCTCCCGGGGAGACGGTGCGTTCTTTGACCGCGAACGGTTGGAGAGCAGCCGCTGGCCGTCAAAGAGTGCGCCGTCCCCGGCATGCTGTGCCCCATGCGCTTCTCGATCTGGCCTGGGGCCTTCCAGCCGTGGGACCAACTGCTCGCGACCGCTCGCCACGCCGAGGCCACCGGCTGGGACGGCGTCTGGGTCGCCGACCACTTCATGGGCGCCGGCGGCCCGATCCCGCCCGAGACCCCCACCCTCGAGGCGGGGTCGCTGGTGGCAGCGCTGGCGGCCACGGTCCCCCGGGTGCGCATCGGCACGCTGGTCTACGGCAACACCTACCGCCATCCCGCCGTCGTGGCCAACATGGCGGCGACCGTCGACCACGTGAGCGGCGGCCGCTTCACCCTGGGCATCGGCGCCGGGTGGCAGGAGAACGAGCACGAGCAGTACGGCATCCCCCTGCCCCCGGTGCGCGAGCGCGTGAGTCGCTTCGAGGAGGCGGTGGCCATCATCCGCAAGCTGTTGCACGAGCCGCAGGCGACCTTCCTCGGCCGCCACTACGCCGTGATCGATGCTCTCTGCGAGCCCAAGCCGGTGCAGGACTCGCTGCCCATCCTCATCGGCGCCCAAGGCGAGCAGCGCATGCTGGGCCTGGTCGCCGAGCTTGCCGACCAGTGGAACACCTGGGGCCTGCCCGACGTGATCCAGCACAAGTCGTCGGTGCTCGACCAGCACTGCGAGCGACTCGGTCGCGACCCGGCTGAGATCGTGCGCACCGCCCAGTGCCTGGTGTTCCTCACCGAGGACGAGGCCACGGCCGACCGGCTGATCTCCGGCGTGAGCATGCCGGCCTACGGCGGCCCGCCCGCCCGGATCGCAGACACGGTGGCCGAGTACGCGAAGGTCGGGCTCGACGAGCTGATCATCCCCGACCGCACGCTCGGCGCCGGCCAGGCCAGGTTCGACCGGATGGACCGCTTCATCGAGGAGATCGCTCCACAGTTCCGGTAGACGTTCGACTAGACCAATGACAGGGTTGTCAGCTCGCTAGTGAACGCCGAGGGAGGACGCATGGTCACGATGGCCGAGATCAAGGCCCAGCTCACCGGGCCAGGCGGAATGTTCGAGGTGGTGACCGACGACGTCCTGGGGAACCCGCGCCAGGTCTACAAGGAGCGGATGCGCTCGCTGCGCGACATCCCCCAGACGGCGCTGGCCCGCGGCGACGAGCGCGACTTCATCGTCTACGGCGACCGGCACTACGGCTTCGCCACCTTCGTCCATACGGCAAACGGCGTCGCCCATGCGCTGGCCGAGACCTATGGCATCGGGCCGGGCGATCGTGTCGCCGTGCTCTCGCAGAACAACCCCGAGTGGTGCCTGGCGTTCTGGGCAACGGTGTCGCTCGACGCGATCCTCGTGGGTCTCAACGGATGGTGGAAGGCCGACGAGATCATCTACGGGCTGGTCGACTCGGGGTCCTCGGTGCTCGTCGCCGACCGCAAGCGGTTCGAGCGGATCGCCGACCGGCTCGACGAAGCCCCCGACCTGGCGCACGTGTTCCTGGCCGACGCGAACCCCGAGGACTTCCCCGTCCTCGCCGACCATCCCCGGGTCAGGCTGCACCGCTTCGACGAGCTGACCGGCAGGCCGACCGCAGAGTTCCCCACGGTGCCGATCGACGAGGACGACGACGCCGTCATCTTCTACACCTCCGGCACCACCGGGAAGCCCAAGGGTGCGATCTCGACCCACCGATCGATGGTCGCCAACCTCCAGAACACCCTGTACATCACGGTCGCCGGCACCATGCGCGCCACGGCAGAGGGCGACGACACCGGGATCAGCCTTGCCGGGGCCGGCGAGACGGTGTCGCTGCTGACGTCGCCCCTGTTCCACGTCTCCGGATGCCACTCCGGGTTGGTGGTCGGGCTGCTGGCAGGGGTCAAGCTGGTGATCCCCGCGGGCCGGTTCGAGCCGACCGAGGCACTGCGGCTGATCGAGGAGAACAGGATCACCGTGTGGGCGACGGTGCCGACGATGGTGTGGCGGGTGTGCGAGCACCCGGCCCGTCACGACTACGACACGTCCACGGTGACCAGCGTGGCCTTCGGTGGCTCGCCGTCGGCGGACGAGTTGCAACGCATGGTGCGCGACACCTTCCCCAACGTGAAGAGCACGTCCAACGCCTACGGCCTGACCGAGACCTCGTCGGTGGCGACGATCATCACCGGCCCGGACGCACGGCGGAAGCCGTGGTCGGTCGGGCCACCCGTGGCGACCGTCGAGCTGCGGATCGAAGGCCCGGGCGGCAAGGACGCTGCCCCCGGCGAGCCGGGCGAGGTCTGCATCCGGGGACCGGTCCTGATGAAGGGCTACTGGGGCAAACCCGAAGCCACCGCCGACGCGATCGACACCGACGGGTGGCTGCACACCGGCGACATCGGGACCCTGGACGACGAGGGCTTCCTCACGATCACAGACCGACTCAAGGACATGATCATCCGGGGCGGCGAGAACATCTACTGCGTCGAGATCGAGAACCGCCTGGTCGAGAACACCCGGATCGCGGATGCGGCCGTGATCGGCGTCCCTCACCCCGAGTTGGGTGAGGAGGTCAAGGCGGTGATCCAGGTCGAGCCGGGGCACAAGATGACTGCCGACGACGTCCGGGCCTGGGTCCGCGAGTCGCTCGCGGAGTTCAAGGTCCCGGTCTACGTCGACATACAGGACGAGCCGCTGCCCCGCAACGCGTCGGGCAAGCTGCTCAAGAACGTGCTGCGCGGCGAGGGCGAGGTGAGCTTCGCCGAGACCATGTGACGCTACGCCGGGCGGCGGACGGAGCGGAGCGCGGGCGCGCTGCGCTCCAGCTTGGGCAGCGCCACTCGGCCGGTGCGCTGCAGTTCGACGATGCCGTACGGGCGCAGCAGGTCCTCGAGGTCGTCCAGGCGGTGGGGCTCGCCGTCGAGCGAGATCGTGAGCTCGTCGTGGCCGACGTCGACGATTCGCCCGCCGAACAACCCCACCAGCTCGATCACCTGACTGCGGTTGGCGGCATCGGCACGCATTGTGGCGAGCATCAGCTCGCGCTCCACGGCGTCCCGCGGGTCGAGCTCGCTGATCTTGACCACGTTGACCAGCTTGAACAGCTGCTTGGTGATCTGCTCGAGCGGCGACGACTCGACGTCGACCACGATCGTGATGCGGCTGAACCGCTCGTCCTCGGTCGGCGCCACCGCGAGCGAGTAGATGTTGAAGCCCCGGCGGGCGAAGAGCCCCGCCACGCGCGCCAGGACGCCCGCCTTGTTCTCGACCAGGACCACCAGCGTGTGGTGGCGGATGTCGATCCCGGGAACGTTCACCTCAGCGACCTCCTTCGCCCTGCGACGGATCGACGATGATCGCCGAGTTGGCCTGGCCCGCCGGCACCATCGGGTAGACCTTCTCGCGACTGTCGGTGCGGAAGTCGATGACCACCGGCCGGTCGTCGATCTCGATGGCCTTCTGGATCGCAGCGTCGACCTCCTCGGGCGACTCGACCCGCATGCCGACGCAGCCCATCGCCTCGGCCCAAAGCTTGTAGTCGGGCAGGTCGGGCGACAGGTAGACCTCGCTGTAGCGCTCTTCGTAGAACATCTCCTGCCATTGACGCACCATGCCGAGGTATGCGTTGTTGAGGATCGCCACCTTGACCGGGATGCGCTCGCTCGCCGCGGTCACCAGCTCCTGTGCGGTCATCTGGAAGCAGCCGTCGCCGTCGACCGACCAGACCATCCGGTCGGGTCGGCCCACCTTGGCCCCGATGGCCGCTGGGACCGAGAACCCCATCGTGCCGAGGCCCCCGGAGTTGACCCAGGTGTAGGGGTGGTTGAACTTCCAGTACTGCGACGCCCACATCTGGTGCTGGCCGACACCCGAGGCGACGATCGTGTCCTCGGGGGTGTTCTCGCGGAGCCGCTCGAGCACGAACTGGGGCTTGAGCGCCTCGCCCGGGTCGGACTGTTGGTAGGTCAGCGGGTGCTTCTCCTGCCAGCCCGACAGCGTCGACCTCCAGGCCGACCGGTCGGGGAAGGTTGTACCACCGTCCAGCAGATCACGGACCGCGAGCACCAGCTCCTCGATGACCAGCCGGCAGTCGCCGACGATCGGGACGTCAGGCCGGCGCACCTTGCCCAGCTCTGCCGGGTCGATGTCGACGTGGATGACCTTGGCGTCCGGGGCGAACCCGTCCAGCCGGCCGGTGACACGGTCGTCGAAGCGCGACCCCAGGGCGATGAGCAGGTCGCTGTCCTGCATCGCGGTGACCGCGGTGTAGTTGCCGTGCATGCCCGGCATGCCGAGGCACAGCGGGTGGTCGTCGGGGAAGGCGCCACGGGCCATCAGCGTGGTGACCACGTGGATCTCGCACAGCTCGGCCAGCTCGCGCAGTGCCTCGGCGGCTCGCGCCTTGAGGATCCCGCCACCGGCGTAGATGACCGGCTGGCGGGCGGACACGATCAGCTCCGCGGCCTGGCGGATCATCCGGGGATGGCCCTTGGTGTTGGGCCGATAGCCGGGGAGGCTGTCGCGCACCTCCTCGTCGGAGGGCCAGTACCAGTCCATCGCGGCGCGTGGGTTCTTGGGGTCGACGATGTCCTTGGGCACGTCGAGCAGCACCGGCCCCGGCCGGCCCGTCGTCGCCAGGTGGAACGCCTGGCGAACGGCGAGCGGGATGTCCCTGGCCTCGGTGATCAGCTCGTTGTGCTTGGTGACCGAGCGGGTGATGCCGATCGTGTCGCACTCCTGGAAGGCGTCGGTGCCGATCGCGGCGAACGGCACCTGGCCGGTGATGCACACCATGGGCACCGAGTCCATGTAGGCGTCGCAGAGCGGAGTGACCACGTTGGTAGCCGCGGGGCCCGAGGTGACCATGCACACCCCCGGGCGTCCGGTGGCGTGGGCGTAGCCCTCGGCCATGTGGCCGGCGCCCTGTTCGTGGCGCACGAGGATGTGCCGGATCGGGCTGTCGATGATCGGGTCGTACACGGGGAGGATGGCCCCGCCAGGGAGGCCGAACATGACCTCCACACCCTCCATCTCGAGGGCCTTGATCAGGGCTTGGCCTCCGGAGAGCTTCATCGCTCTGCTCCTTGTCGAACGGTCTGGGCCGAGTTGGGGGCGAAAACTGGAACGACCTCCCGGCGGGGAGGTCGTGTGCGCACGCGGGTAGCCGACGTGCGCTAGGTAAGGACTACGAGCTGGATCTGGCGCTGGTGGCTCGTCATGGCCCGGTGAGCTTCGCGCGTGGCGCCGGTGGCGTTCAAGGCGGTTAGCGGGGTTTGCTCTTGCGGCGCTTCGACGGCCATTAGCGATGGTCCTCCGGACCGAGCCGGGCCAGCCGGTCGTCGACCCGTCGGATCCACTCGAGGACCGCGGCCGACGTCCTCTCCTGTCGGGCGAAATGGACGCGAGCTTCGTCGCTCATCAAGGCGAGCGTCTTCTCGGCTTTGCGCGACACGCGGGCCAGCTCCTCGGTGTCGAGTGCCTGCTCGGTGCGGAGTCCCACGACCTGTTCACGCAGGGCTCCGACCTGTGCATAGCAGGGTGGCCGGATCGCACGCTCCAGACGTCGCAATCGCCGGCCCACTGCCCACCACCCGATGAGCAGCGCCTGCCAGACCAACACCTGAACCAGGATGCCGTTCATCTCGACACCTCTCTGCTCGCACACCTCCAACGGATCAGCGCTAACTTCTCTGTTAGTTCTGGAGTAAATATTCCCACAGTTTGTTGCAAATAGTCTGTAAAGTTTGCATGACGATCTCGACACTCGCCGCGGTGAGCACCACCACGTAGGTCGGGGAGGAAGCGCAGTGACGCGAACATCCAGCCCAACCGTGTGGCGACGCTGGCTGGCACACGAGATGCGGCGCCTCCGCCAGGAACAGGGGTTGTCACAGGCGCAGGTGGCCGAGACGCTCGGCTGCCGCGTGCCGAAGATCTCGCTGATCGAGAGCAACGAGCGGAGCATTCAGGACGCCGACCTTGAGAAGCTGCTCGCCTTGTTCGAGGTGCCGAAGGAGCAACACGAGCAGTACGGCACGGCCGCCAAGAACGCCCGGAAGAAGGGATGGTGGGAGGCCTACGGCCCCCACACCATCCCCGATTGGATGGAGCTGTTTGTCGGCCTCGAACAAGGCGCGTCAGGGCTGCGGACATATCAGCCCGCCATCTTCCACGGCTTGTTCCATACTCCGGAGTATGCGGCCGCCATCCTTCGTCGGGGGGCGATCGCCGCGATGAACGAGGAGAAGGTCGTCCGTAACGTCGAACTACGGACACGCCGTCAACAGGCACTGTGGCGTGACGTCGACGCCCTCGCCGTGTCGGCGGTCGTCGACGAAGTCGTGCTCCGCCGCACCGTGGGTGGACCTGCGATCATGCGAGCCCAGCTCGAGCACGTCATCGACGTCGTTCAGAAGAATGACCACGTCAACCTCCAGGTCGTTCCGTTCGAGATCAGCGTTCCACCCGAAGCGATCTATGGCCCGTTCACGATTGTGTCGTTCCCGTCGGACCACGACCCGGATGTCGTGTACATCGAGCACCGTGCTGGCGCGGTCCTACTGGAATCGGTGTGGGAAGTCGACATCCACTCGCTTGCGTACGAGCAACTGCAGTCACTCGCGTTGTCACCCGACGACTCCCTGGCGATGCTCCGCAGGATCGCCCGCGAGTACGTGGCGAGCTGATTAGATTCCGGCCGTTCCAGGCGCTGAATCGATCGCCACGAACGCATCGACGAGCCCTCGACGAAGAGGAGAGCAAGAGTGACTGATGACAGCTGCGACCCAACGGACTTCGACGCCGGGCGGGCGAAGTGGCGGAAATCCAGCTACAGCGCGATTGGCGAATGCGTCGAGGTCGCCGTATGGAGCGACCAGATCGCGGTTCGGAACAGCAACCGCCCAGAAGGAGAGACGATCTTCTTCAGCCGCGACGAGCTGTCCGCGTGGCTCGCCGGAATTAAGGCCGGCGAGTTCGATGACCTGACCTAGCTGACACAGGGTTGGGTCCACGCGGTCGAGGCGTGGAC
>JBOGHK010000066.1:0-15348 GCA_050744325.1 Acidimicrobiales bacterium
GAACAGCACACCGTCGATCTCCGGCTCCAACTCGAAGAACGCAACCAAGACCTCGACGCCGCCCGAGCCGCCAACCGAGAGCTCATGGCTCAGCTCAACACCCCACGACACGCGACATGAGCCCCAACAGCGGGCGCATGCACCACACCTGTCGCGATCCTCAACCCGCGACCACCCGCTTCTGACCTGCGCACATCCAGAGATCAAGATCGTTTGCCCAAGCCCGACCCCTGGAGAAGCACCGCCATTCCGGCATCGCGTTCCACACGCCGGCCGATATCCACTACGGCCGCGCCGCCGCCATCCAGGCGCACCGCGCCACCGTGCTCGACGGCGCCTACGCCGCTCATCGCGAACGGTTCGTGCGCAAGCCACCCGCGCCCCCCGAACTCCCCACGGCCGCGTGGATCAACAAGCCAACCGAAGACGACCCCGACTCAACGAATCCGTGAAGAACCTGACCCAAAGAGGTTGACATCTTCCGCATCAGACACCCTGAACAGTGGTCGAGGCCCCCGCCCCAAACGCGGACCCTCCCGGCTCAATCCACCCAGCTATCCCCCGCTCAACGCGAAGCACCCGTTATGATCGCAGCCTGCTTCAGTGCCGCCCGATGAGTCGCCGCCTGGATTTCTGTAGGATGATCTTGCGCAAAACGTCGTCTTTACCAAAGAATCGATAAAGACAGAAGAGCACACGCAACCGTGCCGTCGGATGCCAGGAGGCTTCCGACCACCATCCTTCTCGCTTGCGTAGGATCGGCTTGGTACCGAAGATCGTCTTCGTCGCCTTGCTAATGTGCACGAACCGAACGTCCACGAAGTCAGGAGAAGCGACTACTCGAGAAGGAATCTCCGACTTCGGGATGGACAAAACCATAGTTCCGATGACAGCGGTTGCAAGGCTTGGGTGCTCGAGAACGATGGCGTCGAACCAGATCGTCGAGACCTCATCTTCGGTGATCGACAGCTCCTTTCGTGCACCGTTGTAGGCGACATCTTTGAAGTCGAGCCGACCTTCAACCACATCCCTCCACTCGGCACCTTCCTCAATAGAACACGTCCACCGGCGCCCAGTTGTTGCGAAGATGCTCTGCCCTGGGACCTTCGTCAGGCATACCAGGTAGTCATCCGACGTGACTACCGCGACCTCAATATACAATGGGCTCGGACATCGGATCGACAGGTCTTGACCTGGAGCTAGCATCCCGCCAAGTGCATGCTCGCGTAAAGACATCAGCGTCGTATCGGCGTCTACTCGCTTGGTACTCGCAAGTACCTGCACCATGTGGCGGTTGAAGTGCTGCACCACCCAATAGGAAAGCGGGCTGATCGTGAGCTGCAACGGCCTGCAAAAACGTTCGAGGGGCCATCTGATGTCTCGGAGCGCGACCTTGACTCGATATAAGTCATCGACCCTTCGCGTTGGGACGAGCCTAAGCAGGTACTCCTGGATGTGTTCGTCGGCTACATCGGTGAGGACAGCCAAGCGCACTGCGGCCAGCTCGGGATGAATCATGTCGCTCGGTCGAACGTCAGGAGCCTCGATATTGAAGTCGATCTTCTCGACTTCGAGCCGATTGCCAGGGGGCCAGTAGAGCACGACCCCTCCATCAACAGCCACGGCAGCATGATTGCCGACAACCGCCAGTCCGTGGCGTACCACATCACCTGCGAGATACCTGGTCTCGGGCGACAACCACCTCACGGTCGAGTCTGGAGCAGCCTCGTGGACCTGCGCCATGTCGCCGTCTCCACCGGATTCGCGTTGTGATCGGTTACCTGACCGCCATATCCAGAAGGTCACGGCAGGCCCAGCCACTGCCGCGACCGCCGCAACGATCACTCCCACAATCGAGAAGAGGACGTCGCCCATCGCGCTCTGAAGGCTACATGTCACCCTCACTCCCCGGCTCGGTGACGACGATCGGCTTCTACTTGGCCCCGAGTGGCGCGCGTAGACAAATGAAGCCTGGCGCTAAGGGTCCGCGTTGGAGCCTTCGGCTGAACTCGGACCTCTGCAGCAGCGGCGGCGGCCAGACGTCCCGGTCAACGGCCGGACACAGATCGACCAGAGCCGTTGCGTTCACCCCCTGAGACCAAGCCACTATGCGGCCATGTCGGTGTCCATCACCTCGGTGATCCCCTCCCAGGGACGCCGGTCTGCGGCCGCACTCCCAGGGACCGGGTCGTGCAAGCCAGCCTGAAGCTGGTCCTCGAGCCGATCTTCGAGGCGGTCTTCCACCCGTGTTCCGACAGGTTCCGTCCCGAGCGCCGGGCCCATGACCCCATTGCCGAGATCCAGAGGCGTGGGGATCGCCGTCCCGCGGTAGCGGTATCGGGTCACTGCCACTGCTCGACAGTCGAACAGGGCCATGCCGTTGTGCTCGGGCCGCCAGGCGATCAGTCCTACGTTCGGCGCCGTCTCACACACCCAGCGACGTCGACTGAGGATGGCTACCGCACTGAGTACCAGAAGGCATCGGCAGTCGGCAGCTCCGGCGTGGCAGACGAGAAGGTGACGACGGCTTCGCTGCCAACGGAGCTAGATATGTGAATGCTCGAAGTGAGGTTGTCGTGGTCGACCTCCAGTGGCACCGCCGTCCCATTGACATACCCCACTGCCCCACCCTCTGTTGGAACGCCCGACAGAACCACGAGGTCACCTGGTGACACTGCAGATCCTGGAAGTGGAGAGACGGTCGACGTGGTTCGCTGTGGAAGCCGCTGAATCTGCGCCTCGCCGACCACGAAGGCGACAGCCAATCGCTGCTGTGACGGCTGCATGTCCGATACAACTGTCACAACCGAGTTGACTCCATCAGCCGCGGGAGCCTCGAGGAGATCATACGACTGTGGTTGAGCGAGCCAGTCGTGGTCCGTGATGAGGGAACCTACTGCTGCAGCGCGGCTTGTTGGGTCAGTGGAGAGTTCCGGGTAGCCGGTCCACAGCGCAGCGGCGTCGTCAATGTTGCCGCTGCGTAGGTGACCGATGAACTCCTCAACGATCGCTGAAGCCGGACGGGGTTCGGGTTGCTGTGTGGTTTCGGGGGGGTTCTCCGACGTCATCGGCTGAGAGTCGGTGGTTACGTGGCTTTGGCCTTCCGTCGAAACCTGTCCACCACCCGGACCGTCATCACCTTGCCCGACCCAGATGATCCCCCCTAGTACAGTCAATGCCCCCAGCGTGACCACTGCACGACGGTGCCGACGACGCCGCCGCTCATGGTAACCCTGAGCCTTGTCCAGTAGATCGGTACGGAGCCGTTCAACGAATGGTGCGTTCATTGGTTCGCTCCAACAACGGCAGTCAAGTGCGCCAGGCCGCGAGATACACGGACTCTTGCTGCTGCTTCACTGCAGGCAAGCCGGGAGGCCACGTCCGCATAGCTCATGTCTTGCCCGATACGAAGCCAGACCGCGTCTGCTTGTCCAGGCGGCAGGCCGCGGATGGCCTCAGTTAGCGTCCTTCGCACGGTGCCAAAGTCGACGAGCGCCTCGATCCGATCGATGTCTCCGTCATCAAGACTCACATCTCGATCAGTGCCAAGGCGACGACGTGCTCGCGTCGCCACGCGTTGGCGGCGCATGTAGTGAGATAGTTGGCGTCGCGCAATCGTGAACAACCAGGCACGAGCGGGAACGCCAACGTCACGGAACCGACGGCGCGAGGCAAATGCGGAGGCGAAGGTTTCGGCGGTGAGGTCGGCAGCGGTCTCGGCGCACCCCGTTCGCCGGAAGTGAAAGGCGAGCACCGCCTCGATGTGCCGATCGTAGACCTCACCGAACCGCGCGACATCCCGCAATGACTCCGCTATGAGCGCTGCATCGCTGGCTCCGGCTGCACCATCCGATCTCATCTCACCCCGTTGTATGCCCTAACCGTCACAAGCTGTTACAGCCACCGTAACGCTGGCCACTCGATGTCGTACGATCGGGCTCGTCCAGCGTCGTCGAGGTCGAAGGACAGTTCGGCCTCGACGACGGGCGTGATCGCGTGTGGTACGGGACCAGGTATGTTGCTAGCCTTCGGCGACCTCAAGCTCGTGAGCGACGAACCTGCGAAAGCCCTCGTCCGCCTGGATCAACTCCGTGACGTCCACATAATCCTGGACGATGGAGTCGAGCTCGTCGGCGTGCGACGCTGCGAAGCGCTCACCGGTTGCCATCGCGGCCCGGTCGTAACCAGCGGCCCAGACAGGCTCGCACTCGATCATGATGTCCTGGCCAGCCTCCATGTCGGGCGTGATGTCGGCGGGGCTGGACAACCGCAGGCCGCTCACGTCCTCCGCACAATCGCGATAGTCAGCGCGTGCGTCCTCGTATAGGTCCGAGGCCATGATGTCGGTGTTGAGCGCTGGGCTGAGTGTCCGATGGCCCTCCCAGATACTGGAGAGCGACGACCAAGCACGGCCGTAGCAGCCGCCAGTGGCAAACTCGCTGCGCCCGGCTGGGAGGAGGCCGGTCCGCTGGACCTCAGCCACGTCAGCGGCGGTCTCTCCAAACAGGGTCTGGAAGTACCGGCCTTGTTGAGTCATGGACAACGAGTCCACGTACGCCGCGTTTCGCTCGGACGGTGAATCCGTACCGAGCCTTTCTGCCTCGATATCGAGGCTGGAGCCAGCGGAATGCAGGATGTCAGGAGCGAAGGCCGGGTCTGGCACGTACTCGAGGTGTGCCTCGGCCATGCAGGACCTCACGGCCTGTTGACGGCGGAACTCTTCCCAGAGGGCAATGGTGTTATCCCTGTTGATCGCCTCCGGGGAACGGCCAAAGCCCGGAACTCGATCGAGCGCGAAGTCCTCTGGCGATGACAGGCCCCGAGGATTTCCGAGGTGATTGTCAATTCCATTAGCGATAGCATTTGCGCCGTTTGCCCAACCACAGCCTGCGGCGCAGCCTAGCTCGTGGTCACCCATGAACCAGTCGGTTGCCGCCTGATTTGTATGGAAGAACATTTCAACATATACAACGTTTGGTGCAGCGGCACTACATTCGAGTAGCGGCTGCACGTTGGTGCAATCCCACTCGTTCTGACCACCAGGAACAATGGGGTCCAGTTCCGCCAGAAGAGCGTCTTGGAGCGCAGCACTTTGAGCATTCAGCTTGTTCATGACCAGCGTGTACTGCGCATCATCACCACAGCCCGCACCGTTCGCATTGGAGTGCGCCACAAGATGGACGTTTGGGCCGAAGGCTGCCGAGAGCTGAAGGACCTTTTGGATGTTGCCATCCCGAGCGTTAGGACCGACTTGCACGGTGTAGCCGCGCTGTTGGAGTCCGAGGTACTCGAAACCGGGACCGAACGACGCGGCCGTCATATTGATAGTACGACCGTTGACGTTCTCTTCCCACCCGCACTCGCCACGGGATCCGCTCTCAACATGAGTAGGCGACGAAAGAAATATTCGCATGCCGTTTGAGGTACTAGGTGTAAACGTCGTGACGGTGCTAACGATGTCCGGATGAGGCGGCGGATGACAGGCCGTTAGAAACAGCAGCGTTGCCGCAGCCATAACGAGTAATGGTGACGTGCGAACTCCGGTGCAACACGCCGTCCAACGTCTACGCGTCGCTTGACTCAACCGCGCGTACATGATCCCCCCGCCAGGTCGACATACTCGAACCGCCAGATAGCAATCGTGGCCAAAGAAGCACAGGCCAAAGCGCTCGTCAAGTTACGATCGAGTGAACCACCATACGTGTTGGATGTCATGCCCGTTTAGGATGCAATATGAGTCGGACGCCACATAGGGCGCGAGCCCCGAAGGACCGAGACCCGCGGAACTCGGTATCAGTGCTGGATCGAAGGCCTTCTTGATGTTTCGGGTTAAGGGTCCGCCACTGGTTAGATCGCGCGGTGTAGTGTTTGGTGGCCGGGGCGATGGCCAGGGGCGGGGTGGTAAGACGCGCGTGGCGGACGCGTCGGGGATGAGCCGGAACACGGTGATCAAGGCGCAGGCCGAGGTGGAGGCGGGGATCGTTCCGTCGGAGCGGCTCCGTCCGGTGGGTGGCGGTGATCGCCCGGCGGCCGACAAGCAGCCCGGGATCCTCGAAGCGCTCGATGAGTTGGTGCATCCTGAGACGGAGCGAGTCCATCGCCCACCTGCAGGCCGGAGACGTGGACGCCGCCTTCACCATCGCCGCGCAGGTCCTCGACGGCACCAGGGGCCACCAGAGCGCCCGCGTCGTCGAACGCGCCCGCGCGTCGCGACGCGGCTACGTCGGCCAGAGCGTCGAGCGCTCGACCTCCTGGCCCAGAGCGGGGTCCTACCCAAGTACGGCTTCCCCGTGGACGTGGTCCAGCTCGACGGCACCCGCGCCGAACGGGCGAGCGACATCGACCTGAGTCGCGACCTCCGCTTCGCTGTGCTGGAGTTCGCTCCGGGCGCTCGCGTGGTCGCCGCGAACCATCTCTGGCGCTCGGTCGGCATCAAGAAGCCGCCCGGCAAGGACCTTCCGATGTGGGAGTAGGGCGTCTGCGGAGGGTGCGGCGTCCTGCGCACGCAGTTCCGGCCGGCCGACGCCCAACAACGGGAGATGTTTGCCGACCCCTGTGACCATTGCGGTGCTGACACATTCCAGACCGGCCGAAGGGGCCGGTATCTCGTGCCGGTGTTCGGGTTCGTCGGCGAACGGGATCGCAGTGAGCCCGGCGAGACGCGGCCACCTCGTGAGGGCTTCCTGGAGACGCATTTCGCTGAGTACGACGGTCCACCCCCGCCGGCCGATGTCGTCGACCTCGGAGGCAAGCCGGTCGACGTCCGGGTCAGTCGACGTGGGTGGGTCACGGTGTTCAACCGCGGCAAAGCCGGCCGCGGCTTCGCCTTCTGTCACCGGTGCGGCTACGCCGGCGAGGGCGGTCGGCGGCGCCGTGCCGCGCAACGGCCGACGCACACCGTGCCCGACAGCAGCAAGGAGTGCCAGGGGTCAGTCACCGCGCTGCATCTCGGGCATCGATTCCTCACAAACGTGATGGAGATCGAGCTAGCCGTTGACGGCGGGTCGACTGACCGCAACACCGCCGCGCTGAGCGCACTCCACGGCATGCTGGCGGCGCTCCCCATCATCGGGATATCGCAGCAGGATGTTGGCGGCGCACTTTCGGTCGGCGTAGGCGGACGGCCATCGGTAGTTATCTACGACGACGTGCCCGGTGGCGCCGGCCACACCCGCTACATCCGCAAGCAACTGCTCGAGGTTGTCTCGGGTGCGGTCACGAGGCTCATGGCCTGCTCGTGCGGTCTGGAGACGTCGTGCTATGGGTGCCTTCGCAACTACCGGAACCAGCGAGAGCACGATCTCCTCAACCGCGGCGCGGCCATCGAGGTGCTGTCTGCGCTCATTCGGCCGGTGTCTGGGTAAGGGGGGTCGTGACTGAGTAGCGGCCACGAGACCGCAGCCGGCTCTTCGAGCGCCGTGGAGGAGACGGGCACGGTGAAGCCGCTCGGCATGTGTTCTGAGCTTCGTCTGTCGGCGACGGGTGAATGCTGATCCCGTATCGACGGGCTGGTTCCTAGGCGAGCACGGGGTTGCGGTAGCCAGGACCAACAGCTCATCGATTGCGGCAACGTGCAGGATCTCGCCCGTACCCCCCTGCTGACCGTGGTCTGGCAAATGTCTGGCAGGAAGGCCGACAGGAGCCGCGGGGGCGGTGCCACCGATCGGCGACATCCCCCTGACCTGGGCGGCTAGGAAATAGGCCTGGTCAGCATCCAGCCTAGAATCTGACACCATGTCAGAAATCACGGGCGGCGCGAGGGGAGAAGGATGGCCGGAACGGTGCGCCTGGTGGTGGATGGCCCGATCGCCACCGTCACCAACGACAACCCCGACAAGCTCAACGCCTTCGACGACGACATGGACGCACAGTTGTTCGACATCCTCGGCGAGCTGCGCCAGCGGCCGGAGGTGCGGGCGATCGTGTGGCGCGGTGAGGGGAGGTCGTTCTCGTCGGGGCGGGACGTCGGCTCGATCCGCGACCTGACGGTCTCCCGCGTCGATGCCGATTCGGCCCCGGTCGCCGGGGCTCCCGGGCGGACTCCGTATCGATCGCACCACGACCTGATGCGCCATGGACACCGGGGCATCCAGCAGCTCTGGGAGCTCGACCCTCCGGTCATCGTGGCCTGCAAGGGTTGGGTGATGGGCGGGTCGTTCCAGCGGGCGCTGCTCTGCGACATCCGCATCGCCGCCGAGGGCACCCGGTTCCGGCTCCCCGAGCTGACCCACGGCGTGATCCCGGATACGGGCGGCGTCGCAACGCTCTACGAGATGTGCGGCCACGGTCTGGTCAGCGATCTGGTGCTCACCGGGCGGGTGCTCGAGGCCGACGAGGCGCTGGCACACGGCATCGTCTCGCGGGTGGTCCCGGCCGACGACCTCGACGCGACCGCCCGCGAGATGGCCGAACAGGTCGCCGGCGCGCCCGTGGTGTCGGTGAAGATGGCCCGGGAGGTCATCCGTCACCTGGCGCTGCCCCAGATCCGCTCGGCGATGGCCGACGAGATGATCTACCAGACCTTCGTGCGGTTCATGAGGGAGGGCCGGTGACCGGGACGGCGGGCCTGCCGCAGCCGCCCCCGGCCGGCGAGACGGCCCTGCGGCCTGGCACCTTCGACGGCGTCTGCGTGCTGGTGACCGGTGGCGGCACGGGATTGGGCAGGGCGATCGCCGCCGAGTTCGCCCGCCTCGGGGCGCGCCTGGTGATCGCCAGCCGCAAGGACGAGCACCTCGAGGCCGGCCGCCAGGCGCTCGACGCGCTCGGGGCCGACGTTGTGGCCGTCCGCTGCGACATCCGAGAGCCCGACCAGATCGCCGCGGCCTTCGACGCCGCTGCGGAGGCGTTCGGGCTGCCCGGCGTGTTGGTCAACAACGCGGCAGCCAACTTCCCCGTGCCCGCCGAGGACATGTCACCGAACGCCTGGCGCACCGTCGTCGACATCACGCTCAACGGGACGTTCTTCTGCGCCCGCGAGTTCGGGCGGCGACACCTCGCCGCGGGGACGCCGGGGTCGATCGTCAACATCGCCGCCAGCTACGCGTGGACCGGCGGCCCCGGCTTCGCCCACTCGGCGGCCGCGAAGGCCGGGGTCAAGAACCTCACCGAGTCGCTCGCGGTCGAGGGGGGCCCGTACGGCATCCAGGTGAACGCGCTGGTGCCCGGCCTGTTCCCCCACGAGGACATGACCACCGACGTCCAGGGCAACCTCGACCGCGGCGGGGCACTGGACGGTCGGCAGCCGGCGCTCCGGGTCGGCCAGCGCCAGGAGCTGGGGTGGGCGGCGACCTTCCTGGCGTCGCCCTACGGCCGCTTCATCTCCGGCCACACGCTGGTCGTCGACGGCGCCAACTGGCAGCGCCGCAGCCTGACCAATCCGACGGTCGTCCCGGTCCGCGACCAGATGGGCCGTGGTCCGTTCTCTGCCCTCGGCGAAGCGGCCTCGCCGCCACCGACGGCACCTTCACGACCTCGTGGTCAAGGGTCGGGCGATGCGCCGGCGCCCGACGACCGCTGACGCAAGCCCGCTCAGGCCTCGGCCAGGAAGGCCGGCACCCGGTCCTTGGGGCGGCCGATGATCGCGCGGTCGCCCTTGACCAGCACGGGCCGTTGCATCAGCCGGGGATGCTCGACCAGCAGGTCGGCCACCTCGTCGACCGTGGTGTAGTCGTCGGCGGACAGGCCCAGCTCCTTGAAGTACGGATCCTTGCGCACCAGGTCGGCGGGAGGGTCCTCGAGTTTGCCCATCAGCTCGACCAGCTCTGCCCGGTCGAGCGGGGTCTTGAGGTACTGGACGATCTCGGCCTCGGCACCGTCGTCGGCGATGACGTCCATCGCGTAGCGCGAGGTGGAGCAGTTCTGGTTGTGGTAGATCGTGACGTCGGCCATGGATCGGTCGACCGTGCTCAACGCCGGGCGAAGAGCCGCAGGACGTACCAGAACAGCAGCATCACCGAGGCGAACAGCTGCACCGCCGCCCCGACGTAGGCCTCGGACGGGTAGCGGCGCATGATCGTCTGGGTCTGGTACAGGATCGACCCACCAGCCAGGGCGATCATGCCGACCGAGAACCAGACGCCCAGCTCGAACCCGAACAGCACCGCGCCGACGATCAGCACCAGGGCGCAGACGCCGCCCCACAGCAGCATCGGCCGCAGGAACGACAGGTCGCGGCGGGTGGTGAAGGCCACGGCGCTCAGACCGCCGAAGCCCAGGGCGGTCACGACCGCAGCCGATGCGATGGCGCCGCCGCCCTCGACCTCGAAGACGTAGTGCAGGAAGGGCGCGAAGATCAGTGCCTCGGCACCCGCGAGGCCGAACAGCCCGAGGTACTGCCTCGAGGGGTTCAGGATGTCGTGCGCCGCGTTGGTCGCCAGCCAGTTCACGATCATGAACCCGCCGAGTATCAGCAACCAGGCGCTGCCCCCGCTGGACGAGACGAAGTCGTACATCGCCTCGGCCGCGCCGAGGTTGATCAGGAGGGTCTCGAAGGCCACGAACGCGACCACCGCGGCCAGCAGGTGCTGGTAGACGCGGAGGATGAAGTCGGCTCGGGCAGCGTCGTCGAGCGTCGCGACCGGTTGGTAGCCCCATTGCGCTGTAGCCATGGCGCCAGACTACCGATCTTGTCAGGCGGCGATCGGTCGAAGGCCAGCCTGGGCGGCGCCTCGTTCACCGACGATCGCCGCCGTGCGGTCCCACGCCTCCTGGAGGCGCAGGCGCATGCCCGGATCGGTCGCCGGGTCGGCCAGCAGCCGACCAACCTCGACCAGGCGCACCGGTGCCTGACCCCGGACGGTGAGCAGGGCCGCGAACTCGGCGAGGGTGACGCGCCAGCCTTGAGGCGTCTCGGTGAACGTGAAGCGGACCAGCAGGCCCTCTTCCTTGGTCGGCCCGAGCGTGCCCTGGTGGGCGATCATGTTGCCCATCCCGTATACGACCCACTCGCCGTCGACGGCCTCGACCGGCTGCACCACATGGGCGTGGTGGCCGAGCAGCAGGTCGACGTCGGGCGAGCGGACCAGGGCGGGTGCCAGGGTCTGTTGCTGATCGTCGGGCTGGTGGTCGTACTCGTGGCCCCAGTGCAGCGCGACGACCACGACGTCGGCGCCGCGCCGCCGCGCCATCGCTGCGTCGGCGAGGATGCGGCCCTGGTCGATCGGGTTGGAACGCCACTCCTCGTCGTTGGGCGCGGGGATCCCGTTGAACCCGTACGCGTACGACAGCAGCGCGACCGACGCGCCGTCGACCTCGACCAGGGTGGTCGCCGACGCCTCGGCGGGTGTGCGGGCCGAGCCGGCGTGCTCCATATCAGCGGCGTCCAGGGCCGCCAGCGTGCGGTCCACCCCGTCCGCGCCCTGGTCGTAGACGTGGTTCGACGCCGTGGTGCAGGCGTCGAAGCCGGTGGTCGCCAGCGCTGGGACGATCTCGGGTGGGACCGAGAAGACGGGATAGCCGCTGTACGGCCCGCCGACCGGGGCGAGCGGTGTCTCGAGGTGGCAGATCGCCAGGTCGGCGGCGCTCACCGTCGGTGCGACCCCGGCGAGCATCGGTGCGAAGTCGTAGCCCGGGTGTCCGGCCGCCGCGGCGTCGCCCTCCGCCTGGCGCCACAGCGGGGCGTGGAGCAGCACGTCGCCAGCGGCGACCAGCGTGAACGTGCGGGGCGGGGGAGCGGTGGTGGTCGTGCTCGCCGTGGTGGTCGTGCTCGCCGGGTTCTGCAGGCGTTCGTCGGTGCGGGCCCCGGCTGCGTCGGCGCGGACGTCCTGGTCTTCGGGCGCGGGGGTGTTGCCGGCGCAGAGACCTAGCCCCAGCGCGAGACACGCAAGGATCCCCCCGGATCGCGGCCGCACAACCTACGCGATACCACGCTCGTCGCCTGGTTAAGCAGCAGGTAAGGATCACGTGTCAGGATGGCCGCCGTGGGGGACACACCAGAGTTGCGCGAGGTGGCGGCGGGCCTGCGGTTCCCCGAGGGCCCGATCGCGATGGACGACGGCAGCGTCGTGCTGGTCGAGATCGCCCGGGGCACGCTCAGCCGCGTGTGGCCGGACGGCAAGGTCGAGGTGGTCGCCGACCTGGGCGGAGGGCCGAACGGCGCCGCGATCGGGCCGGACGGCAAGGTCTACGTCTGCAACAACGGCGGCTGCTTCCGGTGGGAGGACCGCTTCGGCTACACCGTTCCGGGCAGCCCGCCGCCGGACGAGTGGTCGGGTGGGTCGATCCAGCGGGTCGATCTGGAGACGGGCGAGGTCGAGCTGGTCTACACCGAGTCGTCGTCCGGCCCGCTGCGGGCGCCGAACGACCTGGTATTCGACGGTGCGGGCGGATTCTGGTTCACCGACCACGGCGTCCGGCTGGCCCGGTCGAGCGACCGCACCGGGGTTCACTACGCCCGGCCGGACGGGTCGAGCTGCCAGGAGATCCTGTTCCCCCTGGACGCGCCCAACGGCATCGGGCTCTCACCGGACGAGTCGGTGCTCTACGTCGCCGAGACCCACACCAGCCGGGTCTGGGCATGGGACCTGGCCGGTCCCGGCGAGCTCGGTCCGATCGACCCGCTGCGGCCCGAGCCCGGCGGCCGGTTGCTGGTGGGCCTGTCCGGCCTGCAGCTGCTGGACTCGCTGGCGGTCGACAGTGAGGGCTGGGTCTGCGTGGGCACGCTGGTCAACGGCGGCATCACCGCCGTGTGCCCGCAGGGCCGGATGGTCGAACACACGTCGCTGCCCGACCCCCTGGTGACCAACGTCTGCTTTGCCGGCGACGACCCGGTGACGGCCTACGCCACACTGTCCGCGACCGGTCGCCTGGTGGCCTTCGACTGGCGGCCCCACAACCGCTACTAGTGCAGCACCGGGCTGACTAGACCTCGCGGTCGACCAGGCGGTAGCCGACACCGGGCTCGGTGACCAGGCGGGGACGGGCCGGGTCGTCCCGGAGCTTCTTGCGGAGTTGGCTGGCGTAGACCCGCAGGTACTCGCTCTCGGTGCCGTACTCCGGGCCCCAGACCTCCTGGAGGATCATCCGGTGGGTCAGCACCTTGCCCGCGTGCCGGGCGAGCATGGCCAGGAAGGCGAACTCCTTGGGAGTCAGCTCGATGGTGCGACCCTCAACCTCGACCTTACGGTGAGGGATGTCGATGTGCAGGTCACCGACGTCGAGCACCGGGCCGTTCAACTCGCCCAGCTCGCCGAGGTCGGCGACGCGCCGGTGGCGCAGGGCGACGCGCAACCGGGCCAGCAGCTCGGGGGTCGAGAACGGCTTGGTGACGTAGTCGTCGGCCCCGTCGTCGAGCGCCCGGATCTTGCGGTCCTCCGCGCCTTCGGCCGTCAGCACGATGATCGGGACGTCCGACCAGGCGCGGATCTGGCGCAGCAGGTCGATGCCGTCGACGTCGGGGAGCCCGAGGTCGAGGATGATCGCGGCCGGGGTCTGCTGGGTGGCCGCCTCGATCGCCTGGTCGCCGGTCCTCGCCACGGCCGCGCGGTAGCCCCGGGCGGTGAGCGCCGCGCTCAAGGCGCGGGTGATCGGCGGTTCGTCGTCCACGACCAGCACCAGCGCCGGGTCGGCGCCATTGCGAGCGGTCACGGTGCCGGCTCCGGTGATGCGGCCATGGTGGCGTGGTGGACCGGCACGGTGAAGGCGAACCGCGCCCCGGTCCCTTCGGTGACGTCGGCGATCGAGATCTCGCCACCGTGGGCCTCGACGATCGCCTTGCAGATCGCCAAGCCCAGCCCGCTCGAACGGCTGTCGTCGCCTCTCCAGAAGGGCTCGAACAGCCGGGCGCGGTCGGTGGTAGGCACGCCACGGCCCTCGTCGGTCACCGCCACCTCGACCATCGCCCCTGTCGTCCGAGCCTCGATGTGGATGACCCCGCCCGGGGGCGTGTGGCGGGCCGCGTTCTCGATCAGGTTGGTGACCACCTGGTCAAGCAGGGTGTAATCCGCGTCGACCAACGGCGTCTCCGGTGGGATGCGACTGTCGACCCGGACGTCGCGCAGCACCCGTCTCAGGCGGCGGGCCCGGTCGTCGACCAGCTCGTCGAGCGCGACGGCCTGCACGTCGGGGTGGAGCGCGCCGGCTTCGATCCGGCTCATGCTCAGCAGGTTGGCCACGAGGCGGTCGAGCCGTTCGGCCTCGTCACCGACCAGGTCGAGCAGCTCGTCGCGGGTGGCCGGGTCGTACGCCGTTCCGTCGCGCAGGTCCGAGGTGATGGCCTGGATCGTCGCGAGGGGGGTGCGCAGGTCGTGGGACACCGAACGGAGCAGCGCTCGCCGGGCGTCCTCGATCTGCTCGAGCGCCTGCTTCTCGACCGACAGCCGCTCCTGCTCGCGGCGGAAGCGCTCCTTCTCCTCGGACAGCGCGACGATCTCGGCCGCCCGCTGCTCGGCCGCCCGTCGACGGTCGCTCGCGACCTGGACCAGCGCGGCGACGGAGACCGCGACTGCGACGAACACGGCCAGCGCCACCAGATCGTCGGTCACGTGGACGTCGAGGGTCCCGTACGGCTCGATGTAGACGAGGTCGAGGACGAGGGCAGCGACCGCCGCGGTGAACGCACCGGCGAGCCGCCCGCCGACGAACCCGGCGACGATCCCCGGCAGGATCAGCACCAGGGCTGGGCTGGCGACGGTCACCGACTCGCGGACCGGCAGCAGGGCCAGCACCCCCACGGCAACCAGCGCCGGACCCAGGGCGAAGCCGACCAGCCTTCTGGCCGGCGTCGAGGGCGTACGCACCCGGTCATTCTGGCCGTGTCACCGCCTTCTGGCATCCGTCAGGTCGGAATGGAGCGCCCAGAGACGCCGGAACAGTCAGAGCAGGGTGTAGATGGGATTGAAGATCGCCAGTCGGCCCTTGTAGATCGAGACCGTGCCGCTCGCTCGGAGACGGGTGCCGCACTCGATCCCACCGATCTGACGCCGACCGATGAACACGAGCGAGACCGTGCCGGTGGGGTCCTCGATCACGCATTCGAGACTATGACTGCCCTGGCCGGGCTGGACTCGCAGGGTCGTCACCCGTCCTTCGACGCTGACCCGAGACCGCCAGGTCACCTCCCCCACGGGGACGAGGCCATCGGCCAAGCCGTCGATCGACGTGGTGACGGTGTGTCGTCGACCGTCGTCGCGCTCCTGCCCATCCCGCTGGCCTGTCGCTGAGGGGGTGGCTGCAGCGGCGACGAGGGTGGCTCGGTCAGCGTCGGCCAAGCCGTCGTCAGGCTGGCCGTGAGGCCCGATGTGGAACGGGACGGTCGTGACGTTGGCGTGGGGGAGTTGGGAGATGTCGCGTTCGATGGCGTCGGCGGTCTGGTCGTGGAGGATGCGGTGCCAGAAGCCCCGGTACTTGCGG
>JBOGHK010000067.1:0-16869 GCA_050744325.1 Acidimicrobiales bacterium
GTGGGATGGGGCTGGTTCGGCACGTCGGGGCGACACCGACGTCAAGTTCACTGGTCGGATTCAGGCGGAAGGATCGTCGCCAGGTCCTCCTCGACGTCGACCCCGTAACGCGACGCGAGCAATGCAATGTGTACGCCGAATACGCCGCGAAGCTCGCCAATCGCTTGGTTCAACACCCAGTCGTGGAGCCCGATCGGCCGGTGACGATCGTCTCTGTACGAATGCATGATCTCGAACTGGTGGAGGTTCGGGTTCAAGCGGAGCCGCCCAAGAAAAACCCGGCAGGCTGCCCGCATCGCCCGGAGACTGTCGCTGAGGACGGGGCTGATGCCCCCGTTGCCGAGGACGTCCGTGAGTTCACGGCGAATATCGAGCACGGACGCAATGCAGTGCTCCGGCACCTCAACGTCTGCGGATGCGTAGAGCACGCGGCGATCCTCGAGATACCGGATAACGCCCTCAGCCACAACGGCATCGGAGGTTGCTGGCTCCCACGACGCACCGAAGCCGAGCACATCCAAGCCGGTCAACCTCGAAGTCAACTTGCCCGCAGGGACCCGACGCTTGCTCATGGGAGAAAGAGCGTCGCACATCGTGCGGCCCACGATCAGTGAAGCGCGAGGATGGTGACGCCCGTCTGCTCGACGGACCCGCGTGTCTCGATGACGAGGCTTGTCGAAAGGTGATGCATGGCCCCTATCGAAGAGTGGGTCGAGCTCGATCGAACGGTCGTGTTCAAGGAGTTCTCTCGGGTCATCGAGCGCGTGGACTTCCGGCTGCCGGACACGTCGACGGCGGACTTCTACATCAAGCGTGAAGGACCCGCGGCCAGCGTGCTTGCGCTGACCGCGCACGACGAGGTGATCCTCGTCAAGCAGTACCGGCCCGGGCCGCAGGCGATCCTGAACGAGCTGCCGGGCGGGTTCGTCGATCCCGACGAGAAGCCGCTCGACACGGTGCGGCGCGAGTTCCTCGAGGAGACCGGCTACGACGGCGACTTCGAGCTTGTCGGCACCTGCCTCGACGACGCCTACTCGACCATGGTCCGCTACTGCTACGTCGCCACCGACTGCCGCAAGGTCGGCGAACCGAACAACACCAGCACCGAGCAGACCGAGGTCGTCCTGATGTCGTTGCCGGAGTTCCGGGCGCAGCTGCGGGGTGGCCAGATGACCGACGTCGAAGTGGGTTACCGCTGCCTGGATCATCTCAAGCTGTTGTGAGCAGGCTGCCTAGGACCGATCGGACCACGTCTCGGTCGGCGTCTGCTTGCGGAGCGTCCGGGGCCGGCCTGTCGAGATGGAGCAGGGCGATCAGCAGGACGGACAGCAGGAAGCTGACCTTGTCGGCCGATGGCACAGTGGCTTCGATCCGCGTGCGGGCACCTGCAACGGCGCCAAGCGTGTACCAGAGGAAGGCGAGGTCGTAGCCAGCCGGGTAGAGACCGGCTCGTTCCCAGTCGATCACGACCACCGACCCGTCGGCTCGTTTGAGGATGTTGCGCGGCGACAGGTCGCCATGAGCGAACGCCCACCGGGTCGGGCCGGCCTCCAGGAGCCGAATGAGATGCCGCGCCTCCATGGCGGAAAGGAGTCCGGTTCGGCGGTGGTGGTCCAGATGGGTCCGGGCCGCGAACCGCAGGAACCAGTCGCCGTGAGGATCGAAGCTACCGAGGGCGTGGGCGACATCGAGCGCCCGATCGAGATCGCCGCTGGCGAGTTGCGTCGGTCGCTTGGGTCCGAGCGGCTCACCGTCGATGGCCTCGAAGACCAGCGTCCCACCATCGGGATCCGAGTCGAGCAACCGTGGCACCGCAACGGGCGGCGGGGTCTCGGCCATGAGGACGCCAATGCGCAGCTCGTTGGCGAACGACTCCCACCGGCTCGGCAGGAGCGGGAGCCGTTCCTCGCCGGCCACCTGCTTGACGATCGCTGATCCGTCAGGTGTCCGGGTGAGGACCGAGCGGTACGTCGTGGTGGTCGGTGGCCGATCCATGGTGGGGTGTGTAGTGACGGTCGTTGCCCTTGTAGATGCGTTCGCCGCACAGTAGGAGCCGCCGTGGCTGGGGTGTGTCGTCCAGCTCGTCCACGCTGTGGAACGCGAAGGCGGCGCTGAGCCTGGTCCCGCCGGCCGTGTTGGTGCCAACGGAGTGGAACAGGAGGCTGTCGAACAGCAGCACGCCGCCGGCGGGCATGGGGACCGGCAGCGCCTGGCCGGCGAACGCCTGGTATTCGGGATGCTCGTCGGCCCAGTTCCCGCCCCCGCCATCCGGGGCCATTCCGGCGAAAGCGGCGAGATGGCTGCCCGGCACGACGTAGGTGCAACCGTGGTCGACGCTGGCGTCCTCCAGGTACACGATGGCGGTGACCACGGGGCGGCTCCACTGCACGACGTCGCGATGCAGCCGGAACGGGGTGTCGCCGGGCCGGTTGGTAGTGGCGTGGTTGTGCCGGTTCCGCAGCACGACGACGTTCGGGCCCAGCAGGCTTCGCAAGGGCTCCAGGACCGTTGGAACACGGAGCATCCCAACGAAGACCGGGCTGCGGTCGAGCAGCCGGTCGATGCGGTGAACCTGCCCAGCGCCGTTGCGGCGCAACGGCGGCACCGCCCGTGCCATCCCGTCCGCGACGACCTCGCGCATCGCCGACACGTAGCTCGCCGACACCTGGTGCCGTAGGCGGAGGAACCCGTTGTGCCGGAACAACCAGTACTCGTCGGCCGTGAGACCCCATGGCCCGGTGTCGTGCGGGTGGAACATCGTGACCGGCATCGGTTGCCTGTTCGTCAGGTCCACAGATCGGGTTCGAGCTCCACGACCTCGTGGCCGCCAGGCGCCCAGAACGGCAGCGCGATCACCCGCGCCATCACGACCAGCAGGACACGGTCCGCGATCTTCGACACGGCCTGGTTGACCTCGCCGAGCCGGTCGAAGTAGCGCTGCTCTTCGACGTCCCGACCCGGAGCGCCGCTGCCGACCTCGGCGGTCACGATCACCGTGTCGCCATCGCGATCCCTGAGCGCGTCGAGAAGTTCCCGGGTGTTCACGCCGTGCACGTCGTTCTTGACCCACTGACTCAACGCGTCGAAGAGCACCGTGCCCCGAACACCTCGGAGCACCCGAGGAACGTCGATGGGCTCCTCGACCAGCGACCACGCCGCTGGCCGTAGCCGCTGATGTCGGGCAACCCGGGCACGCATGTTCTCGTCACGCGGGACCAGCGTGGCTAGGTAGGTCGCCGGGCCGGGGCCGACGAGGTGTTCCGCGACGTCCGACTTGCCGGCCCGGTGCCCTCCGGTGATGAGCGTGATGCTGCCCACTCCGCCTCCGATCCTGTCCTCCTAGGTCACGACCTCGTCGTCGCTGTCCCGATGGCTACACGACTGTCTGCTTACCCGCCCATCTCCTCGCCGTCGCAGAAGTCGCAGGTGAACCGGTTGCTGTCGTAGACGAGCGCGTTCTCGCCTTCCGGCGGGAGATCGCGGTACTCACAGCGCGTCGCCTCGACGTGCCTGCGGCACTTGAGCGTCTCGCAGTGGCCATGGTCGTCCCACGCGAGACCGACGGCGTCGGGGTGCCCGGCCAGACCGTGTTCTGCGATCTCCGCATTGGTGACGATCAGCGCTCGCAGGGGCCGATGGTTCTGACGCAGCACCTGGCTGATGTCGGTCAGGGACAAGCCCACCTCGACCAGCTCGCTGATGGCGGCGTCGTACTCGGCCTCGATGTCCGCTGTCAGCTCGCGGATAATGTCCAGACGGTCCTGGACTGCCGGAGGAAGCTGCACCTCGACCTCGAGCTCGATGTCGTCGGGCGCTTGGCCCGACTGCTCCGCGATCGCCTTGCGGCATCGAGGATCGACGTCGGCCAGGTCCCGGGCGCTGAGCACCCGTCGGGCGGCCGACCCCTCGATCCTGACCGCCCAATCGTGGGCATCGCGCTCGACCACGACGCGATGGGCCCTCATTCCGCCACCTCGTCGCCGGCACCGTCGCTTGCAGGTCGCCTCGTGTGTCGGAACCCGGTCCGGCGTGATGGCTCGGAGCGGTCGACGCCGGTGCGGGGCGGCTCCGCGCCGTCCTGCTGACCCAGCAGGGTGGCCATGAACCGCACCTCGGCCTCGCCTCGTGCGGCGGTTTCCTCCAGGCTCCGCAGGCGCCTGTCGATCGTCTCGGCGAGTCGCTCGTGAGCGGCCACCAGACCGTCGACCTGGTTGGCGAGCGCGTCCCGACCCATGGCGGCCAGCCACCCGTCCAGGCGTCGGGCCAGCCACCGCACGACTCCGGTGACGACCGCCAATCGCAGGGGCATCCCTGCTGAGCCATTGGGCTCTCGGACACCGGGAGCAGTGTTGATCACGCCCTCGACCCAACACCGTCCGAGGGCCGTAGGGGGAGGGCCAATACGGGGGCCAATCGCCCGCCCGGCAGTCCCGAACGAAGCCGTGCGAGGCGAGTACCGTCGTTCTCGGTGGTGTCGTATCGGGGTGACGTCCGGACCCTGAGCGAGTTGATCCAATCGCGTCGGCGGCAGCTCGGCTTGAGCCAGACCGACGTGGCAGAGGCGGTCGGGGTCTACGACCGGCCGACAATCACACGCAGAGAGGTCGCTCGTTGGGAGCGCGGGAAACGGATTCCTCGCGGACGCTCACGCAAGGCCCTCGCCCACGTCCTCGATCTCCCGGTCCGGCTGCTGGATGTCGCCGCAGCCCAGGAGCGGGCCCGCCGGACCCAGGGTTCCGGAAGCGAGCTGGCAGATCAGCCGGCACCTTGGCGATCAGGTGCGCAGAGCAGCGCGGTGCAGGCCATTCGGGCGACGCTCCTTGATCATGGCGGCTCGGTTGCTGCGTTGGTCACCAATACAAGCGACGACCAACCACCCGAGATCGACGAGCTGCGCGGCGAGCTGGCCGACGTCATGGCGGCCTATCAGGCCTCCCGGTACGGCGACATGCTGATGGGGCTCCCGGAGGTCCTCTCCGCTGCGCACCTGACCGTCGCTCGCAGCGACGGCGACGGCGACGGCTGGTACGACGCCCAACGGGTCTTGGCGTTGGCGAGCCAGGCTGCGGCGATGGTGCTGACCAAGCTCGGCGAGCTGGACCTCGCTTGGACCGCTGCCGACCGCGGGTTCCTGGCCGCACAACGATCAGGCGACCGAGCCGTGCTCGGGTCGCTGTGCCGGTCGGTGGTGTACACCCTCCAGTCCCACGGCCGGACCGACGCGGCGACCCGGCTGGCCGACAAGACCGCCGACGACCTGCGCCGCCACCTCGCTCCCACCTCCCAGCATGGCGCGTCCGTGTACGGAACCTTGCTGCTTGCTGGGGCCATGGCTTCGGCCCGGGCCGGCGACCGACAGGGCACCGACGACTACCTCGAGGAAGCAGACCTCTACGCCCGCCAGGTCGGTCGGGACGCCAACCACCTCTGGACCGCCTTCGGCCCCACCAATGTCGCCATCCACCGGGTGGCGACCTCGGTCGCACTGGGCGACATGGACGCAGCCGACCGCCACACGCCGGGCATCGACGCGACACGCCTACCGCTCGAACGGCGCGTCCGGTACGCGTTCGACCTCGCACGGATCCGGATCGAACGCCGCGAGATCGACCGCGCCGTCGACGCGATGCTCACCGCCGAGCGGCTCGCCCCCGAGCAGGTCCACCACCACCTCATGGGCCGCGAGATCGTCGCTGACCTCCGCCACCAGACCAGAGAAGAGCGCAGCGCCGAGCTGACGCAGCTCGCCCAGCGAGTACAAGCCGCCGACTACATGGCCCTAGGTTCAGCGCGGTGAATCAGCCCGACTCGCCCTTCGTGCGCCCCCGGGTCGCTGCCGGCGTCCTGTTCCTCGACGAGGACGACCGGATCCTGATGGTCATCCCGTCCTACAAGGACTTCCTCGACATCCCCGGCGGGTACGTCGAGGCGGGCGAGAGCCCCGGCGAGGCGGCTCGACGCGAAGTCCGAGAAGAGCTCGGCATCGAGCCACCCGTCGGGCGGCTCCTGGTCGCTGACTGGCGCCACGACGACACCGACGGACACGACGGCGCCAAGCTCCTGTTCGTCTTCGACGGCGGCCACCTCCCTCCCTCCCAGCGCGACGTCATCGCTGTAGACGGCGCCGAAGTGACCGGCTACAAGTTCCACGCCGTCGACGACCTCGCCGCGGTGACCATCCCCCGACTGGCCAACCGGCTCGAGCACGCCGTCGCCGCCCGCCAAGACGGCAGCACCCGCTACCTCGAAGACGGCCAGCCGGTCACCAAGTGACCCCGCTGCGTCAGGTGCGAGCAGTCGCCGGGTTCGCGCCGGCTGGCCGCAGTGACGGGTACTCGGTCCAGGCGCCTCAACTCACCGGCCCGCGTCACCGTCAGCCAGACGTCCCACACGCCGGAGGGCGGCGCGGCCACTCCGAGGGCTCTCGTCTTCCAGGTGGAGGCGTAGGGCCTCGTTGACCAGAGCACTGAAGCTCCACGCCCGCCCATCCGCCGCGACGGCTCTCCCAGCCTCCAGCAGCTCCACGTCGAGCGACACCGCGACCGACTTCCGCTTCCGTCTCACGTCGTCACCACCTGTCTCTACCTGCCGCTCCATCGCGTCCAAGCAGGGCCGCTGAGGTCGCCAACCTTGTACTCGGTTCCATCGGTCACGGCACGAGTCCCAAGACTCGGTGCCCCGACTCACGCACGGCTTGCTCCACCGGTCGGAGGCTGGCCTCGATCGCAGCGTCGACGGCCGCCGGATCAGGCGCCGTGTCCCAGGACCAGGTCCTCTGCTACGAGTGGGCACGGACAGCCCGCCAGGCGATGCAGGCGACAGCGTGCACGATGGCCGCCGCCGCATCTCGGACACCCTCGCGGACTTGACCACCGATGGCGGTGGAGGAGCGAACCGCCGCCGTCGTCGCGCAGTCGAGGAAGGTCCCGGCTCCCTGGATCGCCTCCGTGGCCACGTCAGCGACCACGACCCAGCTCGCGAGCCGCCGAGCCTGCGCCGCGTCGCGGCCACCAGTCACCCGCGCCGGGCTCACCCCGGTGGCGTGAGGCTGCGTCGGCTCCAACGTGAGCCCAGCGTCGTTGGCCACGAGGCACCAGAGGTTCTCGTACACGAGACTCACCGCCCGACCGGCCTCCTGGACCACGGGCTGCGCCTGGACGAGGTCCTCCAAGCTGCGGAGTGGCGACAAGTTCGCCAGCGCGGTCGCGTTGTGAGGGAGATGTGCTCCTTCGAGCCACAGAGGGACATTGGCCCGGATCAGCCAGTCGACGGCGAGCCACCGCTGGCGGCCGTCGTCTCCGACACCGACGAAGGCCGAGTCTGGCGGCATCCGATCGGTCATCGCTGGCACTCCCGTGGCTGGCAGTGCTCGACAGCCACGACCACGGCGTCGAGCGCCATGTCCGACGCGACGCTGACGCGCTCGAGGCTGAGTCCGGCGCGGACGAGCCGGCGGACGTCCACCGCGTTCTGCGGATCTCCCGGGTCGCTGGCGAGACGGTCACGCAGGACACGTAGCCGGGCACGCTCACCGGCGTCGAGCCCGCCCCACACACCGACGGGTTCCCCGAGTCCGCGTTCGAGGCACGGTTCCCACACCGGGCACAGGGCGCAAACCGCCTTGGCGTAGCGGCTGTCCTCGGCAAAGAAGAACTTGCCGTCCACACGGCGACAGAGCCCCTGCTCTTGCCATCCAGCCGAACTCACGTCGGCACCCCAGCGACGATGGCCGACAGCACGGGGTCGGCGTGGTGGCGAGCGCCGAGCAGACTCGACACCAGGACCGCGTGCTCGGCAGCGCGCCGACGCGGCCAGCGCCGCTCACGGGCCAGAGCCGCCGGACCGTCCCGGAGCCCGAGGACCCCTCCCACCGCCGCGGTAACCCCGGGCGTCGTCACCTCGCCCAGCGCGTCCAGGACGTCCGCACCCGATCGACCTTGGGTGAGTGCCCACACGCTGGCCGCAAGGGCGTCGGGCATCGTCTCGCCCGTCAACGGCGGCAGCGGTCCACCCGACACCGCCGGAGCGCTGGTCACGGTCTCGACGGCCTGCTCGACCGGCCACCCCGCCAGTAGGCATGCGGCCAGGAACACGTAGTCGACGCAGTCGCCGAGCATCGGTGTCGGAACCTCGGCCGCGGTGGCCAACTCGAGCGTGTCGCTGGCCAGGCGTCGTACGTCACCACGGACAAGGGCGACCACCGCCAGCCATCCCGGCCCCGGCACGCCACTGTGCCGGTGGGCCACCTCGACCGGCACAGTCCCACCCCCGACCGCCACATAGCCGTGCGCGACGTCGACCAGCGCAGCAGCGACGGGGCGGTAAGCGCCCGCTACCGCAGCGTGACCGTCGGCCGACCACACCTCACCGCGTTCGACGCCGACCAAGCTCCCAACGGCTCGCTGTCGGACACCGCCGGGTGGACAACATCCGCACCGCTTCATTGCCCCGACCCCCCGAGGCCGTGGAGCCGAACGACCGACGTCCTCTCCCCGTCGCTCGCAGGAGTCGGTTCAAGGGCCGGGGCACCGCGCACGCGCAGCAACGCCGGCGTGAGCGCGAGGCAGTCCGCGACGTGGCGAAGCCGCTGTTGCCACCGCTGGGGCACGGCATCGGCACCGTGATGCAGACCAAGGACACCGCAGGCCGCGGCAGCTACCTCCCGAGGAACGAACTGCCGGAGGCGCACGACGACGTCCGTCAACGGCATCGGTCGGTTCAGTGCCCACACGGTGACGTTCAGACCGTCGACCGCTGCGTCGCCGTGCAGGGCGGGAACGCCATCGCTGGCAGCGACCGAGCTCGTGACGATGCCGGCTGCGGCTTCGTGAGGGGGCCAGCCCGCCAGGACCCGACTGGCCAGCTCGACGTACGCGACGCAGCTTCCGAACTGCTCCCAAGAGACGCCCGCGGGGCCAGCCAGGTCGAGCGTGTCGCTGATCCGGCCCGGCGCGTTCGGTCGAACGACGGCTACCGGCAGAAGCCATCCCAAGCCACCCACACCTTGGTGCCGCTGGGCGACCTCGACGGGTGCGGTGAGTCCGCGACGGGCGACATAGCCGTGGGCGACATCGATCACTGCAGCCGTCATCGGCTGGACCGCACCGAGGGAGGCTCTGCCGCCCGACGAGTGCAATCCTTCGCCGACGAGAACGCCGAGCAAGCCGCCGATCACGCGGCCCTGGCTCCCGGGTGGCTCCCAAGTAGAGAGCATCAGTCCTCCTCCTCAGTTCGATGCCCACCTGCGGACCAGGCACCGGTCGGACTGCTGGACCTGCCCCTGGCGGCTCCCCCATGGGCCTCCATGGCGCCAGGGACAGGTCCGAGCCGACCCGGCGTTCCCTCGAAGGGGAGACGGACTCCCTTCGAGGTGGCGGCCGTGGAGGAGGCACGGCCTCGCCGAGATGCCACGGCGTCCGCTTCGGACGCGCCGCTCGATGCGCCAGAGGACTGCGTGGTGCCGGTACGGACTGCCGACATCCCGACAGTCATGACCTGATGGTCAGACCGCTCGCCGCTGCCTGACCTACGCCGTCCTGTTCTCACCGGGCCTTGTGGTGTCATCCCCGACATCGCTACCCCTTGACCGGCCCGATCTAGGAAGCTAATCTACATCCTAGATAGAAACCTCTTCGTTGTGGCAAGTACAGTACATAAGCTCCTTGCCATGCTCAAGGGACGCCGGCGTGACGACGCGCCGTCTCAGGGAGGTCAGGTACCAACGTGACGGACCGCGACAACCGGCGCATCAGCCCGGCCGTTTGCAGACGTGAGCTGCGGCGGCGTCTCGTCAGACGCCGCATCGAGGCTCGCCACCCCAACGGGACCGTCCGCTTCCCCAATCGCGGTACAGCGGCGTCCGAGCTCGGCTGGTCACGGCCGAAGCAGGACTTCCTCGAGACCGGCGAGCAGCACCTCCTCGCCAAGGACCTCCCCCGCGTCTTCGACGTGTTCGAGATCCCCGATGACGAGCAAGAGGAATGGCAGTGGCTGACGGAGGGCGCTGCCGTCTCGGGCTGGTGGGATCGTTACGACGACGCCGACCTGTCAGCCGACGGTCGGCGCTATCTCGCCTATGAGTGGGGATCTCGGCGGCAGCGGGCTTACACGGGCGGCATCCTGCACGGACTCGTGCAGACGCCGCTCTACGCCGAGGCTCGGATGCGCGCTGGTCTGGTACAGCGCTCGTCGCAACAGATGGCCCGGATCGTGAACATCGTCCAACAGCGCAAGGCCGTCCTCGAGGCACCCGACCCGCTGGACTTCCACCTGATCTTCGACGAGTCCGTGCTGCACCGTGACGCCGGACAAGGCGTGATGGCTGTCCAGCTCGCCTCCATGCTCGACCTCGCAGAGTCCCATCCGAACGTCACGCTTCAGGTCGTGCCCTACAGCGCCGGCCTGTACCCGGCCCTCGCCGGAAGCTTCACGTTGATGGAGTTCGGGTTCCCCGACGATGCTGGCCTCGTCAACCTGGAGCCTGGCTTCGTCGAGTCCATGTACGTCGAGGACACACAGCAGGTGTACCTGTACAGCCAGATGTTCGAGAACATGGCTGAAGCCCGGGCGACAAGCCCCGACGAGACGCTGGATATCCTCCGCAGTGCGCAATCGAGCGCGGGAAGTGACCAATGAGCGGCTCAGACAAGGAGCTGGGTGTGGGGGCACGCGTGACCGGAGGCTGGCGACGACCCCTCCGCTGTGGGGACAGTGGCGCGTGCTTCGAGTTCGCACCGTCGACGCTCGGCGTCACTGTCCGCGACAGCAAGCTCGGCGACGCGAGCCCCGTCCTCCACTTCACACCCGCCGAGATGAAAGCCATGCTCGACGCCGCCAGAGCTGGCGAGCTCGACAAGCTCGCTGGTGAGCCGACTTAGGCCGTGGTCCGTCAACTAGGGGCCGCGCACGTCCGCAATCAAAACACGAGGAGCCGCATGAAGGCAGACAGCACCATCCAGACAGGCTCAACCTCTCGAGTGATCGGAACCTGGCGGAGGTCGTCGTTCAGCGGCGATAGCGGTGCGTGCTTCGAGTTCGCACCGTCGACGCTCGGCGTCGCTGTCCGCGACAGCAAGCTCGGCGACGCGAGCCCCGTCCTCCACTTCACACCCGCCGAGATGAAAGCCATGCTCGACGCCGCGAAGGCCGGCGAGTTCGACGACTTCTCGACCAGGCTGACCTCCTGAACCTCGGGTGTCACGGCTTCTGGCCGACACCTCCATAGATTGGTGCCACGTGGCTGATGCCGGGCCGTTCGGGCGGCTGGGGTGGCAGGTCAGGATGCCACTCGTTGATGTGCACGAGACCCGGATCCACCAACTCGGTGCCGGTGAAGAATCCCAGGATCTCGTCGTAACTACGCAGAATGAACGACTCGGCCATCTGCTCGTCGAGGACCTCCTTCCCTTTGGCCATCTCCACAGGGTTGAAGTCCCCCGTGAGATGAGAGATGGCCAAGTAGCTGCCGGACGGCACGGCGTCGAGGTAACGAGCGACGAGCCGCGCCGGGTCGTCGCTGTCCAGGACGTTGTGCAGGATCGTGAAGAGGAGCAATGCGATCGGCCGCGTGAAGTCCAGCGTCTGAGCCGCTTCGGCGAGGATCATCTCGGGCTCGCGCATGTCGGCGACGATGAACTCGGCGGTACCGTCCTCGGTGCTCTCGATCATGGTTGTGGCATGGGCGAGCACCACGGGGTCGAAGTCCACGTAGAGGACGCGGCACTCGGGTGCCATCCGCTGCGCGACCTGATGGACGTTGTCCTCCACCGGCAGCCCTGATCCGAGGTCGAGGAACTGACGCACGCCATCGTCAACCAGCCAGCGCACCGCGCGCCCGAGGAACGCCCGGTTCGAGCGCGTCGAGTAGCGCACGGCTTCCATGCCGCCCGATGCCGCGGCGGCTGCTTCCGCAACCCTGCGGTCGATCTCGAAGTGTGAGTAGCCACCGAGCATCGCGTCGTAGACACGAGCGACATGGGCCTTCTCCCGATCGATGTCCGCCACGCTGATCGGGCGAGACCGATTCCCGCCCGGCTGTCCTCGCCTGCTGTTGCTCACGAACCGTATTCAGGCACGCACGGATCACGATGTAAACGGACGCGGCGTCCTACTTTCAGCGGCGGACCGGCGGTAGCCCGGACAGCACGTCCTACCTCTCGACCCCGACGGACTTCGCTAGCCGCCGGAGCGGCGGAGACATCCGCCGGGCTTCCTGCACCAGCTCACCGACCAGTGATCGGGCCGGGCCCTGGTGGCGGAACCACTCGGGCGACAGGTCTTCTGCGTCGAGCAGCATCCGTTCGGCCGCCTTCGTCTCCCCCGCGTCGACGTGCGCCTGGGCGACATCGATGAGGTGCCGGCCCCACGCAATGCTGCGCAGATCCTGCCGCCGCACGCCATCGGCAGCCTTCAGGGCCTTCGACGGTTCCCGCAGCACGGCGTAGGCGTGAGTCGCCTGCATCGACACCTGGGTCGGGCCGAAGTTGGTCTGGTAGTCGGAGCGGTCACCGGACTCGAACCGTCCAGCTGCAGACCTCGCCAGGCCGATAAAGTCGATCGCCGCGTCGCGCCGGCCACCCGCCACAGCAGCCGCCATCGCCGACAGCAGCAGCCCACCCCAGACGGTCAGGTGCTCCAGTGACGCCCGCGGGATGGACGGCTCGATGCGTTCGGCGATCGCTCGTGCGTGCTGCTCGGCGGCGTCCGTACGCCCCTGGTGCAGAAGCGCCCACGCGAACGTGCCGTGCACCGTGGCCCACTGCAGCTCGTCGTCACCGGTCGCCGCCGCGTGGATGGCCCGCTCGGCCGCCAAGGCCGCAAGGTCGTCCTTGCCGAGGTGGACCAGCAGGTAGGCGACCAGCTGGTAGGACTGCGTCAGTGGCCCCGCTGCTCGGGCACCGGCCTCTGCGCTGGTGGCCCGGGCTGCGGCGACGAGCCTCGGGAGACGGCCGGCCAGGGTGGTGAAACGCCCGGCCCAGTAGTCGCGCCAGGCCGTGGCGACCTTACGACCGACGTCGTCCAGGGATGCGGCCTCCGCGATCCGTCTGCCGCCGGGTTGGCCAGAGACGTCGAGAACGAGCTCGGGCGCGAGCAACACGTCACGTAAGGCGAGCACACGCACGTCGTCGTCCTTGCCGAGGCGAGGACGCTTACCGGTCAGCTCGGAGAGGTCGACGTCGAGGGCGTTCGCCAACGCGATGAACGTGCTGGTCCGAGCGGAACCCCTCCGGCCCTGTTCGAGCTTCTGGACCAAGGCCTCGCTCAGCCCTGCTCGCTCTGCCAGACCCCGCTGGGTCAACCCTTGCTGTCGCCTCAGCCGGCCGAGGCGAGCACCGATCACGTCATCGTCGGGCGGCAAAGCCACGCTCCTGCACTGTCCGTCGCTTCCCGCAAGGGTACTGGGCGCCGGCGTGGCGCCTTCCCACGGCGAGGTCGTGACCGTCTGGTCGGCGGTTCGCCTTCACTGGCGTGCGTCTGGGGACCTGAAATCTGGCTCTCCTCACGTATCCGTGGGTCGGGTTGGGCGGCCGGGGAGGGGTGGGCAGTAGCCGCCTCGGTCGAGTAGGGCGAGGGCGATGAGGTGTTCGGGTTTCTTGAAGCCGAAGGCCATGCGGGTGAGGACCCGGATCTTGGTGTTGGTGGACTCGACCAGGGCGTTGGATAGCCCGTGTTTGAGGGTGTTCTTGAACCCGGCGAGGTTCTTGCGGATCTTGCGGCCGACGGTGACGAAGGCGGGGATCCGGGAGCGTGCAGCCCAGGCCAGCCAGCAGTCCAGCAGGCGGAGCGCGCGGCGGCCTTTGAGCCGGATGATCTGGCGGAACTGCTCTTTGAGCAGGTAGGCCCGGTAGAGCCGGCTGTTGACTTTGGCCACCCAGGCCAGCTTGGCTTCTTGGTTCTCGGTGAGGTCTTCGGGGTTCTTCCAGAGGGCGTAGCGGGCGCCTTTGAGGTCCCGGGCATGAGTCTTCATGCCGGAGCGGCGGGCCTGGTTCCAGGTCTCGCGGCGGACCTCGTCGAGAGCGTCGGTTACCCACTTCACCAAGTGGAACGCGTCCAGGCAGAGCGTGGCCTTGGGGCAGCGCTCGCGCACGACGTCGCCGATCCACTCTGCGGCGTCGGCCGACACGAGCCGGATGCGCCGGCAGCGCTTGGCGCCGAGCTGGTCGAAGAACACCCCCACGGTGGCCTTGTCGCGGCCCTTGGCCGCCCAGATGAGCCGCCCGGTGTCGTGGTCCACGACCACGGTCAGATAGCGGTGCCCCTTCTTGTAGGAGATCTCATCGATCCCTATCCGGCGCAGCCCATCGAAGGGATCCCTCACGGCACGGGCACCGTCTACGACCCGGGCCACGATCACCCCCACGGTGGCCCAGGCGATACGCAGCAACTCGACGATGGCGGTCTTGGAGGTGTGGGTCGCCAACCAGGCGACAGTGTCATCGAAGGCCCGGCTATGGCCGGCCCCGTGCCGGGCCCAGGGCAGCGCGATGACCGTCGGGCCGTGGGTGGGGCAGTGAGCCCGTGGTGCGTCAGCCTCCAAGAACGCCTTCATCTCACCCAGGTCCAGAGTCCGCCAGCGGCGACGTCCCTCACCGCGGTCATAGCCCGGCGCTTTGCGGCCGCAACGACCACAGCACGCTCGACGCTGCGTGCGGGGCCGCACACTGGCGACGACCGCGTCGACCTCCTCGTCATAGTCGACCTGCTCGATCACGGTGCGGTCATCGACACCGAGCATCCGACGCCATACCTTGACGCCAAGCACCCCGTTCTCCTCCTACGCCCGCCAAGCCTTCGAACGAGGTTGACCCAGGCGTCGTAGAAGTTCAGTGGCGGTCCTCCGCCTCGTTCGTGCCGTGAGGCACGCTCGGGGTTCTCACACCAACCGTGAAACGGAGGACCACCAATGAAGAAGGAAGCATCACACACGAAGACCGGGTCGATGAGCAGCCTGCACTTGCTGCCTGAGATCGGGCTGATCGATCTGGCCGATCCGTCGCTGTCGGAGCGACTGGCGGGGAAGGTGAGCGACCAGCTCGAAGTGTTCGCGTCGCAGATGCGCCACGGGCTGCTGGCGGCGTCGGTGGCGATCGGTCTGGGCGTGATGGGCGAGCTCGTCGACGCCGAGGTGACCGAGATCGCCGGGCCGAAGGGGAAGCACGACGCGACCCGGGTCGCGAACCGGCATGGCAGCGAGGACGGCAAGGTGACCCTGGGCGGGCGGCGCATCCCGGTGCGCCGACCCCGGGTGCGCACCGTCGCCGGCGACGAGGGTGTCGAGCGCGAAGTGCACCTGGAGTCGTACGACACGTTCGCGTCGGTGGACCTGCTCGCTGACCACATGGTGGCGTCGATGCTGGCGGGTCTGTCCGGCCGGCGCTACGCGACGGCGCTGGAACCGGTCGGTGAGACGGTCGAGGACGCCGCGTCGGGGACATCGCAATCCTCGGTGAGCCGCCGGTTCGTCACCGCGACAGCCGAGCGCCTTGCCGAGTTCCGGTCCCGGCCCCTCGATGATCAGCGGTGGCTCATCTGCTTCGTCGACGGGTTCGATTTCGCTGGTCACATGATGATCGGCGCGCTCGGGGTCACCACCGATGGGACGAAGGTGCCCCTCGGCGTGGTCGAGGGGTCCACCGAGAACGCGTCGGTCGTGCGTCATCTGATCACCGGGCTGCGCGACCGCGGCGTGGACGCGTCCGAGGGGATCCTGTTCGTGCTCGATGGCGGCAAAGCGCTGGCCAGGGCGGTGCGCGACGTGTTCGGCGACCACGCCGTGATCGCCCGGTGTAGAGCCCATAAAGAGAGGAACATCCTCGATCACCTGCCTGAGACGGAGCGGCCGTGGGTGCGGCGCAAGCTGCGCGCCGCGTGGGCTAACCCGAACGCCGATGAGGCCGAAGCGGCGCTCAAGGCGCTGGCCGGTCAGCTCAAGAAGGTGAACCCCGACGCCGCCGCCAGCCTCCGCGAAGGCCTCGCCGAGACGGTCACCGTTACCCGCCTCGGTGTTACCGGCACGCTGTTGAAGACGGTCATGAGCACGAACCCGGTCGAGTCGATGATCGAGATCGTGCGCGCGCATGCCCGCAACGTGAAGCGCTGGCAAGACGGCGACATGCGCCTGCGATGGGCGGCCGCCGGCATGCTCGCCGCCTCCGAGCAGTTCCGTCGCGTGAAGGGCTACCGCCAGCTCCCCGCCCTCGCCGCCGCGCTCCGTCACGCCGTCGGCGCCGACACCCAGTCCACCATCGCTGTCACAGCCTGACCGTATGATCCATCAGGAGGCCGCCACGAAGTTCCACGGCCGACGGGTCATCCTCACTGACAGAGTGGCGACGTTCTGTCGCGCCGGCGCCGCAGCGAGACCGGCACCTTGGATGTATTCAGGGTCGTCGAGAAGCCCTTCGCGATCGGGGGCGACGTGTCCGAGGTCGAGTTGGTGATTGCACACGAGGCAGGGTCGACCAGGGCGGATGACATGCGAGCGCCAGGTTGCGTTCCGCATGCCACCGTCGGCGAAGGCGTCGATGTGCAGGCCGCCGTCGATGACCGGGATGAGATCGGCGTAGGCGAGCATGTTGAGTACGGCGCGGGGCCAGTGTCGGTCCACACAGCTGAAGATGACGTCGTAGTCAAGAGCGAGGTCGTGGCCTGCGGGCTCGCAGACGCTGAGGTCGATCGCTCTGATCTCGGGCTGTCGTGCTGTGGATGCTCGGCTGAGGAGCCGGTGAGCGACATCCACCTTGGCGCGGTGGAGTAGCGCGTCAAGGCGGGTGGCGCCGATGAGGCGGTCGAGATTGATGATCTCGACGGTGTCAAAGTCCATAACAGCGATGTGCTCGATCCCGGACGCCGCGAGTCGAAGCGCCACTT
>JBOGHK010000068.1:0-4720 GCA_050744325.1 Acidimicrobiales bacterium
GATCGCCGGCCAGGTCGCCGAGGTGCTGCATCAGATCGTGGGCGATCCGCAGGCGGGGGAGAGCCTGGAGGCGTACCAGCGGCGCAGCTCCCGTTCGCTGAGGCAGGCCGAGGAGATCGTGCTGGCGGACCACTACTTGCTGACCGCCGAGCCGGAAACGGACGAGGGCCCGGACACGACGGACGATCCGGAGCTCGAGCATTACTACCGGGACCTGGCGGAGGTCAACGAGGCGATCGCCAATCTCTACAGGTAGCGGCCGAGGCTGACCGGTCCCCGCCGTTCGGGCCGGCCGGTCAGGCGGATCTCGCCCCGCCGGGTGTCACCGCCAAGCTGAACGCCAACCTCGCCGCGCTCGAAGTCCTGGCCGTGTGTCGTCGAGAGGGGCGTTGGGCGACTAGCGAGGAGCAGGCGGTGCTGGCCCGCTGGTCGGGGTGGGGTGCGATCCCGCAGATCTTCGACGAGTCCGAGGGCCGCTACCAGGAACAGCGAGCGAGGCTCCGAAGCCTGTTGGGCAGCGAGGAAGCCTGGAACCAGGCCCGTCGCACCACGCTCAATGCCCACTACACCTCGGCCGAGGTTGCCCAGGCGATGTGGCGGGCGCTCGGTGAGCTGGGCTTCACCGAGGGACGGGTGCTCGAGCCCGGGTGCGGGTCAGGCGTCTTCGTGGGGTTCGCTCCCGACGGGGCGCAGATGGTCGGCGTCGAGCTCGACGCCACCACCGCCCGCGTGGCCGACCACCTCTACGGCGCCCGGGGCGAGATCCACGAGGGCAGCTTCGAGACCTTCGCCCAGCCGGATGGGTCGTTCGACGCGGTGATCGGCAACGTGCCGTTCGGGAAGGTCTCTCCTTACGACCCGCAGCACAATCGCGGCAGCCACAAGCTGCACAACTACTTCCTGATCAAGAGCCTGAAGCTCACCCGGCCCGGTGGTCTCGTGGTCGCGCTGACCTCGCGCTACACGCTCGATGCCCGTAACCTGGCCGCCCGGCGGGAGATGGCCCGGCTCGCCGACCTGGTGGGCGCCATCCGCCTACCGGCGGGAGCGTTCGCCGCCTCGGCCGGCACGGACGTGATCATCGACCTGCTGGTCCTGCGGCGCCGCCCGCCCGGGGTCGCACCTGACGGCCCGAAGTGGAGCCAGACCGTGCCGCTCGATGCGGCCGGCCTCACTGCAGGTGCCCTCGATGGGCTCGACCCTGCCGCGCCTCCGGTGGTGATCAACGAGTACCTGGCCGAGCGTGGGGACATGGTGCTGGGCGACCTCGGCATCGGGCGGGCCATGTATCGCGACCACGACCTCACGGTGACGTCGAACGGTCCGATCATCGACCAGCTCGCCGAGGCGCTCGATCGGCTGGTGGCCGACGGCAAGACCCGAGGCGCCGTCCTCACCGACCCACCGGTCGCCCGAACGCGAGCAGCCGCGGCATCCACCGGTCTTGGCACGGACGAGTTCGAAACCCGCCACGCCCAGGAGGGGAGCCTGGTGTTGGGCACCGGTGGCGTGGTGGGCCAGTACGTTGCCGGCCGCGTCGTCTCCTACCGGCCGCCGGATAGCGCGGACTACTCCGAGCTGCGCCGCCTGATCGGGCTGCGCGACGCCGCACGCGAGGTCCTCGCCGCACAGCTCGCCGGCGGAACCGACGGCGAGGTCGCCGGCGGAACCGACGGCGAGGTCGCCGCCGCTCAGCGCGAGCTGGCCGCCCGCTACGAGCCCTACCGGCGGTTCTACGGGCCGCTGAACCGGTACTCGATGATCCGCACCAAGCGACGGGACCCCGAGACCGGACAGCGCGTGTGGCAGCGGCGCTTCCCGTCCATGGGCTGGTTCCGCGCCACCGATCCGGACTGGCCGCTGATCGCCGCGCTGGAGGTCTTCGACGAAGAGACCCAGACCGCCGAGCCGGCCCCGGTGTTCACCGAGCGGGTCGTCGCGCCGCCAGCGCAGCGCACCAGGGTGGAGACCGCCGCGGACGCGGTCGCTGTGTGTCTGGACGAGTCCGGCATGGTGACGGCCGAACGGGCAGCGGAGCTGCTGGGTGTCACGGAGTCCGAGGCACGGGTCCGGCTGGGTGACCTGGTCTTCGAGGACCCCACCACCCGCGACCTCGTCCCCGCTGCGCAGTACCTGGCGGGCAACGTCCGCCGAAAGCTCGACGCCGCACGCGCCGCCCTCGCAGACGGCAGCGATCCCCGCTGGCAGGCGAACATCGCTGCACTGGAGGAGGTCATGCCGCGCCAGCTCGAACCGCGCGACATCACGGCCCGGCTCGGCGCCTCGTGGATCCCACCGTCGGACATCGAGGCGTTCTGCCGCGACGTGCTCGACGCCGAGGTGGGAGTCGAGCGGCTGGGCGACCTGGGGCGCTGGGCCGTGAAGCTTCGTGTGGGGAACCGCCGGTCCGTCGTGTTGTCCTCGACGTGGGGCACCAAGAAGGCGAGTGCGATCAACCTGCTGGAGGCATCGCTGAACCAGCGGCTCTACACGGTGCACAAGACCGTTGGCACCGGCTCCAGCAAGCGCCAAGTGCGGGACGATGAAGAGACGCTCGCCGCCAGGGACAAGCAGGAAGCACTGGGGAATCGGTTCAGCGAGTGGGTTTGGGAAGATCCCGATCGGGCCCGTCGCCTCGCGGGCGTCTACAACGAGCTGTTCCGCTCGGTGAGGCTGCCTGACCACGACGGCAGCCACCTGAGCCTGCCCGGTCTCGCGTCGACGTTCTCTCCGCACCAGCACCAGCGCGATGCGGTCGCTCGCATCCTGACCGACGGTCGCGCCCTGCTCGCGCACGCGGTCGGGGCTGGCAAGACCGCGACCATGGTCATGGCGGCCATGGAGTTACGGCGGCTCGGCTCGGCGGCCAAACCGGCCGTGGTTGTCCCCAACCACATGCTGGAGCAGTTTTCGAGGGAGTGGCTCCAGCTGTACCCGACCGCCCGCATCCTGGTCGCTGACACTGAGCACCTCGACGAGAAGGGCCGCAAGGAGTTCGTGGCCCGTTGCGCCCTGGGCGATTGGGACGGGATCGTGTTCACCCGCTCGGGCTTCGAGAAGATCCCGCTGGGTAACGACCTGCTCACCGAGTACCTCGACATCGAGATCAAGGCCGCCCGACAAGCGCTGCTCGCGGCCAAGGCAGACAAGGATCGGGGCTGGACCGTCAAACGCCTGGAGAAGATGGTCGCCCAGGCCGAGGAGACCTACAAGAAGCTGCTGGCCCGCCACACCAAGGACACCGGGGTCCGCTTCGAGGAGACCGGCGTCGACTATGTGATGGTCGATGAGGCCCATGCCTACAAGAACCGCAGGGTCATCACCGACATCGACGGCGTCGCCCACCCCGGCTCGAAGCGATCTCAGGACCTCGACGCCAAGCTGTGGGCGCTGCGGCGCATGCACGGCCCTCGCACCGTCACCTTCGCCACCGCCACCCCGGTGGCGAACTCGATGGCCGAGATGTGGGTCATGCAGTCCTACCTGCAACCCGACGTGCTCAAAGCAGCCGGGGTCCGGGCCTTCGACGCGTGGGCCGCGAACTTCGGGCGCACCCACACCGCGCTCGAGCTCGCCCCCGACGGCGGCAGCTACCGGATGAAGACCCGCTTCGCCCGCTTCCAGAACGTCCCCGAGCTGCTCGGCCTCTACCACCAGGTCGCTGACGTCAGGACACCGGAGGATCTCGGCCTGCCCACCCCGGAGATCGTCAGCGGCAAGGCCGAGACCGTCGTCGCCGAGGGCAGCGAGGCCCTGCGGGCTTTCGTCCTCGACCTCGCTGCACGTGCCGAGGCCATACGCGGGGGAGATGTCCGGCCGTCGGAGGACAACATGCTTGCCATCACCGGCGACGGCCGCCGGGCAGCCCTCGATCTCCGTCTCGTCAACCTGCCACCCGATCCCGAAGGCAAGGTCATCGTGGCCGCCCGGCGCATCGCCTCGATCTACCGGGCCACACATGACACCACGTATGTCGAGCCCGACGGTCGGCCGTCACCCCGCACGGGTGCGCTCCAGTTGGTGTTCTGCGACGTGTCGACACCCGCCGCCGACACCTGGAACCCCTACGACGAGCTACGGCACCAGCTCACCCGCCGGGGCGTCCCCGCCGACGCCATCCGCTACATGCAAGACGCCAAGACCCACGAGGCCAAGGCCAAGCTGTTCGCAGCCTGCCGCGACGGCCAGGTCGCGGTCCTCATCGGCTCCACCGAGACGATGGGCGTCGGGACCAACGTCCAACGGCGCGCCATCGCGCTGCACCACCTCGACGCCCCCTGGCGGCCCGCGGACGTCGAACAGCGCGAGGGTCGCATCCTGCGGCAAGGCAACCAAACCCCCAGGTCGAGGTGTTCCGCTACGTGACCGAGGGCTCGTTCGACACCTACATGTGGCAGACCCTGGAACGGAAAGCAGCCTTCATCCACCAGGTGTCCCGCCGAGACTTCGACGAACGGGAAGCCGAGGACGTCGGCGAACAGGTCCTGTCCTTCGCCGAAGTCAAGGCCCTCGCCACCGGCGACCCCCGCATCATGGAGAAGGCCAGCGTCGACACCGAGGTCGCCCGCCTGACCCGCCTCGAGCGCACCTGGCACGACGACCAACGACGCCTCCGCTACATCCTGGACCACGCCCACGAGCAGGTCGACAAAGACACCGCGGCCGCCGACCGGCTCGCCCAGGTCGTCGAGCGGGTCACCGACACCCACGGCGACAAGTT
>JBOGHK010000069.1:0-22976 GCA_050744325.1 Acidimicrobiales bacterium
CCCAGGCCGAGTCGGCCCGGGCCGCTGCCGCCCTGGCCGAGGAGCGACGGGCCCGTAGGGCGGCGGCCGATGAGGCCGGAGACCTGGCCCGCCGCCTGGAGCAGGCCACCGCCGAGCGCGACCGGGCCCGGGCCGAGCGCGACCGGGCGCGGGAGGAGGGGAGGGGAGCGCGCCGCCGAGCGGACGAGCTCACGGCCGAGCTGGCGGAGCTGCGCCGCAGCCCGCCTCCTCCCAAACCGGCGGCCCCCGCGCCCGAGCCGGAGCCTGCCGACGCGGCGGCCGCCGAGGACGTGCGCCGGGCGGGCGACGCCCTGCTGCGGGCGGCCACGGCCGCGGCGGACATGGCCGAGTCGCTGGGCCAGGCGGCCGTCTCCCTGGGCGCTCCGCCGCCGCCATCCCGCCCTCCGCCCATCCCTGCCGCCCCCGCTCCCGTCACGCCCGGACCGCCTCGCGCAAGGGCCGAGCGCCCGACCCGGCCGCCCCGGAGGATCCCGGTCGCCCTGCCGCCCGGCGTGATCGACGACACGGTGGAGGCCGCCGACCACCTCTTCCGGGTCCCGGGGATGTCCGTCCTGGTCGACGGCTACAACGTCTCGCAGCGGGGCTGGCCCGACCTCTCCATCGCCGAGCAGCGGCGGCGGTTGGTCGATGCCCTCACCGAGCTGGCCGCCCGGACGGGCGCCGACGTGTCGGTGGTCTTCGACGGTGCCGAGCCGGTGTGGCCGGCGGTGGTGCCCAGCACCTCCCGCGTGGTGAAGGTCAGCTTCTCGCCGCCCGACGTGGAGGCCGACGACGTGGTGCTGGCCCGGGTGGCCGACATCGATCCCTCCCGCCCGGTCGTCGTGGCCTCGAGCGACCGGAGGGTGGCCGACGGCGCGGCGGCGATGGGCGCCAACGTGGTGTCCTCCCAGCAGCTGCTCGCTTCGTTGCGTCGGTGACGCACAAGGCGGCACGGCGAAGGTGACGAAACATACTGTTCATTCTTCGTAGCGAGACCGGAAACATTCGGTCGGTACGTTCCAATCCCGTCGAGGGTCCAACAAAGGAGACGGGATGGATAGCGGAAATACCGCTTGGGTGCTGGCGTCGGCGGCGTTGGTCCTGTTCATGACACCGGGTCTTGCCTTCTTCTACGGGGGCATGGTCCGCTCGAAGAACGTGCTCGGGATGCTGATGCAGAACTTCTTCTGCATGGGGATCGTCAGCGTGCTCTGGGCGTTGGTGGTGTTCAGCCTGGCCTTCGGGGAGGACATCGGCGGGGGGCTGCTCGGCGGGTTCGACTTCGTGGGCCTGAAGGATCTGGGCATCGCCGATGTGGAGGCGGCGGCGGAGAACATCCCCGGGCTGGCCCTCACCATCCCGCCGCTCCTCTTCGCCGCATTTCAGCTCATGTTCGCCATCATCACGCCCGCCCTGGTCACCGGAGCGGTGGCCGACCGGATGAAGTTCGCGGCATGGGCGGTCTTCGTCGCCCTTTGGCTCGTTTTCGTGTACGGGCCCATCGCCCACTGGGTGTTCAGCCCCGGAGGCTGGCTGTTCGAGCGCGGGGCGCTGGACTTCGCCGGGGGCACGGTGGTGCACATCAACGCCGGTGTCGCCGCCCTGGCCTTGATCATGGTGCTGGGGAAACGGAGAGGGTGGCCCGGGGAAGCGATGGCGCCACACTCGCTCCCGTTCACCCTCCTGGGCACCGGCATCCTGTGGTTCGGCTGGTTCGGCTTCAACGCTGGCTCGGCGCTCGCCGCGAACGGCGTCGCCGCCCAGGCGCTGATGAACACGTTCCTCGCCGCCTCGGCCGCGATGTTGGGCTGGCTGGTGGTCGAGCGGATCAAAGGTGGGCACGCCACCACCCTCGGGGCGGCGTCGGGCGCGGTCGCCGGCCTGGTCGCGATCACGCCATGCGCCGGCTTCGTCGGGGGCCTGGCGCCTCTCGTCATCGGGGCGCTCGCGGGTGCGATCTGCTACCTGGCCATCAGCCTGAAGGGCAGGTTCGGCTTCGACGACAGCCTCGACGTCGTCGCCGTCCACCTGGTGGGTGGCCTGGTCGGGTCGCTGTTGCTCGGCTTCTTCGCCGACACGGCGGTCAACCCGCTCGGCTTCGACGGCTGGTTCTTCGGCGGTGGCACCGACCTGCTGGTCGACCAGGTCGTCGCCTCGGTGGTCACGCTCGTGTACTCCTTCGTGGTGTCCTTCGCGATCGCCAAGGGCCTCGACGTGGCGATGGGCGGCATCCGGGTCTCCGAGGACGACGAGCAGACCGGCCTCGACGTGACCCAGCACGCCGAGACCGCCTACGCCTTGATGTAACGGCTGCGCACGGAGGAACCGACGACATGAAGTTGATCACTGCCATCCTGAAGCCGTTCAAGCTCGACGAGGTGAAGACGGCCCTCAAGAACGCCGGCGTCACCGGCATGACCGTCACCGAGGTGCAGGGCTTCGGGCGCCAGTCCGGGCACACCGAGGTCTACCGGGGTGCGGAGTACACGGTGGACTTCGTCCCCAAGGTCCGCATCGAGATCCTCGCCGACGCCACCGACGTGGACAACGTCGTCGAGGCCATCACGACGGCGGCGCGAACCGGGAAGATCGGCGACGGCAAGATCTGGGTCACCGACGTGGATCGGCTGGTCCGGATCCGTACCGGGGAGGTGGACGAAGACGCCCTCTGACGGCCCCGACCACGGAGCCGGTGCGTCGAGCATCAGCGAACGACGCGCCCAGCGTGCGGCCGACGACGCCCTCGTCGGCCGCACGCTGTGTCGCGTCTGGACCGACGACGTCGACGAGTGGCTGGCCGGGCTGGTCGCGGCGGCGCTCGCGGACTCGGCGGACGGGTCGGGGATCGCCCTCGTCGCGGTCGGCGGCTACGGCCGCGGCGAGCTGTCGTTCCAGTCGGACATCGACGTGGTGCTGGTCCACGCGGGCCGGCGGGCCGTCGAGCGGGGTATCGACCGCGAGATCGGCCAGGTCGCCGATCGGATCTGGTACCCGATCTGGGACGCGGGGATGAAGCTGGGGCACGCGGTGCGGACCGTCGACGAGGCGCTCGCCCTCGCGGCCGACGACCTCGACACGGCGACGGCGCTGCTGGACATCCGGCCGATCGGCGGCGATGCCGCGCTGGCCGACGAGCTGGCCGCCAAGGTGTTGCGGCTGTGGCGCAAGCGGTCGCGCCGCTTCCTCACGACCATGGCCGAGCGGGTGCGGCGGCGGCACGCGAGCGCGGGCGAGGTGGCCTACCTGCTCGAACCGGACCTGAAGGTGGGGCACGGTGGGCTGCGCGACGTCCAGGCGCTGCGGTGGGCGCAGGCGGCGCGCTCGATCCTGTGGGAAGGCGACCCGATCCGCCTCGACACCGCCTACGACCAGCTGCTGGAGGTGCGGGTCGAGCTGCACCGCCGGACCGGGCGCCCCGGCGACAAGCTGCTGCTGCAGGAGCAGGATGCGGTCGCCGCCGCGCTGGGCTACGACGACGCCGACGACCTGGTCCGCCAGCTGGCACACGCTGCGCGGACAATCGCCTGGACCAGCGACGATGCCTGGGCGCGCATCGAGAGCTCGCTCTCCGGTCCGCTGGGCCGGCTACGCCGGGAGCGGACGATCGACGCTGGCCTGGTCCTCCGCGACGGTGAGGTGCACGTGACCGCGGACGCCGACGTGGCCACCGACCCGGTACTGCCGCTCCGGGCGGCCGCCGCCGCAGCCGCTCACGACACCCGCGTCCACCGGGCGTCGCTGGCGAGGCTGGCCGCGGCGCGGCCTCCGCTGCCCGATCCATGGCCCGACCAGGTGCGAGCGGCGTTCGTGGAGTTGCTGCTGGCCGGACCGCCTGCGGTCCCGATGCTCGAGGCGCTCGACCAGCACGGGATCTGGGAGCGGTATGTGCCCGAATGGCCGGCGGTCCGGGCGAAGCCCCAACGCAACGCCTACCACCGGTTCACCGTGGACCGGCACCTGTGGGAGACCGCGGTCCAGGCCGCGAGCCTCGCCGGGCAGGTGGCGCGGCCCGAACTACTGGTCCTGGGCGCGCTGTTCCACGACATCGGCAAGGGCAGGGGTGGTGACCACACCGACAACGGCGTGACGCTGCTGGCCACCATCGGACCGCGGATGGGCCTGCCCGTCGACGAGGCGGCGGTGCTCGTCGCTCTGTGCCGCCACCACCTGCTGCTTCCCGACGTCGCGACCCGCCGCGACCTCGACGACCCCGCCACCGTGGCGGCCGTTGCCGGGGCGGTCGGTTCCGCCGAGGTGCTGGGGCTGCTCGCCGCGCTGACCGAGGCCGACGGACACGCTACCGGTCCCGCGGCGTGGAGCGCGTGGAAGGCCGACCTGGTCCGCTCGCTGGTCACTCGGGTCGACCACGTGCTCGGCGGTGGGCGGTCGCACGACGTGGTCGAGCCGTTCCCGACCACCGGGCAGCGCGTGCTGCTGGCGGGCGGGGAGCAGCGGATCGTCGCCGAGGGCTCACAGCTCACGGTGATCTGCACCGACCGGCACGGGTTGTTCAACCGCGTCGCCGGGGTGCTCGCCCTGCACGGGCTGGACGTGCTGGACGCCGCCGCGGCAACCGAGGGCACGATGGCGCTGGAGGTGTTCCGGGTCGAGTCGAGTCTCGGTCCGGCGTTCGCCTGGCCGGTCGTGGTCGAGGACCTGCAGCGGGCCCTCGACGGCCGCCTCGCGCTTCGGGCACGGCTCGCGGAGCGGGCACGGCGCTACGCGTCCGGCAAGCGCCTGGCCGCGGCGCGGGTCGAGGCCGAGGTCCGCTTCGACTTGGACGCCGCGGGCGAGGCGACCGTGGTGGAGGTGCACGCCCCGGACGCGGTCGGTGTGCTGTATCGGATCACCAGGGCTTTCGCCGACCTCGACCTCGACATCGTGTCGGCCAAGGTGCAGACGTTGGGGCCGATGGTGGTGGACAGCTTCTACCTCCGCGACGCCGCCGGCCGGAAGATCACGGACCGGGCGACGCTGGCCGAGGTCGAGCGGGCAGTCCTCCACGCGCTCGAGGAGGCCTGAGACCCCGACGACATGCGGTTGGTTTCTCACGCTCGGTAGTCGGGGTAGGGGTTCGGGCGCCAGCGCCTAGGAGAAGTCAGGGTTCGCTGCCGCGGAGTGGTGGTCCTTGGTGCAACAGACATGTTGGCGGGCTGCCGACCCTCGTTGGTGACGACGAGGGCGACAAGGAGCCGACAGAGTTGCGCATTGCCATAGTTACTCCGCCCTGGCTGCCGGTGCCCCCACCTGCCTACGGGGGCACGGAAGCCGTACTGGACAACCTGGCCCGAGGACTGCAGGCGGCAGGCCAGGACGTGTTGCTCTTCACGACCGGCGACAGCGGCTGTCCCGTTCCCAGGGCCTGGGTGCTCCCCGAGGCCGTCGGAACCGTCGGCATGGGTGCGCTGACCGAGATGCGTCACGTCATCCACGCCTACGAGACGGCGTTCCGGTGGGGCGCGGACGTGGTGCACGACCACACGCTGGTCGGGCCGGTCTACGGCGAGCGGTATGGGATGCCGATCGTCACCACGAACCACGGACCGTTCGAGAGCGAGCTCGCTGACTGCTACCGGGCCCTCGGGCCGTCGGTGGCGATCATCTCGATCTCGTACCGGCAGGCGTCCGCGGCGGGCGGCACGCCGATCGCCGGTGTGATCCACCACGGCATCGATGTCGACCAGTTCCCGTTCGGGGACGGCGACGGCGACTACGCGCTGTTCCTCGGCCGCGTCTGCCCCGACAAGGGCGTGCACACCGCGGCCGCGATCGCCCGGAAGGCAGGGATGGCGCTGAAGATCGCGGCCAAGCTGCGCGAACCAGCGGAGCAGGCGTTCTTCGACGAGGCCGTCGCTCCGCTGCTCGGTGACGGCATCGAGTTCGTCGGCGAGGTGGGCGGACCCGCCAAGCTCGAGTTGCTGGCCGGTGCACGCTGCCTGCTCAACCCGATCGCCTGGCCCGAGCCGTTCGGGATGGTGATGATCGAGGCCCTGGCCTGCGGCACGCCTGTCGTCGCCACCCCCTGCGGTGCGGTCCCCGAGATCGTCGAGGAGGGTGTCACCGGCTTCATACGCGAGACCGAGGTCGAACTGGCCGACGCGGTCCTCGACGTCGGGGGCCTCGATCGGCAACGATGCCGTGATGCCGCCGCCGAGAGGTTCTCGACCCGACGGATGGCGCTCGACCACATCCGGCTGTACCAGCGGGTCGTCGCCGGCAGCCGGCCCCCACGCGCTGCCTGACCGACCATCCGACCGGAGGTCCGTTCGCTCGCCATGAATCAATGGACCTTCGCCGACGAGAGCGCGACGGTGCGCTCCTCGATGGTGACGCTGGTCGAGGGGGCGACCTTCGTCATCTGCGACGCCGGTGGCGACATCACAGCCGCGGGGGTGCAAGGCCTGTTCGTCGCCGATACCCGCATGTGCTCGGGCCTGTGGTTGACGATCGACGGCCAGCCGGTCGAGGCCTTGACGGCGGCCACCAGGTCGCCGTTCGCCGCCACCTTTGTCGGGCGGGCGGGAGACGGTTCGCTGCTGCTGTTCCGCGACATGTGGATCAGCCAGGGGATGCGGCTCGACCTCCGGCTGCGGAACCTGGCGCAGGAGGCACGGACGCTGGCGCTCCGGCTGGTGATCCAAGCCGACCTCGCCCACCTGTTCGCGGTCAAGGAGGGTCGTGACCTGCCGGCCCCGTCGCCCGCGACCGCCGAGGGCGGCGCCTTGCGGTTCGTCGACGAGCCGGGGCGTCAGGGGCTGGTCGTGCGCTCACCGGATGCGGCCCTGGTGGCCGCCGATGGTGCGCTGCGCTGGGAGGTCGAGGTCGGGCCGCGGACCGAATGGTCGACCTGCGTCGAGCTCGGCGCCGTCCGCGGCGGCGAGGAGGTGGTGTCCATCTACCGGTGCGACCAGCCTCCCGAGACCGCGCTGCCGACCAGCCGACAGGTTCGCTGGGAAGGTCAGCTTCCCGGGGTCTACAGCGACGTCACCGGCCTGGCCGCAGCCGTGACCCGCACTGGTCAGGACCTGGGCGCGTTGCGGCTCTTCGACCCGGACCACCCCAAGGATCCGCTGATCGCGGCCGGGGCACCGTGGTACATGACGCTGTTCGGCCGCGACTCGCTGCTCACGTCGTGGATGGCTCTACTCCTCGACCCCGCGATCGCGCTGGCCACCGCTCGGGCCCTGGCTCGGCTGCAAGGCACCCGTGACGACGACGAGACCGAGGAGGAGCCCGGCAAGATCCTCCACGAGGTGCGGTTCTCGCCCGGTCCGTCGCTGGCCCTGGCCGACGGCCACGCGTACTACGGGAGCGCGGACGCGACTCCGCTGTTCGTGATCCTGGTCCACGAGCTGTGGCGCTGGGGCGTCCCCCGTGAGGAGCTCGAACCGCTGTTCCCGGCCGTCGACGCGGCGCTGGAGTGGATGGCCGGGCCCGGCGATCCGGACGGCGACGGCTACATCGAGTACGCCCGCCGTACCGAGAGCTCGCTGTTCAACCAGGGGTGGAAGGATTCCTTCGACGGGCTGTCGTTCGCCGACGGGCGGCTACCCGAGGCACCGATCGCCGGAGTCGAGGTGCAGGCCTACGCCTACGGCGCGTGGAAGGCCGGTGCCGCGCTCGCCGAGGTGAACGGCGACACCGGCACCGGTGCGGCGCGCTGGGCCAGGGCGAAGGCCCTTCGGGAGCGGTTCGAGCAGGACTTCTGGCTCGACGACCGCGAGGCGTTCGCTCTCGGCCTCGACCGGGACAAGAAGCCGATCGACGCGATCGGGTCGAACCAGGGCCACTGCCTGCTCACCGGCCTGGTGGCCGACCCGGACAAGGCCGCGGCGATCGCCCGTTGGATGGTGTCACCCGAGCTGTTCAGCGGGTGGGGCATCCGTACCCTGGCGACGTCGATGCCGCGATACAACCCGATCAGCTACCACAACGGCTCTGTCTGGCCCCACGACACGGCGCTGTGCGTGGCCGGGCTGCGGCGGGCCGGCTTCGTCGAAGAGGCGCTGCGGGTGACGATGGGGTTGCTGGCGGCGGCGCAGGCCAGCGGTGGTCGGCTGCCTGAGCTGTTCTCGGGCCTGACATCCCACGAGATGCCGACGCCTGCGCCGTACCCCGCGTCGTGCAGCCCGCAGGCCTGGGCCTCGGCGGCGCCCCTGCTGCTGGTGCGGACGCTGCTGGGCCTCCAGCCGGACATCCACAAGGGGCGGGTGCTGCTCGACCCGATCCTGCCCGAGGGCGCGAGGTGGCTCCTGTTGGAGGACATGCCGATCGCTGGCGGTCGAGTCTCGATCGAGGTGGAGGGAGACGCGGTCGCGGTCCGCGACCTCCCACGCGGCCTGGCGCTGATCCGTCCGCCCCACCCGCAGCGCTGACCGGTGAGATGGTCGCAGGGGTGGGCCGATAAGGTCGCCCTGGTGAGCCGTCCGTCGCCGCCGACCCGCCAGGACCTGATCCGCTGGTCCGAAGCCCTGTCGGGCATCGCTCGCACGGGCCTCGGCTTCACCGAGAGCCTCTATGAGCGCGAGCGGTTCGAGGAGGTTCTGGCGGTGGCCGGCGACATCCGGGCCGCTGCCGACGCCGACGGCGAGCTCGACGCCGAGCACTTCGTCGACGAGTGGATGAAGGGCGTCGGTCGGGGCATCGCCGGTTACGTCACCCCGAAGGTGGCCGTGGGTGCGGTGGTCTACAACGAGGACGGCGAGATCCTGCTGGTCCAGCGAGCTGACTCGGGCATCTGGCTGTATCCCACAGGATGGGCCGACGTCGGCTACTCGGCGAGCGAGATCGCGGTCAAGGAGGTCCGCGAGGAGACCGGGATCGTCTGCGAGCCGGTGCGGCTGATCGCCCTGCTCGACGGGTTGCGACTGGGGTTCACGCAGGTCCCGCTGTACAGCCTGGTGTTCCTGTGCCGGTCGCTCAGCGGGACGCTCGAGGCCCACCCGCTGGAGACCAGCGGCGTCGGCTGGTTCGCCGAGGACGCGCTGCCCTCGCCGATCGCCGGCATCGGCCAGTGGGGCAAGCACGCGTTCGCCGCGATCCGGGGCGACGACGTCGGCGTGCTGTACGACGAGCCCCGCGACCGCCCCTGGAGGTCGTAGGCCATGGACAGCACGGTCGTGACGGTGCGCACAGGGTCCCGGCCGGCGGTGGTCGACGTGACCGGCGAGGTCGAGGCGTTCTGCGCGGGGCGGGGAGACGGGTTGGTGTCGGTGTTCGTGCCCCACGCGACTGCCGGCGTGGCGCTGATCGAGACCGGGGCCGCGAGCGACGACGACCTGCTCACGGCACTGGATGGCCTGCTGCCGCGGGACGGGCGCTGGCGCCACCGCCACGGCTCGCCCGGCCATGGCGCCGACCACCTGCTGCCGGCTTTCGTCGCCCCGAGCCTCACGATCCCCGTGATCGGTGGCCGGATGACCCTGGGGACCTGGCAGTCGGTGGTCCTGGTCGACACGAACGTGGACAACGCCGAGCGTTCGATGCGCCTGAGCTTCCTACCGGGCTGAGACGGCCTGGTCAGCGGGCGGGCTGGGGCGTGCGGCGGGCCAGCGCGAAGCGCAGGTAGCCCCACACGGCGCTGCCGAGCATCACCAGCTTGGTGAGGAAGCCGACCGCCGGGTTGGCGAGCTTCTGCTCCTTGGTGCGGTGCCACAGCCCGGGGACGACGCGGTCGACGCGGACCAGATCGTGGTGGGCCACGAGGCTGTTGAGCGCGGCCTCCACCCGGTAGCCGCGGATGTCGTCGTCCGCCAGCTGCTCGAACAGCTCACGGCGCAGGGCCCGCTGGCCCGTGAGCACGGGGAGGCCCTCGAGGAAGATCGGATTGGCCACCGGGCCCCGGTCGAACAACCCGCAGGCCATGTCGGCCTCGCCCTCGCGCACGGCCCGAACCAGGCCGTCGACGTGCTGGGGATGCAGGCCGACGAGGTCGGCGTCGAGGAAGACGACGATCTCGGCGTCGGTGGCAGCGACTCCCGCCTGCATGGCCTGGCCCTTGCCGGCCAACGGCTCCTCCACGACCCGGGCACCGTGGGCAGCAGCGACGCCGCCTGTGCCGTCGGTCGAGGCGTTGTCGACGACGATCACGTCGTCCACGAGCTCGGCATCCAGCGCCGTGAACACGACCGCACCGACGGTCTCGGCCTCGTTCCACGCCGGGATGACGGCGGCCACCCGCTGCGCGTCGGCGATCGAGGAGGCGACGGGCGGGCGGGCGGCTCCAGACATGCGGAACAGCAGGCTAGTGGCGTGGTGGAGTTATGCCTCCGGAGCTGGAGAGCGCCGGACTACCGTCGGTCATCGTGGCTGCGGGGTCACCTCCCGAGGTCGGGACCGGCGTCGTCGTTGGGGTCACCGAGCCGGTGTCCGTGTCCGAGACCCGGGAGCAGCTCGACGACACCATCCGCTGCCGGCGGTGTCAGCACGGGATCACGGCCGGACGCTACGCGATCGAGGTCGACGGCGCCCACGCCCACACCTTCCGCAACCCTGCGGGCTGGTCGTTCCGGCTGGGATGCTTCGCCGACGCACCCGGCGCCGCACCGTCGGGCGACGCGACCTTCGACCACACCTGGTTCTCGGGGTACGCGTGGCGGTTCGCGCACTGTGGCGGCTGCGCTGCTCATCTCGGATGGTGGTTCGTCGGCGCGGGCGACGCGTTCGCGGGGCTCGTGGTGGCCCGCCTCATGTGACGGGTGAACGACCGTGCCGGGTCGCTCGGGAGGTGACCGCTCGCTGATGCACCGCGGTCGAGCGCCTCGCCGGTACGGCGCCGACCCGTCGTGCCGTCGTCCGCCGCCTGGTGACCGTCAGCTGTCGGTCGTCGTCCGTTCGCCTCGCAGCCACCCCGTCGCCCAGTCGCGCACGCTCGCGATGCCGCCGCCGACGTCGCGCAGCAGCGAGACCAACGGGTCCTGCGACCGTTCGAACGCCTCGCGGTAGTGGTTGGTGGCCTCTTTCGCGTCGTCGCGCAGTTGCCCGTCGGACGGGTCGCCGCGCCGTGGGTAGTTCCCCTGCAGAACCCCGGTGTACGCGCCGTCGTCCACCCATCGTTGGAGCTCGGCGGCCCGCACCACCGCGAAGGGATGCGATCGGGCCTCGAGCAACAGCAGCTTCAGGACGCTGTCGCGCACGTCGGGCGAGTTGAGGTACTCCTCTCCTTGGGCGCGGAAAGCAGTGATGTCGAGGTCGTCGAGCTTGCCGCCACCGGCCAGCTTCATGTGGACCCGCAGGGCCGCCGGTGGGTCCTGGACGGCGAGCAGCCCCGCCCGGTCGCACGACAGCTCGGCCTTGCGCCGCCACTCGTAGAGCGCGGCGATGATCGCCCGCAGCCCCAAGGTGCCGAACGGCAGCCATGACAGCGTGTTCGAGACCCGCAGCAGCTGCACCAACATCGTCGTGTAGAGCGCATGGCCCGACAGCGCGTGCCCGAGCTCGTGGCCCAGGACGAAGCGCAGCTCGGCGTCGTCGTCGAGCAGGTCGACCATCCCGCTGGTCAGCATGACGAAGGGCCGGTCCACGCCCAGGGTCATCGCGTGGGGGATCGGGTCGGCCCAGACGTAGAGATCAGGCAGCGTGCGGACGTCGAGGGCGGTGGCGGCGTCGGCGTAGCACCGGTGAAGCCGTGAGAACTGGCGATGGTCGACGCGAACGGCCGAGCCCGTGTAGACGAGGTGCAGCGCCCGCTCGTTCCACAACCCGGCCAGCTTGCGCAGGACGTAGTCGAAGCCCCGCAGCTGACGCAGCGCGGTGAGCGCGCCCCGATCGGCCGGGTGTTCCCAGGCCCGGGAGCTGATGTCGGTCAGCGTGACCCGCGTGTGCGTGGCACGGTCGGCCGCCGGGCCCTCGCCGCCGCTGTCCGTTCCCCCGCCGGGCTCGCTCATGTTCCAAACCGTAGGCTTCGGCAACGTGGTTTGGTGGGCGGGTACCGCGTCCGCCCGAGCGCTCAGTTCTCGGCGGATTCCGCGGCGAGCCGCTCCTTTTCCTCCTGCACCGCGTTCACGACCGCCAGCATGATCTTCTGCATGTCGTCGTCGAGGAATCGACGGGCCCGGAACAGCAGCGCCGCGCCGACGAACGACAGGGGCTGCACGACCAGGAACGCGACGCGCAGGTTCTCGTCGTACGCGGTCGATATCGCCGACACCACGAACGGCGCCGCCGCCTGCCCGCACACCACTGCGACCAGGTTGAACGCACCGAAGCCGGTACCTCGCAGGTGGGCAGGCAGGGCGTCGGTCAGCCCGGCCCGCAGTCCCGGCAGGGCCATCGACACCACGAACATCCCCACGACCTGCAGGCCGAAGGCCAGGAGCACGACCGCCAGGCTGTAGCTCGACGGTCGGATCAGATAGGACGCCGTGAAGAACCCGCTGCCGATGAACAGGAAGATCGCCGGAAGCGCCAAGCGGCCCCCGGTCAGCTTCGGTGCCCAGTGGTCGGCCACCCGGCCACCGACGACGATGCCGGGCACCCCGCCGAGCACGGCCAGGGCCATGAACCAGGCTTCCCCGGCACCCTCGGCGACGTGGAGGTGACGGATGTAGTACTGCGCCATCCACGCAGCGATCGCGGTGACGGTGAACAGCAGGGCCGCGACGCCCACCAGCGAGTAGCGCATGGTGCGGATCCTCATGATCGTCCTCATGTCCTCCGCGAGGCCGCTGGCCATGTCGCGGAGGAACGCGGCGAACCCGGAGCGGAACAGTCCGTGCTCCGCCACGTCGTCCTCGACGTGCTGGATCTCGCCGGCACCCAGCGCCGCCATCAGGTCGGCGGTGCCCCGCTTGGGCTCGCGCAGCCGGAACATCGCCGCGGCGACGAGGATCCCAGGCAGGGCCACGATCACCAGGGCCCACCGCCAGCCGATGGTCTGGCCGAGCCCACCGCCGAGCGCCACCCCCACGCCGGAGCCCACGAACAACATCGCCATCTGGATCGAGAACGCCTTGCCTCGGCGGAGGGGCGGATAGTGGTCGCCGATCAGGCTCGCCGCCGACGGCTCGGTGACGGCCTGCCCGAAGCCCAGCATCGATCGCAGCCCGACCAGCATGCCGAAGGTCAGCGCCCCGGCGCCCGCAGCGGTCACCAGCGACCAGGCGATCACGGTGCTGCCGATGGCCCGGGTTCGGTTCCACCGGTCGGCCAGGTAGCCCGCGGGGACCGTGATGACCCCGTTGAACAGCAGCTGCAGCGACAACAGGACGCCGATGGCGAAGTCACCGACCCCGAAGTGGTCCTTGAGCGGGTCGATCAGGCCGCGGACGATGTTCTTGTCGATCTCGTCCACCAGCACCACGAGGCCGAGCACCCACATCGGCTCGCGCAACAGTTGGCGTACCCGGCCACGCATTGGACAGTGGTCTAGTCGGTCGGTAAGTCCTTCGCCGAGCCGCTGAGTCGCTCAGTCGCCGCGCAGGTAACGCTCGACCTCCTCGACCAGCGAGCGACCCGGCTGGTCCTCGTCCTGGTCGTGATTGGTCTCGAGGTTGCTGACGTAGTCGGCGGTCTCCTCGTCCTCCGCGACGAGCTCGCTGACCTGACGCTCGTAGGAGGCGGCGGCGATCTCGAGGTCGGTCGTGGGCAACCAGAGGCCGAGCACCATCGCCGTGTGCTCGACCAGTGCGAGCGCGGCCTTCGGGGACGGTGCGGTGGGCACATAGGTGGGAACCGCGGCCCACAACGACACCACGGGGAGGTCGGCATCCGCGCACGCGGTGGTCAGCGCCCCGACGATGCCCGTCGGCCCCTCGTAGTTCGAGGGCTGGAGGTCGAGCTCGCTCTCGCGCGCCGAGTTGGACGCTGTGCCGACGATCCGCACCGGACGGCTGTGCGGAACCTCGGCGACCAGCGCTCCCAGCGTCACGAGCTGGCGGCATCCGACCGTCTGGGCCACCTCGATCAGCTCGCCGCAGAACGTGCGCCAGCGGAGGTGGGGCTCGGTGCCGATCGCCAGCACGACGTCCTGCCCACCAGGCAGCGTGGCCGAGTAGAGCTCGGTGGAGGGCCAGGTGATCGACCGCTGTCCTTCGTCGTCCACGCCGATGTGGGGCCGGGTGGCCGTGAAGTCGAAGAACTCCTCGGCGTCGACCTCGGCGAACATGTCGGCGTCGTGGTGGTCCACCAGGTAGCGCACCGCCCCGGTCGCTGCATCGCCAGCGTCGTTCCACCCGGCGAAAGCCGCCACCAGCGCGGGCTCGTGGAGCGCCGGGCGGCTGGTCCACCGGATGTGCTGCACCACACCAGCCTATGACCGTCGGCTACGTCGGGCGTTCACGGGAAGGGGTCTGTCCAGGGGATGCCGACCAGGACGCCTGCTCGTAGCCTGAGGCCATGTCGGGGATCACGGTGCGTACGGTGGCAGAGGTCATGAGCACCCCGGTGGTGACCGCGGTGCCGGACGAGACGGTGGCCGAGGCGGCCGCTCGGATGGGTGAGCACCAGGTGGGATCGGTGGTCGTGGTCGACGGCGAGCGTGCGATCGGCATCCTGACCGAGCGCGACATCGTCCGCCTCGCGGGCGCCGGGGCCTCAGTGGTCGGCACCAAGGTCGCCGAATGGATGACCACCGAGCCCGACTGCGTCGACCCGTCGGTCAGCGTCCACGACGCCTTCGCCAGCCTGTCCGACCATGGCTACCGCCACATCCCGGTGGTGGAGGGACAGCGGTTGGTCGGCGTCGTTTCGATGCGCGACCTGATGCGGGTCGCGTCGATCCAGCCGGTGGTGCAGCCTGGGCAGATCGAGGTGCCGCGGGGGCTCAAGGGCGTGATCGCCGCCGAGACCCAGGTCGGCGACGTGCGGGGCCAGGAGGGCTTCTACCACTACCGGCAGTACTCCGCGGTCGACCTGGCCGAGAAGCGGTCGTTCGAGGACGTGTGGCACCTGCTGTTCGAGGGGCAACTCCCGTCAGCCGACGAGCGGGCGACGTTCCAGGGCGAGCTGGTCTCCTTGCGCCAGGCGCCGCCGGCGGTGCAGGAGCTGCTGCCGGCGATCAGCCGCTCCGGAGGCTCACCGATGGACCAGCTGCGCAGCGCGGTGTCGCTGGTCGGGCACGCCGAGGGCTTCCGGCCCACCTTCGACCTGTCGGCGGCCGAGCGGCGGACGAACGCCCTACGCATCGGGGCCGTAGTGCCGACGCTCATCATGGCGCTGCACCGGTTGCGGTCGGGCCAGGAGCCGATCGAGCCACATCCCGAGCTCGGCTACGGCGGCAACTACCTGTGGATGCTGCACGGTACCGAGCCCGACCCCGACCTCGCCCGAGCCGTCGAGCAGTACCAGATCTCGACGATCGACCACGGGTTCAACGCCTCGACCTTTACGGCACGGGTCGTGGTGTCGACCGGGGCGGACGTAGCCGGGTCGGTCGCGGCGGCGATCGCAGCGTTGTCGGGGCCGCTGCACGGTGGCGCGCCGTCGCGGGCACTGGACCTGCTCGACGCCATCGGCACCGCCGACAACGCCCGGCCGTACCTGGTCGGCGCTGTCGAGCGGGGCGAGCGGATCATGGGGTTCGGCCACCCGGTCTACGTGACCGACGATCCGAGGTCGGTGTTCCTCCGGTCGGTCGCCGAGCGGATCGGGGCCGACAAGCTCGACTTCGCCAAGCAGGTCGAACAGACGGTGGTCGAGGTGCTGGCCGAGCTCAAGCCGGGTCGGAACCTGTACGCCAACGTCGAGTTCTATGCCGGTGTGGTGATGGACCACTGCGGGCTGCCGCGTGACCTGTTTACGCCGACGTTCGCGTCGAGCCGGGTGATCGGCTGGTGCGCCAACCTGCTCGAGCAGGCGGCGGACAACCGCATCATCCGTCCCTCCGCCCGCTACGTCGGCCCACCGCCACCCGAACCCGTCCCCGCCGCGTGATCGCCCTCGTGTCCCCGGGGTTTGGTTCTGGTCGCGGGACGTCACGCGACCGCGCGACCTCCGGCGAACAGAACGGAAGGCGGTAGCGTCCCCCGGGTGAAAGTCGAGATCGCGACCACGCTGACTCCCGCCATCGTCGAGGCTGTCGAGAGGCTGGTCCCGCAGCTTTCACGGTCGAACCCACCGCCGACCGAGGCCGAGCTGGGCGAGGTCGTGGCGTCGCCGGCCACCGACCTGTTCATCGCCTTGTCCGACGACGGCACGATCGTGGGGATCTCCACGCTGGTGACCTTCCGCATCCCCACCGGCCTGCGGGCGTGGATCGAAGACGTCGTGGTCGACGAGGCCGCCCGAGGGACAGGTGTCGGCCACACCCTGACCCAGGCGATGCTCGACCGGGCGCACGACCGCGGCTGCGTCACCGTCGACCTGACGTCACGCCCGTCCCGCGAGGCCGCGAACGGCCTCTACCTCAAGATCGGCTTCCAGCCCCGCGAGACCAACGTCTATAGGTTTGACCTGCGGCGCTGACGGCCCCGGCGCGTTCGCGACCCCGCGTGTGCGGCCGGCAGGTCAGCGCTCAGGACAGGATCGGAGTGGTCTGGGCGGACGCGATCAGCCAGCTGCCCTCCTCCTTGACCAGCACGAAGGTCAGAGCGCCCTTGTCGGGCACAGCGGTGCTCGCCTCGGCGCGTTGGTCGGAGACGTGCTTGACACACATGGCGACGGCGACGTCCGACCGGAGGAAGTGGATGGCCTCGATCTCGTTCTTGGTGAGGACGTCCACCAGCGGGGTGGCCAGGGCGGCCTTCATCGCCGCGTAGAGCTGGTCCCGGCCACGGACCCGCCGCCCGGCGACGTTGACGATCACGACGTCCTCGGTGAGGAGCCCGGTGAAGCCGTCGAGGTCGTTCTGGAGGGTCTCGGCGTCGGCGACGACCTGGCGAATCGCCTGAAGGTCCTGCTCGGTGTGCATGCTGCGCACGATACGGAGGGGTGTGGTCGGTCCCACCTCTATTGCCAGTCGACACGGACGAAGACGTGCCAGCCGAGCCACAGCCAGCCGGCGAGCAGCACGAGGCGTGCGGATCGCCAGTGCAGCGCCAGCCGCAACGCGTCGCCGAAGGTCGCCTCACCCCGTCGGCGCGCGGCAGCCTCGACGCCGATGGCGGTCGCAGCGAGGAGTGCGTAGCCGACCAGGGTGACGGCCCGGGTCATCGTCGGACCAGCGCTGCTGCGGCTGCGACCCAACCCACGAAGGCGGCCGCCCGGGCTACCTGGGAATCGAGCAGCGCGTTGGTCAGGGAGCTGAGCGTCGGATGGTCGTCCCGGGGGTGTTGGACGAACGCGGCGAACTGCCACACAGCGGCGGCGGCGAGCAGCGCCATCCACCGGGCGGTGCCTTTCGGTGCGCGGGCTGACGGAGACCGGGGTCGCAGCACGAGTGCACCTGCTGCGATCGCCACAGCGCCAGCGGCGAGCACGGCAGCGGTCGCTGTCCCGGAGAACGGGGCCAGCCCGACCGCCCACCAGGCGTAGGACGCCATGCCGATAGCCACGACCGCGGCTGCGACCGGGATCACCCCGCGCCGCGGCTCCCCACCCGGTGACCTCAGCGCCCGGCCCGGGTACCACCGAGGTGGGGACCTCTTCGCGCCTCCATCGTGGTCCGTGGAGTTGCTGCTATCGACTCGGTCGTGGTGCATCTCGCCTCAATGTTGCTCGCGGAGACGCCGCTGCGGGCTCGGGAGCTCGGGCGCAACGCGGGGCTCGGCTCTGGTTCGGAGCTCAGAGGCCCGAGGCCGTCGGCGTGCCTGGCCTGGTGAGTAGGGACGCTCGGGCTCGCCACGTCGCCGTGGGCTGGCGGACGGCGGGGTGGCAGGCTTGGCGGGTGGACGAGGGCAGCTCCGCCCCGAGGTGGTCGAGATGACGGTGTGGCTCTGACGCTCGGCGGCTCCGATTGCGAAGCCTTGCAGGAGGGCTGGCTCGGGCAGCCGGTGAACAGCCTGTCGAGCGTGGCTTACGTCGTCGCCGCGGCGTACGTCGTGCGACGCGACGGCCCACCGGTGCCGGCGCTGGCCCTCGTCGTAGTGGGCATCGGGAGCGTGTTGTACCACGGGCCGATGTCGCCGGGCGCCGAGCTGGTGCACGACGGATCCATCGCGGCACTTGTCGTGGCTTGCCTCGTGGCGGTCTGGCGCGGCTCGCTCGGCTGGCCACCGGCACCTGCCCTGATCGCCGCGGCCGCAGGGATCCTCGTGAACGCGCTGACCCGAACCGGGGCACCGCTGTGTCGACCCGACAGCCCGCTGCAGGGACACGCTGCCTGGCACGTCCTCACGGCGATCGCTGTAGCTTCATGGCTCGGCTCGCCGCGGGGCCGGCGGAGCGAGACGCGGAGTGTCCGAGAGCGTCTTCGACGAGTTGGCGCATCATCCGCCCGGCGGTCCGCATCGGCTCGGGGCTCCGAGCGGCACGGCTGAGCATGAAGCCGCCTTCGATCGCGGCGATCAGGGTCATCGCGAGCTCGTCGGCCTGGGACCGGGGGATGCCAGCGACGTGGAGCTTAGAGTGATCGTTCCAGAGCGATCACTCCAGAGCAGCGGGGAAAGGTCCCATGGAAGAACGGCGTCAGCGCTGGCTGGTGGCAGCGGGTGTGCTGTTCGCCGTCGGAAGCGCCGTACACACGGTCGACCATCTGCGCCGGGGGCAGGGCAGCGTGACCGAAGCGCTCTACTGGGTGGGCAACCTGGCGTTGGTGATGCAGGTCACGACCGTGGTCCTGGTGCTGACCCGACATCGGCTCGCACCCGTGGTGGCGTTGGCGGCCGGGTTCCCGCTCACGCTGGGCTTCTTCGCCGCCCACTGGTTGCCGGACTGGGGCTCGTTGAGCGATCCACTCTGGGACATCGACTCGTGGTCGTGGTTCTCTTACGTCGCGTCCACGCTCGAGATCGTCGGCGCCCTCGCCGTCGGCTTCGCGGGCTACGCGGTGGTCCGTGCGCAGGGCCTCGCGTCGTTCGCCACCACCAGACCCGACGCCGGCCGCGACACCGCGCCGGCCTTCCGCCCGAGGCGATAGCGAGCTCGGCGGCGAGCCTGAGGCGATCGGACTGCCGCCGGACACCGTGACGGATCACGCAGGGTGGTTGTGGCCCATGACAGACTGCGTTCGGCCCCTGCGGGTCGTCGGGGGACAACGGGTGGAACCGGGGAATGAGGGGGAGACCCATGAGCCGACTGGCTGGAACGTGGCGTGCGGCGCAGACGACCAGGCCCCAGGTGCAGGACAGACGAGCGCGTCGGCGAGTCCCGTGCGCCCTCGTTGCCGGCCTGGCACTGGTCGGGGCACTGGTGCCCGCCTCCGCAGGCGCGGCGCCGTCGTCCGCAGCGTCGCAGGGACAGCCAGTCGCACCGTCCCACGGCGGCGGGTCGTCGCTGAAGGTCGGTGCAGCCTCTCGGTCGGTCCTGCCACTGGTCGACGGCTCGCTGGACTACACGGACGCCGGCTTCCCGTCCGACGAGGACGCCGTGTCGCCGGGGATATTCGTGCCGGAGTGGGACGACGGCAGCATCGCCGTCGGCAACGGTGACAGCGACGGGCACTGGGTGCGCGACGACCTGCGGGTGCGGGCCGTGGCGATCGACGACCGTCGCAGCGATCAGCTGGTGGTGCTGGTCGCGACCGATCTGTACATGGTGTTCCGGACTGACGGCGACGTGATCCGCTCCCGGGTCGCCGAGCTGCTGCCCCGGTCGCTGCGACACCGTGACGTGGAGGTCGTGATCTCGGCTACCCACAATCACCACGGCCCCGACACCGCGTTCGACGTCAACCACGACTGGTACGACCACATGGTCGAACAGGCCGCCCAGACCGTGGTCGAGGCCATCGACAACCGGGTCCCCGCGACCCTGCGCGTGGCCGAGGGCGAGCACTACTTCGGGCTGGACGACGGCACCGATCCGCAGGTCATCGATCCCCGACTGAACGTACTGCAGGCGGTGCGCGAAGGGGGCGGCCACAGTAGCGGTCGCGGCCGCCATGACGATCGGGTCATCGCCACTCTCGCCCAGTGGAACAACCATCCGGAGACCACGCTCAACTGGCGGCCACCGGTCGACCTGTCCGCCGACTGCGCCGTGCTCGGCTGGACCGGCGACCAGTGCCACGCCGAGGGCCGCTACTTCACCGCCGACTACCCCGGGGTGTGGTCGCGTCGCGTCGAGGAGCGCTACGGCGGTGAGGCGCTCTACTTCGTCGGCGCGCTCGGGGTGATCGTCGGGCCGGGTGGCGCGCCGATCTGGGAGGTCGACCGCCAGCATCCGGTCGGCGACGGGTTCACCGTGCCCCCGGGCGCGGCGGTGCCCGGGGGCGGTAGCGACTACACCGCGCCGAACTTCCGGCGAGCCGTGGTCCAGGGCGAGGTGCTCGCCGACGCGACGATCGCCCTGTTGCGCCACGCCCGCACGCTGCGAACCACGAGGGCTTCGTTCGAGTCGCAGCCGTTCTACACCCGGCTGTCGAACATCGGCTTCCGGCTCCTGTTGGTCGTCGACCCGGCGACGGGGCGCTCCAGCCTCGGCCACGAGCCGGGCCAGCTCTACACCTGCCCGGCGACCGGCCCGAAGACCGGCGACACCTGCGAGCCCGATGACTTCGCTGCCGTCCCCGACCCGATCCTCGGGCAGGTGCGGGCCGGTGATCACCTGCGGTCCGAGGTCGGCTACCTCCGCATCGGCGACACGATCGGCATGATGTTCCTCCCCGCCGAGGTCGCGGGTGAGCTGGTCGTGGGCCTGCCGGCGGACTTCCGCACCGATCCGGGCCGCTGGTACCTCGAACCGCCCGGCCGTCACGCCTTCGGCGACGACTTCCAGATCCCGGGCTACGTGCTCAACCGGATGCACGACCGTTACGAGTGGACGATCGGTCTCGGCAACGACGAGATGGGGTATGCGATCCCGCTGAGCAACTGGCGGGTGAGCTGTGTCGCCGACCAGCTGGCCGGGCCAGGCACTTGCCAGGCGCTACACGACGCGGGGGTCATCGAGTTCCCCGATGCCGTGGCGGGGGCCACGTGCAAGGCGATCACCGAGGATCCCAGCCGGCTCGACGCCTATCCGCCCGAGGTGCGGCCCGCGCTCGAGGGCTCGTGCCGCTACGGCCAGGCGTTGGGCGAGGCCGAGGGCCACTACGAGGAGACCAACTCCGCCGGGTGGGACCTGGCCGACGACATCCTCGCCGCGGTGGCCGCGCTCACCGGCGACGACTCCTCCGAGCAGGTGAATCGACGCTTCCCCGGCTACCACATCGGCAACCGGCCAGATGGCTGAGAAATATCGCTTGCCGAGACGGCGATCGTCTGGTTGCCTGCTCGGCGTTCAGCTGTCGCGCGGTGCGGCGGCGAAGGGTGGCACCGAGGAACGAGGTGGTGACCGATGTCTACATCCACGAGGGACTCGGTCGAACGCGTCCTCGGTGACCACATGGCTCTCGCCTGACAACGTCTGCACTTCGGCTTTCGGCGATCCGAGTCTTCAAGACGGTCCCCGGGGCGCGTCCCGGTCCGAATCCGCACCGTCTCTGGAGGTCTCTCCTTGTCGCGCGATCAGCGCAACCGACCTGCCCGGCGACCTCGCGCGCCGGGTTCGTTCCGATGCCGCAACTGTGGGCTCGACGTCTCGCTCGATGCTCCCGGCACGGCTCATCGCAATCACTGCCCCAACTGTCTGTGGAGCAGGCACCTCGACGACTCCCCGGGCGACCGCGCCGCCGAGGCGGAGTGCGGCTCGTCGATGGAGCCGATAGCGGTCTGCGTCCGCGGCAGCGGCGAATGGGTGCTGGTCCACCGGTGCTCCGGTTGCGGGACCCTGCACCTCAACCGCACGGCGGGCGACGACAACCCGCTGCCGCTGATGCGGCTCGCGGTCAAGCCCATTGCCCATCCGCCGTTCCCGCTGGAGTGGCTCGGCCAGCTCTGACCGGGCCTTGCGCCCGTACCGAGGTACGGGCCGTAGGTTGGGTGGCGGACCCTTGTCTGGGTTCGCCACCCTCCCTGGGCATGGAGCACGGATGCGCAGCTTCACCATCGGCAGGCTGGCCGAGGCGGCCGGTGTGCACGTCGAGACGGTCCGCTACTACGAGCGGCGGGGCCTGATCGAGCCACCGCCGCGGTCGGCATCCGGCTATCGGCAGTACTCGCCCGAGGACGTGTGGCGCCTGCAGTTCATCCGCCGGGCCAAGCAGCTGGGTTTCACGTTGGCCGAGGTCGCCGACCTCCTCGGCCGTGGCGTCGAGGCAGGGCGAGCGGTCGACGCCGTGCTCGCGGCGGCACAGGCGAAGGTCGCAGCGATCGACGAGCGCCAGCGCGAGCTGGCACGGGTGCGCTGCCGGCTGGTGCAGCTCGTCGAGCTGTGCCGCGACGGCAACGACGCCGACTGTGTCGCACTGCGGGTCGTCAACAGCCCTTCTGATGTCCCTGAAGGCGTCATTCCGAGGTGAGCGACGTCAGGTGCACGGGCGGGCAGCGCCCACTCCGAGAGCCGCCGGAACCCGGTTCAGCGGTCGAGAAGGTCGGCGAGCTCGGCCAGCAGATGGCGCTTGCCGCGGGCGCCGACGAGCCGGCGCACCAGCTCGCGACGGTCGAAGATCAGCAGCGTCGGGAAGCTCATGACCCCGTAGCGCAGAGCGATCTCGGGATGCTCCTCGATGTCGATCTTGACGATCCGCAACCGGTCGGCGTTCTCGGCGGCGATCTCGTCGAGGACGGGAGCGAGGGCATGGCACGGCCCACACCAGTCGGCCCAGAGGTCGAGCACCAGGGGCACCGACGTGGTGGCGAGGGCTTCGTCCAGCTCGGTCGGGGTGAAGGCCTGTACGGCAGTGGCCATGTCGTTGCCTCCTCAGGGCGTTCCAGGGAGGACCGTATGACCTGTACCTCGGTACAGAGTCAACCCGGCGCCGGCTGCCCATGACAGAGGTGCCGCCCGACACCACCGTCATCGGCCCCGACGGCCCGGTCCCGTTCGGCGATGTCTTCGAGGGGCGCGACGAGCTGGTCGTCTACAGCCACATGGTCTACGACGGGGAGCCATGGGAGTGG
>JBOGHK010000070.1:0-10891 GCA_050744325.1 Acidimicrobiales bacterium
GCGTCGGGGGTGGCGGTACTCATCGTGGCTGTCGAACAGCACGCGACCTTGGCCATCCCCCGAGCGTCACCGAGCAGCGACACCGACCCTTACCGACGCCCCTACAGGGATGGTGGACCAGTGAGCGACCCGACGGACATCTCGGAGGACACACCCGACCCGAGCCCAGGTCCGGGCCCGAGCGCCGAGGCGAGCCACCTGCTGCCCGAGCTGGTGGCCCACCTCCGCGAGAACCGCACGCAGCTCCGTGAGGAGTGGGCCCGCCGCATCACCGACGCCCGCCTGCTCACGGCGATGACCCCCGAGGAGCTGTTCTCCGAGGCGACCTCGGTCTACGACAACTACGTCGAGGTGCTCGAGACCGGCAGCGTCGAGGCCCTGCAGGCCTACGCCCGCAACCTGTCCGAGCGGATCATCCCCCGGGGCGTGGTCACCGAGGAGGTGCTGGGCATCGTCCTGCTGCTGCGCGACGTCCTGGCGCGGTCGCTGTTCAAGAAGTACCAGAGCGACTTCGACCTCCTGAACCGGGTGCTCGACGCCTACGAGCCGGCCGCCAACCGCATCGCGAACACCGTCGGCGTGAGCTTCGTGCAGGAGCGCGAGCGCATCATCCGCCAGCAGCAGGAAGCCATCCGCGAGTTGTCGACGCCTGTGCTCCAGGTGCGCGAGCGGCTGGTGATCCTCCCGATCATCGGCGTGCTCGACAACCAGCGGGCGCGACAGCTCACCGAGCAGCTGCTGCGCGGCATCCGCACGCATCGGGCCAAGGTGGTCGTGATCGATATCACCGGCGTGCCCGAGATCGACTCGACCGTCGCCAACCACCTGGTCCAGACCGTCGAGGCGTCACGGCTGATGGGCGCCAGCGTGATCATCACCGGGCTCTCGTCCGAGATCGCCATGACCCTGGTGACCATCGGCGTCGACTTGTCCAAGATGAACGCGGTCGGCGACCTCCAAGGCGGAATCGAGCAGGCTGAGAAGCTGCTCGGCTACCAGGTCACACAGACCGCCGCCTCCGGAGAGCCCTTCGAGATCCGCTGATCGGGCGGGGGACGGTCCAGAAGATGGCTCATGTTCCGATCCTGCGCCAGCGCGGATACCTGATCGCGACCCTCCAGTCCGCCATCACCGACCGCGAGGCCGAGGAGCTCCAAGAGGAGCTGATGGCCCAGGTGTCGCGCTTCCGGGCGCGCGGGGTGATCGTCGACGTGACGGTCCTCGACGTCCTCGACTCGTTCGCGGCCCGGACGCTGCGCACGATCGCCTACACGACCAAGCTGCGCGGCGCCTACACCGTGCTCGTCGGGGTGCAGCCCGAGGTCGCCTTCGCGATGGTGCGGCTCGGCATCACCATGGAGCACGTCTACACCGCGCTCGACCTGGAGGAGGGCCTCGCCTTCCTCGACCAGCTGATCCGACGCCAGGGGTGACGGATGAGCCGCCGCACGCCCGGGTCCGCCGAAGTCCGCATCAGCATCTCCACCGACGCGGACATCATCACCGCCCGGGGTGCCGGGCGATCGCTGGCGGCCCAGGCCGGCTGCTCGTCGACCGACCTCACCGAGGTCGCGACGGCGATCTCTGAGATCGCCCGCAATATCGTCACGTACGCCGGGATCGGTGAGATCTCCATGCGGTTGACCGAGCGGCGCGACCGCTTCGGGATCGAGATCGTGGCGGTGGACGACGGCCCCGGCATCATCGACGTCGACAAGGCGCTCGAGGACGGGTACACCACCGGCACCGGCCTGGGGCTCGGATTGCCCGGCGCCCGGCGGCTGATGGACGATTTCCGCATCCTCTCCAAACCCGGCCGAGGGACCAGGATCGTCATGTACAAGTGGTGCCGCAAAGATGACTGAGCGCATCTCGTCCACCCAGGGCCACACCCCGTTCATCCGATGGGCCCTGGCCAGCCGCCCGATGCGTGGCCAGGCCACCTCCGGCGACTGCGCCACGGTCCTGGTCAGTGGCGCTCGCACGATCCTCGCGGCGATCGACGGCCTGGGCCATGGCCCCGAAGCAGCGCACGCGTCACGCCGGGCCTCGGAGGTCATCGACCACAACCCTGCCGAGCCCCTCGAGGTCCTCCTGCTGCTGGCCCACCGCGAGCTGGCCGAGACGCGCGGCGCGGCCGCCACCGTGGCGATCGTCGACGCCGAGAGCGGCACCCTGCAGTGGCTGGGGGTCGGCAACGTCGAGGGCGTCCTGGTGCGGGCCGACATCGAGGCCCGGCCGCGGTCACGCGGTGTGTTCCTGGTCAGCGGGGTGCTCGGCTACCACGTGGCCCGGATGCACGTGCCCGAGCCGCTGGCGCTGGCCCACGGCGACCTGATCGTGCTGGCCACCGACGGGGTGCGTGCGAACCTCGCCGAGGTCGCCCGACTCGACCTGACCCCTGACCGGCTCGCCAACAGCATCCTCACCAAGCACGGCCAACCCGACGACGACGCTCTCGTCCTGGCCGCGCGGTACCAGGCGCCGCATATGCCCGAGGTCACGGGCTTCGCCGACAGTGGCGACGAGCAGTCGGTCTTCCAACCACTGAATCGGCCATCGGACAAGCTGGACGACGACTCGACCTACGGCCCGCTCGGGCCGTCGTCGAATCGGTAGCGGATGTAGAGGACCACGCTCCAGTGCCGAACAGCGAGCCCCGCGATTTCGCCGCCGAGTATCAGGAGACCCTGGCCAGCTTCCTCGCGAGCGGCGAGGAGCACGAGCTCGAGGCGGCGTACTCCCTCGGTCGCGCGGCGTTCAGCCACGACGCCTCGATGCTCGACCTGGTCGACACCCACCGCCGGGCCACCGAGGCGCTCGTCGACCTGCCCACAGCGTCGTCCCAGGCCGGCCAGCTCGGCGCGAGCTTCGTGTTCCTGGCCGAGGCCCTGGCGACCTACGAAATGGCCCAGCGGGGCTACTGGGAGGCGCAAGAGCGGGCGCAGCGCGACCGCTCGACGGCGCTGATGCTTCAGCACGAGCTGCTGCCGGCCACCATGCCGCACGTCGACGGCATGGACGTCGCGGTCCGCTACCTGCCCGGCGAGGCCAACAGCCATGCCGGCGGCGACTGGTACGACGTGTTCCCGCTGGACCACCACCGCGTCGGCCTCGTCGTCGGCGACGTGACCGGGCACGGGGTCGCCGCGGCCGCCGCGATGGGCCAGCTGCGGATCGCCGTCCTGGCCTACGCCCTGGCGGGATACGACGCCGCTGGCGTCGTGCAGCAGGTCGACGCCCTGCTCGAACAGCTGGGCAGCAACGAGATCGCGACCATGGTGTACATCGTCGCCAGCCCGACCGACGGTGAGCTGGTGCTGGTCAACGCCGGGCACCCGCCCCCGGTGCTGATCGATCCGGCCGGCCGGTCACGCCCCGCACGCGGTGGGCACGGCCGCCTCCTCGGGATGCGTGACGGCGCCCAGGCCCGCCGACACGAGCTGGCCCATCTGCCGGAGGGCGGCTACCTGCTGCTGTACACCGACGGCCTGATCGAGCCCGTGGAGCGCACCAAGGAGAACGGCGTGGCCCGGCTGTGCGAGGCCACCAGCGGCTTCAGCGGCAGCGCCGACACACTGTGCGACCACGTCCTGCGCGAGCTCGCCCCCGAAGGCGCCCGGGACGACATCTGCATCGTCGCGGCCACCCTCGCCCGCTAGTGGGTGTCTCGACGGTCGCGGTCGGTCAGATCCGCTCGGCGGCGAGCTTGCAGCGCATCTTCTCGAGGCTGGCCCGCAGCAGGCGTGAGATCTGCACCTGGCTGACGCCGATCTCCGAAGCGATCTGCGACTGGGTCATCCCGTCGAAGAAGCGCAGCTTGATGATGCGGCGCTCGCGGTCGTCCGCGACGGTCTCGAGCAGGCCCCGCACCGTGATCCTCGCCTCGGTGGCTTCGTAGCCGGGATCCGGGTTGCCCAGAGGCAGCGCGTCACCGGGCTCGTCGTCGGTCGGCGCGCTGAGCGGGACGCCGCGGTAGCAACCCCCGACCTCGAGCGCCTCCAGCGTGTCCTCGACGGTGAGGCTGGCCCGTTCGGCGATCTCGGGCACGGTGGGCGAGCGGCCGAGGATCTGGCTCAGCTCCTCGACCACGGTGCTCACGGTCTGGTAGGTCTCCTTCGCGCGCCTGGGCACATGGACCGCCCAGGTCTTGTCGCGGAAGTGCCGTCGCAGCTCGCCGACGACCGTCGGCACCGCGAAGGTCGTGAAGACCACGCCGTAGTTGGGGTCGAAGCGCTCGACGGCCTTCAGGATGCCGACCATGGCCACCTGCACGAGGTCGTCGAGCGGCTCACCCTTGTGGGCGAAACGGCGGGCGCAGTGCACGGCCAGCCAGCGGTGCTCCTCGATCAACTCGTTGCGGATCTTGTAGTCGCCTGACCCGCGATAGAGGGCGAAGCGTGGATCGAGGGAACGACGCCCCTTATCCGGAGGGTCGTCGTCGGCCTGATCGTCCTGGCCGTCCGCTGCTCGGTCGTCGGCGTCGCCGCCGTGACGGTCGTGCTCGTCGACATTGGCCGCGAGGCGTGTGGTGCTCTTCAGCGTCGCGGGTTGGACCGTGGTTGATGTACTCACGTCCTTCCCCTTCGTTGAGTCCGTCTCTGGGTTTCTCGTCCCTGCTCAAAAGGCACGGAAACCGGGGCGAATCTCCGACGATCCGCCCTCAAGTCCGATCTGCTACTACCACCAGAGAGCCGTCCCTACACCAGGCGACGCGAATCGCGGGTTCTCGCGAGCCGTCACGACCGCGGCACTTCGAGCCACACCTGCGTGCCGCCGTCCTGCCCATGGCCCGTCCCCCAGGACGCGGCCAGCCGATCGACGATCCGGAGCCCGTGGCCGTTGGTCGACCCGTCAGGCAGCGCGACCCGAAGCCGTGGTCGGGCGCCGCGTCCGTGGTCTACGACGGCGACCCCCACGTTGTGGGCGGTGAGGCTGACCGACACCTCGACGTCACCGCGGCCGTGCAGGACGGCGTTGGTGAACAGCTCGCTGGCCATCAGGACCAGGTCGCGCACGACAGGATCGTCGACCCGTTGCTCTCCCCAGCGGGCCAAGGTCTCGCGGACGAACAACCGGGCCAGGGGGATCTGGGCCGTGCTGGGAGGAAAGGTGCGGGAAGCCCGCAGCTGTGTCGGCTCGCCGGCGCTCATGGCCGATCTCGGACCTTCGCCATGATTCATCCTCACTCCCATCCGCCGCGCTACCCACCTATGGCGAAATTCTTCCCCTCACGATGTCGCGAAACCGGGTTTCCTCGACGACCGAGACCGGCCGAGGGCCCGGCGGAACGTTTCCGCACGAATCGAAGCGGGATCGTCATCCTTCGCGGTGCTCGGGGGCGCGATAGTACGTAAGGAGCCCGTAAGCATCTTGCGGGTGACGTACACCGACGTTTGGGAGCGCTCCCATCCGGTGCTCAAGGGGGGTTGATCGAATGACGCTACGCATGATCTCGTCGGGCTGGCGCCGGACGCTGGCCCTGGCTGCTGTCAGCGCCCTGACGGCCGCCGGACTGGTCGCCGCCACGCCCTTCCGGGCCGACGCGGCGCCCGGATGTTCGGTGTCGTATCAGGCCCAACCCTGGACCGAGGGCCCTGGCGTCGGTGGCTACACGGCGAACGTGACCATCACCAACACCGGTGACCCCATCAACGGTTGGAACCTGGTGTTCAGCCTGCCCTCGGGCCAGAGCTTCACCCAGGGTTGGTCGGCGGCCTGGAGCCCGGGGCCTCCGGTCTCGGCGACCAATCTCGACTGGAACGCCAGCCTGCCCACCGGGGCGTCGATGACCATCGGGTTCAATGGCCGGTGGACCGGCAGCTTCACCAGTCCCACGTCGTTCGCCGTCAACGGCACCACCTGCGGCGGCGGTGGCACGAACCAGCCACCGACGGTCACGCTGACCAGCCCGACCGCCAACCAGGCGTTCGCGGCCGGCGACGCCATCCCACTTACCGCGACCGCGAGCGACCCGGACGGCACGGTCAACCTGGTCGAGTTCCTCGTCGACGGTGCCGTGGTCGGCACCGACACCAGCTCGCCGTACAGCTTCAGCGCGCCAGCGGTCGCGTCCGGCAACCACACCGCACAGGCCCGCGCGGTCGACGACGGCACGCCGGCGGCCAACACCACCACGTCGCCAGTGCCGTTCACGATGGCCGGGGGCACCCCGTCGGTGACCCTCAGCCCGGCGAGCCTGACCGTGGTCGAGGGCGCCAGCGCGCCGCTCACGGTCCGGTTGTCCGCGGCCCCCGCTGCCGGGACCACGGTCGACGTCGCGCTGGCCCGCACCGGCGACACCAGCATCACCGTCACCCCGGCCCAGGTCGGGCTGAGCTCGGCCAACTGGCAGGCCGGGGCGAACGTGACGGTCAGCGCCGCGGAGGACGCCGATCAGCTCGACGGAACGGCCACGATCAACGCCACGGCGAGCGGCCACCAGGCGGGATCCGCGGCCGTGACCGAGGACGACAACGACGGCGGCCCGGCCAACAAGGTCGACAACCCGTTCACCGGGGCGACCGGCTACGTCAACTCGGCGTGGCAGGGCCAGGTCAACATCGCGGCCAACGACACCCAGGCCGCAGGGAACGCCACGCTCGCCGCACGGATGCGGGTCGTCGGCCAGCAGTCCACCGCCGTCTGGATCGACCGCATCGCGGCGATCGACCCGGCTGGGACGACCCTCGGGCTCGCCGACCATCTCAACGCCGCGGTACAGCAGGACGCGGCCAACGGCGCGGCACCCCTGGCCATCCAGATCGTGATCTACGACCTGCCCAACCGGGACTGCGCCGCCCTGGCCTCGAACGGTGAGCTGCTCATCGCCCAGAACGGCCTCGCCCGGTATCGCACCGAGTACATCGATCCGATCAGGACGATCCTGGCCAACCCGGCCTACGCCAACCTGCGCATGGTGCTGATCATCGAGCCGGACTCGCTGCCGAACCTGGTCACCAACATCAGCGGCGCGCAAGCGTCGCAGCGGTGCATCGAGGCCCAGCAGACCGGCGCCTACCGCGACGGCGTCCGGTACGCGGTCAGCCAGCTGAGCTCGTTGGCCAACACCTACCTGTACCTCGACATCGCGCACTCGGGCTGGTTGGGCTGGCCCAACAACTTCGACGGCACGCTCAACGTCTACGACCAGGTGATGGCCAGCGGCCAGGGAGGCCCGGGCTACGACAAGATCCACGGGTTCATCACCAACACCGCCAACTACACGCCGCTGGACGAGGTCTTCCTCTCCAACCCGAACCTGCAGGTCGGGAGCGGACAGGTGATGTCGTCGACGTTCTACGAGTTCAACCCGCGCTTCGACGAGCGGGACTTCGCCACCAACCTGCAGGCGGCGTTCGCCGCCCGCGGCTGCACCAACTGCGGGATGTTGATCGACACGTCCCGCAACGGTTGGGGCGGGTCGGACCGACCGACCCAGGTGAGCACGTCCACCGACCTGAACACCTACGTCAACCAGTCGAGGATCGACCGGCGGCCGCACCGCGGCGGCTGGTGCAACCAGAGCGGAGCCGGCATCGGCGTGCGCCCGACCGCCAGCACCGGCATCTCCGGCGTCGACGCCTTCGTCTGGGTGAAGCCGCCCGGTGAGTCCGACGGCGTCGCGATGGGCGGCGTCATCGATCCCGACGACCCGAACAAGGGCTTCGACGCCATGTGCGACCCGAACGCCCAGAACCGGTACAACTCGGCGTTCCCCACCAACGCGCTGGCCGGTGCGCCCCACGCGGGACGCTGGTTCCCGGCCCAGTTCACGATGCTCGTGCAGAACGCCTTCCCGGTGATCCCCACGAGCTAGCCCGCATCCCGGTCCTTCTGTGTGCTGGACGTCTACCGATCCGGAGATGTCCAGTACACAGAACCGGGCCAGGCGGTCCAGTCCTCAGGAGAGTGAGCCCGTCGCGGTCCGTTCGGTGGGCGACGGCCCGGAGTCGCTGGTCGGCAGCTCCGGGTCGACCACCCGCACGTCGACCACGCCGGACACCCCAGCCAGCAGTTCCCTCGCCACTTGGGCGACCGGCTTCTCCCCATGGGCCTGGACCATGAGGGAGCCGTTCTCGTAGCCGCAGATGTCGACGTCGCCGGACAGCCGGGTACGGGGATCGGCAGACAGCACCATGCGGGCCCGCGCCTCGGTGACGAGGTCGTCGAAGTCACGGGTGCGAACCTCGGAGGGCAGCCGCATCGCGAAACGCGACCAGCGCAACAGGTCGTGGCGGTTGCGCCAGGCCCACTTGAGGACGAGCAACCGGGACAGCAGTCGGAACGGGTGACGAAGACTCGGGCGCATATCCCGCGTGTTCCCCGCTCACGGACGGTCAACCCTCGCCATGGCTCCGCGTGGGGACGGCCAGGCGACCTTGCCCGCACCCGGCCTGGTGACGACCAACCGGGTGCGGACAGGGTGGTGCCCGTCAGCCTTCGGGGACGACCTCGAAGACGTTGGCGGCGATGTCACCGGGCTCCAGGTCGGTGTTGTCGACGATGACCTGGGACAGCGTCCGGCGGTAGTCGATGCCGAACTGGTTCCGGATCTGCGTCAGCACCGGATCGTTGGCGTAGAAGAAGCGGTCGCCGTCACGCAGCCGGGTGAACTCCTGCTGCCAGATCCTGTACTGCAGCTCGCCGAACTCGGTGCCCGGGAGGTGCTCCTCGGAGAGCATCCCGACGAACGCGTCGACGTTGGACACCGAGCCGTACATGGCCCGGAGCCTGGCCGCCAGCGTGGTGCGCCGGATCCCCACCACGGCCTCGCCGTCCACGGCTTCCTCGTCGTTCGGATCGATGACGTTGCCGTCGATGTCCCGCAGCTCGACGAAGTCGAGGATGTCGGGATCGTTGAGCGGGTCCGCCGGGTCGATCTCCGGGTCGGACGGGAACTGGTCGGTCGACTCACCGGTGATCGACGTGAACGACGAGCTCGCCGACAGCCCGTACTCCTGGCGCAGTCGGTTGTAGCTCGGCATGCCGTGGTCCCGGCTCCGCTCGATGTCGATGGCCCCAAGGTCGACCACGCCGTTGAAGCACTCGGGCAGGGTCGGACCGTCGAGACATCCGGGGTTGCCCGGAACCGGCACCTGGAACAGCACGCTGCGGAGCTGGTTGTCGATCTGCTCGTCGTTCTTGTACTGAGCCTCCAGTCCCAAGCCGGCCATCACCGGCCCGAGGCCGAGCTGGACCAGCAGGTCGGGGTTGAAGAACGCGACGTTGAGCGGGATCACGAACTCCACCTCGTCGCCCTCGATCACGACCTCGACTCCCTGTGCCTCGATCGCCGCCAGCTCAGCTGCGGTGTAGTCAGCCACATCGGCTACGGACTCCAGCTCGCCGTGGACCATGCTGTGCGCCCGGTAGCCGACGACCGCGAACTCGTTCGAGAGCGTGGGATTCAGGAACGGGTTGTAGCCGCGGTACCTCGACAGCTGGACACCCAACGCGGGCAGGAACTCGGTGTAGGTGATGTACTGCTGCTCGGCACCGACCACTCGCCGCGCGATCTGGAACTTCAGCTCCTCCGACATCCCCGCCGGCAGCGCCTCGACGATGCGGTTGTGCTCCAACGCGAACAGGGTGTGCGTGCCCGTGAGCGCGATGTTCTCGTTGGCCCGGAAGTCGCCGGCGACCATCGCACGGGTCGGATCGGCCTGCAGACGGCCACCGACCTCGGTCGGCGGTGCCGTCGCGGGGTCGTCACGGGCAGCCACGGTCGGCAGGAAGCCACCGGGCAACAGCAGCAAGGCGCTGTTGTTGGCCGGATTACCGTCCACCGACCCCTGCCGGAGCCAGTCCAGCCGGGCCGCCGAGTTGCCGTACACCGCCGACGCGTCGATGAACGAGTCGACGGTGTTGATCTGCTCCCGCGGGTTCCGGGTGCTCGTCCCCGATCCTGGAGCAGCGGGCGTCCGGGTGAAGTCGATCACGCCGAAGTCGTTCCGGAAGTCCTCCAACGGATCGGCCGCGTCGAAGGGCAACGGCTGGCTCTCGCCTCCCGCGAGCTCCCGGAGGCCGAACGTGTGGTCCAGGAACTGGCCCCAGGCGAAGCCCCACTGGGTGACCCCGTTCTCGGAGAACAGGTTCTGTGCCACGTCGTCGAACACGCGGTTGCTGACGAAGCGCGGCGACAGCCCGCTCACCGGTTGGGCGATCCCGTCGGCGTACCGAGCCGGCGCGTTGCGCCGGTACTCGACGTCGGCCCGGCCCCACCTCGAGAAGAACGGGTTGTTGTCGGAACCGTCCAGGGTGCGGGGTGTGAAGTTGAAGCTCTGCTGCGCGTCGGCACTCGTCGCCGTGACGGCCACGAGGGCTATCAGCAGAGCGACGCGTGACGCGCCTCTAGCGAGGCTGGACGCGCTACGCCAGCCTCGCCGTGATCTGGTTGACATGTGCCCTCCCTCTGCCTGGGCAGCGCCCGTGCCCGAATGGGTCGATCTCACCCGCTGTCCAGTGGGGACATTCACGCAGAGAAAGGTGAGAAAAGGGTGAGAGCTGTCGAAAAATCGAGCAATTCGCAGCTCAGAACCAGAATCGTGTTGGTCAGCTATTTGTCTGCAACAGGAGACTCATTCGCGCAGCATGTAGCCGACGCCACGAACCGTATGAATGATCCGGATCTCCCCACCGGCTTCGATCTTGCGCCGTAGGTAGCCGATGTAGACGCTCAGCGTGTTCGACCTCGGCCCGAAATCGAACCCCCAGACCCGGTCGAAGATCACCTCGCGGGTCAGGACCTGACGTGGATTGCGGAGGAACAGCTCGAGGAGGCGGAACTCCGTGCGGGTCAGCTCAATCGGTCGCCGACCACGGTGAACCTCCCGGGTGCGGAGGTTCAGCACCAGGTCGCTGAAGGCGAGCTTGCTCTCGCCGTCCTCGT
>JBOGHK010000071.1:0-20386 GCA_050744325.1 Acidimicrobiales bacterium
ACAAGGAGCGATCCTGATGTTTGCTGCCTACACCCTCGTCGACGTGTTCCTGTCGATGTTGTGGTTCACCCTCTTCGTCATGTGGATCTGGCTGTTCTTCTCGCTCATCGCCGACGTCTTCCGCAGCGCCGACCTGTCCGGCTGGGGCAAGGCGGGCTGGACGGTCTTCATGATCGTCACCCCCTTCCTCGGCGTGTTCGTCTACCTGATCGCCCGAGGCAAGCACATGAGCGAACGTCAGCTGGCCGACGCCAGCCAGCAGGAAGCCGCCTTCCGCAGCTATGTGCAGAGCGTCGCCGCAACGCCCACTGACGACGTCACCAAGCTGGCCGACCTCCACGATCGAGGGGTGATCGACGACCAGGAGTTCCAGCAGCTGAAGACCCGAGCCGTCAGCTGAACCCCCGCAGTCGCGGACCCACCGGACCGCCGGTGACACCGAAGGGGCGCAGGCTGCACCGTGGCAGCCGGCGCCGCTTCGTTCCTTCGGGGTGCCGCGTCGGCTGGTCACCTACGACGAGGTGATGCCCCCTCACCCAAAGTCCGGCTTGTCTCGGCCCTGTCGACCATCGCCGAGCAGTTGAGGAGGCGAACCGGTGTACGAGTACCGACGGCATCGGCTGGCCGGCTTGGCTCGTCGGCCTGCAAAGCCCGAAGCGTGCCGAACTGAGACACGGCATCGAGGACCTCGCCGGCCAGACACGCCCGCGCGCGATGCCAGAGTCCCACCCGCCGTCGCCAGGGCGCCGGAAGCTGGGCGGCGATACGTCTCAGCACCTCGTCTGGACCGTGCGCCAAGACGTTCATCCATGCCCAGACCGGCACCGGGTGGCCCTCTTGCTCCAGGTGCCATCTCATCCCGGTGGGATGACGACCGGGAGCCGCTGCCTCATCCACCGTTTGCAGCTGACATGCCACTGTGCTCTCACAGGAGGAGCGTCTGATGTCGGGTCAAACGTACGAGGAGACGACGGGATGGGTCGGCTGGGGCGTCTTCGCCGCCACGATGATGATCATCGGCGGCAGCCTGAACGCGTTCTATGGGCTCGTTGCCGCCGTGAACGACGACTGGGTCGTGTGGACCAACCGCGGCGACGTCTATCTGGACCTGTCGGCGTGGGGTTGGGTGCACATGATCGTGGGCGTGCTCGTGATCATCGCTGGTTTCGGTGTGCTGAGCGGCAACATCGTCGCCCGGACCGTCGGGGTGGTCCTGGCTGGTCTCAGCCTGCTGGCCAACTTCTTCTTCATCCCCGTCTACCCGCTCTGGGCGCTCATCGTGATCACCATCGATGCTCTCGTCATCTGGGCCCTGACCGCACACGGCCGCGAGCTGCGGACGACCCGCTGAGTGCCGCTGAGACATCAAGGATGAACCGGGGCCGCACACACACTGTGCACAAGGGGGTTCGGCGAAGAAGCCCGGGAAAGCCCTCCCGTTGCATATCCGTTGCACGGAACGAACGAAAGCCCCGCCTGAGCAGGGCTCTCGTTCGTCGAGCTGGAGGTGTGGAGCTGGAGGGAATCCACCTCATGACGCCGTTAACCCTGCTCAGCGACTCTATCTGGCCGAAGATCGCTAGTAGCGGTGCTAGCAACGCCACGACCGTAGGAGCGGGATTCAGGTGGCGCTGGGGTCGTCTGAGCTGGGTGTGGCTGCGGCAGGGAGATCGTCGGGGTAGGTGATGTCGATCTCCTTGATGTCGCGCTTGAAGTCCTTGGCGTTGTTGGTGATGAAGCGGTCGGCTCCGGCGTTGACGGCGGTGGCGAGGTGCACGGCGTCGGCGGCTTTGAGTCGGTATGTCGCTCCGAGGACGACTGCGAGCTCGGCCACCGGCGGGTCGACGGGTCGGAGGTCGAGGCGGGCAAGCAGGCCGTAGAGCGCCGCCAGTTCGTCGTCGGAGTCGTCCCGTGTTGGGCGGGTCAGTAGCTCGGGAAGCAGCAACACCGAGCCGACTCCTGCGGCGTCGGCGTCACTTGCGGTCGGGAACAGCGCTGCGACGCGCGATCCGAGAGGGTGTGCGGGCGTTGCTGCGTAGATGAGGACGTCGGCGTCGAAGGCGTCCATCAACGGCTGTCGCGACCCGAACGGATCTCCGCGACCTGCTTCTCGGCTCGGTGCCGTGTCAGGCCTCGGCTCGGGAGAGGTGCACGACGCGCGGCTTCGAGCCGGTCGTGGATTTGGGCAGCCGCGTCGAGGGCAGGCCCAGCCCGGCGCACACGGAGAGCGTCAGGGCGCACGATGACGGCGATCTGGCGTCCATGGCGCGTGAGGATGATCTCCTCGCCAGCCTCGACGCGATTCAGCAGCTGAGGGAGCGTGGCGCGGGCTTCGCTTGTAGTCACCGAGACCATGGGCGAATCGTACAGTAAGGTACAAGCATGTACAATTTGCTGTGATCCCAGAGGGAGTGTCCGGTCGGTTCGTCTGACGGCTGCCTCGTCGACCGCTGTATGAACCCCTCTGCTCCTGGTTCCACGAGGCCCCGTCGACCTCGAGGATGGGCCTCAGCTCGGTGGCTTGCTCGACGGTCATCCGCTCGCGTGGGGCCCCGTCGAACGCCTCGGTCGAGACGTCTTCGAGCCAGATCACGGTCTGGGGCCGCTCGTGGCGGGCACGGTCCATCTGCTCCTGGCGGTCCGCGTCGGCGGCGGCCCGGCCCGCCGGTGATTGTCCTGCCAGCCGCTGGTGTGCCGTGTCCCGATCGGCGGGATCGACGAACACGTTGAACCTCGGCATGTCGCGGTGGTCCTGCTGGTGCGGGGGGACGGGTTCGGCCCAGCATGTCGCTGGCGGGGGCAGGTGCCCAGAACCATGCTTGACGGCGTGGATCCGCATCTGCCGGTCGTGTGGCTGTGCGGTCCTCCGGGAGTGGGCAAGACGTCGGTGGGGTGGCAGCTGTACCGCCGTGGGGCTGCCGACGGTCGCAGGATCGCGTTCGTCGATGTCGACCAACTCGGTATCTGCTACCCGGAGCGAGCCGGAGACCGCGGTCGCCATCGCCTCAAGGCGAGGAACGTGGACGCCCTGCGACGGAACTTCGCAGCTGCCGGTGCCGAGTGCCTGATCGTGTCCGGGGTCGTGGACGCGGTCACCGGTCCAGTCATCGCCGGTGCCGGCGGCGACGACGTGTTCGCCATCCGCCTGAGATCGGACCCAGCGGAGCTGTCCCCACCCAGTCCCGCACACAGGCGCCCAGCTGTGGGAGCCTGGGGACGGACCGGGGATAGCGATTCCCGCCCTGGCCTGCATGAACGCCAAGTCGTCGACAATCCACAACCCCTACTACTCCCCCCTAGTTAGACATCCCAAAAGGCTCATCGATCGGCTCGCGTCGCGCCGGGGATCGTTCGCGGAGTCCCGCGCGGTGCTCGATGAGGCCCTGGCACTGGATCACGCGAGGTTCGACGCGTTCGCTGTTGACACGACTGGCGTTGCCGTCGACGAGATCGCTGTCGACCTCGATGTACGCGTTCGGTCCTGGCAAGCCCACCGGGCGGGGGCGAACCGCGCTGAGGTCCTACGGCCAGACCCGGCAGCCGAGCCACCGACCGCAGCCTAAGGGCCTCCCCCCGCAAGGCATGAGACTGCGACCTCCGACCACCACCCAGCCGCACGCTCACCTCTACCACCGAGGTGCTCCGGAACGCACCCCGATGGCATCACGGCTGTTCAGCGCGATAGGCGCCGTTCTGTGCGCTGTGGGCTCAGTTCCTCTGGCCGGCGATATGTGGTGGCGCCTTCGCCGCGGAGGCCGTGCATGGCCTGGCTCCTCCTCGACCGCAAGTAGGTCGACGAGGCTGGGGTCACGCTCGACGCTCCGCGGGCGTCGTCGAGGAGCAGCGGGTCGGGGTGGCTGGCTACGCGTTGTCGAGTCGGGCGCGTTGGTCGGCGGTCAGTTCCAGGTCGACCGCGGCCAGGCTCTCGTCGAGCTGGGCGACCGACGACGCCCCCACCAGGGGGATCACCGGGATCTCGCCGCCGATCAGCCACGCCAGCACCACTTGGTTGACCGTGGCGCCGGCGTCGGCGGCGACCTCGCGGAGCGCGGCGAGGCGGACCCGGGTGCCCGGGAGGTCCCACTCGGGGCCCAGCGGCCGGTCGTCGCGCCCGTAGGCGCCTTGCAGCAGCGGCGAGTAGGCGACGAGCGCCAGCCCGGGCTCGGCCCGCAGGTAGCTCAGCAGGTCGCCGCCGACCACGCCGAGGTTGCCGTCGGGCGACCGCAGGGTCGGCCTGTCGGTACGGGCCCGCAAGTAGGTGTGGTGGTACTGCAGCACCTCGTAGCCGGGCCGACCGGCGGCCGCAGCCAGCGTGCGGGCCCGCTCGACCCGCCAGGCCCACTGGTTGCTCACGCCGCCGAGCAGGCCGACCGTGCCCTTGGCGACCAGCTCGGCGAAGGCCTCGACTGTCTCCTCGATGGGCACGCGGCGATCCTCGACGTGGGCGTAGAGCAGGTCGAGCCGTTCGACGCCGAGCCGCTCGCGGCTGCGCTCGGACGACTCTCGGATCACGTCGGTCGACAGCCCCTCGATGTCGGGGCTGAACCGGGTGGTGGGGGCGAGCGGCCGCGCGCCCAGCTTGGTGGCGATCACGATCTCGTCGCCGATGCCCCGGCTGCGGTGCCAGCGGCCGAGGAGCGCCTCGCTCTCGCCGCCCTGAGTGCCGTTGACCCAGAAGGCGTAGTTGTCGAGGTGTCAACGAAGGTGCCGCCGGCCTCGACGTAGCGGTCGAGGATGGCCAGCGAGGTCGCCTCGTCGGTGGCGGTGCCGAACAGCATGGCGCCGAGGCTGAGGACGCTCACCTCGCGGCGGGTGGTCGGGTCGTGGCCGATGGGCCGGTACTTCATGACCTGAGCCTGAACGTTCGAGCACGCTCGAAGTCAAGCCCCGTCCAGCGCGAAGATCGCCGGTCCGGCGGACCACGAGGCGGTGGCGGCACACGTCGCACGGTGCCCCCCGGCTCCGGTGCCCCCGTCGACCTACGGCGACTGTCCCCGATCACCGGCTCAGGCGCACAGAACGACAGCACCGACTCCCCTTTTGGAGAGCACACACCCGGCGCTATCTCGCGCTCGTGGTGGTGGGTCGGGGTGCGGCCGGCGTGCCCAGCTGGTCGTGGTCGGTGAGCATCGAATCCGTCCGCAGCTGTTTCTCGACGTGAGCATGGCGGAGTCGTTGAGTTGCAGCCAGATGTGAGTGACCCTCCGGGAGTCCCCGTTCGCCGTCAAACGGACGCAACCGAGAGCGGGGCGATGCCCGGCGATCGTCGCTTGCTACCGACGCCCGGAACGATGAGCCGCCGGCGGCGTGACGGCGGTTGCGGTCGCTGAGGCTTCCTGGCGCCAGTAGGGACAGCCACCCGATGGGCCGTCGGGATGCCCCAAGGGTATGTGCCGTTGCTAGCAACGGGGCTAGTAACGCACTGCCGGGTTGGGGCCAGTGGGCAGCACAGGGTTCAAGAAGTCCCAGGTCAGGGGGATGGCGCCTGGTGCGTCAACGCAACTGGAATCCAACCCTGCTCGCCCGAGAAGTTCCTGGTCAGGGCATGGGAGCGGGGGGTTGGATTCCGGTAGATGATGTGAAAGTGGACCTTGTGCAGGCTTACTCGAACCGCCCTGACCACGTAGAACGCCTCCGAGCCCTCCTGGATCTGCCCCAGACGTCGAGACCGATGCGTTCCGAGCGTCCGCCGAGACAGGCTCAGAAGCGTCTCGACGCCGACGGCGTCGCTCGTCTCGTCGCTGCCTATCAGGCCGGCGGAAGGGTTAGGAAGCTCGCCGCCGAGTTCGGCGTTCACCGCGACACGGTGCACAACATCCTCGAGCGGCAAGGCGTGCTGCGACCTCGGGGACTCCAGCCAGGTGAGCTACTGGAGGCCATCCGTCTCTACGGGGACGGCTGGTCGCTGGACCGGCTGGCCACCGAGTTCGACGTGTCACCCAGCACGGTCAACCGCGCCCTGCGTCAAGCCGGCGTCCCCGTCCGGCGGCCCGGCCCGCCAAGCGGGTCATAGCGCCACGTAGCCGATGATCGGGGACAGAGCTGTCTGCGCCCAGCACGTCGAACGACGAGACTTGGTCGGCGACGTGAGTAGGTCTCAGGAGGGCGCGCGGCGTTCTCCGAGATCCTGGAACGGACGCCACAGGTAGCCGTCGGGATCTGCCATCACGAACTGACGGTTGCCGACCTCGATCGTCCCCACGCTGCGCCAGCGCCCGCCGGGCTGCGCGACGTCGACCCGATACCAGCGCTCCTCCATCGGCACCACGATCTCGGCGCATGCCTCCATCGCACGTGCCTGCAGCGCGTCGACCTCCGTGACGCGCAGCTGGAAGTTGACGCCACGTCCGTACGGGGCTTCGAGAGGAGCGGTACGGAAGCGGCGCCCCGGTCCGGCCGCTTCCTGAACCATCAGCGGCGCCATCGCGCTCGAGGTAGGCGAAGCGCTCAGCAGGCCGCTCGAACAACACGCGGAACCCGAGCACACCGACGTAGAAGCGCAAAGACCTCGCGAGATCGACGACATCGAGCTCGGGCACCAGCATCGACCGCGCACCGTACCCGCACCCGCGTAACCCCGGATGCTGACCCGACGTCGGGGGCGCTAGCGGTCGCTGAGGGCGAGAGTGGGTCCTCACCTCGGACCCGGTGTTCGGGGCGATAGGCGCCGGCAACTCGACAACGCCGACGGCATCACCATCCTCGCCCCCAGCGAATGACCGGGAGAATCCATCCCCGAAGTGCCTGGGCGCATCAACTCCCGCGAGCGGGGGGCATGCCACAGGCCGCACGGCGCCCCGGCCAGGCGCGCCCGAGTCGGCGTGCGTGGCGCTGCCCTGTCTGTCGGTCGAAACAACCGGTCGCGCCAGATCGGCGACGATCGCCGTCGTTCTGGTCGTTGACGAGTAGTCGGCACAACCGCGTGCAGCTGCCAGGTCAGGTGACATTCCTCGACGTCCCGAAACCCGCGAGACACCTGCTAGATCAGCGCTCACCGCACCTCGAAGGGCACGACCATGCCGTTGAAGGCATGGGCCGGGCCGTCGCCGAGCGACTCGTTCATCTCGCCCTCGTAGATCGTCCCGTCAGGCACGAAGCAGATCAGCACGTACCGGCCTGGCGTCAGGTCGAGGACGAGGTAGTCGTCCTTGCCCGCCGGGGCGAAGCTCTCGCCCAGGTGGGTGGTAGCGCCGCTGCGGAAGTCGACCTGGTCGACCTCCTCCTCGGTGGCGTCGGCCTCGGCCAACCGCTCGACGTCGTCGTCGGCGGCCTGGGCCATCAGGTCGTCGAGCTCGACGCCCCTGTGGAGGCGCTGGACGTTCATCTCGTGGGGCTTGGCCCCCCGATTGGCGAACTCGAAGGAAACCAGCCCGTCCTCGATCGTCTCGGGCATGCCGGCGAAGTAGTCGTCACCCACCTCCACGTCGACGCGCCGCCATCGGCAGGTGTCGACGTTGTAGGCGTGGGTGTCCCGGATGGCCTGGGAGATCTCCGCCGCCCGCTCACCGAGCCTGGCGTCCTCCTCGTCGCTCTGGCCGCCCCGCAGGCCTAGGATCCGAAAGTCGCCGGTCCGGGCCACCTCCTCGACGCCCTCGAGCATGAGCCCGGTCTCCTCCTCGACCGCGGGATCGGCCAGGGTGTGGAGCGCCTCGGAGCGGGCAATCGAGGAGCTGGCCCGCTACGCCGGTCCGGTCCAGGCGCTCAGCCGGGCCTGTATCACTGGCACCGACATCGGCGGCCACATCATCGCCAAGGGCCAGGTCGTGGTCGCTCTCATCGCCGCCGCCGACCGCGACCCGGCCCAGTTCCCGGCACCCGACGAGCTGCGTCTCACCCGCAGCCCCAACGCCCACGTGGGCTTCGGCCGGGGCCCACACTCGTGCATGGGCCAGCACATCGCCCGCCTCGAGGCCCGGGCCTTGCTGTCGGTAATCCGGGAAGAGACGCGGAGCATCGAACTAGCCGGCGACCCGGTCGTCCGCCGCAACGCAACCCTCCGGGGCCTGCGCCACCTGCCTCTGCGAGTCAACTGAGCCGCTGCGCCCTGCGCAGCAGCGTCCACGGCACGGGAGGTGGTGCACCGTGGTTCGCGTCGATCGTCCACACATGCCCGGTTACGGCCTGGCCCCCACCGACGGGGGGCAGGGCCTGCTGCCCTGGTCCTGGGCCGAGGAGCGCCTGCGCGCCGCCCGCCGCTACTGGGTGGCGACCGCAGGCGCCGCCGGGCCGCACCTGGCCGCGGTGTGGGCACTGTGGGCCGACGACCAGCTGTACTTCAGCACCGGCGGCGCGTCCCGCAAGGCCCGCGACCTGGCCGCCGACCCCCGCGTCAGCGTCAGCCTCGAGGGGGCGGCCGAGTCGCTGGTGCTCACCGGTGTGGCCGAGCGGGTCACCGACCTCGAGCGCCTCGCCTCGATCCAGTCGGCCTACGAGGCCAAGCACGGCATGGGCTATCCCGACCCGGACGAGAACCCCGTCTTCGCGATACGGGTCTGCACCGCGATCGCCGTCACCGATGACGAGCTGGCCTTCACCGAGCTGGCCACCCGCTGGACCTTCACCGACGACGAGCGGAAGATCGAACCATGAGCGTCGGGTGGACGGATCTGGTCCGGGCCGGTGCGCTGGCCGCAGTCGTGACGGCGGTGGCCAACACCGTGATCGGGATGATGGGTGCGGCGGTGCTCGACGTGCCCGACGGGTTCGAGCCACTGGCGTTCCCGGCGCCGGCGATGAGCAGCGCCTTGGCCGCGGTGGGCGCCACCGTCGTGCTTGGGGGGCTGCTGGCGTGGTCGCGGCGGCCGTGGCCGACGTTCCGGGTCGTCGCCGGCGTAGTGTTCGTGCTGTCCTACCTGCCACTGATCCAGCTGGGGATGCAGGACCCGCCCGAGTACCCCGGCACCGACGGCGCCTCACTCAGCCTGCTCGGCTCCATGCACGTGGTCGCCCTGGTCCTCGACATGGCGATCTTCACCCGGCTCCGTAGCGGGCCAGCTCGGTCTCCGGCGCTGTCGCAGTGAGGAGGAAGCGGGCGGTGACCTCTTCGCCCAGCGCCAAATGGCGGATCTCAGCGATCGCGTCATGGGCTCGGCGCCCCGGGCGGAACCCGTAGCTCGACGGGTCGAAGTTCGAGGCCCTGTCGGTCGGCGTCACGGGTGTGCGGTTGCAGCCTGCCGGTCGCCAGCGTGATGGGACCACCCGTTTCGCCAGTGGCCTGGATCGCCTTGGGTGGTCCGCACCGTCGGCGCCGGGGACGATGGAGGCCAACGGTCCGGGGGTCCGAATGCGTCGAGCCGACGGCTGCGTGACGGTTGGATGACGCTTGGCGGGTCCGGTTGCAATCTTGATGTACAGACCGTCAGGATGCCGGTGCGGTATGTCAGGGGGGATCCGGGCCGTTCCCCGGACCTGTTGGGCTCTTTGGAGGTCAGGGTGGGAGCTTTGGGTTCGGGTTCGGCGTGTCGCGGCGCGTCCACATTCATGGCCGTGTCGCTCGCGGCGGTCCTTTCGATGACGTCGCTGGCGGTTGTCGAGGATCCTGTGTCGGGTTCTCCGGCAGCTGATCCGCCCGAGTGGCTCGAGGACGTCGACGTGGATGCGTGGGGCGCGAGTGCCGGGCCCGAGGAGATCCCGTGGGAGGAGTCGTCTTCTGCGCCGTTGGTGCTGCCTGGTGGCTCTGGTGTTCCGCTCGAGGGTGAGGTCGAGCCGGCGGCCGAGGAGCCTGTGTTTCCCGCTGCTGCCGCCTGGGAGGTCGAGTTGGCCGGTGATGGCGGGCCTGCGGCAGTGGTCGAGGGGTCGGTCGAGTCGACTGATCCCGACGCCGAGGTGGTCGACGTCGGGGATCTGCCGGTGTCGATCACCGCTGGTAGCGCCGACGCGGTTGGTGAGCGGTTGCGGGTCGAGGTGTTCGATCGAGCGGTCGCGGAGTTGGCGGGAAGCTCGGGTTTCGTGTTCGCGGTGGATGCCGCGAGCGAAGGCGCGTCGGTCGCCGATGTCGCGGGTGGCGAGGCGTTGCCTGTCGAGGTGGGGATCGACTATTCGGATTTCGCGGGGGCCTATGGCGGGGATTACGCGACGCGGTTGGCGGTGGTGGCGTTGCCGGTGTGCGCGCTGACGGAGCCTCGCGCTGCCGATTGTCCGGCACAGGGCACACGCGTGGATGCCAGTAACGACTTGGAGGACGGTCGCTTGGTCGTCGAGGTCCCGGATCTGGCCGCGCTGGCAAGCTCGGAGGCGACGGGGCCGTCTCCGTTGCCGGGGTCCGTCGACCCCGAGGCCGTCATGGCGGATGATCCCTTCGGCGAGGCCGACATCGCCGCGGAAGCCGCCGAGCCACCGGTCGAGGGGGCCGACGTGCCCGACGAGTTGGCGCCGTTCGAGTCCAGCCCTCTGTCGGCGGGCGTGTCGAGCGGTGACGTCACGGCGAGCGCCGTCGCAGCCGAGGCGGTCCAGATGGTCGACGAGGGTGGCGTGGTCCTCGCGGTGACTTCGAGCGTGTCGGGTGACGCGGGGAACTTCGCGGCGACGCCGATGTCGAGCGCGAGTCAGTGGAACGTGTCGCCGGGCAGCGGCGAGTTCTCCTACTCCTATCCGATCGAGGTGCCGGCACCTGCCGGCGGGGCGGCGCCGGCGGTTGGGTTGAGGTATTCGTCGGGTGCGGTCGATGGTCTGACCTTGGGGACGAACACCCAGGCCCCGCCGACGGGTGTGGGCTGGTCCGAGTTCGCGAACGGGTTCATCGAGCGGGCGTACGAGCCGTGTGTCAACGGTGGCACGGTGTTGTTCCAGGATCTGTGTTGGAGGAACTGGAACGCGACGATCTCGCTGGGCGGGATTGGGGGTGTCCTGACGCCGATCGATGCGGAGTTCACGCAGTGGCGGGTGGAGAACAACCCGGGTTGGGTGATCGAGCGGGTCGGTGGGCCAGAGGAGCCCGGGGTGGTGGGCCAGCATGCCCCCGAGTACTGGGAGGTGACAGCTCCGGACGGCACCCGGTACACCTTCGGTCTGCACTACGACCCGGACACCGGGCGGGGTACCGACAGCGTCTGGTGGGTGCCGGTGTTCGGCGACCAGCCTGGCGAGCCCTGCGATGGTGTCTTCTGTGACCTGGCGTGGCGGTGGAACCTCGACCGGGTCGTCGACCCGAACGGGAATGTGACCACCTACTGGTATTCCCGTGAGGCCAACAACTACCAGTCCCTCGCGAACAGTGGTTTCACGGCGAAACGGGACTACATCCGCTCGGGGATGCTGAGCCGGATCGAGTACGGCGACCGCGACGGCAGCGCTTCTGCTCGGCCGACGGCTCAGGTGACGTTCGGGTTGCAGAACCGCTGTGTCTTCCTGGTGGCCGGGTGTCCCGCCGCTGACAGCGACGGCAGCGACGCGGCGTTCCCCGATGTGCCTTGGGATCTGATCTGCGACACCCAGGCGGTCTGTCCTAGCTCGGCTCCGGCGTTCTTCAGCGGTCGCCGCTATTCGCATGTGCGGACCGAGGTGTGGGTCGACGACGGCGTCGCGGATGCCAACGACTGGGAGCCGGTGCTCCAGTACAACCTGATCCACCGGATCGCCATGCACTCCCAGACGGCGGGCAAGATGTACCTGGACGGGATCCAGCAGGTGGGCTTGGCCAACGCTGGACTACTGCCCTATCCGGTGACGCTGTTCGGGTTCCAGCAGATGGCGAACCGCGCCGACGTCGATGCGTCCGCCGGTGTGTTGAGGATGGTCCATTGGCGCGTGGTCCAGGTCAGCAACCCGTTCGGCGGCCGGATCGACGTCACCTATTTCCGGAACCGGCCCTGTACCGAGGTGGACTTCAACCAGACGTGGTGGGACCACAACGACAAGGACTGCTTCCCCCAGACGGTGTTCGACAACGACCACCGCCGACGAGGGATCTTCAACAAGTACCTGGTGTCCCAGGTCGTCGAATCACCCGGCTATGGGTCGCCGACGATGACCACGAGCTACTCCTATGAGGGGACTCCTGGGTGGGCGTTCGACTGGGGTGCCTTCGACCGGCTCGAGTTCCAGATGGGATGGTCACAGTGGCGCGGCTATGAGACGACCACGGTGACCCAGGGCACCTCCACGACCAGGATCCGGGTGTTCCGTGGCATGGACGACGACTTGGAGACCGAGGTCCAGGGCGGCCAGCTTGTCCCGACCGGGCGACGGGACATCAAGGTGGAGGTCCACACACTGGCGGGGCCGGCCATGGTCGACGACGCGTTCGTGTTGATGGGCCGGACCATCCAGGAGGCCCAGCTGGGCACGTTGGCTGGTGTGGCCGATGTTCCGTTGCAAAGCTCGTTCTACGACTACGAGGTCCGTCAGACGGACCCAGTGGACCAGGAACACGAACACGACGCGCCGCATTGGGCGGATGTGCGGTCGACGATCGAGCGGGTGGCGGTGACGCCGACGGAGTTCCGAGATCGGGCGACACGTGCGACCTATAACGCGCACCTCCAGCCCGAAGAGAGCGAGGAGCTCGGGTGGCTGGACGTGACCGGCGACGAGCGCTGCTCGACCACGACCTACGCCGACAACCCAGACCTCGGGATGTTCGTCTACCCAGCCACGAACACAACGGCGGCCGGTGCCTGCGACCCGGCCGGCGCCGTGCTGGCGGTGTCCGAAACGCTCTATGACGGCGCCACGACCGTTGGTGCAGCACCGACCCGGGGCAACCCGACCCATCAACGCACTCTCCTCGACGCGACCGGGTCTGGCACCTGGGCGGAGACGTCGACCAGCTTCGACGCGCTCGGTCGGCCACTGGTGGTGACCGACGCCCGGGGCAACACCACCGAGACCACCTACACCGCCGTCCCGACCCATGCCATCCCCACCCAAGTCACCGTGGAGAACGACCTGGGGCAATCGACGGTCACGACCTGCATGCCCGAGTTCTCGGTCCCGACCCGCCAGGACGGCCCGAACGCGAGCAACGTGACGACCTATGGGTATGACGCTCTCGGCCGGGTGACCGCGGTCCGGTTGCCGACCGAGCAGGGCATGACGAGCCCGGCGACGCGGTCGTGGCAGTTCAGCTACCAGGTGTCAGCCGACGAGCCTCCTCCGGCGGGGACCGGTGGGGCGGGCACGACGCCGACGGTCGTGCGGTCCCGTCAGTTGTCCTCGATCACGGCGGGCGGGACGGGCGTGTACGAGGACAACTGGGTCGTCTACGACGGCAACCTGCGTGAACGCCAGACCCATGTCCAGTCGCCGACCTCGGGACAGGTGCTGGTGACCGACACGAGCTACGACGGCCGCGGCTTGCTGCGGGACGAGGCCGTCCCCGAGGCCGTGGCGGGCACACCCGGCCAGGGCATCCTCGCGCCGGCCACGTGGGCCAACCGGACCCGGCACCTGTACGACGAGCTGGGTCGGGCGACCGAGGACCAGTGGCTGCGCGGCAACACCGAGCACCACGACACCACCTACGACTACGACGAGGACACCGTCACCGTCACGGGCCCCGGCGCCGCCGGTAAGCAGAGCGTGGTGGCCGAGACGGTCGATGGTCTTGGTCGTACGGCGGAGATCCGCGAGCTTGAGGGCGTGGACGGCGGCGGCGAGGTCTGGGCGACGACCGCGTACGGCTACGACCTGGCCGACAACCTGGCGTCGATCACCGACGCCGAGGGCAACGAGATCACCTACACCTACAACATGGCGGGGTGGCGCACCGCCCAGGACGACCCGAACCGGGGCGCCGCGACATTCGCCTACGACCCGGCCGGAAACCAGGTCATGACCCAAGACGCCGACGGCGCCCAGGTCTGGACCAGCTACGACGACCTGAACCGGCCAACCGCGCGACGTTCCGGCTCCCCGACGGGAACCCTGCTGGCGAGCTGGACCTACGACACCGCACCCGGCGGCGTCGGGCAGGTAGACCAGTCGATCCGCCACACCCCGACCGGCAGCTGGGTGACCGAAGCGCTCGGCTACGACGCACGCGGCCGAGCGACGGGCACCACGTCGACGGTGCCGGCCGGGGTGCCGGGCCTGTCGGGCACGTATCGAGTGGACCAGGCGTATGACCGGGCGGACAGGCCGACCACGACAACCTACGCGGCCGCTGGTGATCTCCCCGCTGAGACGGTGACCACCGCCTACAACGGCTTCGGGCTACCAGCGACGATGACCGGCGCGATCTCGGGACAGCCGTCACAGCCGTACGTTCGGGCGACGGGCTACGACAGCCGACGCCGCATCGGAAACACCGTCATTGGGCCAGCGAATCCCACGGAGCCGTTTGACGATCTCTGGATGGTCCGGTTCCTGGGCTACGACGCTGACCAGCAGCTCACCGAGACCGAGACCGTGAACTCCGCGGCGACTGGCACCCTGGAGCGTGTTTCAAGTCACGAGGTGTCTTATGACGACGCGGGGCGGGTCGCCGGTCGGACCGCGGAGGTCTCCGGCCTGGGGTCGTGGCGCGAGTGCTACAGCCACGACCGTCGCAGCCGCCTGGAATCCGCGTTCACCGTGACGCTCTCGGCGACATGTGCCGCCGGCTCAGCCGGCACCGGTGACCAGCCCTTCGACCAGGAGTTCGCCTACAGCGCAGGCAACGCACCCACCGAACGCACCGAAGACGGAACGACGACCAGCTACGACTACGACGACACCGGTGCGGACCCCCCGTACGCACCGGTGACGGTTGGCGGTGTGACCCTCGAATGGGACGCCAACGGGAACCTGACCGAACGCACCGAGAGCGGGACGACAGAGACGTTCACCTGGGACGTCGAGCAACGCCTCGTGTCGGTCTCCGGACCGGGCGGGGAGTCCAGCTTCGTCTACGACCCGGCCGGCCAGCGCTTGCTACGCCAAACCCGGGCTGGCGCCACGCTGTATTTCGCCGGACAGGAGATCACCGCATCACCCGACGGGTCGACGGTCGCAGCGGTCCGCTCGTACAGCTTCGCGGGAAGCCTGGTCGCGACACGTAGCGCAGTGGGCGTCGACTACCTGATCACCGATGAACGGGGCTCCGTGGAGCTCGCCGCCCCGTCGCTGGGCGTGCCGTCCGCGAGCCGAGCCTATGAGCCCTACGGCCAAGAGCACTCCACCAGCGGAGCAGGATTCGCGACCGACCGCGGGTTCCTGAGCCAGGTCGAGGACGAGACAACGAGCCTCTCGTACCTGAACGCCCGCTACTACGACACGGGGACCGGGGTGTTCGTGTCACCGGATCCTGCCTACGACACGGAGAATCCGAGAAGCCTGAACCCCTACACGTACGGGTTAGGGAACCCGACGACGTTCTCCGATGCCAGCGGCCTGTCGCCCAGCTACATCCTGGGCATCGAGAACCAGAACGTCGCACTGGGCCGCCAGAACCGTCAGCTCATCGCACACATCGGCCGGCTCAACTCCCAGCTACGGGAGATGCAGAACATCATCGTCGAACAACGCAACGTCATCAGCAGTCTCCTCACCCACATCTCCGCGCTCGAAGCGATCATCAACCAACAGGCCGTGGTAATCCGCAAACTCCAAACCCGAGTCCGAGAACTCCAAGCCCAAGTCAGCTACTGGCGGAACGAGGCGATTCAGTGGAGGACGAAGGCAGAGTACTATCGGCAATGGGTCGGTCGATTTGCGTCGGCAGTATATGGTCGCGAGGGGGGCCGAATGGTGCTAAGCGTGATCGACGCTGCCGCGGACGGTTCGAGCACCGCTCGTGCGAGGCTCGCAGCGTTGTCGATTTCCCTCGCTCGTATGCCGAGTCCCACGGAGGCAGCACGGGAGATCGCTGACCTCCGTGGAGATCTTGAAAGCATCGTCAGCTTCGAAGGAGCGATGGAGATCCTGGATTATCTGGCCGATGACTGCATCGCCGACATGTTTACTCACTCGCACTGCGATCTGTATCCATCCCTTGCCTACGATGTACTCTATGCCGAGGATCGAACTACTGCCACCTGCGTGTTGTCCGCTTACACGTCGCAGACCAGCAGTGCATTTGACGTCGTATTTGGCCCGCTTAGTGAAGGAGTCACCGATCCGGTTGACGCTGGAGTCCTTGTAACTAACGCAGTTGCGGACTGTCTACCATGAAGAATGGAGAACGTGATTGAGTCCTCTTGGCGTGGTCTTGCTATTTATAGTTTGGTTGGGAGTTAACATACGGCTGTTCTTTCAACTTCGACCCGACAGCCTCTATGCCGCTGTCGAGGCGAAGCGCGCCTATCATTCCCATCGTTATCGTGAGCGTATTGATGTGAACGAAGAACACGCCTGGCGACGAAATGTGCTGACCTTTCAATTAGTATTGTATAATCTGATCTTCGGCGTAGGGCTCAGTGTATGGTTATTGATATAGGTTAGCGCCGCCATGTTCCGCTCTACGTATCAAGAGGCTGTTCTGAAAGTGGGCGGCCTCCATCGGTGGTTGCAACGAGCCGGCCATGATGGCCGGTGCCAAGACGTAGCAACCGACCGATGGAGTGGTATCAGGATGCCAGGAGCGCGGCTGTCGCGTGGTGAACGCGCGCGGATTGAGGCGGGGATCGCGGCTGGGGAGACCGAGGTGGAGATCGCGAGGGCGATCGGGCGGCACCGCACGACGGTGTCGCGGGAGATCAGTGCTGGTGGTGGCTGTGAGGTGTACCGGGCGACTGCGGCGCACGCCGGGGCGGCCCAGCGTGCGCGCCGGCCCGGTGAGCGGGTGCTGGCGGCGGGCGACGAGCTGGCGGAGCTGGTGGCGCACAAGTTGGCGCAGCGCTGGTCACCGCACGCGATCGTGGCGTGGCTGGCGGCTGAGGGAGCAGCCCGCGTGTGCGCGGAGACGATCTATCAGGCCTGCTACCAGGGCGTCGGCCTGTTCAAGGGAGCGTGGCGGCACCTGGTGTGCGGCCGGGCTCGCCGCCGGCCGCGCCGCCGCGCCGAGACTGCTCGGCGCAACGTGCTGGGCGACATCGTCAACATCTCGGCCCGGCCTGCCGCCGCGGCCGACCGCACCGAGGCCGGGCACTGGGAAGACGACCTGATCAAGGGCGCGATGAACCGCTCAGGCGTCGCGACCCTCGTGGAGCGGCTCAGCCGCTACACCCTGCTCGCCGAGCTACCCGGTGACTGCGGCGCGGCGACGACCCGGGCCGCGCTCGCTCACCTGTTCGCCCGGGTGCCCGCGCATCTGCGCCGGTCGCTCACCTGGGACCAGGGCCGCGAGATGGCCGACTGGACCCAGCTGCGCGACGACCTCGAGCTGCCGGTGTTCTTCTGCGATCCGCACTCGCCCTGGCAACGGCCAACCAACGAGAACACCAACCGGCATCTACGCCGCTGGCTCCCGAAGGGCACCGACCTCAGCGTTCACACCCAGACCGGTTTGGACTTGATCGCATTTAAGCTTAATACGATGCCCTGGCGGCTCCACAATTGGACATCCGCCACCGATCAATATAACCTATTGCTAGGTTGCAACAGCCGCTAGAGTCCGCCGTGTATCTATTCACCTTGCCGGGAGGGCCAGGGGCCGGTGGTGAGGAGTTGGGTGAGGGCGTGGAGGGGCTGTGGCAGTGTGACCATGAATCCAGCCTTGAGAGATCAGAGGGAGAAGACGGCCTGGGAGATCCGCCAGGACACCCTGGGCTGAGCCGACCGTCAGCGAGGCGTCGACATCGGTCGATAGGCACGCCATCTGCTGGCCGGCAGATGGTGGCGGGGCGGTCCCAGCCGGCGGCCACCAGACGAGCGCGAACGGCTCGGCGCCCTGCCATCACCTCAATGCAGGACTGCCCACAGGACGCCCAGGACACCCAGAGCCAGTGCGCCAAGGACGGTGCCGACGACTTGGACTGACAGGTCGTTTAGCCACTCCAGGAACCGAGGCACCACTGTGTGCGTTCTGTCGTCAGGTGGACTGGTGACGGGAGCCTGCGTCGACACTTCGTACCGGCGCCGTTCAATGAAGCGACGCATCACAGCACCCACGCCGAGCACGTACGCCTCGTCTGTACCTGCGACCTCTAGACATGCCTCTCCACCGCGCTGCCACTTCAGGGCGACGGCGAAATCGTCGCGGTGTGTGAAGACGACGAGCTCGACCGATGCCACTTCCTCGTCACCGTCGAGTTCCGCGACCGCTCGATCGAGCGACGCCTCCCTGATGGCACTGTCGCCGGTATCGAAATGGACAAGCTCACAGTTGACCGTGACCTTTGAGTGGACGAAGCACCAGAGCCGCGAGATGCCGGCAAGGTCGAGATCGTCCGGCAACGCAACGGCTTCGCGGTATTGCCGTGTCATCTGCACCGCCTCTGGCCGGCAGCAGATCGGGCCTCCACAAGCCTCAGCTACCGGCAACCTCATATATGCCGCTAAACGGACGTTCACTGACGATGTTGTCAGTGAACGTTGCGAAGCTTACACTTCCGTTGTGCTACGTGGTGGCAACCCACCTGCACGCAGGCCTAGTCGTGACCGAGACGTAGATCAGCCGGTCAGTCTGCTGTGTAGGTCCGCAGCGTCGTTGCGGGGCTGACGTGGCCGCGAATCGGCACGACAGTGCCGTCGCCTGTTGTCTTGGCATGCTCTCGTAGGGCGTCGAGCTGGTCGGTGAGCTTCTCCTGGGCGCCGTCGAAGAGGTGGCCGTAGACCCGCAGGGTGACGGCCGGGTCGGTGTGGCCCATCCGCTGGGCGAGTTCCAGAGGGTTGGCGCCGAGGTCGATGAGCATCGACGCGTGGGAGTGGCGGAGGTCGTAGGTCCGCATCTTCACCGGCAGGCCGGCTGCCTTGAGCGCAGGGACGATGACCCAGCGGCGTAGGTCAGCTACCCGGATGGGCTTGCCGCCCTTGATCGATTCGAAGAGCGGCTCGTCTGGCCCGACGTCGGGCACGCCACGTTTGTCAGCTCGGGCGACGAGCATGACGGCAAGGTCATTGCGCAGCCAATGGGGATCGGGAGCGTCCGGTCGCCGGCTTCGGTCTTGGTGGTCTCGATCTCCAGCCCATACCCATGACCGGGGAAGCTGTGGACGGCGTTGAGGGTTTCGGTGACGTGGACCTGGCAGCGGGCGAAGTCGACCGCTCCGACCGTGAGACCGCACAGCTCGGCCGGTCGCAGGCCGAGGAGGACCAGCAGCCACACGGTGGGCTTGTACGGGTCCCTCGTGCTGGCGACGAGTCGAAGCGCCTGGTCCATGTCGAGCACGTCGCCCTGGCGGACCTTCCTGGCTCGCTGAGGGATGGTGTGCTGTGCCGCAGGGTTGTCTTTGCGAGCGCCCTTGCGGATGGCGGTCTTCATGATCAGCGAGACCACCGACACCATGTCCCGCACCCGTTTGGGCGCGTAGCCGACCTCGAGCTTCTCGTTGAGGAACTCCTCGACCATGTCCCAGTCGATGTTGTCCAGGGGCACGCCATGGAGGTAGGGCCGCACATGGTTCTCCAGGAGGACGTAGTAGCCGCGCCGAGTGTGTGCCGAGAGCTTCGCCGTCGTCCTCCACCATCGATCGGCCCATTCGTCGAACTTGGATGCCAGGACCTTCGGCGGGATGTACTCCCCGCGTTCCAGGTCGGCGCCGACCTTCCGGAGGTGGCTCCTGGCGTCGATCTTCCTTTGGACGACCTTGCTCTGTGGCCGGTTGCGGTCGTCTCGCCAATGGCAGCGCCACGCGGTGACCTTGCACTGCTGGCAGTCGGGCCAGGGCCTGCGGAGACTCTGGCGCCGGCAGGTCGGGCATAGGTCCCAGCGCCAGGGCTCGATCGACGCCATCAGCCTTGGCCTCCAGAGCGCCAGGCGTGCCGGCACGCGCGTGGGCATCGTTCTATATAGGTGGCCGTAGGCGTGAGGTGAGCTGGTGAGACCGGGTCGCCGTTCCAGCAACCGCACATGGTCGTCCCCTCTCCGGTGGGTGGAGGAGACGCCGCCAGCAAGGAAGCCATGCGCACCGGCGTCCAGCGGCACATGGCGCTGTAGGTGATCGGTTGTCAGGTGTCAGGCAGCCAGCGAGGCCGGGGCTCCAGTGGCGCGCTGACCCTCGTCATGAGCGCTCGCCGAGCATCCGCAGGAGAAGGTGGCCTGAAAGTGCCAGGGCCAGTGGTCTCGAACACCTCGCGCAAGTGCCGTATCGATCCTGGGAGCGGGTGGCCCACGCCGCATCGCTCGCAGCGGCGGCCGCTCGGTGCTCGCCCGGCGTATCCAACAACGTGTAGCCGAAGCACGCGCCCAGCACGACAACGAGCAATGGCACATGCTGGTCATGGAACACCTTGTCGCCGCTGACGGGAAACAGGTCACCCGGTGGCGCCATCGCCTGCTACCTCGGATGCTGGCCATGCCGTGGCAGCTCACCACATGGCTGATACACCTTGTTCGGCCCCGGTGGAGCTACCGACTCAACGCCGCATT
>JBOGHK010000072.1:0-8831 GCA_050744325.1 Acidimicrobiales bacterium
GCCAACGAGGTGACGGCATACGAGGTCGAGAGCGCCTCCGGCGGCCAGTTCGTCCTGCACCCGGTCGGCGACCTCTAGCAGGCCCGGCGATACGAACGGCAGCCGACGCTGTGGTAAATTTCGCCTGAACTCACGTCGTCGTACGTCTGTTCGGGCGGGCGCCATTGCAGGTGGTAGCCGCAGGAAACCTGCTGGGGGAGATCCAGGACTCATGGAGGGTGCAGTCGTGATGGTTGCCTATCTGGACGCAGGCTCAGGGAGTCTGATCGTTACCGCAGTCGTTGGTGGTGTCGCCGGGGTGGGCGTGGCGCTGCGTTCGCTGAAGGGGCGGATAACCGGGGCGTTCTCGCGCAGCAAGGACGAGGCTCCCGAGTCAGAGGCGATCGACAGCCCCGCAGTGACGGCCGACGCCGAATCCTGATGCCCACGGCTGAACCGGGTTCGTTCCGCGACCCGGACAGCGCAGTCTTCTACGCCGACGGCCAGGTTCTACGTGGCTTGTCCAAGCAGGCCGCCGCCGACTGGGACCGCCTGAAGGCCACGAAGTTCTTCCCGCGGCTGTTGGACGGCGGCCAGGTGGTCGGCACCGAGGTCGTCGAGGGTGACGCGCCGCCGTCGCCCCGGGGTGAGCCGTGGCCCCTGGTGCTTCGACACGAGCGGGTTCCGGTCGTGTCGTATCCCTTCGAGTGGCCGTTCGCGATGCTGCGCGAGGCCGCTGGTCTGCAGCTCGAGGTGTTGGCGGCAGCACTCGACGAGGGCATGTCGCTCAAGGACGGCACGGCGTACAACGTCCAGTTCGTCGGGGCACGCCCGCTGTTCATCGACGTCGGCTCCTTCGAGCCGGCCGCGGGCCCCTGGCCCGGCTACCGCCAGTTCTGCCAGACCATGCTGTTCCCCCTCTTGATGCAGGCTCACCTGGGCGTTCCGTTCCAGCCGCTGCTCCGAGGCAACATCGACGGGCCGACGCCGTCCGAGGTGGCGGGGATGTTCCGGGGCCGTGCCCGCTACCGCCGAGGCGTCTTGCGCAACGTCGTGTTGCACAGCGCCCTCGAGCGTCGGGTCACGTCCAGCTCGGAGGACGTCAAGAAGCGCCTCCGTCAGGCGGGCTTCGGTGTCGAGCTGGCCAAGGCGACCACGGCGAAGCTGGCCCGTCTCGTGCAGCGCCTCGAGGTCGGAAAGCGGGCTTCGACCTGGTCGGACTACCGCGACACGTGCTCGTACTCCGATGCCGACGTCGTCGCCAAGGGGGGCTTCGTGCGCGAGGCCCTGGACGACGCCAGTCCCCGGCTCGTGCTCGACCTGGGCGCCAACGATGGCGCCTACTCGTTGCTGGCCGCCGAGCACGCCGACTACGTGGTCGCCGTGGACGGGGACGAGGCGGTCGTCGATCGGCTGTACCGCCGGCTCCATGCCGAGGGCCGCCGCGACGTCCTTGCGCTGGTGATGAACCTCACCGACCCGTCCGGCGGGCTGGGCTGGTGCAACAACGAGCGGGCGCCGTTCACGGCCCGGGTCCGGCCCGACGCGACGTTGGCGCTCGCCCTCGTCCACCACCTGGCCATCGGCGCGAACGTGCCGCTCGGCTACGTGGTGCAATGGCTGGCCTCGTTCGGCGGAAAGCTGGTGGTCGAGTTCGTCCATCCCGACGACCCGATGGTGCAGCGGCTGCTGGCCAACAAGCCGGAGGGTCTGTTCGACGACTATCGCCAGGACCTCTTCGAGGGCCTGCTGGCCGAGGCCTGCCGCATCGACGCCACCGTGCCGCTGCCGGGCGGCACCCGCACGCTGTACCTGGCTGAGCCGAAGTTCTGAGCGCCTGAGCGCTCGACGACGTCAGAACGGCACTGCTGGGCCGTCGGCCAGCCGGTCGACCAGCTCCCCGACGACGCGGGCTGGCATGAACGATCGCGCTGCCAGGGCAGTGGCAGCGTCGCGGTACCGGGCGAGCTCGTTCGGCTCGTCGGCGAGCGCGGCCAGGCGCGAGGCCACGGCGTCGGGATTGCCGGGCGGAACGAACACCGCAGCATCACCGAGCGCTTCGCGCTGCGAGGACGTCGCGATCGTGACGATCGCGCAGCCCGCGGCAGCTGCCTGGACGAGGTCTGGGGGGACGGCCACGTCGGCGTGGCGGCCACTGTCTGCGGAGCCGAAGGTTCCCAGGCAGACGTCATGGTCCGCCACGAGGTGGGGGAGGTCGTCGACGGCGCGGGGGTCGATCCAGGTCACCTTCCCGCGACCACCGAGCGCGGCACGGACCGCGTGCTCTTCACCGTCGGCCCCGACCATGGTCCACTCGACGTAGTGATCGGCCAGCCGCCCGACGACCGAGGCGACACTGGTTGCGTCCGCGAGCCGAGCACTCCCGCTGAACGAGATCACCCGCATCGGGCCGGTCCCCTGGTCGGGCCGAAGGCGTGAGCGCTGCCGCTCGGCGGCCGCGAACCAGGCCCTCGGCGCTCCGACGGGGCCGAGCACGACCTCGTTCTGGCGTTCGACGGAGGCCAGCAGCGCAGCCTGCCGCGGCGTGCTGACCACGACGAGGTCGGCCCGCCGTACCGCGGCCCTGGACCGTCGCGACTCGACCGTCGCGTCGTGAAGGTCGACGACGATTCGGCTGCGTGGCCACCGGAGCCTGGCCGCGAACCTGTCGAGACGACCGGGGCCGACGACGACCGCGTCAGGCTGTTGGATCCGACGCGCTCGCCGCAGGAGCTCGGCCAGCGCGGCGGACGCGACGATCTCGTGACCTGCCTGTTCGAGCCCCTCGCCGAGCACCTGCTGGCGTTGGTGATCCCGTCCACGGTCGGGACGGACGAGCACGATGCGCAGTTGCCGTTGGTGGGCAGGCACGGTCAGCCATCATTCCACCACTGTGCGTGGTCGTCCAACCATGCCCGAGCGGCGACTGGCGGCCGCGGCCGGACCGGCGGGCTACGGTCAGCATCCAGCATGAAGCTGATCATCCAGATTCCGTGCCTCAACGAAGAGGACCAGCTCCCGATCACGCTGGCGGCACTGCCCCGCCAGGTCGACGGGTTCGACACCGTCGAGTGGCTGATCATCGATGACGGCTCCACCGACCGCACCATCGAGGTCGCCCGGGAGCATGGGGTCGACCATGTGGTCAAGCTGACCAACAACAAGGGCTTGGCGACGGCGTTCCAGGCCGGTCTCGATGCCTCGCTCAAGCTGGGCGCCGACACGGTCGTGAACACCGACGCCGACAACCAGTACTCCGCCGCCGACATCCCTGCTCTGGTGGCGCCGATCGTCTCGGGCGAGGCCGACATGGTGGTCGGTGACCGCAACGTGATGGGGGTGGCCGAGTTCTCGTTCGCCAAGAAGCGGTTGCAACGTCTGGGGAGCTGGGTCGTCCGTCACGCGTCGGGCACCGACATCCCCGATGCCACCTCGGGCTTCCGGGCCTACAACCGCGAAGCGGCACTGTCGTTGGTCGTGGTATCGAACTACACCTACACCCTCGAATCGCTGATCCAGGCTGGTCACAGCTTCGTCGCGGTCGGTCATGTGCCGGTCGAGACCAACGCGAAGATGCGCGAGTCGCGCCTGTTCGGCTCGATGTGGCACTACATCCGACGCAACGTCGTGTCGCTGTTCCGCATCTACACGGCCTATTCACCGCTGTACGTGTTCACCGCGTTGGCCATGTTCCTGTTCTTCGCCGCGGTCGCGGCGTGGACACCGTTCCTCTGGGGCTGGCTGGTCGACGGCAACCGGTCCGGTCACCTCCAGTCGATCGTGCTCGGCGGTGTCCTGCTGGTCGCGTCGCTCCAGACCTTCGCCCTCGGCGTGCTGGCCGACCTCATCCGGGCCCACCGGGTGATCTCGCAGCGAACCCTCGAGCGGGTGCGGCGGGTCGAGTTGCAGCTCGGCGTCGAGCCGACCCACTACCTGCCCGGCCGCCCGGCGAAGACGCCGGCCGACCAGCAGGACCTCACTCTGGTGGGGCGTAGCAATCCCAGGTGAGGAACATGTAGGCGGGCTCGATGCCCAGCTTGGTCGCAGTCGCTCGGTCAGCCACCACGACCAGGTCCTCGGCGATGGCACCGTCGAGCATGTCGGGCACGTCGAACTCGGGTGAACAGTCGTTCCACGGGTTGGCTGCGCCGTCGACGGCGTCCTTCAGCTGCTGGGTGCAGAGCAGCTCGGTCTCGAACCCATGCTCTCGGAGGCGGGCGGTGAGATCGAAGCCGAACCGCCAGAAGACCGGGGTGTGGTCCTCGTGGAACTCGGGCGTCGTCGGCGGCGCGGTGCGGCCTTGCAGCACCGGGACCTGAAGGACCAGGTGGCCACCCGGCGCGATCACCCGCCGTAGCTCGGCGAGCGCCTTGTCGGTATCGGGGACGTGCTCGAGCACGTGGGCGCACAGCATCACGTCGAGCGAGTCGTCGGGCAGGGTGATCGCCTGCAGGTCGAGCTGCAGGTTCCCCTGATGGTTCCGCAGGTCGAAGTCGCTGGTCCGGTAGAAGAACCACGTGCCCATCGCCGCGCGGTAGTCACGGCCGAGGCGTGGGCTGCACTCGATGATGCGCAGGGCCGGGTGCAGGTCGGTGCGCTGGGTGAAGCACCAGTGCAGGAAGCGATCGCGCCCGATCGACCCGCAAGCCGGGCAGAGCGCCCCCTCGCAGTGCTGCTGGCGGCCGGTGAAGCCGTCGCCGACCCAGCGGCAGATGTTGCAGGCGACGCCGGTCGTGTCGGGCAGCGGCTCCCAGGGTGGCTCGACGAACCCCGGCGCGTCGGGCGACCCTGGGGAAGTGGCGGAGTGGGCCGCGGGGGAGCCGGTCGAGGGCGGTGGCTCGCCGGTGCCCGATGGACCGAGCACCCGTCGTCCCAACCGGCCAACCTTCCGGTAGGCCCGGCCGGCCTGGTGTTCGACGAACGCTCGCAGCTTGTCGCTCATTGGTCACCCTTGCTCTGGGTCGCTTCGAGTAGCAGGCGGGCCGCTGTGGCCGGGGAGATCTCGCCTCTGCGGACCGCGGTCTCGACATCGCCGTGCCGCGCCGAGATCCGGGGGTCTCGGCGGAAGGCGGCGACCAGAGTCTCGCGGATCTCCTCCCACATCCAGCTGACTGCTTGCGCCGACCGTAGTTCGTCGAGCTGGCCGGTCGTGGCGAGGTGGGAGGTCAGGCCCGTGATCGCCGCCCAGACCTCGTCGACGCCCCTGCCCTGCAGGGCCGACACGGGCAGGACGGGAACCTCCCAGCCCGGGTGCTTGGGCCGGAGCAGACCCACCGCGCTGCGGTAGTCGGCCACCGCTCGACCGGCCGCTGGTGCCAGGTCGCCGTCGGACTTGTTGACCGCGATGACGTCGGCCAGCTCGATGATCCCCCGCTTGAGGCCCTGCAGTTCGTCGCCGCCGCCCGGCGCAGCGAGCAGGACGAAGCAGTCGACCATGTCGGCGACCGCGGTCTCGGACTGACCGACGCCGACGGTTTCGATGACCACGACGTCGAACCCCGCGGCCTCGCAGAGCAGGGCGGCCTCGCGGGTGCGCCGGGCGACGCCGCCCAAGGTGCCACCGGAGGGGGAGGGCCGGATGAAGGCATCGGTGTCCCGGGCCAGGCGCTCCATGCGGGTCTTGTCGCCGAGGATCGACCCGCCGCTGCGGCGGCTCGACGGGTCGACCGCGAGGACCGCGACCCGGTGCTCGCTGGCCGTGAGACGGGAGCCCAGCTCCTCGACGAACGTCGACTTGCCGGCGCCCGGGGTCCCGGTGATCCCGACCCGGGTGGCCTTGCCGGTGGCCGGCAACACCGTGTCGAGCAACGCCGACGCCTCGGCCCGGTGGTCGTGACGGGTCGACTCGACCAGCGTGATCGACCGGGCCAACGCCCGGCGGTCGCCAGCCTGCAACCCCTCGGCCAGCTCGGCCACGACGGTCTCGCTCAAGCGCTTTTCTTGATGTTCCGGTCCGTCAGGAGCTGGAGAACCTGGCCGGCGGCCTCGGGGATGTTGGTGCCGGGCCCGAAGATGGCGGCGACTCCGGCGTCCTGCAGCATCTCGTAGTCCTGTGGCGGGATCACCCCTCCCACCACCACGACCACCTCGTTGCCACCCAGCCCGGCCAGCTCGTCGACCAGCTGCGGCACCAGGGTCTTGTGCCCCGCTGCCTGGCTGGACACCCCCACCACGTGGACGTCGTTGTCGACCGCGTCCTGCGCGGCCTCGGCCGGCGTCTGGAACAACGGGCCGACGTCGACGTCGAAGCCCAGGTCGGCGAACGCGGTGGCGATGACCTTGGCTCCCCGGTCGTGGCCGTCCTGGCCCATCTTGACCACCAGGATCCTCGGGCGGCGCCCCTCGGCCTCGGCGAACCGCTCGACCTGATGCTGCACCGTGGCGAACGCCGGGTCGCCCTCGTAGGCCGAGCCGTAGACCCCGTGGATCGACCGGACCTCGGCCTTGTGGCGGCCGAAGACCTGCTCCATCGCCTGGCTCATCTCGCCCACGGTCGCTCGCGCCCGGGCAGCCTCGACGCACAGCTCGAGCAGGTTGGCCTTCCCCGCCGGCTCGCCGGCGCCCTGGGTGAGCCGCTCGAGCGCGGCCCGGCACGCTGCCTCGTCGCGCTCGGCTCGCAGCTTGGTCAGCCGGGCGATCTGCTGCTCGCGGACCTGGGTGTTGTCGATGTCCAGCACGTCGACATGGTCGGGGTCGGCGGGCTGGTACTTGTTGACGCCGACGATGACCTCGTCGCCCCGGTCCACCCGTGCCTGGCGTCTAGCCGCACTCTCCTCGATCCGTAGCTTGGGCATGCCCGAGATCACGGCCTTGGTCATCCCGCCGAGCGCTTCGACCTCCTCGACGAGGCTCCACGCCCGCTTGGCCAGCGCATCGGTGAGCGACTCGACGTAGTAGCTGCCGCCGAGAGGGTCGACGACCTTGGGGATGCCGGTCTCCTCGGCCAGGATCAGCTGCGTGTTGCGGGCGATGCGGGCAGAGAAGTCGGTCGGCAGGCCCAGCGCCTCGTCGAAGCTGTTGGTGTGCAGGCTCTGGGTGCCGCCCAGCACCGCGGCCAACGCCTCGTAGGCCGTGCGGACCACGTTGTTGTACGGATCCTGCTCGGTCAACGACACGCCGCTGGTCTGGCAGTGGGTGCGAAGCATCGTCGAGCGCGGGTCCTGGGGATCGAACTGCGAGACCACCCGGTGCCACAGCAGCCGCGCCGCCCGCAGCTTGGCGACCTCCATGAACAGGTTCATGCCGATCCCGAAGAAGAACGACAGGCGGCCGGCGAAGCGGTCGATGTCAAGGCCGCGGTCGAGCGCAACCCGCACGTACTCCAGGCCGTCGGCGATCGTGAACGCCAGCTCCTGGTCGGCGGTCGCCCCGGCCTCCTGCATGTGGTAGCCGGAGATCGAGATCGAGTTGAACCTGGGCATGTGGTCGGCTGTGTACTCGATGATGTCGGCCACGATCCGCATGCTCGGCTCGGGGGGATAGATGTAGGTGTTGCGGACCATGAACTCCTTGAGGATGTCGTTCTGGATGGTCCCGCTGAGCTGCGACCGGTCGACGCCCTGCTCCTCCCCAGCGACGATGTAGCAGGCCATCGTGGGCAGCACGGCCCCGTTCATGGTCATCGACACCGACATCCGGTCGAGGGGGATGCCGTCGAACAGGATCGTCATGTCCTCGACCGAGTCGATGGCCACGCCGGCCTTGCCCACGTCGCCTTCGACCCGCGGATGGTCGCTGTCGTAGCCCCGGTGGGTGGCGAGGTCGAAGGCCACCGACAGGCCCATCTGCCCGCCCGCCAGGATGCGGCGGTAGAAGGCGTTGGACTCCTCGGCGGTGGAGAACCCGGCGTACTGCCGGATGGTCCACGGCCGGTTGGCGTACATCGTGGCGCGCACGCCGCGGACGAACGGGGCGAGGCCCGGGAGCGAGTCGAGGCCCTCCACGTCGTCGAGGTCGGCCGCCGTGTAGAGGGGCTCGACGTCGATACTTTCGGGCGTCGGCCAGATGAGAGAGTCGGGGTCGGCGCCCTTGAGGTCCTTGGTGGCCAGCTCGCGCCAGTCGTCCATGCCCGCATGCCGCTCGTGCTCGCTCACGTCGGGCAGCCTAAGCAGCACAACCTAAGATCGGCGACCTATGGCGACTGCTACGGCCCAGCCCGAAGCCTGTCTGTCGGTGGTCATCCCTTGTTACAACGAGGCGGGCACGGTTCGAAAGCTGATCGACAGCGTATTGGCCTCGCCGTGGACGGCCGAAGCGCTGATCGTCGACGACGGCTCGACCGACGGCACACGCGAGATCCTGAGCGAGTTGCACGACGCGGCCGACAGCATGGACGACCAGCGCCTTCGGGTCATCTTCCAGTCCCACAACCAGGGCAAGGGGGCCGCGTTGCGCCGGGGCTTCGCGGAGGCACGCGCGCGGTTCGTCATCGTGCAGGATGCCGACCTCGAGTACGACCCGGCCGAGTACGGGGGTCTGGTCCGTCCCCTCCTCGACGACCTAGCCGACGTGGTCTACGGGTCGCGCTTCCATTCCAGCCAGCCCCACCGGGTCCTCTACTACTGGCACTCGGTGGGCAACCGGTTCCTCACCACCCTGTCGAACATGTTCACCAACCTGAACCTCACCGACATGGAGACGTGCTTCAAGGTCTTCCGGCGCGAGGTGATCCAGGGCATCGAGATCGAGGAAGCCCGCTTCGGGTTCGAGCCCGAGGTGACCGCCAAGGTCGCCCGCGGCGGCTGGCGCGTCTACGAGCTCGGCATCGGTTACCGGGGGCGCACCTACGACGAGGGCAAGAAGATCGGCTGGCGCGACGGGCTGCGTGCGGTGTGGTGCATCCTCAAGTACTC
>JBOGHK010000073.1:0-48956 GCA_050744325.1 Acidimicrobiales bacterium
TGGTGCTGGCGTGGCTGCACGACACCGGCACGGATCCGGCCAAGGTCAACGTCAACGGTGGGGCCATCGCCCTCGGTCACCCGCTCGGGGCGACCGGCGCTCGGCTGATGACCACACTGCTCAACGAACTCGAGCGCACGGGCGGGCGCTGGGGCCTCCAGACCATGTGCGAGGGCGGCGGACAGGCCAACGTCACGATCGTCGAGCGCCTGTAGGGGAATCGGTCGCGGACCCCGCCGATACCGCCGGCTGTAGCCCGAGGCCGGGCCGACACGATCCTGCCGCCGGCCCCTCGACTGCACCAGACACGGCGACGGCCACTCGGCACGAAGCTGACGTCTGGGATCGAGGCTCAGGCGCTGAGCGGCAGCACCTCGACCCGGGCCCGGATCCCTGGCGCCTTCGCGAGCCTGGCGTCGGTGGTCACGAGCACCTCGTCGAGCATCTCGGCGAGAGCGACGTACAGCGCGTCGTAAGAAGTCACGTTGTCGCGAAGATCCCAAGCACGTTCGATGAGCCACTCATGGGGGTAGCGGAGGACCTGTAGATCGCCAAAGCGGCTGAGTGCAATGGTGGCGCCTTTCGTTTCGATCGTGCCGTTGCGCACGTTCGCCCGTAGACCGCTGAGAACCTCTGCGTCGATGAGATAGGGCGCACAGAGCCACTCGTCGGCAAGGCGTTCCGTCGCGGCGCCCTCGTACAGGAGGGCATCGAACATTGCCGAGGCGTCGACGACGATCATCAGCGGAGCCCGTCCGCAGCTTCGCGCGCCGCACGGATCGTCTCGACGATCTCCGTCGTGGTCGGGCGCTTCACCCCGCGCAGCTCAGCGTTCGCTCGCTCGAAGACGGCACGGTTGCGTCCGATGCGGGCGACCTGGCGGAGCTGCTCCAAGAGGAACTTGTTCAACGACTTGCCCTCCAACTCAGCCTGCCGGGTGAGTGCTCGGTGGACGTCATCGGGGACGTCTCGGATCTGTACCATCACCATGCATGCATCATACACTCATTGTGCATGCAGACGGTGCAGCGCGATTGCGGCGGAGGTGGCGACGTTCAGCGAGTCGACACCCGGCGCGAGAGGGATGCGGACCTGGCGGTCAGCGGCGAGCAGGGCGTGGCGGCTGAGGCCCGGGCCCTCGGCGCCGACCAGGAACGCCAGTCGTTCGGGTGGTGCGGCGGCGAGTGCGTCGATCGGCTCGGCATCGGGCGCGGGCGTGAGGGCGACCACCGAGAAGCCCCGGGTCTGCCGCAGGTCAGCGATCGTCCCGGGCCAGCGATCGATCCTGGCCCACGGCACCCGCAGGACATGGCCCATCGACACCCGCACGCTGCGCCGATACAGCGGATCGGCCGTCGTCGGGTCGAGCAGGACACCGTCGACGCCGAAGGCGGCCGCGTTTCGGAACAGTGCCCCGAGGTTCTCGTGGTCGTTCACGCCCTCGACGACCACCAGACGCCGGGCCGCCGGGGTCACGACCGCGTCGACGGGCTGCGGCGGCAGCCGGTCGGCCGAGGCAAGGACCCCCCGATGGAAGGCGAAGCCGGCGATGGCTTCCAGGTCGGCCGCGGGCATCGCGTAGATCGGGGCCCGTCGGCCGACCAGCTCGAGCACACCGGCCGCCCGGTTCTCGGCCGTCAGGACCGACCGAACCGGATAGCGCGACTCGACCAGCGCCCGCAGCGCCAGCATCCCCTCCACGACGAAGAACCGGCCCCGGCGCTCGATCTCGCGCCGCCGCTCCGGGTCGTTCAGCGCCCGGAACTCAGCCAGCGCGTCGCCCGAGGCCGGCGCGTCGCCCGAGGCCGGCGCGTCGCCCGACGACACCGGCTCACCGGACGACGGGCCAGGTGAGATCACGCCAGCCCCTGGATGACCGCGGCCACCGAGGCGAGAGCGGCGAACGCCAGCACCGCGGGCCGGAGCACCTGGCGGTCGACCGCGCGATGTACCAACCGGCTGAGCATCAGGCCCCCGGCGAGGCTGGGCAACAGCGCGGCAGCCAGCGCCACCTGCCAGGCATCGATCGCGCCCGAGATCCCGAGGATCACCAGCGAGATCGTGGTGCCCACGGTGAACGCCACCGCCAGCGTGGAGCGCAGCGCCCGTCCCTCGTGGTGCTGGTAGAGCAGGGCCATCGGTGGCCCGCCGATCGAGGTCGCCGTCCCCATCACGCCAGCCGTGAACCCGGCGGCCGCCTTGGTCGCCGGGTTCAGGGGCACGGCGGCGGTCGGGATGCTCATCACCACCGCCAGCAGCACCAGCAGGCCGCACACCACCGACAGCGTGTCGGTCGCCACGGTGGCCACGATCCACGCGCCGAGCACGGTCCCGGGAAGTCGGCCGAGGGTCATCCAGCGCACGCCCGACCAGTCGACGCCGTGCCGCTCGCGGATCGCCATGGCGACCACCAGCGGGATGGCCCACAGGATCAGCGCCGCCGGCAGCGCCTCGGGAACGAACACCGCCACCACCGGCACGGCGATCAAGTTGGCACCGAAACCGATCGCCCCCTGCACCGTCGCCCCGACCCCGGTGATGGCGAGGACGACCAGATATTCCACCAGCGACACGTGCACGGCGGCCGAGCCTGCCACGCCGTATGCCCGTTCCGTGCACTGGATATCCACCGATCCGGAGATGCCCAGGACACGGAAGCGGTCAGCCGGCAATGAGGGAGGCGATGGTTCGGCGGTGGAGGATCAGCTCCTCGGGGTCGTCGGGCATGGTCGCCTCGCCGAACTGGACCCGGCGCAGCATCGTCCTTGCCATGATCGAGCCGTGGCGCGTCGCGGCGTAGGTCACGAACCAGTCGAGGTCCCGCGGCTCGTGGCCGCTTCGCTCGGCGTACTGCGCCGCGACCTGGTCCTGGTCGATGAAGTCGGGCAGCCCGTCCATGCCGTAGTCGACGGCGATGTCGTGGAGGAAGCGGTGCAGGAAGATGAACCACCCCAGGTCCAGCTCGCGGGGCCCGAAGGTGGCCATCTCCCAGTCGAGCACCGCGCGGGGCTCGAAATCCTCGTAGAGGATGTTGCCGATGCGCGAGTCGCCCCAGCACACGACCGGCGGCGCCTCCTCCGCGTGGGTCGGCCATCGGGCCTCGAGCCAGTCGAAGGCCTGCTCGACCACCGGGAAGCGCAGGTCGCCGCGCACCCAGTCGTAGTAGCGCCGCTCGGTGGCGAGGTGCCGACGTAGGGGTGAAGCCGCCGGACCACCGGCATCGGCACCTGTGAGCTGGAGGAATGCCACCTCGTCGGCGGTGGCCACGACACCGTGGATGGCCGCCAGCACGTCGACCGACCGAGCCTGGAGGCGGGCACGCTGCTCGGCCGTGGCCCCCTGCACCCAGGAGCCGTCGAACGGGTACGGCATGACATCCGGCGGCACCTGACCATCCACATGGTCCATGACGAAGAACTCGCAGCCGACCGCCGCCTCGTCCGGTTCGTACCAGTGGACGGTCGGGACGGGGGCGTCAGACCGCTCGCCGACCAGGCGCATCACCTGCACCTGACGCCCGAGGTCGTAGTGAGGGAAGACCGGCACGGCGTCGTCCGCGGGGGCCAGCCGGGCGACGAAGCGCCGTTCGACCCTGCCGCTGGTCGAGGCGCTCGGTGCCGCGGCGGGACGTTGCGAGCCGGGCACCTCGGGTGGTCGTGCTGGCACGTCCGGAGCGTCCCACGAGGCGTCGAACAGCAGGGTCTCGCTGGACATGCCGTTGGCCTCGGGACGCTCGAAGCGGTCGATGCGGGCCTGCGGGCCGACCTCGGGCCGGCCGGCGAGCCATGCCTCCAACCGGCTGCGCAGCTCGTCGTGGTCGCGGGTCGAGATGGTGATGCGATCCGCCGGGTCCCCGTCTTTCTGATGCACCGTCAGATCATGCCATCATGCTCCGGTGACCGGTATCTGCGAGGACCGAGTCGTGATCGTCACCGGGGCGGGCCGGGGCCTCGGCCGAGCCCACGCACTGGAGTTCGCCCGCCAGGGGGCGCGGGTGGTGGTCAACGACGTCGGCGCCGAGCTGGACGGCACCGGCGGGTCGGACTCGCCCGCCCGGCAGGTGGTGGACGAGATCGCCGCCCTGGGTGGCGAGGCGGTGGTCAACGGCGACGACGTGGCCGAGTGGGCCGGCGCGCAACGCCTGGTGGGCACCACGGTCGAGCGCTTCGGCGGGCTCGACGTCGTGGTCAACAACGCGGGCGTGGTCCGCGACCGCATGTTCGCCAATGCCACCGAGGACGAGTGGGACGCCGTGGTCCGGGTGCATCTCAAGGGTCACTTCTGTGTGGCCCGCTGGGCGGCGGCATACTGGCGCGACCGCGCCAAGCAGACCGGTAGGCCGGTCGACGCTCGCATCGTCAACACCAGCTCGGGCGCGGGCCTGCTGGGCTCGCTCGGCCAGGCGGCGTACAGCGCGGCCAAGGGCGGCATCCTGTCGCTGACCTTGGTCCAGGCCGCCGAGCTCGGTCGCTACGGCATCACCGCCAACGCGATCGCCCCGTCGGCCCGCACCCGCATGACCGAGACCGTGTTCGCCGACGCCATGGCCGCACCCGACGACCCGGACGCCTTCGACGCCATGGCTCCCGACAACGTGGCACCGCTGGTGGTATGGCTGGGATCCGGCCAATCGGCGCACGTGACCGGCCGGGTGTTCGAGGTCGAGGGCGGCAAGGTCGGCGTGGCGGACGGATGGCAGCACAGCGCCGCCGTCGACAGGCACGCACGCTGGGATCCGGCCGAGCTCAGCCCGGTCGTCGACGAGCTCCTGGCCGCGGCGCCTCCGCCCTCCCCCGTCTACGGCACGTGACCACCGAGCCTTGTGCCCTGGACATCTACCGATTCCGAGATTTCCCGTGCGCAGAACCGGTACCGTCACCGCACTATGGGGGAACGGACCTTGGACAAGTTGGCTGACGGGGGCGGGTTCTTCGAGGGGCCCCGATGGCACGAAGGTCGTTGGTGGGTCTCCGACTTCTACCGCCACGCCGTCTTCACCTACGACGCCGACGGCAGCGAGACCCAGGTCCTGACCGTCGAGAACCAGCCGTCCGGGCTCGGATGGCTGCCTGACGGGTCGCTGCTGGTGGTCTCCATGCGCGACCACCGCCTGCTGCGCCGGGATGCGGAGTCCGGCGAGGTCGGGGTCCTCGCCGACCTGTCCGAGCACTGCGGCGGCCACCTCAACGACATGGTGGTCGACACGGAGGGCCGGGCGTGGGTGGGCGACTTCGGCTTCGACCTGATGGCCGGGGCGGATCCGCAGACCACCAACGTCCTGCGGGTCGATCCCGACGGCACGGTGACCGTCGCCGCGACCGACGTGGCCTTCCCCAACGGCTCGGTCATCACGCCCGACGGCAGCACGCTGATCGTGGGCGAGACCATCGGCTGCTGCTACACAGCGTGGACCATCGCCGACGACGGCAACCTGACCGACCGGCGGGTGTGGGCCGAGCTGGCGCCCCGGCCGACCCTCGCGCCCTTCTCCGAGATGCTGCCGCAGGTGCGGGTCGCTCCGGACGGCTGCTGCCTCGACACAGAGAGCCACATCTGGGCGGCGGACGCGATCGGGCGGCGCTGCATCCGGGTGGCGCCGGGGGGCGAGATCACCGACGAGGTCGCGGCGCCCGATGGGCTCGGCATCTTCGCGTGCATGCTGGGCGGCGACGACGGCCGGACCCTGCTGCTGTGCGCCGCGCCGGACTACTTCGAGCACCTGCGCAGCGAGGCCCGTGAGGCGGTGCTCCTCACCACGACGGTCGACGTCCCCCACGCCGGGTTGCCCTGATCCTCCGTTCTGGTCGCGCCTGCGGCGTGACCACGCCCTGAGCGCGACCAGATGCGAGCTACGAGAGCCGTTCGACCACCATCGCCATGCCCTGGCCGCCGCCGACGCACATGGTCTCGAGGCCCCAGGTCTTGTCCTCGTCCTGCATCGCGTGGATCAGCGTGGTCATGATGCGGGCGCCGGTCATGCCGAACGGGTGGCCGAGGGCGATCGCGCCACCTTTGACGTTGAGCTTGTCCCACGGGATGCCCAGGTGCTTGGCCGACGGGATGACCTGCGCGGCGAATGCCTCGTTGATCTCGACCAGGTCGATGTCGTCGATGGACTTCCCCGCCCGGGCCAGCGCCTGGCGCGAGGCCTCGATCGGCCCGAGGCCCATGATCTCGGGGCTGAGGCCCGACACGCCCGACGACACGACACGGGCCAGCGGCTCGATGCCCAGCTCGGCGGCCCGGACGTCGCTCAGCACGATCACCGCGGCGGCCCCGTCGTTCAGGGGGCATGCATTGCCCGCCGTGACCTGGCCGTCGGGCCGGAACGCCGGCTTGAGCTCGGCGAGCTTGTCGACCGTGGTGCCGGCACGGGGGCCGTCGTCCTTGCTGACCACCGTCCCCGACGAGGTGGTGACCGGCGTGATCTCGCCGTCCCAGTAGCCGTTCTCCTGGTTGGCGACGGCCCGCTGCTGCGACAGGGCCGCGAACTCGTCCATCTCCTGTCGGCCGACGTTCTCGGCCAGGCGGACGTTCTCGGCGGTCTGGCCCATGGCGATGTAGATGTCGGGCAGCCCGGTGGGCGGTTCCCACGAGTCGGCGCCGTTGGTGCGCTCGGCGGTGCGCGCCTGGGCCTCGGCGAAGGCCGGGTTCGGGGCCCCGCTGTCGGCCATGCCGTTCATGAACCGGCTGACGGTCTCGACCCCCGCGCAGATGAAGGCGTCGCCCTCACCGGCCTTGATGGCGTGCGCGGCCATGCGGATCGACTGGAGCGACGAGGAGCAGTAGCGGTTGACGGTCACCCCCGGCACGTCGACCAGGCCTGCCATCACGGCGACCACGCGGGCGATGTTGAAGCCCGCCTCCCCTGCCGGCTGACCGCAGCCCATGATCAGGTCGTCGACGGTCGTGGGGTCGAGTTGGGGCACCTTGTCGAGCGCCGCCTGGACGATGGTGGTGCTCAGGTCGTCGGGCCGGACGTCGACCAGCGAACCCTTCATGGCCCGGCCGATCGGGCTGCGGGCAGTGGACACGATGACTGCTTCGGGCATGGCCAGACCCCTCCTGGGTAGGTAGCGGCCCTGCGAGTTCTACTGCGGTGCCGGAAGGTTCACCAACCCCGGGTAACCAGAGGTTCACGCGTGCGGGTGCGGGTGGTCATGCCCGTTCGAGCGGGTCTCCAACCATCGGCGGAAACCGGCAGCGTTCGAGTGGATGCCGTTCAGGGTCTCGAGGCGCTCGCGCTGTGCCGGGTCGACGGCGTCGAGGTCCTGGCCGAACCGCTCGCTCAGGGCGTCGGCGATGTCGCGCTCCTCGCGCCACGCCGCCTCGGCGACCTCGGCCCAGCGGCGCAGGGTCTCGTCGGCCTCCTCCAGGATCGCCGGCGCGTCGGGGACCAGCCCGAAGTGGGCCAGCGCGATGCCGGTCGGTTGCCGTTCGGCGAAGCGGTGCAGCGAATGGAGAGCCTGGTCGAGGTCGAAGTCGGGCGGCGGTGTCGCGGGGCGTAGGACACCGACGTCGGGCAGCCGCACGCCGACGGCGTCGCCGGCGAACAGGAGGCCGCTGTCCGAGTCGTGCAGCGCCAGGTGGTGCTTGGCATGCCCGGGTGAGTCGACCATGGTCAGCGTGCGGTTGGGCGAGACCGTGATCTGCTCGCCGTCGGCCAAGACGTGGAGCCGCTCGGCGGGCGTGGCGGTCAGCCGGCCGTACAGCGAGTCCAGCAGTGGGCCGTAGACCCGGGCCGCGGAGTCGACCAGCCGGGTGGGATCGACGAGGTGACGTGCGCCCTTCTCGTGGACGTAGACGGTGGCGTTGGGGAAGGCCGCGGCAACGTCGCCGACACCGCCTGCGTGGTCGAGGTGGATGTGGGTCACCGCGACACCGGCCAGTTGGTCGGCGTCGACGCCGAGGGCGTCGAGTGCAGCCAGCAGGGCGGCGACCGAGGTCTGGCTGCCGGTCTCCACCAGGACCGGGGCGTCGCCCGTGACCAGGTAGCCGGCCGTCACCTGGTGCCATCCACCGAGCAGGGTGTCGATCTGGACGACGCCGGGGCCGATCTCCTGTGCTGCTGTCACTCCATGGCCCCCTCGTGCGTTGGATGTCACAGGCCGTGAGTAGGGTCGTTCGTAGTGAATGACCTACCCCGTTCGGCCACCACACCGTCCCTGTGGGACGACGCCACGGAACCTACCTGGTCGGTCAGCGAGATCGGCGAGGCGGTGGCTGGCGCGCTGCGACGGGCGTTCCCCGACGAGGTGTGGCTGCGGGGCGAGATCCGCAACCTGAAGCGCGGCCAGATGGTGTGGTTCGACCTGGTCGAGCCGCCACCCCAGGGCGACCTTGGCCGACCCGCGCTGGCGACCCTGCCGGTGGTGCTGTTCGACGTGGCGCGACGGCGGGTCAACGCGCGGCTTCGCCAGGCGGGCGGCGCGGTCCGCATGGAGGACGGCACCGAGGTGCGCGTCAGGGGCCGCATCGGCTACTGGGCGCCGGGTGGGCGGCTGCAGCTGCAGATGACCGACATCGACCCGGCGTTCACGCTGGGGCGGTTGGCCGCCGACCGCGACCGGCTGCTGCGCCAGCTCGCGGCCGAGGGGTTGCTCGAACAGCAGCGGCGGCTCACGTTGCCGTTGGTGCCGCTACGGCTGGGATTGGTGACCAGCGCGGGTAGCGCCGCCGAGCAGGACGTGCTCGACGAGCTGCGCCGCTCCGGCCTCGGATTCCAGGTCCGCCGGGCCGGTGCGCGGGTGCAGGGCCGCGGCGCGCCACGGTCGGTTGCTGCAGCGCTCCGGGCCGTCGTCGGGCTCGGGCCGGCGCCTCGACAGCCGACCGCTTCGACCCCGGAAGCGCAGATTGGCGCCGGCCCCCGACCGGCGCCAGTGGGTGCGTACGCCGTCGACGCCGGGCCGGCGCCGGTTGGGGCGTACGCCGTGGACGTCGTGCTGCTGGTGCGCGGCGGCGGGTCGGCCACCGACCTCGCGGCGTTCGACAGCGAGGTCATCGCCCGAGCGATCGCCGAGCTCCCTGTCCCCGTGGTGACGGCAATCGGCCACGAGGTCGACCGTACGGTCGCCGACGACGTCGCCCACATGTGCTTCAAGACGCCGACCGCCGGGGCGCAGGCCATCGTCGCCATGGTGCGCGGGTTCGACCAGCAGCTGGCCACGAGGTGGTCGGCGATCGCCGACGCTGCCCGGCAGGCGGTGGCGGCCGAGGCGCAGCGTCTCCGCACCTGTGCCCGGCATGTCGCCTTGGGCACCCGCAGCGGCCTCGCGGCGTCGGCGCTGGTGCTGGCCAACCGAGGCACCCGACTGTCCCGGTCCGCCGAAGCTGCACTCGACCGCAGCACCCGTCACCTCGAGCGATCGACCGGGCGGCTCAGCGCAGGGGCGCGCGTCCACCTGCGGGCACATACCCGGCACCTCGACGACGTGCGGCGACAGGTCGCGCAACGCGCACCCCGGGCCGTCGACGCCAGCGACCGCGAGCTCGCGGCCCGTGAGGCCCAGGTCCGCGCCCTCGATCCGGTGCGGACGCTCGCGCGCGGTTGGTCGATCACCCGCTCCGGCGCTGGCACCGTGGTCCGATCGGCATCCGACGTGGCGCCCGGCGAGAACCTGACCACGACGCTGGCCGACGGCACCGTCCGCAGCACTGTCACCGAGCAACCATCCACCCCGCCCTCGGAGCCGTCACCGTGACCGATCCCACCACCACCGACGACGTCGGCTACGCCGCGGCACTCGCCGAGCTGGACGACATCCTCCACGAGCTCGACGGCGACGAGGTCGACGTCGACGTCCTCGGCACCAGGGTCCGCCGGGCCGCTGAACTGCTGCGCATCTGCCGCGACCGCATCACCGGGGCCCGGTTCGAGGTCGAACAGGTGGTCGCCGAGCTCGAGGCCGAGACGGTCCCTACCGACGCCGACCTGCCGCCGGCCGACCCTGACCCCGGCTGACGGCCGAACGACCCCGGCTGACGGCCGAACGACCCGACCGCTACCGGGCGTCAGGCCCGGGCTTCGGCGGCCGTGACGGTGTTGCGCATCAGCATGGCGGTCGTCGTGACACCCACCCCGCCCAGGCGGGGCGTCATCCACGAGGCCACCTCGGCGACCGACTCGTCCACGTCGGCGAGCACCTTGCGGCCCTCCCACGTGATCCCGCCACTGACCACGACGGCACCGGGCCGAACCATGTCGGGCGTGACGAACGACGGCACGCCGGCGGCGGCGACCAGGATGTCGGCATCGCGGGTGTGCGAGCCGATGTCGGCGACGCCCGTGTGAACGACGGTCACCGCAGCGTTGGCGCCGGGCTCCTTCAGCGTGAGCAGCAGCGCGAGCGGACGGCCCAACGTCGGCCCCCGCCCGACGACCACCACATGGCGCCCGGCGACGGGGATGTCGTAGTGGACGAAAAGCGCCTGGATGCCCGCCGGCGTGCACGGGCGCGGCCCCGGCTCCTGCAGCACGAGCTTGCCCAGGTTGACGGGGTGGAGGCCGTCGGCGTCCTTGGCCGGGTCGAGCCGGGCCAGCGCCTCGCCGAAGTCGAACCCCTCGGGCACCGGGTGCTGGACGAGGTAGGCGTCGACCGCAGGATCGGCGTTGAACTGGTCGACTGCCTCGAGCAGCGCCTGCTGGCCCGACGAGGCCGGGACGTCGATGTGGTAGCTGCCGATCCCGATCCGCTCGCAGATCTCGTGCTTCTTGCGGATGTAGCCGAGCGACGCCGCATCGTCGCCGACCAGGATCGTGCCCAGGCCGACCCGTCGGCCGTCCATCGCCAGCTTGCGCACCCGGTGCTCGGCGTCGGCCAGCACGGCTTCGGCCACCGGCGCACCTTCCAATTGTCGAGCGGTCACGGTCAGGGCACCTCCTCGCCTACCACATGGGGACTGCGACCAGCAGCCCTACCGGTGGAGGCCTAATGGTAGAAGTGCCGCTCGCCGGTGAAGAGCATCGCCAACCCCAGCTCGTCGGCTCGGGCGATGATCTGCTCGTCGTGGATGCCGCCACCCGGTTGGATCACCACGGCCACCCCGGCCTCGGCGGCGGCCTCGACGCCGTCGGGGAAGGGATAGAAGGCGTCGCTGGCGCAGGCACCGCCAGCCGCGCGGCCCGCGGCCTTCCCCGTCGCCAACAGCCCCGACTCGACCCGGTTCTGCTGACCGGCGCCGATCCCCCACGCGGTGCCGTCCTTGGCCAGCACGATCGCGTTGGACTTCACCCAACCGCACACCCGCCAGGCCATCTCGGCGTCGGCCCACTCGCCGGCCGTCGGCTGGCGCCGGGTGACCACCCGCCAGTCGTCCCGACCGGCGCGGAAGTGGTGCTGATCCTGCACGAGCAGGCCGCCGGTCACCGACCGCAGGTGCCACGGATCGAGCCTGGGAGGCGGCGCCTCGAGGATCCTGGTGTTCTTCCGCTTCCCACGCAGCGCGTCGATCGTCCCTGGCCCGTACCCGGGAGCGATGACCACGTCGGCCTGGGCTGCGGCCACCATGCGTTCGGCGGTCGCCGCGTCGAGCAGCTCGGTCACAGCCACGATCCCCCCGAACGCCGACCGCTCGTCGCACTCGAAGGCCCGCTGGTAGGCGTCGGCCAGGGTGTCGGCCGTCGCCGCGCCGCAGGGGTTCGCGTGCTTGACGATCACGGCGGCCGGCCGTGCCACCAGGCCATCACCTCCGGGCGAAGGCCGCGCTACCAAGCCATCGCCTACGGGCGAAGGCTGCCCGAAGTGGCCGGCGAGGTCGTGGGCGATGAGCCAGGCGGCGTCGGTGTCGTAGAGGTTGAGGTAGCTGAGGTCGAGCCCCCCGTGCTGGGTCATCGCGGCCCACCAGGGCGAGGCGCCGTCTGCCCGGTAGAGCGCGGCCCCCTGGTGGGGGTTCTCGCCGTAGCGGAGGGTGAGCGGCTCGCGCCAGTAGGTCAGGTGCTGGGAATCCGGGAGGTTCTGGTCGCGCTCGGTGCGTGACGACGCATCCAGCGCGTCCGGTTCGGGATCGGTCTGGAACCAGCGGGCGATCTCGGCGTCGTAGGCGGCGATCACCGCGAACGCCCGCGCGGCCAGCGCTCGCCGGGTCGCCACGGACAGGCCACCGTCGGCCCGGACCTCGTCCAACACCAGCGTGTAGTCCTCGGGCCGGACGACGACGCCGACGTGGGCGAAGTTCTTCGCCGCCGAGCGGACCAGCGTCGGCCCGCCGATGTCGATGAGCTCGATGCCCGGGTCGCTGCCGAACGGGTAGAGGTTGGACACCACCAGATCGAACGGCTCGATGCCGTACTGCTCCAACTCGGCCTGGTGCTCGGGGTCGTCGCGATCGGCCAGCAGACCGCCGTGCACCTTGGGATGCAAGGTCACGACGCGATGCCCGAGGATCGGTGGAAACCCGGTGAGCTCGGCGACGTCGGTGACCTCGAGCCCCGCGTCGCGCAGCGCCGCCGCCGTTGACCGCGACGCCACCAGGTCCCACCCGAGGTCGGCCAGGCTGCGAGCCAGGTCGACGACTCCGGTCTTGTCGTACACCGAGAACAAGGCGCGCGGCACGGCTCCTCCTCTTACTCCTCAGGCTCGGCCAGGTCGGCGAGATAGGCGCGGATGGTGCGGGGATAGAGCCGTCGTTCGACCTGTTTGATGCGCTCGTGCAGCGTGGTCTCGGTGTCGTCCGGCAACACCGGCACCGCTTCCTGCGCCAGGATCGGCCCGTCGTCGACCTCGGCCGTTGCCACATGGATGGTGGTGCCCGTGACCTTGACCCCGTGGTCCAGCGCGTCGCGCACCGCGTGCCAGCCCTTGAAGGCTGGAAGCAGTGCCGGATGGCTGTTCAGCACCCGCGCCGGAAACGCCTCGACCAGCCGCGGGACGACCGTGCCGAACCCGGCCATCACCACCAGCCCGATCGCGTGTGCCTGCAGCACCTTCACCAGCCGCTCGGTGTAGCCATCGCGGTCGAAGGACGAACCCCACTCCGAACGCTCTACCAGTTCGGCCGGGACACCGTGCTGCGCGGCCACGTCGAGGGCAGGGCACGGCCGGTCGGTGAGCACGACAACCACACCAACCGCCTCTGCCAGGATCGCATCGAGTAGCGTGCCGCTGCCTGAGGCGAGCACTGCGATCCGAACGGGGGGCATCGGCGGCGATGGTACTGCCCACGCCATGTGGCCCTGGACGGAGTCCGGGATTCGATGACGGCGGGGTCCCTTCGCGTTAGCGTTCCACCGTGGCGCCTCACCTGACGACCAACAGAAAGGGCGGTTATCCGTGAACACTCAGCCCAAACCGTCCGAGATCATCATCATGGTCTCGGGCCTCGTAGCCCTGATATCAGCCTTCCTGGCCTGGTACAGCTTCGACACCGGCTTCGGCAGCGCCGACTCCAATGCGTTCGACGACGGGCTCTTCCCGTTGGCGACCTACATCCCGCTGATCGGCCTGATCATGGGCGTGCAGGTGGCACTGGCGAGGTTCGCCAACGTCAGCTTCCCCGACCGGGTGATCGGCTTCACGTGGACCCAGATCCACCTGGTTCTGTCGATCTTCGCCGGGCTCCTGGCCATCGGCTACCTCCTCCTCGAGTCCGGAGGCGCGGACAAGGGGATCGGCTTCTGGCTCGGCTTCCTGGCGTCAGCCGGCCTCATCGTGGGGTCCGTGATGCTGCACCTCGAGGGTGAGCGCGCGACCGCTGCGCCGAGCGCTCCCCCGCAGCCGTTCTGACGGTTGACCGGGCCGACGGCGCCTCGCGAGGTGTCTCGCAACATGAAGGCCCCGCTTCGGCGGGGCCTTCATCGTGTCCGGGGGCGTTGGTCAGTGCGTCAGCTCACGGCCCGCACGACCTCGACCATGAGCTGACCCGCCTCGGTGGGGTTGAGCCCGACCTTCGCGCCGGCCTCGCGGAGAGCTTCCATCTTCGCCTGCGCCGTGCCCTTGCCACCCGACACGATGGCCCCGGCATGGCCCATCTTCTTGCCCGGGGGCGCGGTCACGCCCGCCACATAGGCCACGACGGGCTTGGACATCTTGGTGGCGATGAACTCGGCGGCTTCCTCCTCGGCTGAGCCACCGATCTCGCCGATCATCATCACGGCCCGGGTTTCGGGATCGGCCTCGAAGGCCTCCAGGCAGTCGATGAACGATGTGCCCGGCACGGGATCGCCGCCGATGCCCACGCAGGTCGAGACGCCGATGTCGTTGAGCTTCAGCTCGTAGAGCGCCTGATAGGTCAGGGTGCCGGAGCGGCTGACGATGCCGACCGCGGCCTGGTCGGCCACCGGGGACTTGGCGATGTGGCCCGCGGTGATGCCGATGTTGGCCTTGCCGGGGCTGATCACTCCCGGGCAGTTGGGGCCGAGCAGGCGTACCTGCGGGAACTCGCGGCGCAGCTTGTTGAAGAACCACGCCTCGTCCTGCGCCGGCACGCCTTCGGTGATGCACACGATGAAGGTGACACCGCCCCGGGCGGCCTCGATCACCGCGTCGCAGACCCCGGGAGCAGGGATGAAGATGCACGACGCCGTCACCCCCGTGGCCTCGACCGCGTCGCCCACGGTGGCGTAGACGGGGATGCCCTCGACATCGGTGCCGGCCTTGCGGGGATTCGTCCCCGCCACCACCTGGGTGCCGTACTGCCGGTTCAACAGCCCGTAGAAACGGCCCTGGCTGCCAGTGAGGCCCTGGTAGACGACCTTGGTGCTCTCGTCGACGAAGATGCTCATCGGTTGTGTCCTGCCTCGCCTTCTACGTCGCCGCGAGCTCGACCGCCCGCTTCGCGGCGTCGAGCATGGTCGGCTGCATCTGGAGTTGGTCGGACAGGTGCGGTTCGAGGATCTCGCGCCCGAGGTCGGCATTGGTGCCGTCGAGGCGGATCACGATCGGCACGTCGATCTGCACCCGGCCGAGCGCGGCGACGATGCCGTTCGCCACCTCCTCGCCCTTGGTGATCCCGCCGAAGATGTTGATGAAGATCGACCGCACATTGGGGTCGTTGTTGATGACCTCCAGCGCCCCGGCCATGACTTCTGCCGACGCGCCACCACCGATGTCCAGGAAGTTCGCGGGCTCGCCGCCGACCTGGTTGACGATGTCGACCGTGGACATCGCCAGCCCGGCGCCGTTGGCGATCACCCCCACGAACCCGTCGAGCCCCACGTACTGCAGGCCCTTGGACTTGGCGGCCCGCTCGCGCTCGTCGCGGACCTGGGTGGCCTCGTACTCCTCGTAGTCCGGGTGGCGGAACAGCGCGTTGCCGTCCAGGGTGACCTTCGCGTCGAGCGCGTGCACCTCTCCACTGGGTGTCAGGATCAACGGGTTGATCTCGACGAGGTCGGCGTCGCCGTCGACGTACGCCGTGTACAGCTTGCACAGGATGGCGACCGCACCCTCGGTGGCCTGCGGGTTGAGCTTGGCTGCGGCCACCCAGGCGCGGGCCTGCTCCTCGGTGAGGCCATCGACCGGGTCGACGTGGATCTTCGCGAGCGCGTCGGGGTCCTCGACCGCGACCGCCTCGATGTCCACCCCGCCCTGCGCGGACAGCATGCCCATGTGCTTCTTGGCCGAGCGGTCGAGCGTGAAGCTGGCGTAGTACTCCTCGGCGATGTCGGACGCCTGCTCGATCCACAGGCGGCGCACGATGTGGCCCTTGATGTCCATCCCCAGGATGTCCTGGGCGTGGGCACGCACCTCGTCGGCGTCGGCGGCCAGCTTGATGCCGCCCGCCTTGCCCCGACCGCCGACCTGCACCTGCGCCTTGACCACAACCGGGTAGTCGAACCGCTCCGCGGCAGCTACGGCGTCCTCGACCGTGTCGGCGACTTCGCCTGGCGACACCGGGATGTCGAAGCGGGCGAAGAACCGCTTTCCTTGATATTCGTACAGGTCCATGACGGGTGGCGATACTACGGGGATGCCCGACGCTGGCCCCAAGTCCGTGCCTCTTCGTGGCAATGGTGCCGTGACCACGAACGTTCGCCCGCCCGCGGCGCTCCCGCGATGAGCCCGGTCGCGCGCAGCCAGCGGCACGCTGGGCGGGCGTTGCTGGTGGCCGGGATCGCCGTCGTGCTGCTGATCGCAGCGGCGTGGGGGTTCTCCAAGCTCGGGGAGCAGGGCGAGGTCGAGATCCGGTTGGGCGACGACACCTTCGAGGCGGGTGACGCCGAGCGGATCGCCGCCGAGATCGGCGAGCGGGGGCCGGTGATCTACTCCGACGTCTCGGGTGGTAGCCGCGACATCTGGGTCCAGCACCGGGGCGACGACCCCGAGAGCGGCTGGCTGGCCTTCGACGTCCGTCCGCCCGGCTCGCCGAGGGATTGCGTGGCCGAGTGGCAGGCCGACGACGAGGTGTTCGTGGCGTCGTGCACCGGCGAGGAGTTCCCCGTCGACGGCGACGGGCTCCCGCAGTATCCGGTCACCGTCGAGGACGGCGACCTCGAGGTCGACCTCAACGCCTGACGACACACCGCCTGTGCATCCTGTGACCAGCGCGGGGGTGTGAACCACCAGGCGGTGCGGTTCGTCTCAACCGGTGTGAGGAAGGTGCTCGACGCGACCGCCCTGGCGGCACTCGCCGTGGCTGCCGTGGTTGGGCTGCCCGGGCCCGAGGCCGCCGCGGGAGGCATGGATCAGATGTATCCGGTGCAGGACCGCTACGAGCCCGGCGAGACCGCGACCATGGTCGGCTACACGGTCCGGTCGACGGACCCGCAGGTCTGGGAGCACGCCGACCCGGACGTCCTCGATTGGTCGGACACCGGCCCGTTCCACGGCTACCTCCGGGTCGACTCTCGCTGGCCGGAAGGAGGTCCGATGGATCGGCAGCCCGGCCTCCTGCCGACCGACGTCGATCTGGGCGAACCCGCCGTCAACGCAACGGACCCAGGCGCCGACGGTTACGCGCCGGTGCGCGTCAGCTTGACCTTCCGCCTCCCCGCCGACCTCCAGGCGGGTGCCTACCTGGTGGGCATCACCGACCAGTGGGGATCGCGCTACCTCGGCCACCTCGACGCCTCGTGGATCTACGTCGGCATCGACCCCATCCAACCGGTGATCCGAGCCTGGCCCCACGCCGAACCGGCCATCGTCGACCTGGACCCCGGCGCGCTCCTGTGGGACGGCGACCTCTCCGGCACGGTGACCGCCGCGGAGCTGCGGTCCGGCGGGGTTCCGTCGCTACCTACCGGACCGACGACCGCTGCCGGTCCAGGGCACGACGACGCCCCAGCAGGCACGGACCGCACGACCCCGCGTGACGGCGCCGCCGACGACGCCGACGGTCGGGAAAGCCCAGACCGGGGCGAGGATGACGGCGGCGACCTGATCGCGGCTGCAGCGCCAGCCGGCGAGCCCGGTGGCACCGAGATCGGCGGTTTCGTCCCGTGGCTGCTCGGACTCGTGGGACTCGTCGGCCTGTGGTGCGCCGCCAGGCGCCGCAGCCGCCACGACCGGGACGTCGCCACCGAACTGCATCCCGGGCCCGACCTGTCCGATCCGCCGGGGGTGTCGGCATCCGGACCTGCGAGCCGGCCGCGTGCCAACCGGCGCCGCTCCCCGCGCAAGCGGGTGAGCCGTCCCGCCCCGGACACCGACCAGCAACCCGGCCTACGATCGGACCAGCCGGTGCGTTTTCGCCTGTGACCAGGGGTGGTGCGCGCCGGTGGGGAGGGGCACGTGCAGGAACCGGAACCGGCCCTGATCCGGGCCGCCGCAGGCGGCGATCGCGACGCCTTCGAGCAGATCGTCCGCGAGCAGCAGGTTCACGTCTGGCGGTTCCTGCGTCGGCTGCTGGGCGACGCAGCCTTGGCCGAGGACGTCGCCCAGGAGACCTTCCTGCGCGTCTACACCCGGCTCGACACCTTCGGCCACCAGGCCAAGTTCACGACCTGGATGCTCCAGATCGCCCGCAACGCCGGGCTCGACGCGATACGTGCCCGGGAGCGACTGTCCCGCCTCGCCACCACTGTGGCGCAGAGCCCGCCGACGGCGCAGCCGACCAGCCCCGACGTGCGAGTCGAGGTCCAGGCAGCGCTGGACAGCCTGCCACCCGGCTTGCGTGCGGCCCTGCTGCTGGTCGAGGTGCTCGGCCTGCGCTACCGCGAGGCCGCGGCGGTGCTCGACGTCGCCGAGGGCACGGTGAAGAGCCGGGTCTTCCACGCCCGTGTACGGCTGCACGAATGGGGTGTGCGCAGCGAGCACGAGTCGGCCGGCACAGCCGGGTCTCGCCCGGTGGGCCGGTCCGGCGCGGCCAGCAAGGGTCAGGAGGCCCGCCCAGCGGACACGAGGCGGCGGGCACGGTCGACCGGCGACCACGGCGGACGGGAGCGCCCCCGGTGAACTGCGACCACGCCCGCGACGCCCTCTACCACCACCACGACCACCGGGAGTGCCCCCGGTGAACTGCGAGCAGGCGCTGGAGGCCATCTCGGCGGCCGCGGACGGCGAGTTGGCCGACGACGCGCTGGCCGAGCTCGACGAGCACCTGGCGGGCTGCTCCCTCTGCACCGGGTTCGAGCGGTCCGTCCACCGGGTGCGGTCCCAGCTGCGCTTCGAGCCGGTCACCGGACGCCCGGGCACCGACGGTGTGCCGGACGTGATCCCGGGGCTGCGGGCCGAGCTGGTCGCCGCCGCGACCGGGCCGACCCCCGCGAACCGCCGAGGCGACAGTGGTCACCGAGCCGAGCCTGAGCCGATGGTGGTCCGGGGCCGACCACCATCGCCTCTGACTCGTCGGCGCGACCCCCATCGCCTCGGGTCGGAGCGCGACGCCGACGACGCGGCGGGACGGACGGCACGGCGACGGCGGTCACAGGTTCGGGTGGCGGCCGTGGCCGCGGTCGTCGGGATGATCGTGGGAGCGACGTTCGTCGGGCTGGGCCGCGACTCCCAGCCGCCCGCTGCGGCCGACCTCGCCGAGCAGGTACTGACCGCCCAGCACGAGATCGCCTCGGTGGACGCCCGGTTCCGGCTCACCGAGGGCGACGAGCGATCGTTCGACGGCGAGCTGACCTACGAGGCACCCGAATCGTTGGTGCTGAGCCTGGCCGAGACCTCGGCCACCACCGAGCCAGCCGACGGCGACGTGCGACTCGAGGTCGACGAGGGTCGGTGGTCGCTCGACGCGGTGCGCAGCTGCGCCTCCTGTGCCGACAGCCTGACCCGCTGGCACCAGCTGGTGACAGGACGGGAGCCGTTCTCCGACGCCGCTCCCGTCCCGCTGGAGCTGATCACCGCGGTCGACAGCTTCGCGCTCACCGGCCCGCTCCCCCAGCTCGGCACGCAGGCCATCGCCGAGCGGGAAGCCATCGGGGTCCGGGTGCCGGCGGCGCAGGTCGCCGACTTCCTCGACGCTCTGTCGCCCGCCGACGACCTGCGGCCGGTCCACCCGACCGACCCGGTCGACGTCTGGCTCGACCAGGACTACCTGGTGCCGTTGCTGGTCGACGTCCGGGCCGGCCACAGTCCCGGGCGGGACCAGTGGGCTGCGAGCCATGGCTACACCGACACCGCCGGCGCGTCGCTGCTGCGCTATTCGGTGCGCACGATCGCCATCAACGCCGGTCCTGTGGCCGGCAGGGTCTCGGGGAACGCGCCGCTGCCGGCCACGGAACGGCGCGACGACGCGTTCCGGGCCGGGGATACCACCGTGGTCCCCGAGCCCGACTCGCTTCCCGGGGGACTTCGCCCGCATGTGTCCGGCAACGTCGACACCGCGGACGGCCCACGCGTGGGCATCCGTTCCTGGACCGACGGACGGGCGTGGGTCAAGGTCCGGGCCACCGACGAGTGGGTCGAGCCCCGGCTGTTCGGTGGCGCCGGGCTGGCCGTCCGGCCCGTCGACCTCGGCCCGGTCGGCGTCGGCTACCTGAGCTCCGACGCCCGCACCGTGGCGCTGCACACCGTCGACCTCGACCTGGTGGTCACCGGCAGCCTGCCCGGGGCCGAGCTACGAGCCGTCGCCGCCAGCCTCGGCGTGGTGGGGATCCCGATCCCGCAGGACTGGCCCGAGGCGGCCATCGCCACGGTCGCCGACGCACGGGCGGCCCTACCGCAGGTGCTGGTGGCTCACGAGAGCGACGGGTTCGCGGCTCCTGCGATCCGGGTCGCCAGCGACGTCGTCACCCAGGTCTACGCGGGCCCCGGTGATCGTGGCTTCGTGCTCACCCAGAGCCCGCTGCACAAGCTGTCGCCCCCGGCGGACCAGGACAGCGTGAGCGTGTCGGTCCGTGGCTCCCTGGGCCGCTACAGCGTGGGTCGGGGCGAGCTCGAGTGGCTGTCCGACGACGGGTCCTACAGCCTCGCCAGCCCGACCCTGTCGATGAGCGAGCTCGTCGCGGTGGCCGAGCGGCTCGGGCCCCCATGACCCCGAGCCCTGCCGTCCGACTGGCCCGGGGCGCCGGCGGGATCCGTGCCAGAGTCGTGCGCGCCGCCGACGCGATCGGTGCCCGGGCTGGACGAGGCGCCGGGGCGCCCACCCGGCGCTGGCGTTGGCGCCAGGCTCTCGCTGTTGGCGGTGCGGCGATGGCCGGGACCCTGATCGGCGTGCAGGCCACCTTCCTCGCCCAGGACGCCGTCTCGAACCAGCGGTCCGAGCCCATCCCCGACCCGGAGGCCCCCGGGGTCGACGCCGGTTCCATGCCGGCGCCGTCACCCACCGCCCCGCCGCCCGCATCGGATCCCCAGATCCTGTTGACCTGGACCCGCAGCACGCTGGATCCGAGGCTGGAGCCAGCCGCGCGGGCGGACCCGGAGGTCGTCTCCGTATCGATGGTGCGGGGCGCCGTCGCGGACCTCGTCGCCAGCCGGGACGCCGAAGGACGGGTCGTGCAACAGCTGGAGGACGGCTGGCTCGTCCCGCTGGACGCGGTCGCCATCGACCCCGTCGCCCACGCCGCCTTCGCGCCGCTCGCCGACCGCGCCGCGGTGGCCGAACTCGACGACGGTGAGGTGCTGCTCAGTCGGGCATCGGCCCAGCTGCGGGGCGTCGGCCCGGGCGCGACCCTCGAGCTGGCGAACGGCAGCCGGCTGGTGGTCGGCGCCGTGGTGGACAACACGACGATCGGCGCCGCGGAACTCGCCGTCACCGTCACCACCGGAGCCGAGATCGGCGTCGTCAACCCCCGCTACCTGCTGGTCGAGTACGCGCAGGATCGGGCGGCGCTCGAGGCCGCGCTCCGCGGTGCCGTTCTGGGTGAGGTCGCCGTGCGGTTCCGCGCCCCGGGCGAGACGCCCTATCTCCGGCAGGGCGACGCCGTCCTCCCGCCGGCGAGGCTCAAGCAGCTGTTCGGCGAGTTCGCCTACCGCCCACCCGGCGCCGGCGAGCGGGAGTTCGAGCAGGATCCGGGCTGGCAGTCCGAGCACGTCGTCCAACGGGACATGCCGGTCCTCGGACGGATGCGGTGCCACCGCGCGGTGGCCGACGCGATCGAGGGAGCCCTCGCTGAGTTGCAGGCGGCCAACCTCTCCGGGCTGGTCGACCCCGCCGGGTTCGCGGGATGCTGGAATCCCCGCCTGGTCCAGCCGGACGGCGACCTGTCGCACCATGCGTGGGGCGTGGCGCTCGACGTCAACTACGAGGCCAACCCCACGTGCAAGGAGTCCGTGCAGGACAGCCGGCTGGTCGACGTCTTCGCTCGCTGGGGGTTCACGTGGGGCGGCGGCTGGCTCTGCCCCGACCCCGCCCACTTCGAGTACGTGGCGCCACCAGATACCTGACCCGTTCTGGTGTTTCTCAGCGCGTGATCACGCGCTGAGAGACACCGGTTCGTCAGTGCACCCAGACGGCCGCGCCCATCTCGACGTAGCCGCTTGCCCACAGCCACTCGATCGCCGGATTGCTGACCCGGGCACAGCTGTGTGACGCCGGGTAGCCGGGGATCGACGTGGACCCGTGGATCGCGCGACCGCCGTCGAAGTACTTGGGCATCCACAGCTGCCCGAGGGGCGCGTTCCGCATCCCGTTGATCTCACGGTTGATGGTGAAGTTGCCGGGCCGCGTCGGGGTGCTCGCCGTGCCCGTCGAGGTGTTGAAGGCCCACACCACCCGGCCGTTGTCGATGACGAACAGCAGCTGGCGCGCCAGGTCGATCTCGATCAGTCGGCCGGAGGTGCTCGCGGCGGTGACCCGACCAGCACTCTGCAACCGGGTCAACGTCTCGGCGCCGGCGATGCCGTCGCGGCCCAGGCCTTCGGCCTTCTGGAACGCCATCACCGCCTGCTGGGTGGTCAGCCCGTAGCTGCCGTCGGCCGCGCTCAGCCAGTAGCCCAGGTCGGTCAGCTTCTGTTGTAGGGCGGCCACGGCATCGCCGGTCTCCCCCGGCCGGAGGACGCCGTCGGCGTCGGCCCCGGGTGGCGGAGGCGGAGGAGGCGGCGGTGCCGTGGTCGTGGTCGTCGGCGGTGCCGTGGTCGTCGTAGTCGACGGTGGTGCGGTCGTCGTCGGCTCGGTGGTGGTGGTCGCCTCGGTCGTCGTCGCCTCCTGGCCCGACGTAGGGCCGGAGGCGCTGGCGTCGTCGCTGTCGTCGCTGCCACAGGCGACCAGAAGTCCTGCCGTCAGGGCGAGGATGACGATGGCACCCGGCCGCGGGGGCCGAGCGATGGTGGCGAGGGTCCGCCGCACGGATCGCTCCTTGGTTTGAGGTTGAGGCTGAGGTTGAGGTGGCCGAGGGGGTCTCGGCCGAGCGCTGTCAGATCTTCTCCAGAGGCGCCCACGACAGGAGCAGCTGCTTCTCACCGACGTCGGGGAACCGGACCAACGCGACGGTCTTGTCGCCGCTGCCGCTCAGGTCGAGCACCACACCCTCGCCGAACGTGTTGTGGCGAACGTCGTCGCCGATCTTGAGTCCCAGGCTGTCGGCGCCACTGCGGGTCGGGCCGCCACCCCGCATGGCGCTCTCGACGATGCGGTCGCGGCCGGAGCCGATGCGCTCGCCGCCGCCCCCGCCGTAGCCTGAGCCCGAGCCCGACCTGGACCGGCCGTAGCCCGACCGACCCCAGGTGCCGCCGCCGCCCCGGCTCGCCCGCCGGTTCCCGTCGATGGCCTGGACCAGGTGCTCGGGGATCTCGTCGAGGAACCGGCTGGACGGGTTGTACTGCGTGCCGCCGAAGAGCGTGCGGCTCCAGGCATGGGTGAGGTAGAGCCGCTGCTGTGCCCTGGTGATGCCCACGTAGGCAAGACGCCTCTCCTCCTCCAATTGTTCCGGGTCGGTCAGCGATCGCAGGTGGGGGAAGACGCCGTCCTCGAGGCCAATGAGGAAGACCACCGGGAACTCCAGGCCTTTCGCCGCGTGGAGGGTCATCAGCACGACCGACGACGGGTCGTCGTCGAGCTCGTCCTGGTCGCTGACCAGGCTGATCTGCTCGAGGAACTCGTCGACGGTGGCGAAGTCGTCGGCGGCGCCGAGCAGCTCGGCCAGGTTCTCGAGCCGGCCCTCGGACTCGATGGTGTGCTCGGCCTCGAGCGCGTCGAGGTAGCCGGACCGTTCCAGCAGGCCCTGGAGCAGCGGCGCCGGCGGCCCGGCGGCGAGGTCGGCGACGTCGTCGAGCACGCCGAGGAAGATCTCGATGCCCCGGATCGCCTTCCCCGACACCCCTGCGTCGTCGGCGCGGCGCAGCGCGTCCATGAACGAGGCCTGGTGGGCCGTGGCCCAGGCGTCGAGTCGGCCGACCGACGTGTCGCCGACGCCCCGCTTGGGCTCGTTGAGGACCCGCTTGAGCGAGACCTCGTCGATCGGGTTGACCACCGCCCGGAGGTAGGCCAGCGCATCCTTGACCTCGCGGCGGTCGTAGAACCGCGTGCCGCCGACCACCTTGTAGGGGATGCCGATGCGCATGAGGTGCTCTTCCAGCACCCGGCTCTGCGCGTTGGTGCGGTAGAACACCGCGATCTCGCCCCACCGCATCTGCTCGTCCTCGTGGAGGCGCGAGATCTCGCGAGCAACCCATTGCGCCTCGTCGACCTCGTCGTCGGCGTGGTAGCGCACGATCGGCTCGCCGGAGCCCGACTCGGTCCACAGCTCCTTGGGCTTGCGCGACAGGTTGTTGGCGATCACCGCGTTGGCGGCGTCGAGGATGGTCTGTGTGGACCGGTAGTTCTGCTCGAGCAGCACCACCGTCGTGTCGGGGAACGCGTCCTCGAACTCGACGATGTTGCGCATGTCCGCACCGCGGAAGGCATAGATGCTGTTGTGCACCAACACGCCGTCAGCGAGGTAGGTGTGCGTCGGCTCGACCTCGAGGTCGTAGACCGGGCCGTCGTAGTCCTCGACATCGCGGGCGTCGACGCGCTGTCCGACGAGCTCGCCGTCCTCGCCAGGCACGAGGACGTGCATCCCCACACGGAGATGTGCCAGAGGGACGAAGGCGAAGATCTTCCCACCGACGACTGCTCGGCGTTGGATGTCGAGACCCGCCACCGCGGCCATCTCGTGTGCGAACCCCAGCGCCTCCGGGTAGCTCTTGCGCGAGAGCTCGACGCGATACGTGCCCGGCAGCTTCCCGGCGCGTACCGGGAAGCCGGCGTGCTGCAGTCGCTCGGCGAGGTCGACACGGTTGGATGACCATTGGATGCGGTGGTAGCCAACAGCCCCGTGACGATGGTCGGAGAACATCGTCAGGTTCAACGTCTGGCGCCGCCGACCGTTGGCCGGTCGATAGTGCGGGAAATCGGGATGGAGATCGAGGTCGTCCATCAACTGCTTCGCCGCCCGCCGGGTGTCGACCTCACGGAACAGCCGGTCGAGCCACTCGTCGCCCATGACGAGCCTTCGGCCTTGGCCATGGAACGGCGTGGTGGGCAACCCATAGGTGGCCGCGTAGAAAGCTTCCCAGTACGTGGCCTCGGCGCGCGTGCCACTCACTCGCAGCACCCAGCCGCGGTCCGCATGCTCCTGGTTGACGTACACCCGGATGCCCTGCTCGTACCGGCCCGGTGCAACCGGGCGGAGGCTGCTCGTCACCCCGACATGGAAACCCCGATCCTCCCGTTCCATCAGGTAGGTGACGAATCGATTGGGCTCTAGCGAGAGGTCGGCAAGGACGATGTGGTGCGGTGTCCCTCGCAGAGCGTGGTCGCCGGCCTGGACGCGGTAGAGACGCCCGGCGTAACGACCCTCGACGGCAGCGGTCACGCGCGCCCGGACCATGACACCGGTGGCACCCGTTCCCAGCACCTCGTCGCCCTCGTGGAAACCCTCGATCAGGCCGTCGCCAGCAGGGGACGCGACCAGGGTGCCAGGTGGAAGGCATTGGTCCTGGTCGCCGACGACGGCGACGTTGCGGTGGTCGGCGGCGAGCAGGAGGACGAGGTCGTTCTGGACCCGGTTGGTGTCCTGGTATTCGTCGACCAGCACGTAGCGGAACCGCTGGCGGTAGTGCTCGAGCACGTCGGGGTTGTCGCGCAGCAGCCGCAGGGCCTGGGCCAGGAGGTCGTCGAAGTCCATGGCGCCGGCTCGGGCCAACCGGTCCTGGTACTCCTGGAATACGTCGGCGATCTTGCGCTCGAAGATGCTCTGCGCCGCGTCGCGGTAGCTCGTGGGATCGATGCCGTCGTTCTTGGCGGCGCTGATCGTGGCGTGGATGCCCCGCGGCGGGAACCGCTTCGAGTCCAGCCCGATGTCGCGGATCACGTAGCCGGTCAACCGCACGGCATCGGCCTGGTCGTAGATCGTGAACTGCCGGGGGAACCCGATGCGGTCGGCGTCGCGCCGCAGGATGCGGACGCAGGCCGAGTGGAACGTCGACACCCACATCTTGTTGGCCACCGGGCCGACCAGCGCCCCGACCCGGGACTTCATCTCGTCGGCCGCCTTGTTGGTGAACGTGATGGCCAGGATCTCGAAGGGGCTGACACCCCGGTCGCGGATCAGGTGGGCGATGCGGTGGGTGAGCACCCGGGTCTTGCCCGACCCCGCGCCGGCCACGACCAGCAGTGGGCCGTCGGCGTGCGCGACCGCGTCGCGTTGGGTGGGGTTGAGGCCGTCGAGCAGGGACTGGCCGTCGGATGAGCCGCCCGACCCGCGCCGGTCGCGCGATTGCGGCTCGTGCGCGCGGGACGAGCCGCGGGAACTGGGCGAATCGGACGAGTCGGCCGTGGTGGACGAGCCGTTCGCGTGCGTCGGAGGAGGGTCGTCGGAAGGAGCCATCGGTCCGGTCATCGTACGCACCACCTGTGTCTGCCAGGCGGTCTCGCGCGGGGGCCGAGACGGCTGCGGCTGTCGCCGGCGGGGGACGTTCCCGTCGTCGGCGGCCCGCCAGCGACGCGCTGGCCGCCGGCGAGGCCGGGTGGCGCCCGTTCGCTCCGGAACCGGTCCGGCCTCCACCAGCGTCATGCCCACCCAGGAGCCGCTGGCCCGTCGATCGTTAACAGGGCCTCGGCGGCAGTTGGGCACGATGGACCCTGACAGGGGAGAATCCCGCGGTGAAGGTGCAGCGGCTCTCATCGACCGACGGCTTCATCGTCTGGGATCTGGACCACGCGACGACCGCAGCGGGCGTCGTGCGCCTGGCACCGAAGGTGCTGCAGGACGGGGCCACGCTGCTGGCCCGGTCCACGACCTACGTCTTCGCTTCGTTCGGGATCGACGGCCACGGTGGGGCTTCGGCGGCCGTCAACACCAAGCCGGACGGCCGCGATGCCGCCGTCGCCGCGTTCGTCGAGGAGGTCCGCCCTCTGGTCGCCGCCGGCCGCCTGCGCCTCGCCCCTGGCCTGGGGATGACCGCCGGCGATCTGGCGAGCCTCGCCGACGCCATGGGCGGCGGAGGCGCGGGCGGGGCCGAGCCGGAGGCCGACGCGGACCCCGGGCCGACGGGGACGGCAGGCGGAGCGACCGACCCCGGCAGCGGAGCGGCCGACCCCGGCATCGGCACCGGGTCGGCAGGTGCCGGCGACGCCCGCCTGACAGCTGCGGGCGCCGTCGCGGCGGCGCGGGTCGCCGGCCCGCTGGATTCGCGGACCGCCGCTGTCGTGGGCGCGGGCCCAGTGGTCGACGCGACGGTCGCCGCGCTGACCGAGGCCGACACGACGCTGGTGGACGGCCGTTACGACGCCGAGTGCGACCTCCTGTTCGTGGCCGGCAAGGCCGGTTGCCTCGACCATCCGACCGCCGAGGTCGTGCAGGCCAAGGTGATCGTGCCGCTGACACCGGTTCCCGTCACCGCACGAGCGCTGGCGATCCTCGGTCGAGCCGGGCGGGTGGTGGTCCCGGACTTCCTGTCCGTCGCGGCCACGCTGCTCGCCGCCGCCGATCCCGCGGGCACGGACGGTGACCCCGTGCTGCGCATCCGGGAGGCCACGGTCGTGCTCGCCGACCGCGGCACCGGGCTGTGGCTGGCCGCGGCCCACAGAGCCGAGGACCACCTGGCGACGTGGACCAAGGAGCGACCCTTCGGCCGTCCCCTGGCCTGACCCCGTGCATGGCGGTCGGCCGAGCCAACGTCGACGGCCGTCCCTTCCCTCAACCGTCCGAGGCACGGGCAGACGTGCCGCGGCGGCCCCCGAGGGTCAGGACGACGGTCCCTCCGCCAAGAGGCGCCTGCGGAACAGGTCAAGCACCTGGTCGAGCGCGTCACGGGTGGGGTGACCGGGCTCGTCCACCAGGTCCTCGGTGAGCACGGAATGGGCCCGCTTGCGGATGCCGTGGCGGTTGTCGGGCGCCGAGTCGATCTCGACGCCGACGAAGGCGTCGCCCAGCTCCGCACGGAGGCGGGCGAACCGCTCGCCCGGTGCCACGTTGTCGCAGCTGAACCGCAGGCCGAGGACCTCCAGCCCGCCCGCCGCCCGTTCCTTGACCCGAGCCAGGTCGGCGTCGCCGACCCCCAGGTCGCGCTTGTGCCTCTTCGACACCGGGAAGGGCAGCGACGGCTGGCTGAGGACCGGAGCCAGCATGACCTCGTCGACGGCCATGCCCAGGGCGAACCCACCGGTGAAGCACATCCCCACCGCGCCGACACCCGGGCCACCGCAGCGCTCGTGCTCGTAGCGAGCTAGGGCGCGCAGCCAGGCCACGACCGGCGAGGTGCGGCCGGTCAACCACGTGCTGAACTCCCGCGAGACACACCCGTACGCGACGCTCCTGAGCGCATAGCCGGTGGTGACGGGCGCTCCCGCCTTGCCGAACAGGTCGGGCAACACGGCGGTGCAGCCGAGGTCGACCACCCGGTCGGCGAACCCGAGGACTCCCGGGTGGATCCCCGGGATCTCGGCGATCACCGCGACCGCCGGTCCGTCGCCTCGGCGATACACCCGGCGGGTCTTCCCTTCGTGGGTGAAGCTGTCTTCCGCGTAGTCCCCCAGCGCCATGGACCGGAGGCTAACGGTGCCGGCCGACGGCCGACGCTTACCGGTCTTCGCCGACTGTTCGCCGGTTCTTAGCAACCGCTGGTAACTATCTGAGGTTCAACCCGTACCTTCCTCTGCGAAGCACAGACGCCACGATACGTGACGCCAGGCGGGGGGCGACGATGGGGAGGTTGCGAGATGAACGCCTGGGACGACCGCGCTCGCCGCACTGCTGCCACGACCGAGGAGCTGCAGCTCGAACCCGGACGGACCACGCTCCGCCCGCCGCTGCGCGAGTGGCGGCCGCGGATCCTGGTCGCTGCGATCCGTGAGTTCTACGCCGAACCGGGCAGTTGGCTCGCGCTCGCGACGTGCAGCCTCGTGCTGACCTACGGCGGCGGAGCCCTGATGTTCTGGTTCCACGCCATCTACCTCGGCGAGGGTGGCCCGGCGATCAGCCCGTGGCTGCACTGGCTCCTCGACTCGACCGCGGGCTTCGTCGGGCTGACACCCGCGATCGCGTTGATCCTTCCCGTCGCGGCATGGCTCGCGACACCCACGGGGTCGCGACCGCGTACGCCCAGATCGACGTTCGCGCGCCGTGCCCTGCTCGGTGGCGGCCTCCTCGCGGTGGTGACGGCGCCGGCCCCGCTGCTCCACGACGCTCTGATCGGCCGCGGGACATGGCTCGCGGACCATGTCACCGACCTGCTCGGTAACGGGCCCCGACCGAGAAGCGAGCACCAGCACGTACCCGCGCTGGTCGAGATGGCCCGGCAGGTCGGCTTCGGCGTCCCGACCTACGTCGTGTTGACGGCGATCGCGCTACTGGCCGTCGGGGTCACGCGCACCGGCTCGAGCTGGTCGCGCTGAGCCCGTGATAACGCAGCCAGCGCGACCAGAACGCCTCACTCCCACTCGATGGTGCCGGGCGGCTTGGACGTGATGTCGTAGACCACGCGGTTGATCCCGGGAACCTCGCCGATGATGCGGTTCGACAGGGTCTCCAACAGCTCGTAGGGCAGCTTCGCCCAGTCGGCGGTCATCGCATCCTCGCTGGTCACGGCCCGGATGATGACCGGATGGGCGTAGGTGCGCTCGTCGCCCATCACGCCCACCGACCGGATGTCGGGCAGCACCGCGAACGCCTGCCAGATGTCGCGCTCCAATCCAGCGCGGCGGATCTCCTCGCGGACGATCGCGTCCGCATGCTGCAGCATCGCCACCTTCTCGGGTGTGACCTCGCCGATGATCCGCACCGCGAGGCCCGGCCCGGGGAACGGCTGCCGCCACACGATCTCCTCGGGGAGGCCAAGCTCCTCACCGACCCGACGCACTTCGTCCTTGAACAGGCTGCGCAGCGGCTCGACCAGCTCGAAGGCCATGTCCTCGGGAAGGCCGCCCACGTTGTGGTGACTCTTTATGGTCGCTGCGCCGTCGCGCCCGCCGGACTCGATCACGTCGGGGTACAGCGTGCCCTGCACCAGGAATCGCGCATCTTCGAGACCACCGGCCGATTCCTCGAAGATGCGGATGAACAGCTCGCCGACGATCTTGCGCTTGTCCTCGGGATTGGTGACCCCTGCCAGCCGCTCGAAGTAGCGCTCGGCGGCCCGGACGTGCACCAGCTCGATGCGTTGGTGACGCTGGAAGGTCTCGACCACCTGGGCGGCCTCGTCCTGGCGGAGCAGCCCGGTGTCGACGAACACGCAGGTGAGCTGTGGCCCGACCGCCTTGTGGACCAGCGCAGCCGCGACCGCCGAGTCGACCCCGCCGGACAGGGCGCAGATGACCCTCTCGGCACCTACCTGGCCCTGGATGGCCGCGACCTGCTGCTCGATGATCGAGGTCATCGTCCACGTCGGCCGGAGCCCTGCGAGGTGATGCAGGAAGTGCCGGATCACCTGCTGACCGTGGGGCGTGTGCGACACCTCCGGGTGGTATTGCACGCCCCAGAGCCGGCGCTCGGGCGACTCGAGCGCCGCCACCGGGGCATCGGTGGTCGACGCCGTGGCCACGAACCCCGGCGGCGGGGTGGTGATCGCGTCGAAGTGGCTCATCCACACCACCTGGTCGGTGGGCTGGTCGGTCAGGAGGGTGACCTCGGTCGACTCGGGGAGCTCGACGACCCGCAGCTCCGTGCGGCCGTACTCGCCGCGGCCACCGCGCGCGACCTCGCCACCGAGCTGCTGGGCGAGCAGCTGGGCGCCGTAGCAGATCCCCAGGATGGGCACCCCGAGCTCGAAGATCTCGGGGTCGAGCCGTGGCGCCCCCTCGACGTGCACCGACTTCGGCCCTCCGGACAGGATCAGCGCCCCCGGCTCGTGGGCGTCGACTTCGGCTGCGGTGATCGAGTGCGGGACGATCTCGGAGTAGACGTGCGCCTCGCGCACCCTCCGGGCGATCAGCTGCGCGTACTGGGCGCCGAAGTCGACAACCAGGCAGGTGTCGAACTCGGCCGGGCCGGCGACGGGTTGGGCGTCGGGGTCTGTGGGGGTCATCGTCGGGTCTCCGTCACTGCCAGGTCGGCCTTCTGCAGCTCCTTGAGCGTCCCGAAACCGCAGAGCGCCATCGTTCGGCGCAGGGCCCCGATCAGGTTCATCCGGCCGTCGGGGTGATGTGCCGGGCCGAGCAGGATCTCGCGGAACGTGCCCCGCCGCTGCACCGGCACCCGCGGGCCCCGGGGCAGCGTGGCGTGCACGGCAGGGAGGCCCCAGTGCCAGCCCCGACCCGGTGCCTCGTGGGCGGCAGCGAGCGGCGTGCCGATCATCACCGCGTCCGCCCCGCAGACCACGGCCTTGGCGATGTCGCCTCCGGTGGTCATCCCGCCGTCGGCGATGACCTGGACGTACACACCGGTCTCGTCGAGGTGGCGCATGCGGGCGGCGCGGGCGTCCGCCAGCGCGGTGGCGAGAGGCATGCCCACCCCGAGCACGTCACGCATCGTGGATGCCACGCCCGATCCGGTGCCCACCAGGACCCCGGCCGCGCCGGTGCGCATGAGGTGGAGGGCCGACTGGTACGAGGTACAACCGCCCACGACCACCGGGATCTCGTAGTGGCGGATGAAGTCCTTGAGGTTGAGCGGTTCGGCCGTGCGCGACACGTGCTCGGCCGACACCACCGCCGCGTGGATCACCAGCAGGTCGGGCTCGGCCCGCAGGACAGCTTCGGCCAGCTCGAGCGTCCGGTGCGGGCTGACGGCCACCGCACAGGTGACGCCTGCCTCGCTGATGTCGGCGATCCGCTGCGTCACGAGGTCGGGCTGGATCGGCGCGGCATAGATCTCCTGCATCCGCGGCGTGGCGTTGCCGGGGGCGAGCGCCGCGATCTCCTCGTACAGCGGCAGCGGGTTCTCGTAGCGGGTCCACAGGCCCTCGAGATGGAGGACGCCACCGGCCCCCAGCTCGCTGAGCTGCACCACGCTCGCCGGCGAGCTGACGCTGTCGGAGGGCGAGGCCAGGATCGGCAGCTCGAAGTGGTAGGCGTCGATCTCCCAGGACACGTCGACGTCCTCGGGATCGCGGGTGCGCCGGCTGGGCACGATCGCGACCTCGCCGAGCCCGTATGCCCGCCGGGCCGTCTTGCCCATCCCGATGTCGACATCGGCCATCCGGCCACACCGTCCTTCCGCGCAACGGCAAAGCCGGCAGTTTACGGTCTGCGCAGCGTGGCCCCAGCCAGTGGGCCTGCTCGCTCTTTGACCGCTGGTGGTTGCCGGGCAGCCGCTTCCGGTCAAAGACTGCGCCGGTCCGACGGTCCGACATCTGGACCGACCGGATCACAAACCCTCGCCAGGTCCCTCGGTCGAGCGAAGCGGCCTCACTAGACTCCATCCATGGCAGCCCCACCTCGCCCGTTCCCGGAATCCGACGAGCCAGCTGGCCGCCGCGGGGATGCCTATCCCCCCAAGTTCGCCAAGGAAGGCCTCACCTTCGACGACGTGCTGCTGATCCCCGGCGAGTCGTCGGTCCTTCCGAGCGAGGTCGACACCAGCGCCCGGATCACCCCGGGCATCGAGCTGGCGATACCCGTGGTGTCCGCCGCGATGGACACCGTGACCGAGGCGCCTCTGGCCATCGCACTGGCCCGAGCGGGTGGCATCGGCATCGTGCACCGCAACCTGTCCATCGACAACCAGGTGGCCGAGGTCGACAAGGTCAAGCGCAGCCAGTCGGGCATGATCGTCGACCCCGTCACCCTGCCCGCCGAAGCCTCGGTCCGCGACGCCCTCGCCATCATGGAGCACTACCACATCTCCGGCGTCCCGATCACCGACGCTGCCGGCCGGCTCGTGGGGCTGCTCACGAACCGCGACCTCCGCTTCATCGACGAGGTCGACCAGCCGATCGGCAACGTGATGCGGCGCCCGCCGCTGGTCACCGCACCCATCGGCACCACGCTCGAGCAGGCCAAGGACATCCTGTGGAAGAACCGCATCGAGAAGCTGCCGATCGTCGACGCTGACGGGCTGCTCAAGGGCCTGATCACGGTCAAGGACATCAAGAAGCAGACCGACTTCCCCACCGCCACCCACGATGCGCAGGGCCGGTTACGGGTCGGTGCCGCGGTCGGCGTCGGCCCCGATGCCCTCGAGCGCGCCGAACGGCTGGTGAACGCGGGGGTCGACCTGGTCGTGATCGACACCGCCCACGGCCACAGTCGCGACGTCCTCGACGTGGTCAAGCAGGTCAAGGGGTCCTTCGACATCGATGTGGTCGGCGGCAACATCGTGACCGCCGAGGCCGTCGAGGCGATGGTCGCCGCTGGCGTCGACGGTGTGAAGGTCGGTGTCGGGCCGGGGTCGATCTGCACGACGCGTGTCGTCGCGGGGGTTGGGGTTCCACAGGTCACGGCGGTGTACGACTGCGCGGTAGCCGCGGCTCGGCACGGGGTGACGGTGGTCGGCGACGGGGGCGTGCACTACTCGGGCGACCTTGCCAAGGCACTGGCCGCTGGTGCGAACACGGTGATGCTGGGCGGGCTGCTGGCGGGGGTGGACGAGTCTCCGGGCGAGGTGGTCCTCCACCAGGGCGAACGGTTCAAGGAGTACCGGGGCATGGGCTCGATGGGTGCGATGAAGGGGCGCTCGTTCTCCAAGGACCGCTACTTCCAGGACGACGTGCTCGACACCAACAAGCTGGTGCCCGAGGGCATCGAAGGTCGGGTGGCCTACAAGGGCCCGGTGTCCAACGTGATCCAGCAGTTGGTCGGCGGGCTGCGGGCAGCGATGGGGTACTGCGGGGTGGCGACGATCGCCGAGCTGCAGGAACGCGGCCGTTTCGTCCGGATCACGGGGGCTGGCATGCGCGAGTCCCACCCCCACGACATCACGATCACCAAGGAAGCCCCCAACTACGGCACCCGCTGGTAGCGCGCAGAGCCGCTCTCGGCGGTGTCGTCGAGCTAGTGCCGTGACGGCACTAGGGGTGGCCGAGGTCGCCGCGGCCGAGGTTGCCGGTGACCACCCCGAGCAGCTGGCGGAGTAGCGCTGCGGTCATGCCCCACACGGTGTCGCCGACCAGCTCGAAGAAGAAGATCGACCTGTCCTGACCGCCGGGGAACGTCCAGATCTCCTCGCGGAAGTTCGCGGGATCGGCCAACTCGGCCAAGCTCACGTGGAGGACGGCGTCGACTTCGTCGGGATTCGGGTGAGTCTCGGGCCGGCCAGGCAGGATCCCGACGTAGGGGACGATGAACGACGCGGTCGTGATCGTGGACAGGTGGTCGAGCTCGGCGACGACCTTGACCGCCTCGGGGTCGAGGTCGATCTCCTCTTTGGCTTCGCGACGAGCGGCGTCCTCAGGCGATTCGCCCGGTTCGACCCGCCCACCGGGAAAGCTGACCTCGCCCTGGTGGGTTCGCAGTGCCCAGGTGCGCCGGGTCAAAATCACATTGGCCTCGCCGTCCTCGTCGTAGAGCGGCGCCAGGACGGCTGACGGGCGCACGGCACGTGGCCCGGACTCCCGCGGCGACGGGACCGGCGGGCCCAACTCGAGCAGAGCCGCGGTGACGTCCTCGACCGTGGGATGACGCCGCTCCGCGGGGACGTCCGCCCACGGGGGTCGGCCGCCGATCCGGGCGTTGAACGGGCGGGGGATTCGCTGGGCACCGCCACGCCCCGGCGGCACGGGGACCGGTGGGCCCGGCGGCTTCTCGCCGGGCTTGGGCCAGCCGGGAAGCCCCCGTTCCAGGGCAGTGCGTGCGGAGAGCAGGCTGTCGGGCCAGTCCTCACGGCCGTCGCGGCGGTCGGCAAAGGCTGGGCTGGCGACCCGGTCAGGTGGCATTGGTCGGCGCCGGGTGGCTCGGCGAGGCGGCAGTGGCCCCGGATGCGGTTGGTGCGCTCGCGGCGAGGTGTTCGAGCAGCTCTCGTAGGCGCCCGGTCTTGAGGTTGCTGATCACCCGCCCCGGTGGCAGCTCGCCTCGCTCCCATTCCATCCAGGTCGCGAGCAGCTTGTGCGGATCGGGGGGCGGCGTCTCCATCGTCGGCCAGGCTACCGAGGCGACCCGGTGCCCTCAGGCGGATAAACGTACGCGTTCGCCTTGAGGCGCTGGCGAACGCTCGGGCGAGCCCGAAGCAACCACGAACGAGAAGGCGTTCGCCATCGCCTCGGCGTCGCCTTGCCGTCGCCTCGGCATCGGCCCGGGCCATCGCCTTGCCGTCGCCTCGGCGTCGGCCCGACGTTCATCGCCTCGGGTTGGGCGGTGCTTCGGTGGCCTGCGAGCCTGGAGGGATGTCCAACCCGGCCGCGCTGCCTCCGCCGCCCCGACCGCGGCTGGTGCTCGCCTCGGCGTCGCCCTCACGGCTCACGATGCTGCGGACCGCCGGGTTCGATCCCGAGGTGATCCCGAGCAGGGTCGACGAGGACGGCGTTGGCGGTCTCTCGCCGGCCGACACCGTGCGCACGCTGGCTGAGCGCAAGGCCGGCGCCGTCGCCGACCGCCTCGCTGCCGAGTCGGTCACCGACACCGCGCGCCTGACCCCGCCATCGATGGCGGGGTCGAGGGACGCAGTGCCACGGGCGGTCGTGCTCGGATGTGACTCGTTGCTCGCGATCGACGGCCAGATCCGGGGCAAACCGGCGACGATCGACGAGGCCCGCACCTGGTGGCTGGACCAGCGCGGAAAGCTGGGCACGCTGGTGACCGGCCACTGCGTGGTCACCGTGCCCGCCGGTCGTCGGGCTGCCAACGTCGCCCAGACCCATGTCCGCTTCGGCGAGCCGACCGACGCCGAGGTCGAGGCCTACCTGGCCACCGGCGAGCCGCTGCACGTGGCAGGCGCGGCCACCATCGACGGCTACGGCGCCCCGTTCGTCGACCGCATCGACGGCGACCACGGCACTGTGCTGGGGCTGTCGCTACCCCTGCTCCGCCGCCTGCTGGCCGACCTCGGCATCGCCATCACCGACCTGTGGGGCCGCCCGTGACCGCACACGAGGCGCAGGTGCGTGGCTCGGACGACTCGGCTCTGCTATCGGCCGCACCGGCGGCCGGGCCGACCACCGCAGGCAACCGGACCGCAGCCGGGCCGACCACCGCAGGCAACCGAACCGCAGCCACGCCGGCCGGGCACAGGTGGCGTCTGCCCAAGGTGGTGTTGGCGCCGATGGCGGGCATCACCAACGCGCCGTTCCGGCGGCTGTGCCGTTCGTTCATGCCCGAGGAATCCGCCGCCGAGGTGCTGTACGTGTGCGAGATGATCACGGCCCGCGGCCTGGTCGAGGGCAACGCCAAGACCGTGCGAATGGCCCGCTTCGCGGCCGACGAGCCGGTGCGGTCGATCCAGCTGTACGGCAGCGACCCCGGGACGATCGGCGAGGCGATCCGCATCCTGGTCGACGGCCACGGCGCCGATCACGTCGACCTCAACTTCGGTTGCCCGGTGGCCAAGGTCACCCGGAAGGGCGGTGGCGCCGCGCTCCCCGTCCGCCGGGCGCTGTTCACCGCGATCGTCCGCGCCGCCGTGCAGGCGGCCGAGGCGGCAGGGCCGATCCCGGTCACGGTGAAGATGCGCATCGGCGTCGACGACCAACGGCGGACGTTCCTCGACGCCGGCCACCGCGCCGCCGACGAGGGGATCGCCGCCGTCGCCCTCCATGCCCGGACGGCGGCCCAGCACTACTCCGGGCAGGCCGACTGGTCGGCGATCGGCGAGCTGAAGGCCGCCCTGGCGGACTTCGGCGTCCCGGTCCTCGGCAACGGCGACATCTGGCGTCCCACCGATGCCCTGGCCATGATGCATACGACCGGCTGCGACGGCGTGGTCGTCGGGCGTGGCTGCCTGGGCCGGCCGTGGCTGTTCCGCGACATGGCCCGAGCCCTGGCCAACGACGCGCCAGCCCCGCCACCGCCGGAACGAAGTTGCGGCAGAACCCGACGGTTCCCGGCGCGTTCTGCCGCGGTTTCGGAGGCACCCCGCCAGCTCGGCGACGTCGCAGCGACGTTGAGCCTCCATGCCCACCTGCTGGCGGACTGGATGACCGAGCCGCTCGCGATGCTGGACATCCGCAAGCACGTGGGCTGGTATCTGCAGGGCTACCCGGTCGGTAGCGAGGTGCGACGCCATCTGACCAACGCGGCCACGCTGGCCGAGCTCGACGCCCACCTCGACGACCTCGACCCGGGCCTCACCCCACTCCCCGGCTCGGATGCCCTGCCCCGAGGCAAGACCTCTGGCCCCCGCCGGGTGGTCCTCCCGGAGGGCTGGCTCGACCACCCCGACGATCCCACCCCGTTGGCCGGGGCCGACGAGCTCGTGGCCACCAGCGGCGGCTAGCGCTAACGGCGGTCATGGTGGGCCCGCCCGACAGTGGTCAGGGCGGCCCGCTGGCCGGGTTCGTAGCGAGAACGCAGGCGACCGGTGGGTCGAGGTCGAGGGTCTCCACCCGGGCCCGGGTGAAACCTGCCTTGGTCAGCTGATCCTGAAGCTCGCTGCCGGCTCGGGCCGTCGTCTCCGCGGTGGCGCCCGCGCATCGGGGCTGGCTGGCGACTGCGATTCGTCCACCTGGGCGGAGCAGGCCACGCAGCGCGCCGACCTGTTCGGTCGGGTTGGGCCAGAACCCCATCGAGTTCACGGCGAGGATGGCGTCGAGCGGCTCGTCGAATCGAGGCAGCCGGTCCACCGACGCCTGCAGCAGTTCGACCCGCCTGGCGCGGACAGCAGCTGCGTTGCGGCGGGACGCCTGGCGGACCATGACCTCGGAGTGATCGACCCCGTAGACGTGTCCTCGGCTGGCACGGCGGGCCAGCTCGGCGATGGCGATGCCCGGGCCGAAGCCGATCTCGAGCACCCGTTCCGTGGGCTGCACGTCGAGCAGGGACACCACCCAGACGTTGCGTTGCCGGTTGGAGCTGCGGTGGGCCATGACCCACCCGACCACCCGTCCGGTCCGACCGTGCGGACGGCCGAACTGGCGCACGAGCCCGGCACGCCCGAGGGCGTCGAAGATGCGGCTGGTCACACGCTGCTTCAGAGATCTCGACCTCACGATCGCCAGTCAACGGCTTCAAGTACCCTTGAAGTCAAGGCTGTCGGGCGTGTGCGGGGCGCGTTGGCCAGGGCTGGCCCCAAAAATGAACCTGCCCCCGAAGGTGGGGTGGAGACCCATCTTCGGGGGCAGGTTCGAACAGAGCTGGCTACATCATGCCGCCCATGCCACCCATGCCACCCATGGGGTCCCCGCCAGGAGCGGCGGGAGCGGGAGGCTCAGGCTTGTCGGCGATGAGGACCTCGGTGGTGAGCACCAGCCCGGCGATCGACGCCGCGTTCTGCAGCGCCGCCCGGGTGACCTTGGCGGGATCGATTACCCCGGCCTTGACCAGGTCCTCGAAGTCACCGGTCAGGGCGTTGAGCCCGACCGAGCCAGTCTCACGCTCAGCCTGCTGGACCGCCACCGCGCCTTCGAGGCCGGCGTTGTCGGCGATCAGACGGGACGGAGCTTCGAGCGCCTGCCAGACCGTTCGGGCACCGGTCGCCTCGTCGCCGTCGAGCCCGGCGGCCGCCTTGCCGACCGCAGCCCGGGTGCGCAACAGCGCAACCCCGCCGCCGGCGACGATGCCTTCCTCGATGGCTGCCCGAGTGGCCGAGAGGGCGTCCTCGATGCGGTGCTTCTTCTCCTTGAGCTCGACCTCGGTCGCCGCGCCGACCTTGACCACGGCCACGCCGCCGGACAGCTTGGCCAGCCGTTCCTGCAGCTTCTCGCGGTCCCAGTCGGAGTCGGTGTCGTCGATCTCGCGTTTGATCTGGCCGATGCGGCCAGCCACGTCGTCCGCGGAGCCGTCACCATCGACGATGGTGGTGGTGTCCTTGGTGACGATGACCTTCTTGGCCTTGCCCATCAGGTCGATGGTGACGCCGTCGAGCTTGAGCCCGACCTCCTCGGCGATCACGGTGCCGCCGGTGAGCACGGCCATGTCGCCGAGCATCGCCTTGCGACGGTCGCCGAAGCCGGGGGCCTTGACCGCGACGCTGTTGAACGTGCCGCGGATCTTGTTGACCACCAGGGTGGCGAGAGCCTCGCCCTCGACGTCCTCGGCGATGATCACCAGCGGGCGACCGCTTTGCATGACCTTCTCGAGCACCGGCAGCAGGTCCTGGACCGAGCTGATCTTGCCCTGGTTGAGCAGGATGTACGCGTCGTCGAGGATGGCCTCCTGGCGCTCGCCGTCGGTCACGAAGTACGGCGACAGGTAGCCCTTGTCGAACTGCATGCCTTCGGTGAAGTCGAGGTCCATCCCGAAGGTGTTGGACTCCTCGACGGTCACCACGCCGTCCTTGCCGACCTTGTCGATCGCGTCGGCCAACACCTCGCCGATGGCGGGATCGGCGGCCGAGATCGCCGCGACCTGGGCGATCTCGGAGCGGTCGTCGATCTCCTTGGACTGGGTGGCGATGGCCTCGACCGCGGCCGCAACCGCCTTGTCGATGCCCCGCTTGAGGCTCATGGGGCTGGCGCCCGCGGCCACGTTGCGCAGGCCGTCGCGCACCAGCGCCTGGGCGAGCACCGTGGCGGTGGTGGTGCCGTCACCGGCGACGTCGTTCGTCTTGGTGGCGACCTCCTTCACCAGCTGGGCACCCATGTTCTCGAAGGCGTCGTCGAGCTCGATCTCGCGGGCGATCGATACGCCGTCGTTGGTGATGGTCGGGGCGCCCCACTTCTTGTCGAGCACCACGTTGCGGCCCTTGGGGCCCAACGTGACCTTCACCGCGTCAGCGAGCTTGTTGACACCCGTTTCGAGGGCGCGACGCGCTTCTTCGTCAAACTTGAGAATCTTGGGCATCAGATCACTTCTTCGCGACAGCGAGGACGTCGCGAGCGGACAGGATCAGGACGTCCTGGCCGTCGACGGTGATCTCGGTGCCGCCGTACTTGCTGTAGACGACCGTGTCGCCGACCTTGACGTCGACCGGGATGATGTCGCCCGTGTGCTCGGAGCGCTTACCCGGACCCACGGCCAGGACCTCGCCCTGTTGGGGCTTCTCCTTGGCAGTGTCGGGGATGACGAGACCGCTTGCGGTGGTCTCCTCGCTCTCGCCGGGCTTGACGACGATTCGGTCGTCGAGGGGCTGCAGGTTCATGCGTGGCCTCCGTTGGCGCTGGCACTCTCAGGTTGCGAGTGCTAACCCTAGGCCAGCGCCGCTGGCACTCGCAACCACGGACTGCCAGCGCCTATCCCTCGGTTGCCTGTGGCGGGTCGTGGCACTAGGCCTCGCGGGGTTGGGGGTCGCCGTCGGTGACCAGCCAGGTCGCCCCGGTCTCGATCTCGGCCTCGGGCTGCTCGACGGTGCTGACATAGCGGAACTCGGCCCGCAGCTCGCCCGGGGACACGTCGCAGACCACGTAGCCCCGCTGGCGGGCGTTGAGGTACTCGACGTTGGGCAGGCCGGTGACCAGGCCCTCGACAACGTCGGCGAGCGGGAAGTTCGACGAGATCGAGGTGCCGACCACTTCGGTGACCAGCGGCGCCGTCGTTGGGTCGTCGGGGTCGTCGCCGATGTAGCCGACCGCGCTCAGGTGGATGTCCCCGGTGATCACCACAGGGTTGCGCACCTCGCGCAGCTGGTCGACCAGCCGGCGGCGGGCAGCCGGGTAGCCGTCCCACTGGTCGAGGTTCACCACGCCGTCGGCGAACGGCACCGGCGACATGACGGTCTGCTGGGCCAGGACGTTCCAGGTCGCCTCGGTCTCGGCCAGTCCCTCGCCCAGCCACTCCTCCTGGGCCTCGCCGAGCATCGAGCGGGCCTCGTCGGTGGCCGCGGCGCACAACGGGCCCACACCGGCGAACACCTGGGTGGCGTCGCACTCCTGGTTGCTGCGGTACTGGCGACCGTCGAGCACGAAGAACCGCGCCAAGGTCCCCCAGCGGACGCCCCGGTAGATGCGGAAGTTGGCGCCCTCGGGCGGATCGAGCCGGACCGGGGTGTGCTCGTAGAACGCCAGGTAGGCCGCACCGCGGCGCTGACGGAACTGCTCCTGCGCATCGGTGTCGTCCGGGCTCGCAGCCTCGGCGACGTCGTCGGCGTAGTTGTTCTCGACCTCGTGGTCGTCCCAGGTGCAGACCCACGGGCAGCGGGCGTGCGCCACCTGGATCGCTGGATCGCCCTTGTACTCCGCCCAGCGCTTCCGGTAGGTCGCAAGGTCGACAGGAGCCTCGGACGCGTAGGGCTGGAGCGAGGCGGGGTCGGACGGACCCTCGTAGATGTAGTCCCCGAGGAAGAGCACCAGGTCGACGTCCTCCTCGGCGAGGTGGCGATGTGCCGTCCAGTAACCGTCCTGGCGGTTCTGGCACGAGGCGAACGCGAACCGCAGCGACTCGGGCTCGCTCCCGGTCGACGGGGTGGTGCGGGTCCGGCCGACGGGGCTGACCCGGTCGCCGACCGTGAAGCGGTACCAGTACCAGGTGTCGGGCTCGAGGGCTGAGGCGTCGACGTGGACCGCGTGCGCCAGCGCCGGGTCGGCAACCGCGTCGCCGGAGGCCACGACCTCCTCGAACTCACGGTCGGTGGCGAGCTCCCACCCGACAGGGATCGGGGCGCTGCCGACGCCTCCGTCGTCGGCGGTCGGGTCCGCGACGATCCGGGTCCACAGGATGACCGAGTCGGCGACGGGATCGCCCGAGGCCACACCGAGGGCGAACAGATCCGTGGGGAGGTCGGTCGGCAGCGGCGGCAGCGGCTCGCTGTTGAGCCCCTCCTCGTCCAGCGAAGCGGCAGCCTCGTCGTCGCTGTCGTCGCCGCTACAGCCCGCCGCGCCCGCGACGGCGGCCGCGACCAGACCTGCCAGGAAGGCCCGCCGGTTCAGTTCGATCCGATGGAAGTCCCCCACCGGCCCGCAGGCTATCCGCCGCCCAGCCCATGGGCGTCAGGCACGGAGACGCTGCACTAGCTCACCAGCCGCAGGTTGGGGACCGCGCCGGCGTCTAGAGGGGACGGGCCGTCGGTCCGGAGCCGCCACCACCCTGCCGCCGCGATCATCGCGGCGTTGTCGGTGCACATCGACAGGCTCGGCACGAAGGCCCGGAAGCCGTCCTTCTCGCACGCAGCGATCAGCCGCTGGCGCAACCAGCGGTTGGCGGCAACGCCACCGCCCAGGCACACGCTCGCGGCGCCCACGTCGCGGGCGGCACGCATGGTCTTCGCCACCAGCACATCGACCACAGCCTCCTGGAAGCTGGCTGCGACGTCCTCGGTGCGCATGCGCGGGTTGGCCCGGACATGGTTGATCACCGCCGTCTTGAGGCCGCTGAAGCTGAAGTCGTAGGCCCGGTCGGCCATGGCCCGCGGGAACTCGACCGCGTGCGGGTCGCCGTTCGCCGCCAGCTTGTCGATGACCGGCCCGCCGGGATAGCCGAGCCCGAGGTAGCGGGCGACCTTGTCGTACGCCTCGCCGGCGGCGTCGTCGATGGTGGTGCCGAGCTGGCGGTAGTGGCCGTGCCCCTCCATGTGGACCAACAGCGTGTGCCCGCCGGAGACCAGCAGCACGACCAGAGGGGGTGCGAGGTCGGGCTCCTCGAGGAACGCCGCGTAGAGGTGCCCCTCCAGGTGGTTGACGGCGACGAACGGCACGTCCCACACCAGGGCGAACGCCTTCGCCGCGCTGAGCCCGACCAGCAGCGACCCGATCAGCCCTGGGCCGCTGGTGGCCGCAACGGCCTCGACCTCGTCGTCGGACACGCCGGCCTCGACCAGCGCCTCGGCCACCACCGGGTTGAGCAGCTCGACGTGGGCTCGGCTGGCGATCTCGGGCACCACGCCGCCGAAGCGGGCGTGACGGTCGATCTGGCTGGCCACAACCGACGACCGGACCGTCCGCGCCCCGTCGACGACCGCGGCCGCGGTCTCGTCGCAGGAGGTCTCGATGCCCAGGATGCGGTCAGCCATCGTCGTCCTCCTCAGAGCCAGCTCACGTCGGTGACCGTCGAACCTCGGATCCCGGACTCGATTCCGCCCAGGCGCATCGCGTAGTCGGCGGAGTCGATGTCGTTGGCCCACATGATCAGGGCGTCCTCGGCGTTGTCCGGGTAGTACGCCTTGCGGACGCCGGCGGGGACGAATCCGAACTGACGGTACAGCTCCTGCGCGCCGCTGTTGCTGACCCGCACCTCGAGGGTGAGGTTCACGCAGCCGCTGGCCATCGCACCGCGTGCCGCCGCGGCCAGCAGCCGCGTGGCGATGCCCCGACGGTGCCACGCCGGGTCGACCGCGATGGTCGTGATGTGGCCGTCGTCGACGCTGCGCAACAGGCCGAGGTACCCGACCACCTTGTGGTTGACGCGGGCGACCAGGTAGAGCCGGGTGGTCCGCTGGTTCAGCTCGCTGAGGAACAGGCCCAGCGTCCACGGCTTCGGATAGACCTGCTGCTCGATGTGCAGCACCCCGCGGAGATGCCGGCGCCGCATGGCGGTGATGGCCACGGTGAGGCCTGTGGTATCAGCCGGCCGTGTGACCATTGGGCTGCCCTTGCTCGGGCGAGGACGCGGGGCCGTCTGACCCTGGCGGCTTGGCATCGCGGGTCGTCCAGTTGATCGCCGCATCCGGCGGACGGAGGTACAGCGGCTCGACCTCGGACGGGGTCACGAACTCCTCGCGCAGCGCCTGGGCGTGCGCCAGCTGGACCAGCGATGCCGGCGAGGGATACGAGAGCCCCTGGTCGGCCAGCTCGACCTGGCTGAGCTCCGCGAAGCACCCGGCGTAGCGCTGGGCGCCGTCGCCGAGCAGGAGCACATCGTCGCGGCTCGCCGACAGGTCGGTGACCAGGTCGTCGGGCGAGCAGACACGGTAGGGGCCGAGCCGCTGGATTCCGCCGGGAACCTGGCGGTACGAGGCCGTGAACAGCTCGCCTCGCCGGGCGTCGAGGGCCGCGACCACCACCCGAGGCGTCCAGCGCACAGGGAAGGCGACCAGGTCGAGGCTCGTGACCCCGATCATCGGCACCCGCAGCGCGTGCGCGAGCGCCTTGGCGGTGCTGATCCCCACCCGCAGGCCGGTGAAGAGACCCGGACCGAGGTCGACCGCCACGCACCCGATCTCGCTCAGCTCGACCTGGGCTTGGCGGCGCAGCATGTCGATGGCGGGCGCCAGGGACTCGCCGTGCCGTCGCCCGCGGGCGGACTGCACCGCGGCCAGAACCCCCTCGTGGCCCCCGATCGCACACCCGACCTGCTGGGTCGACGTGCTGATTCCGAGGATGAGCACTAGCGACCCCCCGTACCTGCGCCTGGGCCGACGGGGCCGTCGGGGTCGGGACCGGCTTTGGCCCAGGGCGCGACGGCGGCCGCGAGCGCGTCGGCCCGGGCCGCCCAGCGCGGCCCCAGCGGCCGCAGGGTCACGATCCGTTCGTCGGGGTCGGAACCGAACCGCAGGCCGATCTCGAGGTAGTCAGGCGGCAGCGCGGCAGCGACGGCGTCGCCCCATTCGATCACCACCACCCCTTCGTCCAGCAGCTCGCCGATCCCCAGGTCGATGACCTCGTGGAGCTGGTCGAGCCGGTAGACGTCGAGGTGGTGCACCACCAGGTCGCCGTCGTAGCGCTGCGCGAGAGCGAAGGTCGGGCTGGTGATCGGCTCGGTGACCCCCAGGGCACCGCCGAACCCCTGGACGAATGCGGTCTTTCCGGCACCCAGCTCGCCGGCGAGCAGCATCAGGTCACCGGCCGCGGCGATGCCGGCCAGGGACGCTGCCAACGAGCGCGTCTCGTCCACGGACTGCGTCCGCGCCGCCAGCCAGACCGGCCGATTCGTCACCGCATGGAGCGTAGCGGGGACCCCGATGCCACCCAGCGAGGTCGAGGCGCGCGGCGTCCCACCCTGCTGCGCAGGCTCACCCCGCGGCGGTCGAGCGGATCGCGGCAGCGACTGCGTGGACCGCGAGCGCTCGGACGGCGTCCACGTCCGCGGTGACACCACCCACCGCCGCGGCCACGAAGGCGTCGCCGTCGAACCGGGTGTGGGCCGGGAAGACCGCCCGGGCGAGACCGTCGTGCGCCGACTGCGCGACCAGGTGGCAGCCGACCTTGTCGAGCGAAGCGTTGGTGGCCACCACCCCGATCGTCGTGTGGCCGAGCGGGCTGTCCGCAGCCCCGGCGACCATGGCCGCCGCAGCGATGGCCTCGAACCGCGCCGCCGCCAGCGGGGCTGACTCGTCGTCCGCCCCGACGACGCCGGCAGCGTTGACGGCCACCAGCGCGCTCACCACCAGGTCGCCGGCGCGGGCAGTCGCCGATCCCAACCCCCCGGGCCGCCGGCCACCCGACCCGTCGCCGACGGTGGCGCCGGTGGCCGCGCCGACGGCACCCAGGTCGACCGGGCCCGCAGTCGCGACCTCACACGCCGCGTAGCCGTCCTCGGCGCCGGGGCGGACGGTGGCATCGCCGACCCACAGGTCGAACAACCCCAACCCGACCACGATCGGCACCACACCCGCCGGGGTTGGCACGCCCATCCCCCGCTCCTCGCAGAATCGGACCACACCGTCGCAGGAGGCCAGGCCGAAGGCCGAGCCGCCGGTCAGGACGACGGCGTCCACGCGGTCGACGCGGCGGCCGGGCTCCAACAGCGCGACCTCGCGACTGGCCGGGGCGCCACCCCGAACCTCGCCCGATGCCACGGTTCCGTCAGGAAAGAGCACCACCGTGCAGCCGGTCGCGGCCCGGTCATCGGTCCAGCTCCCGACCCGGATCCCCGCGACGTCGGTGATCATCGAGCGCGATACCGGCGCTCGACCCGCGGCCCGATCGCGCAGACGACCTCGTAGGAGATCGTCCTCATCCTGGCCGCCCACTCGTCGGGGCTGATGTGGTCGTCGCCCTGGCCACCGAGGAGGACCACCTCATCACCGCGCCGCACCTCGTCGCTGGCGACCCCGTTCGGACCGCACTCCACCATGAGCTGGTCCATGGTCACCACGCCGATCATCGGCCGCCGCCGGCCGTGGATCAGCACCTCGGTCCCCGCCAGCGGCAACCCCCGGAAGACCCCGTCGGCGTAGCCGATGGGCACGGTGGCGAGGACGGTGTCATGGCCGGTCCGCTGGTGGAGCCCGTAGGACACGCCGTCGCCCGCGGGCACCTCCTTCACGAACGACACCTCGGACACCAGCCGCAGCGCCGGCCGCAGGTCGACCCGTCCAGCCAGGGACGGTGCCGGCGGCAGGCCGTAGACCGCGATGCCGCAGCGCACCAGCTCGTAACGGGCATCCGGGAAGCAGATCGCCCCGGCCGAGTTCGCCGCGTGCCGTACCGGCGGCTCGAGCCCTGCGCCACGAAGGTCGGCGAGGATCGCTTCGAACCGGGCGATCTGGTCGGTGGTGAAGTCGTCCTCCGGCTCGTCAGCCACCGGGAAGTGGGTGAACACACCCTCCAGGTCGAGCCGCGGGTGGTCGGCGATGGACTTCGCGAGCGCCACGACGTCGTCGGGCGCCGCGCCGACCCGCCGCATGCCGGTGTCGACCTTGAGATGGACGGCGACCGTTTCCGACCGGCCCCGACGCCGCACGGCCTCGCCGAGCATCGCGACGGTCTCGGGCGTGTAGACGGTGACCCGGGCCTCGAGCCCGGCCACGATGTCGAGCTCGCCGGGATGGGGCTCGGACAGGATCAGGAGTGGCGCATCTATCCCCGCCTCGCGCAGGGCGACGGCCTCGGGCACCTGGGCCACAGCCAGCCAGTCCGCCCCGGCTGCGAGCGCCGACCGGCCGACCGGCACCGACCCGTGGCCGTAGCCGTCGGCCTTGACCACCGCGCACAGCTTCGCTGGGGCGACGTGGCGCTTCAGCGCCTGCACGTTGTGGGCGATCGCGTCCAGGTCGACCTCAGCCCAAGCCCGCGCCATCAGAGCCGGCCGCCGTGGTCGGGCGCGCTGCCGGAAGGCTCGGCGGCAGGCTCACGCCTGCTGTCCCCGCAACCGACGTCGCCGGGGCGCGGACGTGCCGAGGCGATGCTGCCCGGCGCGTCATCCAGGCTGGGCGGCGGCGGCCGCCGGGCTCGGGCGGCGGCCAGCGCTTCAGGGATGCCGCCGACGACGTCGCTGGCCACCAGGCCCTCGGCGGGCCCCGAGCGTGACGCCGTGGCATGGAGCCAAGCTCCGGCAGCAGCAGCGTCGAACGGGTCGACGCCCCGGGCCAGCAAGGCACCGATGATCCCGGAGAGAACGTCGCCGGTCCCTGCGGTCGCCAGCCGCTGGTCGCCGGCGATCACCACCCTGGCGGATCCGCCAGGGTGGGCGACGACGGTGGTCGGTCCCTTCAACAGCACGACAGCCTCCAGCTCGCGGGCGAGATCTCGGGTGGCGGCGATGCGATCGTGCCCCGGCGGCCCGCTGGCCAGGCGGGCGAACTCGCCATCGTGGGGCGTCAACACGGCAGGCTGGGCCCGCCCACGGAGCAGGTCACCTGCTGTGTCGCCCAGCGCGGTGAGACCGTCGCCGTCGACGAGCACCGGCCGCTGGCTGGCGGCCTCGACCAGCCGCCGCACGGCGGCCACGGTCGATTCGGCAAGACCGAGCCCCGGGCCGACCACCAGTGCTCGGGCGCGGTCGAGCTGCGTGGTGGCGACGACCAGGTCCCAGTCCGGGCGGTCGATGTCCCCGACACCGACAGCTTCCGTCGGCAATCCCGGGTCGGCGCCGACGCCGGGCGACGCCACTCGCACCATGCCGGCGCCCGCCCGCTGTGCGGCCGACGCGGCCAGGTGGGCCGCACCGGTCATGCCCGGCGACCCGGCGACCACCAGGACGGCGGACTGCCACTTGTGGGCGACGACCGGCCGTGGCGGAAGCCACGCGGCAACGTCGTCTGTCCCCACCAGCCCGACCCGGGTGCCGGAGGCGTCGAGGCCGATGTCGGCCACCGTGACCTCGCCGGCCAGGCCACGACCAGGGTGGAACAGCAGCCCAGGCTTCAAGGCTGCGAACGTCACCGTGCGCTGCGCGGCCAGAGGCCACCCCGACGCCTGGCCGGTCAGGCCGTCGACCCCACTCGGGATGTCGACCGCCAGCACGGGCGCTCCCCCGGGGTCGGGCGCGTGGTACTCGCCATGGAAGCCGGTCCCGTAGGCCGCGTCGATCACCAGGTCCGCAGGCGGGAGGTGGCCGCTGCCCGTCTCAGCGGCTGCCACGACCTGCACCCGGACGCCGCGGCGGGCAAGACGCTCCGCCGCCGCTCGGCCGTCGTTGCCGTTGTTCCCCTTGCCGGCGACGACCACTACCCGACGCCCGTAGCAGCCGCGCAGCATGCGGAGGGCGACCCGCGCGGTCGCCGCACCGGCCCGGCCGATCAGTACGTCGACCGGCTCGGGGGCGGCGGCGTCGACCGCGGCCATCTCCTCGGGCGTGAGCACAGGCTGCATCTCACCGCCGAGGCTATTCGCCCTCGTCGGGGGCACCCAGCGCCACCACCGTGGCCTGGGCCAGGCCCGATGTGTGAGTCAAGCTGATGTGCCATTCGTCCACCCCGGACTCCGCGGCGAGCTCGCCGGCACTGTCGTGCAACCGCAGCGACGGCGCACCGGAGGGAAGCGACACGACCTCGATGTCGCGCATCGCACACGCGCCCAGCCCAGCACCAAGGGCCTTCAACACGGCTTCCTTGGCGGCGAACCGCGCCGCGTAGCGCTCGGCCGGGTCACGACGCCTCTCGCAGTGAGCCTGCTCGGCGGCGGTGAACAGACGGTCCTTCATGCCGGGCGTGCGGCGCATCGCCTCGCGCAGCCGCCCGACGTCGCACAGGTCGACACCGACCCCGACCACTTCACCCACGGCCCGCCTCCGCACACGCGGCCGCCGGCAAACCAGCGAGCACAGGCAATGAGGCAGGGCGGGGGGTTTGGGGGGCAGAGGCTCCGCCGGAGCCCCCCAACGTCGCTCGATCCGGTTCTGCCGGTCGAGCGACCGGCAAACGACGCCGCCGCCGGGCGGTGGCCGAATCCTCGTTCCGCAACCTCTGGTTGCGGAACGAAACTCAGCCGTTCTTGGGGAGGTCCCGGAACGGCGTGTTCTTGTCGAAGCCCGGTTCCTTGGGCAGCCCGAGGACGCGCTCGCCGATGATGTTGCGCTGCACCTGGTCGGTGCCGCCGTAGATCGACGGGCCGGGCGAGAACAGGATCTTGTCCTGCAGCGCGCCGCCACCGCGAGAGTCGGTGCCCATGAGCATCGTGTCGGCACCCAGGATGTGCGTGCCCACCTCGCGGTTGAGC
>JBOGHK010000074.1:0-74732 GCA_050744325.1 Acidimicrobiales bacterium
CGGTTCCATGACGGCGACGAGATGGTCGAGGTGGAGCTGCCGCTGTCGGTCACGCAGTTGCAGAACGTCGTCAACGTCCCGAACTTCCATCTCCTGAGGCAGCACGCGGCTCGGTACTCGCGGCTCAAGTACGGCGACGACTGGCGGTCCAGGGTCACCCGGGGCGCGGCGCCGGTCTGGTCGGCATCGCAGTATGGCCTCGACGCGATGCGCGGGATCATGGAGGTCTGGCGGCCCGCCGTGTTGCTTCGACCGGCGTGGACTCTCCGCGTGGTCGGTGACGAGCAGATGCGGATGCTCGCGAAGTTCGGCGCCCTGTCCGTCATGTTGGGTTCGCGTGACGCGGTGAACAACTACGCGGCCGCGCTCAAGACGAACCCGATCGTGCGGCGCGTGCTGCGCACCGAATCCACCGCCCGGATGACGCGGCGGGGCTCGTTCGTCTCCGCGGCTGCCGGCGGGCTCGTCGGCGGCCCGGTCGGGGCGGTCGCCGGGGGTGCGCTCGGGAACCGGCTCGTGCGGGCGATGGCGAGGATGGAAGACGCCGGCTACCAGAACGTGCGCTTCGGGGGGCATTCGCTGTCCGGCCCGTTCGGCGACAAAGGCAGCTCGGCTGAGTTCTACCGGGTCCACAACAGTGCCAGGGCCTCCGTCGATGAGCTGTTCGGCCGCCATGAGGCCCGGTTCGTGGGCGCCCTCAAGCGTGACGCGTCACGGTTCCGTACCTACACATGGGGTGAGAGCGCGCAGTCGGACGCGGTCTACCGGGCGGAGTGGGCGAACAACCTGCGTCACCAGATCGCCCAGGACGAGATGGGCCGCCAGTTCCTCGCCGGCAAGGGTGTCGATCAGGTGTTGGACTGGCTCGACAACACCCTCGAAGGCCGCCGTTACGCCACCCTGGTCCCGTGGCGCTCCGACCATCGGGCGTGGGTCGAGGCGTACGGCGACCAGGTCAACTCCTACACGGGCGGGGTCGACGAGGTGAAGTCCGCTGTCCTCGGTCTCGCCGACGACGCCAGCGATGCTGAGGTCCAGGCCATCCTCGACCTGATCCCCGAGTCGCGTCGCGCCCCCATCCACGGCGCCGAGACCGAGCAGCTGATGGGCCGGTCGAAGATAAACCAGCTGGTCAACGGGGCGATCGACAACTCCTTCGAGATCCTCGGCACGATGGCGACCGACGAGCTCAGTCGTAACCCGACCTTCGCCCGGTTCTACAACGCGGAGGCCCGGCGGCTGTTCGCGCCGCTGCCGCCCGGCCAGGTATCCGAGGCCCTGCTACGCAACCTCGAAGACCAGTCCCGGGCGTTCGCCTTGCGCGAGACCCGCCAGCTCCTCTACGACCTCGCCGAGCAGTCCCGTTTCGCCGACATGACGCGCCTGGTGATGCCGTTCTACAACGCGTGGCAGGAGGTGTTGACGCGGTGGACGGGGCTCGCCGTCGAGAACCCGGCGTTCGTCGCCCGGGCACGGCAGGTGTGGGAGGCCCCGGACCGCCTCGGCTGGACCTACACCGACGACCGCGGGTCGACATTCCTCAGGGTGCGGATCCCCGAGTTCGCACGGGGGCTGGTCAATCAAGGCGTCTTCCGGGGGGCGTTGGACTCCCAGGGCTACATCTTCTTGGACAAGCGCGGCTTCAACCTCGTCGCGAACGGCACCCCCGGCTTCGGGCCGTTCGTGCAGATCGGCGTGTCGGAGATGGTGAAGGCCAACCCGTCGCTCGAAGACTCGGTCCGCTTCATCATCCCCTTCGGCCCCACCGACGGGTTCGTGGATGCCCTCCTACCCCCGACCGTGCGCAGAGCGTTCGACGCCTCCTCCGGCAACGAAGGGTCGGCGCGGGCCAACGCCGAGGCCCGGATCCTGGTCACCCGCCTCACGCAGATGGGGACCGGCGAGATCCCGACCGTCGACTTCTCGGACCCCGCGGCACGTGCCGACTTCCTCGAATCGGTGAGCGACGAAGCCGACCAGTTCATGCGGCTCCGCCTGTTCGCCGGCTACGTCGCCCCGGTGGCGCCCGTCTACGAAACCCCGTACAAGCCGTACATCGACATCTACCGCTCGCTCCGCAGCGGGGACTACGAGCGGGCGCGGGAGGTCGGTGCCGAGTTCGCGATCGAAGCCGCCGAGGATCTCCCGCGCGTCGCGGACACCGGAGATCGCAGCATCAACGCCGACGACATCTTCCTCGAAGCGTTCGGCGAGGAGTACTTCGCGTTGACGCAGGCGTTCACGGAGAGCATCAACGGGGTGCCGCCCACCGTCGAGGGGCTCGAAGCATCGGAACAGTACGGCGACATCATCACCGCGTACCCGGAGTGGGGCGGGGTCGTCGCCGGCTACGACGGTGACGCGACCGCCCAGTTCTCCCGGGCCGTCTACGACCGCCAGATGGAACGCGGGGAGCGGCGCCGGCTCGAACCCGACGAGGTCCTCGACGGGCCGCAGATCAGGCTGGGCTGGTCGCGGTACTCGAAGCTCGCCGACCTACTGGAAGTGGCCAGGGTCTCGCGTGGCCTCCCCAACATGCAGGTCGCCGGGGCCGAAGACCTACAGCAGATCAAGCGGGTCATGATCGCCAGCCTCGCGGCCCAGCACCCGGCCTGGTACCAGGAGTTCTCCGTCACGGATAGGAACGCGTGGGCGCGGCGGATCGAGGGGGCCAGGGCGGTCGTCGCGAACGAGGCGCTGTCGGGCCGGCCGGACATCCAGGGCCTCGCCGACTACCTCCGCCTCCGCGACACGGTCACGGCCTGGCTCGCGACGCGGGAATCGTCGTCGATCGACGCGACCTCGAACCGGGACATCGCGATGGTGTGGCAGACCTTGCTGGCGAGCTTGATCGAACGGAACCCGAGCTTCGCCGAGGTCGCGTACCGGAAGGGCCTTGAGAACGACCCCCTGGACGCCGGCCCGCTGGACCTCGCGACCGCGGCCTGAACGGGACCTCGCCGACATCGTCCGCCGCGACCCCGCAGGCGGCCGACGGCTGTAGCGTCCGGCGCTCAGACCATGCTCAGGTGTCCGCTCCGCTCCGGTGGGGCGGACACCGTCGCGTCCCGGGGGGGAAGGTGAGTGAACATCACGCGTGTCATTCGGTAGGTTGGCCAACGAGGCGGGTATGAGATCGAAGCACCAGAACAAGGATCTTGAGAAGCTTCTCAAGCAGGCCGAGAAGCTTGGTTGGCGGGTAGGTAAAGGCAAGAAATACTTCATGATGCGTTGTCCTTGCGGGCAGCACCAGCGGACGGTGAAACTGACTCCGTCCGACCCCAACTACGGCACGAACCTGAGGGCATGGCTCAAGCGCACAGGTTGTTGGGAGGACTGATGGACCGCTACTACCTAGAGATCACCGTGAGAGTCGTCGATGACGTGGACGTCGAAGCGCTGTTCGATCCTTTGGCGGAGGCCGTCTACGACCTGGTCGACGTGATCGACGCGGACCTCGGCGCCCGGTTCGGCGACCGCGAGTTCGATTTCACGATGACGCTCGACGCCGAGGACGCCCCCTCGGCGCTCGGTACCGGTCTGACGGCGGTGCGGACGGCACTACATGCCACCGGTGGCGCCACGCTCGGTTGGGAACGTCACTTCGAAGCGATCCGCCACATGGTGCAGGCCGAGCCTGCCGCGGCCTGACCGCACGCCGGCCTCGCGTTGGGTGGTTCGGGGCCGTCATCCCCGCTTACTCGGCGGGGTGCTCGACGACCTCCCAATCGCCGTGCCACGGCTCGCGGCACGGCCCCATGAGGTACGTCACCGCGGCCTCGGCGCCGGCCCGGTCCCCGAACCGTTTCGCTGAGTGCTGCGTCCCCGCGATGAGCGGGCGTCGTCGGCCGGCGTCGTCGGTCCACCCGCCCGCGAGGTAGATCCCCGAGCGCCGGTCACGCACGTAGAACCCCGCCTTGGGGGTGGCCCACTCGTTCGACCAGTCCGTCACCCCCGTCACGGTAGCGAACGACTGTTCGCCCCTCTATCCCCCACGTGCCCGGCCGGCCCCGGAGGCGACGCGGCACCCCCGGGAGCCGGCACGGGCGAATCAGCCGGTGTCGTCGAGCGCGGAGCCCAGCGCCGCGTGGAGCCTGCGGGCGGCGTCGGCGACCTCGCCGCGGAACACGGCCTTCTCGGTGACGTCGACCAGCTCGCACAGGGCGGCCATGTCGGCGGCCAGCCAGCCCGCGAGCTGGTCCCCGATCACGGCTTCGACACCGGACCGCGGGTAGACGGTGACATCGTCGGGGTCGTTCACCGTGCCCACTGGCGCCGGTCCCGCAGCTCGTCGCGTATCGCCTTGAGGCGTGCGAGGCCAGGCTGGGAGTGCTGCCCGCACGTCCGGGCGAGGCGCCGCTCCCACCATCGCAGCCGGACCGTCGACGCCGACATGGCACGGCCGCGTTGCTCGCTGTACGCCGCCGCCACTTCCCCCAGCGGGAACCGCTCACCGCTCATAGGGCCACGGTGCGCCTCGCCGATGCCGGACACCAGAGGGCGCGACACAGATTTGCTAGGCGGCCACTAGGCGACGCCGGCTGTGACGTGGTCTACTGACCGGGAGACCCGAGGGGGCAGGCATGGCGCGTGAACGGCTGGCAGCCCGACGCCGGGCGCAAGGCATGACCCAGGAGCAGCTGGCGCAGGCGCTCGACGTGACGACCTCGACCGTGGCTCACTGGGAGCAAGGCAAGTCGACGCCACGGGCCTGGCACCGCCGGCCGCTCGCCGACCGCCTCGAGGTGTCGCTCGGTGAGCTCGAACGGCTCCTCGACGTCAACGGCCAGGTCGCCCTCGACGGCCACCCGGTGCCGGCGTGGCTCGGTCATCTCGCGTCGCTGGAACAGGCCGCCTCGGAGATCTGGGCCTACGAGCCCACGGTGGTGCACGGCCTGTTGCAGACGGCGGCGTACGCCACCGCAGTCGAGTCGATCGGCCCCCGGCCCGCCACCGTCGAGGAAGTCGCCCGGCGGGTCGAGACCCGCATGGCCCGCCGGGCGGTGCTCGACCGGCGTCCGGACCCGCTACAGCTCGCGGTGGTCCTCGACGAGAGCGTGCTACGCCGACGGGCCGGCGACCGTGACGTGATGGACGCGCAGCTCGACCACCTCGCCGAGATGGCGCAGCGTCCGAACGTCGACCTCCAAGTGCTACCCCTCGACGCCGGGGTGTTCTCGGCGGCGTTCGGCGCCTTCAAGGTGCTGACCTCCCCGGGCGTCCCCGACCCGTACATGGCCTGTGTCGAGGACCGGGCCGGCCCGCACTATCTCGATCGCCCCCACGAGATCGAAGCGCATACCGTCCTGTTCCGCTACCTGGCCGGGGTGGCGTTGCCACCGGACGCCTCACTCGACCTGATCCACGTCGTCAAGGAGACCCGCCGATGATGAACGACCAACAGCACCGCCCGAAGTGGCGCAAGTCGACCTACTCCGGCCAGAACGGCTCATGCGTCCAGCTCGCCGACCTCGGCGGCGGTGTCGCCGTCCGTGACAGCAAGCTCGGCGACGACTCCCCGGTCCTGCTGTTCACCCGCACCGAGCTGGCCGCGTTCCTGGCCGGGGCGAAGGCCGGCGAGTTCGACGACCTCGCGTAGACGTGGCCGCGGGCTGACGCGGGGTCCGCGACGACGCACATCTGTCACATCGGCCTAGCAGCCCCAGCTTTCGAGCCGGCCGGGCCACGCCTCGTTCAGCGTCTCGGCCCTGGTGGCCCATTCGCCGGGGTAGTCGGCCGGGTAGCCGGTACCGCCCGCGGTCTGCCACTCGGCGAGACGGTCACCTCGGCGGGGATTGGAGGCGTCAGGGCCGAACATGCACGCCCCACGCGCCGACCAGTCGACGGGCGGGGTCGTGGTCGTCGTGGGTGCTGTGGTCGTCGTGGATGCTGTCGTCTCCGTGGGCGCGTCCGGTGTGACCGTGGGCTCGTCTGCCGGGGACGCGGGCAAGCCCCCACCGCCAGCGACCGTCACCGTCGGGGCGACGACCGTGGTGGTGCTGGCCGGTGTCTCAGGCGTGCCGGCGTCGATGTCAAGGTCGACCTCCGGCACGCGGGAGTCGATCGCCTCCTGTCCCGCGTCGCCGCCGCACCCGAGGGCGACGACGGCGATGAGCAGGGCGACGGCGCGAGTCACGGCCGGTCCTCGCCGCAGTACCGGCACACGCCGCGCTCACGCCATCCGTGGTGGATCTGGTCGTCGGCGTGGTGGTGGGCGAGGACGTAGACCTCGTTGACGGCGCGGATGGTGCGGAGGTCGCCGGTGCCTGCCAGGTCGAGCGCGGCGGACAGGCGCCGGAGGTCGTCGAGGACACGCCCGGCCAGCTCCGCGAGTGCCGGGGGAGCATCTCCCCGCGGGGGTGTGGGGGGTGGAGATGGGTGCATCCAGGTCTCCTCTGTGAGCCATCTTGTGAGCCATGCTGTGTGGACTCACATGGACACTCAGAGACGGAGACCCTGGTCAGGGGTACTGGATGGACGCCCGTAGACGCCTTGCTGCAAACTATCGATTCTCGGCAGGTGTCGTACAGGTGGTGGCGGAACCTGTACGACGCCTACGGACACGGCGCGTCCGGCGCGGGGCGCACCCGCTGGGGCTGCACGATCCCCATGTAGCCCCAGCAGGGCCCCAGCGGCAGGTCCGGTCGACCACCACCTGCCGATCCCGCCTGCGGAGGCCTCGGCGCCTGCAGCACTGATCGGTGTCGTGCGCGGTCGGATGGCGGCGGCACTGACCTTGCTCGTCGGCTGTGGCGGCGACGACGACTCCGGCGGCGGCAACCAGGCCTCGTCGGGCGACGCCCAAGCCAGCGAGGCCACCAGCCTCGAGGATCTGGGCATCAGCGCCGAGGACCTCGATGGTCTCGATCTCGAGAACCTCGACGCCGAGGACCTCGAAGCCCTGGGTCTCGACGACGTCGACCCGGCGCTGCTCGACGATCTGCTCGAGCAGATCGGCGTGAGCGTCGAAGACCTCGACGGCGCCGACATCAGCGACGGCGCGGACGACGGTGGTTCCACAGACGAGAGCAGCGACGGCGGCTCCAGCGACGACGGCAGCTTGGGTGGCTCAGGTGGCGACCCGTGCTCCCTGGGCGCAGACGAGATCGCCGCGCTGGTCGGATCGCCGGCGTCGTCCGAGCCCAGCGAGGCGAACGGCAGAGGTCAGGTGTGCACCTGGGAAGGTGCCCCCGGCCAGCACGGCACGCCGCGCACCCTCACCGTCACGCTGTGGCCTGGTGCGGAGTTCTACAGCGAGGGCGACACCTACAGCGATCCCGGGCTCGTGGAGGACGTCACGGACCTCGGTGACGACGGCTGGATCAACGCAACTGCCGGCCACGTGATGTGGGTCGACGGCGACCTGACCGTGGACGTGTTCGTCCCGATGGGTGGGCCCTCCGAGTCCGAGTTGCTCGGCGTCGCTCACGCGGTGGCCGACGACCTCGGGTAGAGCTGAACGGAGCCGTCGGCCCTGACCGCTCGAACGAGCACCAGCCGCTGATCCGGTTCTGCTCCGGCGGACCCTTCGCCTCCGACGAACCCGACCGGACGTGCTCGACGAGGTGGCCGGCGAGACCACGGGGATGGCCGAACTGACCGATCAGGCCTTGCGTGGCTCGCACCCGACGCAGTCAACTGGTTCAAGGGAACTTGAGGTCAAGGGGTGCCCGTGACGACTCCGTTGGTGAGCATTGGTGACTTGGGCGAGCGGACTGGTGTGGCGGGGTCCGCGCTGCGCTACTACGAGGAGCTCGGTCTCATCGCCCCGGTCGCTCGTGTCGGCGGCAAGCGGTGCTACACGCCGGCGACGGTCGAGACAGTCGGCCTGATCCGGCTCCTGCAGGAGGTCGGCTTCACGCTCGCCGAGGTGCGCGAGATGCTCGTCGGCGACGGCGCACTGTCGTCGAGTTGGCGAAGCATGGTGCGCCGGAAGCTGGACGAGCTCGAGGGTCGTCTGGCCAGGATCCAGGTAGCCCGGGTTGCCCTGGACCACGCGTTGCACTGCCCGCAGCCCCAGCTGCTCGACTGCCCGAACCTGTGGGCCATCGTCTCGGCCCGCCTCGCGGGCCAGCCGCTCGCCCAGGCCCACGACCACGGCGCTCCGGCGTCTGGCAACGCCTGACGCCCGGACACCTGCGGGGGCCGACCGGACGTCTGAGTGAGCGATCCATCCCATCCCCGACGGGCATGCTGGCCCGCCTGGCGAGGACGTATGTCGGTCCGAGAGCGCCACCGCCCCTGATGAGTTCGTTGTAGGAGCCGTCTAGAGCCAATACCGTTTCCTTGAGCGGTGAGGATGGTCACGGTGGGGACGGGCTGGGCCCAGCGGGAGTGCTGGGCTCGTTTGACGCCCCAGTTGGACATCTTGCGTTTGACGACGCGGTGGTTGCCGCGTGGGCGGCGGGCAGGGAGGAGCTCGAAGAGGATCTCGTCGCGGGCTTGGGTGTGGGCGGCGGCCAGGACCTCAGGGGGAAAAACCCGGGTAGCTCGCTGTGGTGCGGCGGGCCACCCGGAGGCTGGGGGTGAAGCTGAGCCGGTCCGGGTCGGTGTCGGCGGACCGGGCGATGGTGTGCATCAGCCAGCGGATGGCGTAGTGCACGCACAGGTAGCCGTAGATCTCCTGGCGGACGCCGTCGGGCATCTTGGAGCGCAGCACCAACCGGGGGCCGCGCTGGTGGATCTTGAGCTCGTCCAGGGCGATCTCGAACTCCCAGCGCTGGCTGTAGAGGGCCGCTAGTTCGTGGGCGGGCGCGGCGGCGGGGTCCAAGATGGTGGTCAGGAGCCGGTAGCGGGCCTCGGTGGGCTGGCCGGGGCCGTCCAGGCTGTAGTTGATGACCCGCACCGGTACACCGTCGCCTCGGCGCTTGTAGTTGACGATCTCATACAGCCTGGACAGGTACGAGCCGTCCTCGAGGCGCTCCTCGACGGCCAGCCGGTGGTTGGACTTGGTGCGCCACAGCAGCTCGGCTCCGCTAGCGCGGGCCGTGCCCCACAGCGCGAAGCTGTAGAAGCCCCGGTCGGCCATGCACAGCATCCCCGCCCGCAGCGACCCCACCACGTCAGGGGCCAGACGCTGCTCGGCTGTGCGGCACGACCCCATGGCGACATCGACGAGCGCATGGGTGCCGCACTCGGCCAGCCCGACCAGACGCACCTGCGGGAACGCCCCTTTGCCCTCACCCCGGCCCGAGCCAGGACGCCCAAACTCGGCGTCATTCTCGGTCGTGTCCGCCACATCCACGCTGGTCCCGTCGATGCTCATCAACCGCCAGCGCCGATACCACGCCCCCGCCGTCGCCGGCTCGGCCAACGGCACAGCGACCGCGTCGAACAACGCACGCAACGGCTCAGGCCCCAGCCGGGCCCGGGCCTTGAACAACGACCCCTTGGCCGGCACCGCCCAGCGCCGCGCCCAGCCGCTCTGCCACGAAAGGCCCTCCACCAGCATCCGCATCACCTCCTCGTAGGAGGACTGCGAGAACAACGCCAAAGCCAACACGTAGTACACGACCACCCGGGCCGGCAGCAGCCGCTGACGCCGCTCGGTGCGGCCCGTCTCCGCCACCACCCGGTCCACCAGCTCAGGCGGGAACAGCCCCGTCAACACGCCGATCGAGATGTGATCCGACAACCGCTCATCGCTCTGCGGCTTGACCCAACCAGCCCGAGGCACGACCCCGAGAATAACACGCATGTAATCTTAAGGAAACGGTATTGGGGCTAGAGCACTCAATTGAGATTTCGTACATATGTTCGCATCATATGGTAATGTCATCGCATGCAAGGGCTCGTCAGGCTCCGTGAAGCGGTCGAAGGCCTCCGAGCGGTCGACCTTGCCGACGTCAGCGGCGACGACCTGATCGCGGCCATGCCCGAACTCCATGAACTCGACAGCATGCTGGTCGCCCACCAGGCCCGGCTTGTCGCCGAGATCGATGCCCGCAGGCTGTGGCGACGCGACGGCTCCCGGGCCTTGTGGGCCTGGCTGGCCCGCACCACCGGCGCGGCCGCGGGCGCCGCCAAGGCCCTCGCAGGGCTCGGGCGGCGGCTACGACTCGCGCCGCCCGCGCCGTCCACGGCGACGACACCCGCACCGAACACCTCGCCCGCACCCCCGCACAACGCCGCGCCGACGCCCTGGCCGAGCTGGCCCGGCGCGCCATGGCCGCACCCACCGACAGCAAACCACCCCGGCCGCTGGTCACCGTCCACGTCGGCGCCGGCACCATCGAGCGGATGTGCGAGCTCGCCTCGGGCACCGTGATCGCCCCGGGCCTGCTGGTCCCCCACCTCGGCCACGCCGACGTCGAACGCATCATCTACGGACCTGGCAAGCGGGTGATCGAGCTGTCCAAACGAGCCCGGTTCTTCAGCGGTGGCCTCCGTCGAGCGATCGAGCTCCGCGACCGCTGGTGCTTCCATCCCACCTGCGATGTCCCCGCCGAACGCTGCCAGATCGACCACGGCAAGCCCGTGTCCCGAGGCGGCGAGACAACGCAGGCCAACGGCAGGTCCGCCTGTGACATCCACAACTGGTGGACCTACAACTTCGAGCACGCCACGGTGACGTACCCACCGACCCAGCCGCGCCCGACACCAGCTAAGGGCGGAGCGAGTGATGCGTCATGTCTCGACGTGGGGTCCAACCGCGGCCTGACCCGTGGTGCGACCCTGTCCGGACTCCGAGGGACCACCGAGGGCGAGCACCAGCGAAGGCCGGGGGACGGCCAGGAAGCTCAGCGTGCCTTGGGCGACCACCCGCCAGTGCTCGGGATCGTCGGACCAGCCGTGGCCGGCGCCGGCGGGGCACGGCCTCACGGCGGCAGCGCCGGACTGACGTGCGAGAGGTTGCCCTAGTCCGTCGAGGTGTGGCCAGGGCTTCGACGCCGAGGCTCGCGGCCCGGAGGCTGGACTGGCCGGTCGATCCGCAGCAGCGGTGGGATCGACTGTCGCACCCGCTCGTCACCGAGAGCCACGTCCTGGTCGTGGCTGGTGATCGTGATCGGCGGGCCTTCCAACAGCTCGTAGACGACCTCGCCGGGGTGGGCGGTGACGCAGATGCGCCGGCCCCGGTAGCGGACGCGGAACGCCAGGCGGGTGATCCTCGGCGGCAGGCGCGGGGCGAAGGTCAGCCGGCGCTTGCGGGCCCGCATCCCGCCGAACCCTTCGACCAGCGCGGTCCAGGCTCCGGCCAGCGACGCCATGTGGAGACCGTCCCGGGTGTTGTGACCGAAGTCGGCCAGGTCCACCAGCGCCGCCTCACCTAGGTAGTCGTGCGCCAGCTCGAGATGGCCCAGCTCGGCGGCGATGACCGCCTGGGTGCACGCCGACAGCGAGGAGTCCCGGACCGTGAGCGCCTCGTAGTAGGTGAAGTTGCGGTCCTTCTCCTCCCAGGTGAACGCGTGGCCCTGCAGGTGCATGGCCAGGACCAGGTCGGCCTGCTTGATCACCTGCTTCCGGTAGAGGTCGAAGTACGGGAAGTGCAACAACAGCGGGTACTTCTCGGGCGGGGTCTGGGCGAAGTCCCACCGCTCGTGATCGGTGAAGCCCTGGCTCTGGGGATGGACACCGCGCCGCTCGTCGTAGGGGATGAGCATCGCCTTCGCTGCGTCGCGCCACGACGCGGTCTCCTCGGGGCTGACGTCGAGTTGCTCGGCCACCTCGGGCTGGCTGACCGCGACATCGGCCGCCGCGACGAGGTTCTGCTGTGCCATCAGGTTCGTGTAGACGTTGTTGTCGGCGATGGCGCTGTACTCGTCCGGCCCCGTGACCCCATCGATGCGGAACCGGCCGTCGGTGTCGTGGTGGCCCAGGCTGCGCCAGAGGCGGGCCGTCTGGACCAGCAGCTCGGCGGCGACGTCGCGCTCGAAGTCGGCGTCGTCGGTGGCGTCGAGGTAGCGCACGACGGCGTCGGCGATGTCGGCATTGATGTGGAACCCGGCGGTGCCTGCCGGCCAGTAGCCGGACGACTCCCAACCCCGAAGCGTGCGCCAAGGAAAGGCGGCGCCCTGGAGGCCCAGCTCGTGGGCCCGGTCGACGGCGATCGGGAGCGTGAGCTGGCGCCAGCGGAGCACATCCGCCGCGGCAGCAGGCTGCGTGTAGGTCAACACCGGCAGGACGAAGGTCTCGGTGTCCCAGAACGTGTGGCCGTCGTAACCCGTGCCGGTGAGGCCCTTTGCCGGGATCGGGCGCTGCTCGGAGCGGGCCGCCGACTGCAGGATGTGGAACAGGCCGAACCGCACCGCCTGCTGCACCTCGGGGTCGCCGTCGAGGTCGACGTCGGCTCCAGCCCAGAACTCGTCGAGGTATGCCCGCTGCTCGGCCAGCAGGCCGTCCCAGCCGGTGAGATGGGCAGCCGCCAACGCGGCGACCACCTGGTCGTGCAGCGCCGGGCGGGTCCGCCGGCTCGACCAGCCGTAGGCCACGAACTTGACCAGTGTGAGCTTCTGGCCCGGTTGCAGCCGCATGGCAAGTGTCAGGCGGCAGACGTCCGGGCCGCTGGTGATCTCGCGGTCGACGTCGACGCTGTCGCAGTCGACGACGTGGCGCATGCCCGCCGCCACCCGCAGGCCGCTCTGGCGGGTGCGGTGGATCAGCAGGCCGCTGCTGCCGTTGGTGATGTGCTCCTCGGAGAGCAGCGGGCTCTCCAACGCCGCGGCGGCGCGCGGGTCCTTGCTCTGGGGCGGCAGCTCTTCGTTGGCGACCAGCTCGGACTGGACGACGATCCGAAGCGGCCCGTCGACCGGCTCGACCTCATAGCAGATGGCGACGATGGCCCTCTGGGTGAGCGACACCAGGCGGGTGGAGTTGATGCGCACGGTGTCGCCGGCCGGCGAGGTCCACTCGACCTGGCGCCGCAGCGTGCCGGCACGGAAGTCGAGCGTGCGCTCGTGGGCGTTGAGCGTGCCGTAGCGGACGTCGAACGGCTCGTCGTCGACCAGCAGCCGGATCAGCTTGCCGTTGGTGACGTTGATCACGGTCTGCCCGGCCTCGGGGTAGCCGTAGCCGGCCTCGGCGTAGGGCAGTGGCCGCAGCTCGTAGACCGAGTTGAGGTAGCTGCCGGGCAAACCGTGGGGGTCGCCCTCGTCGAGGTTGCCTCGCAGGCCGATGTGCCCGTTGGACAGGGCGAACACCGACTCGCTCTGCGGCAGCGCCGCGACGTCGAGGTCGCGCTCGGTCACCGCCCACTGCTCGACCGTGTAGCGCGTCGCGTCGCTCACCGGCCCTGCCCCATCAGCTCGCTCAGGTCCTGCACCACGACGTCTGCACCATGCTGTCGCAGCGCGGCGGCCTCGTTCCCGCGGTCGACGCCGACCACGAACGCGAAGCCGCCGGCCTGTCCGGCCTCGACGCCGGCGAGGGCGTCCTCGAACACTGCAGCCGCGGTCGGCCCCACGCCCAGCGCCTCGGCGCCGGCCAGGAACGTATCGGGCGCCGGCTTGCCGGCCAGCCCACGCTCCTCGGCGACGACGCCGTCGATGCGGGCGTCGAACAGGTCGGCGATGCCGGTGGCCTCGAGGACCTGGGCGGTGTTGGCGCTCGAAGACACCACAGCGGTCGGCATCCCCGCGGCACGGACCGCCCGGACGTAGTCCACCGATCCCTCGAAGACCTCGACACCGCCTTCTGCCATGCGCTGCAGCACCAGGGTGTTCTTACGGTTGCTCAGGCCGTGCACGGTCAGGGCGCCATCGGGGTCCGACGACGTTCCCTCGGGGAGCTCGATGCCGCGGGATGCCAGGAAGGTGCGGGTGCCGTCCGCTCGCCGCCGGCCGTCCACGTAGCGCTCGTAGTCGACGGCCTCGAAGGGCACGAACGGCTCGCTGTTGCGTTCGGCCCAGCCCTGAAGGAAGTCGTCGAACATGTCCTTCCAGGCGGCCATGTGGACCGATGCCGTGCGGGTCAGCACACCGTCGAGATCGAACAGGCATGCCGTCACGCTGGGAGGGAGTCCGAGCATCTATGGAGGCTAACGGGCCTCGCTTCGCCCGTACCGGCATGTCGCACGACCCGTCCCGGGGAACCGGCACCGCATAGCGTCTCCGGTGTGTTCGAGGGGACGGACTTCTACGCGGTACCCGACCCGCTGCCCGGCGGCCCCCCGGGCACCTTGCTGAGGTGCCAGCCCGTAGCCGCGGCCGACGGGTCGATCGCCGGCGCTGTCGTCTGGCGGATCATGTACCTGTCCCGGTCGCTCCAGGGTGAGCCGATCGCCGTCACCGGTGTGGCCCTGGTGCCGACGTCCGAGCCTCCGGTGGGCGGCCGGCCGCTGGTGACCATGGGCCACGGCACGGCGGGCATCGCCGACCGCTGCGCACCGTCGCGTCAGGCCGACGTCGTCGCCGCCCTCGTGCAGCGGTGCTGTCCGCCCCACGAGCCCGTGCGTGCGGGCTACCTGGTGGTGGTCAGCGACTACGAGGGCCTGGGTACGCCCGGCCGTCACCCCTACCTGGTGGGCGAGAGCGAGGGTCGCAGCATGCTCGACGCGGCCAAGGCGGCGCGCCAGCTGCCCGACGCCGACGCCCAGGACCGGTTGGCCGTGTTCGGCTACTCCCAGGGAGGACACGCCGCGCTGTGGGCCCAGCAGATCGCCGCAGAGTGGGCGCCGCGCCTCGAGGTCGTCGGGACGGTGGCGGGCGCACCGGTCACCGAGCTCCCGGCGATCTACGCCGCTCTGGGGTCGCTGTCGGACGCGAAGCTGCTGCTGAGGATCGTTGCCGGATTCCACGCCGCCTACCCGGACGCCGATCCCGCGTCGGTGCTCAACGAGGACGGCCTGGCGGCACTCCCGCAGGTCGACACGCTGTGCGACGGCGAGATCGGCGCCGACCTCGGCCTCCGCAACGCCGACCTGCTGCGCACGGACTACCTGACGGCCGAGCCGTGGTCGTCGCTCGTCGCGCGCAGCGATCCCGGCCAGACGGCCACCAGCACCCCGATCCTGTTGCTGCACAGCGCCGACGACGAGACGGTGCCGGTCGAGCTCAGCGGCCTCCTCTACGACCGGCTCCGGGCCGTGGGACAACGGGTCGAGCGCCGCGTGTACGACCGCGGCGAGGGCCATGCCGCAGCCGCCCCCGCCGCGGTCGCCGACGCCATCGCCTGGTTCGCGACCTGCGGCTCAGCCGTCGGTCACTCGACGGCGCCGGACCCGCCCAACGCGAGCCGCCCCGCGTAGGTGAGCGTGATCTCCGGGTTGAGCGGGTGGAACACCGCGGCGCGGACGTCGCGGAAGGCCCGCTCGAGAGGACAGCGGCGCAGATACGCCCGTCCGCCCACGACCTCCATCGCCAGGGCGACGACCTCGCCGGCCGCGATCGCAGCCTCTCGCTTGGCCAGCATCACCATGGCCATCGTCTCGCCGTCGGCCTCGAAGTCGTCGCCAAGCTGGTCGATCGAGCCCATCAACGCCCACCAGGCCACACGGAGCCTGGCGTCCATCAATCCGACCTGACGCTGGATCCGCACCAGGTCAGCCGATGGCGTGACCCCCCGCGACCCTCCGGTCGCCTGGGCAACCGCGTAGTCGCGTGCGCCTGCCGCGATCCCGAAGTAGGTCGCCCCGCCCACCGGCGCGAAGTGGAGGGCCGCGACCTGCAGTGCAGGCCCGAACTCGCCCCAGGGGCGCCGGGCGACGATCCGCTCGCTCGGCACGAGCACCTCCTCGAACACCAGGTCGTGGCTCGCGGTGCCGCGCATCCCCATGCTGTCCCAGGTCTCCTCGATCCGCACCCCGTCGGCCGCCAGCGGGACCGAGAAGTGCAGCACCTCGGAGCCCGGGGCGGGCACCTCGCCTTGGGCGCAGAGGACCGCAGAGGTCGAGATGACGCTTGCCTCCGGAGCCTGGCTGCAGAACGACTTGCGTCCCGTCACGCGGAAGCCGCCGCCCTCGTCGTCGACGACGGCGACCGTCGAGGGCCACAACCAGTCCGATCCGCCGCTGGTCGCCACGATGAGGTCCTCGGCGGCGATCCGTCGGAGCACCCCTTCGGCGTCGGGCGCACCATGGTTCCGCCGGTACACCTGGACCAGCGTGCCGTAGAGGTGCATCGCCGCCGCCAGGGCCGTGGCCCCGTCGTGCCGGGCCAGCTCGGCTTGGGCGTAGCAGACCTGGCGGATGCTGGCGCCGAGCCCGCCGAGCTCGGTGGGCACGGCCAGCCGGAGGTAGCCGTTCGCCCGCATCGCCGCGTAGGCCTCGGTGACGAAGCTGGCGTCCCGATCGTGATTCGTGGCATGCGCCGCCGCGACGGCACCGACCTCGGCGGCCAGCTCCACGAACCGGTCGTCGTCGTGGCGGAGCGGCGCAGGGTGCCGATCTCCTGGGCCCGGTCGTCTCTCGCCGCCGTTGTCCTGTGTGGGCGCGGTGATGGTTGTCGTCGTCGTCATGTTCCCGCCGTTCTCTCGTGTCCGTGGATGGTGGTCGTCCGCCAGGCGGCCCGCCGTCGTGGCCGTCACGCAGACCGTATGACTGGTTCAGGCCCGCCGGGTAGTACACAGACTGAACCGTGGGCGGCATCGACGGGAGCCGGCAGGTGGCGGTCGCGCGTCTTCGCCCAGGTAACGACTGGTACAACGGCTGAACCTCGTGGATGCTTAGGGGATGCGGACCTACGCCCAGTACTGCCCCATCTCCCGCTCGCTCGAGGTGCTCGGCGATCGATGGACATTGCTGATCATCCGAGACATGCACATCGGCGCCCGCCGGTTCAACGAGATCGCCCGGGGTCTGCCCGGCATCTCGCGGGCGCTGCTGGCCCGGCGGCTCCGGCAGCTGGCGGCCGCAGGCCTCGTCCGCCGGACTGACGACGGCTACGAGATGACCCGGGCTGCCGAGGACCTTCGGCCGCTGGTGATGAGCCTGGCCGACTGGGGTGCCCGCTACGCGTTCGGCGAACCGCGTCCCGAGGAGCTCGACCCCGACCTGCTGATGTGGTGGATGCACGGCGGCATCGACACCAGCGAGGTCACCCAGCGCACCGTGGTCGCGATCGACCTGACCGACCACCGCCGCACGTTCTGGCTGGTGATCGAGCCGGGAGACGCATCGGTTTGCCACACGGATCCCGGCTTCGCGGTCGACGCGGTGCTGTCCTCCGACGTGTCGACCCTTTACCAGGTGTGGGAAGCCAAGATCGACCTGCTGGACGCCTTGCGATCGGGCCGGGTCAGCGTCGATGGCCCTCGCTGGGTCATCCGCGGGCTGGCCCAGTGGCTGCAGTCCAGCCCGGTTGCACCATACGTGCGGGCCATCCGGGCCGAAGCGGTGACCCACGCAGCCGGCGAGGCATGATCAGGGCCATGGTTGGCACGCTCGCATGGGTTCCCGCGCTCGACCGGCCGGATCTGCTCGCCGATCCGGTGACCAAGGCTCTCCAGCTGATCGGCCCCCAGGCGGACCAGGTGCGGGTGGCCGAGATCGATCCCGAGCTCGCCGACACGCAGGCGTTCTGCGCCACCTACGACGTGGCGCCCGACATCTCGGCCAACTGCGTGGTCGTCGCCGCCAAGCGCGGTGGGCAACGCACCCTCGCGGCCTGCGTCGTCCTGGCGACTTCGCGCGCCGACGTCAACGGCCTGGTGCGCCGGCACCTGGATGCCCGCAAGGCGTCGTTCGCCCCGATGGATCTCGCCGTGGCCGAGACAGGCATGGAGTACGGCGGGATCACGCCGGTCGGCCTCCCCGCCGACTGGCCCGTGCTGATCGACCCTGCGGTGGTCGCCGCCGGTGATGTCGTGGTCGGCAGCGGGACCCGCACATCGAAGCTGCTGCTTGCCGGCTCGCTGCTCGCCGACCAACCAGGCGCAGAGGTGCTCGTGGGCCTCGGCCTGTCCGCGAACCCGCGCTGACCACGTACGAGGGGGAGATGTCGGGCGTATGCGCTTCGATCTGATGACACAGGGCCTCCCGCTGCGGCGAATGCAGCAGCTCGCCCGCGACGCCGAGGCCGCCGGATTCTCCGGGCTGGTGGTCACCGAGGCCGGACGCACCGCCTACCTCGGCTGCGCCGCGGCGGCGCTCGCGGCCGACGTCGACCTGCTGACCGGCGTCGCCGTCGCTTTCCCGCGCAGCCCGATGGTGACGGCGCAGGTCGCCTGGGAGCTGGCCGAGGCGACCGGCGGCCGGTTCCGCCTGGGGTTGGGCACCCAGGTCCGCGCCCACGTCGAGCGCCGTTACGGTGCCGCGTTCGATCCGCCGGGGCCGCGGATGCGCGACTACGTCGAAGCGCTGCGCTCGATCTTCGCTGCGTTCCGCACCGGGGCCCCGCTGGCCCACCAGGGCGAGTACTGGACGCTGTCCCTGCTCCCGGCCATGTGGTCGCCCGGGGCGATCGACACTGCCGACCCGCCGATCGACCTCGCGGCGGTGAACCCCTGGATGCTGCGGCTCGCGGGCGAGATCGCCGACGGGGTCCACGTCCATCCGCTCAACACGGCCACCTACCTGCAGGACACCGTGCTCCCGAACGTCGAGGTGGGTGCCAGCCGCAACGGTCGCCGACGCGACGAGCTCGAGCTGATCGTCCCGACGTTCGCCGCACCCGGCGCGGGCGCCGACGAGCAGCGCGCGTGGCGCGAGATGGCACGGATGCAGGTCGCCTTCTACGGATCGACGCCCAACTACGGGTTCATCTTCGAGCAGCTCGGCCGGCCGGAGACGACCCCGCGGCTACGCGAGCGCCAGAAAGTCGGCGACCTCGCCGGGATGGCGGCGGTGATCGACGACGAGCTGCTCGACCACTTCTGCGTGAGCGGGGACTGGGGTGCGGTGGCCGACGGCCTCGTCGCTCGATACTCGGGCGTCGCCACCCGTCTGGTGTCCTACTTCGCCGGCCTGGCCTGGGCTCGTGACGCCGCGGCGCTCGGGCCGTGGGGCGAGCTGGCCCGCCACCTCGGCCAGGTGCGGCCGTCGACGTCAGAACCAGGGACTACGCGTTGATGTCGCCGACCGTGCCACCGAGGTCGGGATGCTCCGAGCTGAACAGGCCCCAACGGCTCTCCCAGCCGGGAACGTTCCACATGTGGGTCATGAACAGGTCGTCGAGCTGGATGAGGTTCCCACCTCGGGCGGCGCAGTCCTCTTCGGTGGTGCTCTCGTCACCCAACACGTCGCCACTGCCCAGGCAGAGTTGCCGATGGGCGTGCCACGGGTCGTTGTCGCCGGCGAAGCCCACGGGACCCTCCCCAGTGCCGGTGAACTGGAGATAGCTCAGGCCGACGATCTGGCTGCCGGGGTCGGTCCCGTCGAAGAGCAGGATCTCGGGCTCGGCCGGGTCGAACGGGTTCATGAGCGCTTCGTTCTTGATGTAGTGCGCGGCGATGCACGGCACGTAGGGCGTGATCCCCCGGTAGCCGGCGGCTTCGGCGTCCGCCACCGTCGGGAAGCGGGCGACGGCGTCGTTGGCTTGGTGGACCTGCGCTGCGAACTCGGAGCGGGTCCCCTCGTCCATCGCCTCGAACGGGACCGGCCCGCGGTGGCCGTGGCCGCTGTTGCCTTCGTTGGCGACGCCGGACTCCTCGCACGCCGACGAGCCGTCAGCGGTGATCACGTAGTTGGTGTGCCCTTCGGCGTCGTCGTGGGCCGCCGCATCGTCGTGGGCGGTTGCCTCGCCACCGTGGGCTGCCATCTCCTCGGGCGTCATGTCCTCGTGCGCCGTCGCCTCCTCGTGGCCGTGTGCCGCCGACTCCTCGCCGTCGTCGCCGTGGTGGTCGGAGGCGAACGATGGCGACAGCGCCATCGTGGAGACGACCGCGATAGCCAGCCCGCTGGCCCCGAGCGCGGCGAAGCCGAGGCGAGGGCGAAGCGTCTGCTGCGCCAGCGCAGGACGGAACAGCACGGCGAGAGCCAGCACCACGATCACGGCCTCGAACCCGGTTGCCAGGGCATCGGCGAGGGCCACCGGCTCGGACTCCCATGCGTCCGGCCCGACCGGGACGCCCCAGACGCGTGAGACGAGCCAGGTCACGATGATCAGGGCGTTCCCGACTGCTGCCACCGCCAGCAACGGGCGGGTGGGGCGGACGATCACCGCCGCCGCCCACATCAGCTGGAGCCAGGCGACCGCGGCGAAGAAGGTTCCGTGGTACCACGACAGGTCGAAGTGCTCGCCGGCGACCGCGAAGTGGATCACCCCGGATCCCAGCGAGAGAGCGACCAGGAACCAGCCCAGATAGCGGCCGACAGTGCCGTCGTTCGTCGTCATCGGTTTGCGACCCCCCGAAGTCGATGCAGACCCTGTGCAACGACCCTAACCCGCGTTACGGCGTTATGTCACCCCGGGGCTACCCGGCGGGGGAGCGGCTACTCAGAACAACAGGTCGATCAACTGTCCCACCAGGCGAGGGCTCGGCGCGGGTGGGTTGGTCGTGGTGCTGGTGGACGTCGGGGTCGGCGGACCGCCGTGGCTCGGCCCGCCCACACCGTCGGACCCGTCGAGACCTCCCGAGCCGGAGTCGGAGTCGGAGTCGGCGTCACCGGGAACGTCGCGCGTGGTCGGGCGGGGCGGGCCGTCCGGCGCGCTGCTCGTCGTCGGGGCGTCGGTCTCGGCCGCCGTCTGCGGCGACGCGGCGTCGGCGTCGACGTTCGTCCACGGGGCCGTCCCTGCCGTGGCCCTCGCCGGCGACTCGTCCGCCCAGCTCGTGTCGGACGCTTCGGCCGACGGCACCGTCGAGGCCGTCGTCGTCGGGCCCGCTGCGGCGCTGTCGGCGGGGACCATCGCCGGCTCGGCCGGTGGCGAGGTCGACAGGCCGGCGAGCTCGTCCAGCCGCCCCTCCGCATGGGCCTCCTCGATGGCCTGGGCCACCTGGGCGTGCTCGAGCGCACTGGCGAACGTGTTCGGCCACTTCACGGCGACCTGCAGCGCGACCACCGTGGCGACGACCAGTCCCGCCGTCGCCGTGGCGAGCGGGCGGGCGCGCCACCAGTCCGGTGCCCTGGCCGACAGCCGGGCACCCAGGCGGACGACGACGTAGGTCATCCCGACCAGCGGCAGCACCAGCAGGACCAACCCGACGATGCCGTTGAGCACGCCGACGACGTCGACGCGGTCCTGGGTGGTCATCGCCTGGAACTGACCGCCCGCCGAACCCCACGCGGCTCCCGCGAAGCGGGGGGCGAGCAGGAGGAACGCGACCACGTTGACCAGCAGCACCGGGGCGGTGAGGCAGACCCAGGCGGTGATCACGGCCCGCGCCCTGGGCTGCAGCTCGGCCAGCTTGGCCCGGGCGACGCGCCGGGACTCGTCGTCACCGACCCGAAGCAGGGTGACCAGCACCGGCCGCATGTAGGCGAACAGGTTCGGGACGCCCGCCACGTCGCTGACCACGTAGTAGCCGTCGAGGCGGACGAAGGGGAGGAACTGGCGCAGGGTCTCGAGCTGGGCCACCACCAGGAACACCAGCAGTGGCCGGTAGCCGGTGGCCAGGTGGACCGCGGCCGTCGCCAGCGTGAACAGGACGTTGAAGTAGACGCCGCCGAGATCGGTCCGCAGCCGGCCGCGGCGATCGAGGCGGTAGGCGTCGGTGACGTCGGTGTAGAACACCGGCCACACCAGGTAGATCCCCGCGCCCATCGCGCCGGGGGTGGCGCCGCCGTAGCGGGCGGCTGCCGCGTGCCCGATCTCGTGGAAGGCGGCGCACACGACGGTCAGGATGGTGATGCCCAGAAGGAGCTGGGGCTGGTAGACGAGCTGTCGCGCTCCGGCGGCGAGGTTGTGCCACTGCCCGAGGATCAACCAGAGGTCCACGACGACCAGTCCGACCAGCGCTGTCGCGACGATCGCGGGGTGGAACAGCGGCTGACACGCGGTGCTGAGCCGGCGGTGGAACCGTTCGGGGACGACCGGCAGGCGCATCCGCAGGCTCAACAGCGGGTTGGCCCGGTCGGCGTGCCCAGTGACGCCGCCGTCGCCAGGACGCCGGGCGATCAACCCGGCGGGGACGAGCTTGCGCTCGACCAGGTAGGTGACGTTGTCCGGGCTGACCTCCTGCCCGAACCTGATGCTGACCCGGGCGGCCACAGCCTCGGGTCGGCGGTCCGCCGGGTCGGGATGACGGTTGGCGTCGAGACTGCTCGCAATGAGGTAGAGCAGCCGTGAGACCTGGACCACCTGGCCATCGCGGCGACGGAGCAGGTATGGCGGTTCCTGGAGGCCAGATCCCCGGTACTTCCCCAAGAGCTCGACTCTGTCGAGCTCCGCGCTGAACTCGATACGGGCGTCATTGCTCGTGTCCTGATCCACCGGTGGCCTGTCCTTGTCCCCGCCTCTATATGTGAAATTGGAGGGGGCAGGCGGTGCCCACCCCCTCCAACAGGGAGGTTCCTCCCCGAATGTGCTCAGGCGACGTCGATGACGTCGCTGTCCTTACCAGTCAGGATGTTGATGTCCGACAGGATGTTGACGTCCTGGACGTTGACGCCGACGTTGACCAGGCCCTGCTGCAGGAACAGGTGGCCGCCGCCGTGTCCGCCGCCGAAGCCGCTCATGACCTCGCGCGCCGGCAGGTAGTCAGTCGATTGGAGCTCGAGCTCGTCGATCGAGAGTCCCATTTTGTTCAAGGATCCCCTTCTGGATTCTGTTTGGTCCAACCCGCCGTTTCAGAACGGGCCGCAGTGCAACCTAACGATTTACGCTGGTGATGTAAAGGCAAATCAGGGGATCTTTTTTACTTACAACGTAGATGTTTGCGATCAATTATTTGACCATATGTGAATATCTTGGGCCGCTCTCAGCGGCAGAGTAGTGACTCACAGTGGCCCGAAACGGCCGATTCCACAGGTTTTCTGGGTTTCTCGGCCGAGCGGGTGGCCGCGGCCGCTGGGCGCGGCTGGCAGCATGGGCTGCCGATGACCAAGACCGACTGGAACCCGATCCTGCGCGTGGAGTTCGCCAAGCCGTACTGGGCCGAGCTGCAGCAGTTCGTCGTCGCCGAGCGCCAGCTCAGCACGGTGTATCCACCCCACGACGAGGTGTTCGCCGCGCTCCATCTCACGCCCTATGCCGACGTGAAGGCCGTGATCCTGGGCCAGGACCCGTATCACGGCCCGAACCAGGCGCACGGGTTGTGCTTCTCGGTCCGTCAGGGCATCCCTGCACCACCGTCGCTGCAGAACATCTTCAAGGAGATGGAGAGCGACGTCGGCTGCCCGCCACCGAACCACGGCTGCCTGGAGCACTGGGCGAAGCAGGGGGTCCTGCTGCTGAACGCGTCTTTGACCGTCCGCGGCGGCAAGGCGGCGTCGCACCAGGGCAAGGGTTGGGAGGTGTTCACCGACCAGGTGCTGCGGGCGGTGAACCTCAAGGACGAACGGGTGGTGTTCATCCTGTGGGGTGCCTCCGCCCGCCGGAAGAAGGCGCTGATCGATGCGACACGGCACGTGATCATCGAGTCGGCGCACCCGTCGCCACTGTCCGCCCACAACGGGTTCTTCGGCAGTCGGCCCTTCTCCCGGGCCAACGAGGCGTTGGCTACGGCAGGTCGCGAGCCCATCGACTGGCAAGTTCCGTCTCTGTAGGCACTTCCGCTGCGCTAGCGGTACGGTCGCGTTCCTTGGATGGGATGGGGGCGACGGCGGGCTCTGAGACGATGGGCGACTGGTGACCTACGCGCTGGGGATCGATCTCGGCACCACCTACACCGCGGCGGCGGTGGCCCGGGACGGGCGGGCCGAGGTGGTCGCGCTCGGCTACCGGGCGACGTCGGTGCCGACCGTCGTGTTCCTGGCCGAGGACGGCCGCTTCCTGGTCGGCGACGCGGCCGAGCGCCGTGCCGGCACCGAGCCCGACCGGGTGGCGCGGGAGTTCAAGCGCCGGGTCGGCGATCCCACGCCACTGCTGCTGGGTGGCAGCCCGATCGCGGTCGACCGGTGCCTGGCCGAGGTGCTCGACTGGGTCGCCGCCACGATCAGGGAGACCGAAGGCGGCCCGCCGGGCGCCGTGACCGTCACCCACCCGGCCAACTGGGGTGAGTTCAAACAGGACGTGCTCCGCGAAGCACTGCGGATGGCGGACATCCCGAACCCGCGCCTGCTGCCCGAGCCCGTGGCGGCGGCGAACTGGTACGCCCAGGCGCAGCGGTTGGCGCCGGGCCAGACCGTCGCGGTCTACGACCTGGGCGGGGGCACCTTTGACGCCGCGGTATTGCGCCGCCGGCCTGACGGCCGGTTCGAGACTCTCGGTCGCACCGAGGGCATCGATCGGCTGGGCGGCGTCGACGTCGACCAGGCGGTCCTCGGTCACGTGCTGCGCACGCTGGGCAGCCGATCCTCCGGCCTGCAGGTCGACGCCGAGGCCGACCCCGAGGTCGACGACCCGGCGACGGTCATCGCGATGGCGCAGCTGCGCGAGTCGTGCGTCGAGGCCAAGGAAGCGCTGTCGTCCGAGACGTCGGTGACGATCCCCGTGTGGCTGCCCGGCCTCCACCATCAGGTGCTGCTCCATCGCACCGAGCTCGAGGACCTGGTGGGGCCGATGCTGCGGCCCACGGTCGACGCGCTCGCCCGGGTGGTGGCGTCGGCAGGCATCCGACCCAGCGACCTCCACGCCGTGCTGCTGGTCGGGGGCTCGTCGCGGATCCCGCTGATCTCGCGCCAGGTCTCCGCGGCGTTCGGCCGCCCGATCGCAGTGGACGCCCATCCCAAGCACCCGGTGGCGCTGGGAGCCGCGATCGATGCAGCGGCACACCTGGCGGCTGCGCCGGCTGGTGGATCGGGCGGGTCACGGCCGGCACCAGTCGCCACCGCCCTGGCGGGCCCGTCGGGAGCACCAGCCGCGGCGAGGGGCAATGGAGCACCGCCGTACGCGCTGGCGGGTGCGCCGACGACGGTGGCGCCGGGCGGTGTCGGGGCGGGCGCTCAACCTCGGGCACCCTGGCTGGCCGGTCCCGCCGGTGCCGCGCCGGACGCTCCGCCACGGCCGTCGTGGCCGAATGCGCCCCAGGGTTCGGTGCAGGACGCCCCGAGCCCGTTCCGCGGGCTCCCGCCTCTGCGGGTTCCCCCGGCCGGTAGCTCGAACCCGAACGCGGGCTTCCGGGCAGCGTGGATCTTCTCGATCGTGGCGACCGTCATGGTTCTCGGCGTCAGCCTGTACTTCGCGGTCTGGCGGGGCGAGACCGGCCTCGGCGGACCGACGACCGACGTGACCACGGGCGTCGGGAACCCCCGCACCACCGTGAGCCCGGGCGCCGACGACGGTGGCACCACCGGCTCCGACACCAGCGCTGCGGCGGGCAACCTGTTCTCCGATCCCCAGGCTGCATGGGATGCCTTCGCCAGCATCCCCGGCGGGCCACGGATCCACGAGATCACCCTGTACGACACCTATGCGTTCACCCGAGCTCAGAGCGAGGCCGAACCCGAGTTCGTGGACGAGTACCAGTACCGTGACGGGGGAGTCAGCGGCCCTGAGGAGGCCATCGCGGTCATGGTCGAGGGCGAGGAGCTGGCGCAGTCATACTTCGACCTTTCCGCTGTCGCGCCGACGGCGATACCCGGGCTGGTTCAACAAGCGTGCCAGGGCACGAACTACGTGGTCAGTCACGTGTTCATCAGCCGCTTGGACGGGTTCGAGGTCCAACCCGAGCCGTTCATCCGCGTCTACTCGGGGAACCCCGACCGCAGCGGGACTGGTGGTTACATCACCTTCGCACCCGACGGCACGGTTCTGGCGAACTACTGCGACTGAGCACGGCGGCACCGAGGTCGAGGGCCTCTGCGACTAGGCGACCGTGGGCCGATGGCACAGGAGGTCGTATCGTGCGCCGGTATGGCCCAGCCCTGCAGCCATCTTGGTGAGCTCAACGGCTACGACGTCGCGCCGTCCAGCCAGGGATGCGAGGATTGCCTGCGCACCGGTGCCCGGTGGGTTCACCTGCGTTTGTGCATGACGTGCGGCCACATCGGCTGTTGCGACAGCTCGCCCAACCGCCACGCCACAGCTCATCACGACCAGACCGGCCACCCCATCGTCCGGTCCTACGAGCCCGGCGAGGACTGGTGGTGGTGCTACGACGACGAGGTGCTGCTCGACGTCCCCGGCGCCCCCCACGCCCCCTCCCACCCGTAGGCGCCGCTCGCGCGGGTCTGCACTGGGAGACGCGTGGACTGTCAGTCCAGTGCCCAGCGTTGGAAGTCGGTGGGTGCGATGTTGCTGCCGCAGACGACGGTGGCGACCTTGAGTCCGTGGAATCGTTCGGGGTCTTCGAGCACGGCGGCGATTCCGAGTGCCGCGGAGGGTTCCACGACGAGCCCGGCGTGGTCGAAGAGGTGGCGCATGCCGTGCTTGATGGTGTGGTCCTCGACGAGGATGACGTCGTCGACGACTTCGAGGAGGTCGTCGAGCACTTCAGGTATGGGGTGGCGACCGGCGACTCCGTCGGCGATGGTGTCGATCGTGTCGGTGTTGACCACGGCCCGCTTGCGCCACGACAACGCCATCGCGGGAGCGCCGGTGGGTTGGATGGCGATCACCTGGGTGCCGGGGGAGAGCTCGTGGATCACGTATCCGACGCCGCTGGCGAGTGCTCCTCCGCCGAGGGCGAGAAGTACGACATCGAGATTCACCGGCGCGTCGACGAGCTCTAGGCCGATGGTGGCCGCGCCCTCGCAGGTGTCGACATCGAGGCTGTCTTCGACCAGGTAGGCGCCCACGGCGTCGGCGTGGGCGCGAGCGAGCATCCGAGGAAGCTCGATGTCTTCGCCTTCGAGGTGGACGGTCGCGCCCAACGACCGCATCCGGTCGACCTTCAGCGGGTTCGCAGAGGCGGCGGCGAACACGGTGACAGGGATCCCGCGCCGGGCTCCGCTGTAGGTCAGGGCTTGGCCGAGGTTGCCCGCGCTCGCGCACACCACCGAGGAGCAGCGACGCTCGTGTGCCAGCGAGGCCGTGACGGTCTCGGTTCCTCGGCCCTTGAAGCTGCGCACCGGATTGAGGGTCTCGACCTTCAAGAGCACCGAGCAGCCCAACGCATCGCTGAGCGGCGCCGGCTCGAATTGCGGGGTGTCGAGGAACACCGAGTCGATCGACTTCACTGCATCGCGGATGCGCTCCAGCTCGACGCGGGCCATCAGGCGACCCTAATACGCCGCCTGAACCACGGGCCCGGGGTTGACAAGCAGGGAACGACACCTCTGGCTTCAAGCCATCCAGCGCGGCCGGCTCACACCCTGAACACCGGCTCTTCGGTCAGTCATACCCCGGACCCATCGGCAATCGTAGACCCGCCACGCTCGGCGCTAGCCGGCGGAGGAGCGGATGCGGCGGCGCTCCTGGCGGTGCCAGTCGGTCATGCGGTCGACCTGGCGGTCGCGGTCGCGCAGGCTGCAGGTGCCGCACTGCAGGCCGTCGGGCAGCTTGAGCAGCAGGCAGCAGGTGCGGCGCAGGGCGAACGTGATCTCGCCCGCGCCTCCGGCGCAGGCACCGCTGCCGGGGGGACGACCCGCGTCGTAACCGCCTTCGCCATCTGCGTCGTGGGAGCCACAGCCGTCTACCGCACAGTCGGCGTGGGCGGCGCCGGCGTCGGCATCGGCAGCGTGGCCGTCGTCCGCGGGCACGGTCACCAGTTCGATCGTGCGCGCCAGGTCCGGCCGGGCGGTCAGCAGTGCCGCCAGATCCGCGTCGGCACGCTGTGCGTGGGCGCGGCTGGGTTGGCTCGCGGCGTTCGACGCTGCCAGGGCAGCCGTGCCCCACAGGTGGCGGTCGCCGCAGCGGACCACCCGGCGCACCGCGGCGATGACCGCGGCCACCGCGGCGACCGAGCGCGGTCGGCCGAGGGGCGCTGCGCCTGCCGGCACCGGGTCGCCGATGGACCGGCTGAGCAGGCGCGCGAACATCACGCTCTCGTCGACGATCTCGACATCGGGGTGACCCACCAGGGCGTCGTCCGCGAGGACCGCGAGCGCCGCCCGGCGCACGCCGACGACGAAGGCGTCCTCGCCGGCCCGGAGCACGACGTTGGCCGCGGTGAGGTCGAGCAGTCGCCGTTGACGCACCCACAGGTCGACCGCCACCGTCGTCAGAGCGGACACCGTCTCACGCGCCACCTGGGCCACCACCAGGGCCCGGTCGTCGCTGCGGAACCGCACGGCGCCCCGGTGGATCAGTGGGTCGAGCCGGCCGGGGTCGACCAGCAGGTCGGCCGCGCTCACCCAACCGACCTCTCGACCGTCGCCGTTCGGCGCGGCACCGCCCACGCTCGGCCAGCCAGCCCCGGGTGGGTCGCCCGCGCTCACCTGGCCGACGCGAGGAGCCGCGTCGTCGAGGTCGCCGACCGGGACGGGATGCAGTCGTTCGTAGACCCGCCCGGACAGCTCGGCCAGCACGTCGGCTGGCTGCCCGCCAACGACGACAGCGGCGGTCTTAGGCTCGCCTAACACAGCGCGTTTATTACCCTATGCAGCTGGCCGAGGCAAGACCCCACCCGGGAACAGGGTCCCGGATCCTTGGCACAGAGCGCGCGCACCCGCCACTCTGAGGGCCATTGCACGCCATGTGAAATCGACCTAGGGTTCCGCCGTGGGCGAGACACATGTCACAGATCGCCGCATCGAGCGAGCCAACCGAACCCGCGACAGCATCGTCGACGCCCTGCTCGCGCTCATCGAGGACGGAAACTTCCGCCCCACCGCGCGCGAGATCGCGGCCCGGGCCGGTGTGTCGCTGCGGTCGCTCTACGTGCACTTCGACGACGTCGAGGCGCTGTTCCACGCGGCGGCTGTCCGCCACCACCTCCACCTGGAGGAGCACCGCCTGCCGGCGCTGACCGACGGGCCACTCGAGGACCGGCTCGAGGCGTTCGTCGCCAAGCGGGCTGCGCTGTACGAGGCGGGCAAGAACGTCCGGATGGCGGCGTTGCTGCAGGAGCCGTTCTCCCCGGCGCTCCACAGCATCCTCGATCTGGCGCGCGAGGCGGGACGCGCCGAGTTGGACAAGGTGTTCAGCCCCGAGCTCTCGGGGCGGAGGTCCGCTCGGAAGCGGGCGGCTCTCGACGCCGTCACCCAACCCGGCAGCTGGGAGGTGCTGCGCACGCAGCACGGTCTGAGCGTCGAGGCGGCGAAGGCGGTGATGGGCGACATGGTCCGAGCGTTGCTCGGGCCGACCTAGAAGCACAGGCACGGCAACGACAGGAACCTCAGAGCAGTCTGCAGAAGGGGGGACAGTGCGGACCATCGGCATACCCAGTGCCCGGCGCATCCGGCCGCCAGCTTGGCTCGAAGCCCTGCTTCCCTTGGTCGGCCTGTTGCTGGTGCAACAGGTGTTCTTCCAGACACCGTCGGGCGTCGTCCTCATCGGCGCCCTGGGCGGTGGCCGGATCGCACTGATCGCCCTTGGCATCGCGCTGATCTACCGGGCGAACCGCATCGTGAACTTCGCCCAGGGCGACCTCGGGACGGTCCCGGCGACGCTCGGGGTCATGCTGGTGGTCAGCTGGGGCTGGAGCTACTGGTTGGGCCTGGTCGCCGGGCTGGTCGCAGCGGTCGTGCTGGGTGTCGTGGTCGAGACGCTGCTGATCCGGCGGTTCTTCACCGCCCCCCGCCTGGTGCTCACCGTCGCCACGATCGGCATCGCCCAGATCCTGACCGGCGGAGGGCTGTTCCTGCCCCAGGCGTTCGGCGAGACGGCGTTCGACACCCACTTGCCTCAGCCCTTCGGCACCACCTTCGAGCTCGGTGGCCGGAACTTCAACGCCAACGACATCCTGACCATGATCGTGGTGCCGGCGGCGATGTTCGCGCTGGCTCTGTTCCTGCAGCGGTCCACCGTGGGGATCGCGATCGTCGGCGCGGCCGAGCGAGCCGACCGGGCGGCGACGCTAGGCATCCCGGTGAAGCGGCTCCACACCGTGGTGTGGGTGGTGGCGTCGGTGCTGGCGTTCCTGGCGATGTTCCTGCGTGCCGGAGCCGTGGGTCTGCCGATCGGCGATGTGCTGTCGCCGATCTTCCTCGTGCAGGCGTTGGGTGCCGCGGTGTTCGGTCAGTTCAGGCGGTACATCGCGATCGCGGCCGCGGCCGTCGGGATCGGCATCGTCGACCAGGCGATGGTGTTCAACGGCTACTCGGAGGGCCACGTCGCCGGGGTGGTGTTCCTGATCGTGATGGTGGCGATGCTGGTGACGCGGCGCGCGAGCACCGGGCGGGTCGACAGCGACGCGTCGACATGGCAGGCGATCCGCGAGGTGCGGCCGATCCCGCGGGAGCTGGCCCGGCTGCCCGAGGTGTTGGGCGCGCGGATCGGGCTCTGGGTGGCCATCGCTGCGTTCGTGCTCAGCTTGCCGCTGTGGCTGTCGACCAGCCGGCTCGACCTGGCCACGATCGTCGTGCTGTTCGGCGTGGTGGCGGCATCGCTGGTCGTGCTCAGCGGCTGGGCCGGGCAGGTCAGCCTGGGCCACATGGCCTTCGTCGCGGTCGGCGCTGCGGTCGGTGGCGCGTTGACCCACGATCGCGGCTGGGACCTGGGGCTCGGCATCCTGGGGGCCGGAGTCGTCGGTGGCGTGGTGGCGGTGGTCGTCGGGTATCCCGCGCTCCGGCGCCGGGGCCTCACGCTCGCCGTGAGCACGCTGGCGTTCGCCCTGCTGACGGGGCTGTACCTGCTCGACCGGCGCATCTTCGACTGGCTGCCGCCGCGCTTCGGCATCGAAGACCCGACGCTGTTCGGCAGCATCGCCATCGACACCCAGGAGCGGCGGTTCTACGTCTCGGTCGGTGCGCTGGCGCTGGCGATGGCGATGGTGGCCGGGCTGCGACGGAGTCGGACCGGGCGGGTGCTGATCGCGATACGCGAGAACGAGCGGGCAGCCGCGTCCTACGGCGTCCACACCATCCGGACGACGCTGGCGGCCTTCGCCCTGTCGGGCTTCCTCGCCGCGATGGCCGGAGCGCTGCTGGTCTACCAGCGGGGCGGCTTGAGCGCCGAGCCGTACCAGCCTCAAGAGAGCTTGAAGCTGTTCTCGATGGTGGTGATCGGAGGCCTCGGGTCGCTGCCGGGGGCGGTGCTCGGCGCGACCTACGTGCAGAGCGCCGACTTCTACCTGCCACCCAACTGGCAGTTCCTGGCCAGCGGGGCTGGTCTGCTGCTGATCCTGCTGATCTTCCCCGCCGGGCTCGGTGGGGTCCTGGCTGACCTGCGCGATGCGGGTCTGCGCTGGGCCGCGAACCGCCGGCAGATCGTGGTCCCCAGCTTGGTGGCCGACATGCGGATCGAAGACGACAACGAGCTGCTGCGGCGACAACACGCCGTCGAGGACGCCGAGCCGGCGTCGGCGGCGGCACCCACCGGCGACGCCCCCGTGGAGGTCCGGCCATGAAGGCCTGGTGGGCCACCTGGAAGCAGGCCACCACCGGGGGCGCGCCCCTGTACCCGCTGGGGGTCCTGTTCGGGCTGAACATGGTGGACGAGCTCGACCGCGCGGCGCTGGGCGTGCTGCTGCCCGAGATCAGGGACCACTTCAACGCCAGCACCTCGGGCATCCTGACCGTGGTGTCGCTGGCCTTGATCGGCGGCTTCGTGCTGGCCGTGCCCGTGGGCTACTACGCGGACCGGCTCAAGCGGGTGCCGATCGCCGCGGTCGGCGCGGTGCTGTGGGGGATCTGCTCGATGCTCACCGGCCTCGCGCCGACCCTGTGGTTCCTCGCGACGGCTCGGACCGGGGCCGGGTTGGGCCGGGCGGTGAACGACCCGGTCCACAACTCGCTGCTGGCGGACTACTACGACATCCCGGTGCGGTCGCGGGTGTACTCGGTCCACCGGTACGCCAACGCGTTCGGGCAGTTCGCCGGGCCGCTCGCGGCAGGCCTCATCGCCTTCTCGTTCGGTTGGCGCGTCCCGTTCATCATCTTCGCGTTCGTCACGGCGACCTTCGTGGTGCTGGCCGTCCGGCTGCGCGAGCCGATTCGCGGCCGGTTCGAGCGCAAGGCCGCGGGGGCGTCCGACGAGGTTCTGGAGACCGAGGAAGAGCCGCCGTCGTGGGCGGAGTCGTGGCGGATCCTGTGGCAGGTCAGAACGCTGCGCCGCGTGTACTACGCGCTGCCGTTCCTGGCCATCGCGGTGGTCGGGCTGCTGCTGCTGGGCAGCTTGTACTACGAGGACGTCTTCAACCTCGACGAGCGCGCCCGGGGCTTCCTGTCGGCCGTGGTCGAAGGCGGGGCCCAGTTCGTCGGCCTGCTGATCGGGCTCCCGATCGCCAGCCGGCTGATGATGAAGGGGCCGGCGCACATCATGAAGTTCCTGTCGGTGATCGGCTGCGTGATCGCCGCGGGCCTGGTCGTCTTCGCCGTCGCACCGGTCCTGGCCGTGGCCGTGGTTGCGAACTGCGTGGTCTCCGCCAGCTTCTTCCTGCTGATCCCCGGGATCTTCGCGGTGCTCTCGCTGGCCGTGCCGGCCAAGGTGCGGTCGTTCGGCTTCGCGGTCGGGACGCTGTTCTTCCTTCCCGGCCTGCTCTTGCTTCCGATCATCGGCCAGCTCGCGGAGGACCACGGCATCCGGGTCGGGCTCCTGGCCGCGGTGCCCGTCTTCCTGATCGGGGGCGCGATCCTGCGGTCGTCGCACAGCTTCGTGGCCGACGACATCACCCGGGTGTGGAAGACCACCGCGGCCCGATCGGAGGTGGCGCACCTGCGTCGTCAGGGCAAGGTCAAGCTGGTCCTGGCCCGCGATGTCGACGTCCACTACGACAGCGTCCAAGTGCTGTTCGGCGTCAACATGGAGGTCGACGAGGGCGAGATCGTCGCGCTGCTCGGCACCAACGGCGCCGGGAAGTCCACGATGCTCAAGGCGCTGTCGGGGCTGGTGCAGGCCAGCGGGGGAGCGGTGGTCTTCGACGGCCGCGACATGACCCATGCCCCGCCCAACGAGATCGCCGAGCGGGGCATCAGCCAAGTCCCCGGCGGCCAGGGGGTCTTCACGCAGCTCAGCGTGGCGGACAACCTGCGGCTCGCCGGCTGGTTGCAGCGGCGGCGGCCCGCGGAGCTGCGCGCCGCGACCAGTCCGGTCCTGGAGGCGTTCCCGGTCCTGCGCGACCGGCTGCACGAGCCGGCCGGCAACCTGTCCGGCGGTCAGCAGCAGATGCTGACGCTCGGCATGGCGTTCATCAGCCAGCCGCGCTTGCTGATGATCGACGAGCTGTCGCTCGGGCTGGCACCGACGGTCGTGGCTCAACTGCTGGAGATGGTGCGGCTTCTCCGGGACCGGGGCACGACGATCATCCTCGTCGAACAGTCGGTCAACGTCGCACTGACCGTCGCCGATCGGGCCTACTTCATGGAGAAGGGCGAGATCCGCTTCGAGGGCCCCACAGCCGAGCTGCTCGATCGGCCGGACCTGTTGCGTTCGGTGTTCTTCGCCGGTGCCGCGGGCGACCACCGTCCGGACGCCGTCGACGCCGCGGAGGAGCTGATCGACGCGGCGACCGCCGCCCGGCCGTCGGAGACCGAGCTGGTCCGGTCGGTCGCGCCGGCCCTAGGCGGGAACGGCGCCCCGGGCAACGGCGACGAGCCGGACCCGCTCGAACCGGTACCGGCATCCGGACGTCGCGATCACCGCGACGGACGAACGTTCGACGGGGACGGGACCGGGTTCCCTCCCGTCCTGGAGGTGCGCGACGTCGTGCGATCGTTCGGTGGCGTGCGGGCTCTCGACGGCGTGTCGTTCGACGTGCAGCCCCACGAGATCCTGGGCTTCATCGGGCCGAACGGTGCCGGCAAGACGACGCTGTTCGACGTGATCTCGGGCTTCACCCCGCCCGACGCCGGCACGATCCGGCTGTGGATCGCCGGCGACGACGGAACCGACGGGTTCCTGCAGGAGCTGGGCGGCATGTCCACTGCGGCTCGGTCCTGGCGGGGTCTCGGCCGCTCGTTCCAGGACGGTCGGTTGTTCCCGGGTCTCACGGTGGCCGAGACCATCGCGGTTGCGCTCGAACAGCACGTCGAGGTGCGTGACCCGCTGGCGGCGAGCCTGCACCTTCCCTCGGTCGCCGACTCGGAGGTGAAGGTGGCGGCGACGGTCGAGGAGCTGATCGACCTGCTCGGGCTCGGCGCCTACCGCGACAAGTTCGTGCGCGAGGTGTCCACGGGCACCCGCCGCATCGTCGACCTGGCCTGTGTCCTGGCCCAAGGGCCGAGCGTGGTGCTGCTCGACGAGCCCTCCAGCGGGATCGCCCAGCGCGAGGCCGAGGCCCTCGCCCCCGTGCTGCGCAGGGTGCGCCGCGAGCTGGGCGCAAGCCTGCTGGTCATCGAGCACGACCTGCCGCTGCTGTTGTCCGTCGCCGACCGGATGGTCGCTCTCGACCTCGGCCGGGTGGTCACCGAGGGCGACCCGCGTGCGGTCATCGACCATCCCGCGGTCGTCGCGTCCTACCTGGGCACCGAGACCGCCTCCATCGCCCGCTCGGGAGCGACATGACCGATCCTTCATCCGAATCCACACCCCGGACCACGACCGCCGGCTGGCGCTCGGTGCGCCGCTACGGGCCGTTGGTCGCCGTGCTCGCGCTGGTCGCGGCCGCCGTTGTCGTGTTCGGCGGGGGAGACGACGGCGGGTCGGACGACGACCAGGCCGCCGACGGTGCCGCGGAGGCTGGCGACGTCGACCGGGCCGACCTGGTCCGCCGAGGCCCGATGACCCCCGAGCGGGCCGAGCTGGAGGGGGTCGGCGACGTCGACTTCGGGCCGAACTGCGACGAAGGGACCGGTCAGATCCGGTTGCCGACCGTGTACGCACCGCCGTGCGTCGAGCCGTTCGACGGCGACAACCAGGGTGCCACCTACCCGGGGGTCACCGAGGACACGGTGAAGGTGGTCGCGTTCCTCCCCGATCCGGCGCTGGACCCGCTCGGCGCGGCCGCGGTCGGCGGGCTCGGTGCCGACCTCGATCCCGAGACCGGCATGGAGACCATGCAGGACTACCTGGACATCTACAACGAGCTGTTCGAGACCTACGGCCGCACCGTCGAGTTGGAGTTCTACACCGGCACCGGCGAATCCGACGACCAGGACGCCGCCCGTGCCGACGCGGTCGCCATCGCCGAGCGAGAGCCGTTCGCGGTGATCGGCGCCCCGCTGCAGGCGCGGGAGGTGTTCGCCGACACGCTCGTCGACAACGGCGTGGTGTGCGCGCCGGGCTGCGCCCTGGCCATGGCCGACGACTTCATCGCCGAACGCGATCCGCTGGTGTGGAACTTCGGCCCCACGGCCAACCAGGCCTCCCAGCTAGCCGCGGCGGCCATCGGCAACCTGGCGGGCCCGGGGCCGGCGGAGCTCGCCGGGGACGAGGCGCTGCAGCAGCAGGACCGGGTCTACGCCGCGGTCTACTACACGGCTCCGGAGAGCGAGGAGAGCGCCGGGTTCGACGCGCTGGAGACGGGGTTGTCCGACCACGGCATCGAGCTCGAGGTCGAGCTCCCGTACCTTCTCGACCTCCCCCGGGTCCAGGAGAACGCCCGGTCGATCGTCGCCCAGCTCGAAGAGGCCGGGGTGACCACGGTGATCTTCTACGGCGATCCGCTCATGCCCCAGGCGCTGACCACCGAGGCCACAGCCCAGGAGTACTTCCCCGAGTGGATCCTCGGCCCGAACCTGCTGGCCGACACGGCGCTGTTCGGGCGCAGCTTCGACCAGGAGCAGTGGGGCAACGGCTTCGGGCTCTCGTTCGCCGGGAACCCGGGCGTCGACACCGTCGGCGACTCGTACCTGATGTACGACTGGGCCTACGGCCGCGAGCCGCCAAGCAACATCTACGCGGTGCTCGACCCGGGCCTGCGCACCTTGTTCACCGCTATCCACATGGCCGGCCCCGAGCTCAAGCCGGAGACCTTCCGTGACGGTCTCCTGCGATTGCCGCCCGGGGGCGGTGGTCCCACCCGGGGACTGATCTCCTACGGCAACGACGACCTGTGGCCCAGCTTCGACTACGGCGGGAGCGACGACGTCGCCCTCATCTGGTGGGACCCTGAGGCCCAGGGAGCCGACGAGCTCGGCCAGCAGGGCCCGGGCATGTACCGCTTCGCCAACGGTGGCCAGCGCTACACGCTCGACGAGATGCCCAGCTCGGCCGCCGAGGCAGGCCTGTTCGACACCGATGCGTCGGTCATCGAGCTGACCGACCTGCCGGCCGACGACCGTTCCCCGGACTATCCGTCACCCGACTTGTAAGGAGCGTCTCATGGCAACGACAGACGATGAGACCCCGGCGGAGGATTCGACGCCTCCCGAGCCCACCTCCACCCGGTCGGCGCGAGGCCGTGCGACCCCGCCCAGCCCGGCGTGGTTGAAGCCGGCGAAGCGCTACGGCCCGATCCTCGCGGTCGCGCTGTTGATCGCGGGAGCTATCGCGATCTTCGGCAGCGGCGGAGGAGACGACGACGATGACGCGGGAACCGACGGCGAGACCACCGGCGACGTCAACAACGCCGAGCTCATACGGTCGGGGCCGATGACGCCGCAGAAGGCCGAGCTCGAAGGCGACGAGGACGTCGACTTCGGCCCGAACTGCGACCCCGAGACCGGACGCATCCGGATCCCCACCGTGTACGCACCCCCGTGCGTCGTGCCGTTCGAGGGCGACAACGGTGGCGCGACGTCGACCGGCGTGACCGCGGACGAGATCCTGATCATCCAGTACGACACCGATCCCGCGCTCGATCCTCTGACCGCCGCGCAGATCGCGGCGACCGGTGCCGACGTCAACCCCGAGACCGCGCTCGAAACCGTGGAGGGCTACCTGGACGTCTATAACGAGGTCTTCGAGACCTACGGGCGCACCGTGGTCGTCGAGCCGTTCATCGGGTCCGGGGCCAGCGACGACACCGACGCCGCCCGGGCGGACGCCGTCGAGATCGCCGACATGGGTGCGTTCGCCGTGATCGGCGGGCCGGGTCGTGCCGGTCCCGCGTTCGCGACCGCGCTCGCCGAAAGGGAGGTCATGTGCCTCGGGACCTGTGGCTTGGCGACACCCGAGAGCCTCATACAGGCGAACCAGCCGTACCAGTTCCCCACCGCTCCGACGCCCAACCAGTCGGCGCAGCTGGCGGCCGAGCTGATCGGCAACCTCGCGGGGCCGGGCCCGGCCGAGCTGGCCGGCGACGAAGCCATGCAGTCCGAGGACCGGGTGTACGGCCTCCTGCACTTCGACAACCCTGACGGCGACTACGAGGAGGTCACGTCCACCTTCGTCGACAGCCTCGCCGACAACGGCGTCGAGATCGCCACCTCGTTGCCGTTCGAGCTCGACCTGCCGCGCCTGCAGGAGAACGCCCGGTCGATGATCGCCCGCCTGGAGGAGGACGGGGTGACCACGGTCATCTTCACGGGCGATCCCCTGACGCCCGCAGCGCTCACCGCCGAGGCGACGGCACAGGACTACTTCCCGGAGTGGATCCTGGCGCAGAGCGTCCTGGCCGACACCGCGCTGTTCGGGCGTAGCTTCGACCAGCAGCAGTGGGTCAACGGCTTCGGCATCTCGCTGCCGCCGGCGCGCGGCGAGGAGGAGACCGGCGACCAATTCCGCATCTACGAGTGGGCCAACGGCACCCCGCCACCCAACAACACCTACAACATCCTCGAGCCCAACCTTCGGCAGGTGTTCACCGGCATCCACCTGGCCGGCGAGAACCTGACGCCCGAGACGTACCGCGAGGGGCTGTTCCGCTACCCGCCCAGCGGCGGCGGGCCGACCGCGGTGCAGACCTCACGCGGCAGCCACGATGTCTGGCCCGAGCTGGACCTCGGCGGGGTCGACGATGCAGCGATCATCTGGTGGGACCCGGAGGCCGAAGGCGTCGACGAGACCGGCCAGGACGGGGTCGGCCTGTACCGCTTCGCCAACGGCGGCGAGCGCTACACGATCGGGAACTTCCCGACCTCGATCGAGGAGGCGGGGCTGTTCGACGTGGGGTCTTCGGCCACGATCTACGACGAGCTCCCACCGGAGGACGAGGCGCCCGACTACGAGCCCCCTGACCTGTGACCTTCTCGTTCTGCCCGCGCTCAGCGCTTAATCACGCGCTGAGCGCGGGCAGAACGATCTAGAACCGCAGCCGCGCCCGGACGGGGCGGTGGTCGGACAGGGTCTGGGACACGACCTCGGCGGCGGCCACCTCGACCGGCCGGGTCACCAGGATGTGGTCGGTCTGGCTGTGGGGGCGCTGCGCCGGATAGGTCCGGCCGCGCACGGCTCGCCGCCATCCCCGGGGCACCAGCCCCCGAACGCACCAACCCCACATGTTCATGTCGCCCGCGAACGCCGCCGGCCGGTCCACCGGGGGGAGTGCGGCACGCAGCGACGGCCGTAGCCGCCACACCGGGTCCTTCAGCAACGGCAGGTGGGTGCCGACCACTGTGAACGGCGCGCCCGCCACGACGACGGTGACCACCAAGACCGCCCGACGGGCCGGATCCCGGGGCAGTTGGGGCAGGCGCACCACCTCGGCGTCGAGGACCGGTAAGCGCGAGAGCACCGCGATCGACCAGTCGCCGTCACCGACCGGGCCTTCCCGTCCCGCCAGCCGCACCTGGTCGTGGCAGGTGGCCCGGGCGATCGCGAAGAACTCAGCGACCCGGTAGTCAAGGGCTACGGCGATCTCGGCGATGTTGCCGTCGACCTCCGTCGAGACCGATCCAGACCCGGTCGCCGCGGCTCCCGGCCCGAATCCGCACCGATCGGGCACCCAGGCTTCCTGCAGGACCAGGACGTCTGTGTCCACCTCCTTCGCGGCCGCCACGACGTCGTAGAACGGCGCGTCGTGGCCACCGGCGCCCCGGCCCATGTGGAGGTTGAAGCTCCCCAGCGACAGCTCCATCGGAACCAAGGGTAAACACCTGGGGTATCCCCCGGGTGTGTGAGGAGTGCATGGACCAGCAGCGCCCCCAGTCACGGGACTTCGACTCGTTCTTCGTCGACGAGTTCCCGGCCATCGTCCGGGCCGCGTGGTTCGTCGTCCTCGACACCGACCTTGCCCACGATGTCGCCCAGGAGGCGTTCTGCCGGGCGCTGCAGCGATGGCACCGGATCTCGCGTTACGACCGGCCCGGGGCATGGGTGCGGATGGTCGCGATCCGCATCGCGCTCCGCAGCCGTGACCGGCGGCGACGGGAGGTGGAGCTGACCGACGCAACGGTCGGGTCGATCGACGACCACGGGCTCACCAGCGGCGACCTCGAGTCGGCCCTCCGCTCGCTGCCACGCCAGCAGCGTGCGGCCGCGGTGCTCCGCTACCTCTACGACCTCGACATCACCGATGTCGCCGACGCCCTGCGCTGCAAACCGTCCACGGCCCGCGTCCACCTTCACCGCGCCCGCAAGGCGCTCGGTGACCTCCTGGGAGTGCAAGCACGATGACCTCGCTCGACGACCAGCTGCACGAGCTGTTCCGCAGCGCCGCCACGCCCGTGGACCGCCAGGGCGGCGACCTCGGGTCGGTGCGCGCCAACGTCCGGCGCCGCCAGTTCCGCCAGCGGGCGTCGGTGCTGCTGGTGGCAGCGACGTTCGTCGCGGTCGCCGGGGTGGCGCTCGGCACCCTCGGCGACGGAGGCGACCAGGTGGACATCGGCGACGACGGCTCGCCGACCGTCGGTCCCGGTCCGTCCACGACGTCCCCGTCGACGACGACGTCCGAGACGTCGACCTCGGAGCCGACGACGACGTCCGAACCGACGACGACCTCCGAGCCCGACGCACCGCCGTCGCCCTCGCTCAAGCCGCCCGACAGTCAGACGCCTGCCGCGGGCACCTGTGCCGAGCCCACCGGGGCCGTGGTCGAAGTCCAGATCCACGACGACGTGCCATCGCCCCGGTGCACCCGGGTGACCGCCGACCAGCGGCTGCAGATCCGCAACGACGCCAGCCAGGAGATCACGGTGTCGCTTGGCGAGTTCAGCGCCACCCTCGCCCCTGGTGAGGCCGAGCTGTTCGACCGGCCCTTCGGCGAGTACCTCCAGCCGGGAGTCCACCGGGTCACGGCGCCGATCTACGGCACCAGCGGCCCCGAGGTCTGGCTGGTCGGTTAGGACACACTCCTAGTGCCTCCCCGGGCCGTTCTGTGTGCTGGATCTCTCCGAATCGGTCGATATCCAGTACACACAACCGGATGAGCGAATTGGATCTCGAACGCACGGCCGAGCTGGCCCTTCGCGTGTGGACCATCAAGCAGGGCGAGGTCGTGGCGCTGATGGTCCATCTCGGCGACCGCCTCGGGCTGTACCGGGCCCTGCGCGGGGCGGGCCGAGTGACCGCGGCCGAGCTCGCGGCGTCGACGGGGCTCCACGAGCGTTGGCTGCTGGAGTGGCTGCGCTGCCAGGGCGCCGCCGAGTTGCTGCACACGACGGACGGCGAGCGGTTCGAGCTCGTCCCCGAAGCCGCAGCCGTCCTCGCCGACGAGGAGCACAGCGTGTGGTTCGCCGCCGGTGCGTTCCAGGGCAACGCCGCCCCACCCGAGGTCGTCGACCGGATCGCCGACGCTTTCTCCACCGGCCGGGGGCTCACCTACGACGATCTCGGGCCATCGGCCGCTCACATGGTGGAGCGGATGCTCGGTCCGTGGAGCCGGCTGGCGCTCGTCCCCGAGATCCTGCCGGCGGTCGACGGCGTCGTCGACCGCCTCGACGCCGGCGCCCGGGTCGCCGACGTGGGCTGCGGCAGCGGGGTGGCGTTGTTCGCGATGGCCGAGGCGTTCCCGGCGTCGCAGTTCGACGGGTACGACCCGTCACAGCACGCGATCCAGCGCGCCCGGGAGACGTTGGCCGAGCGGGCGCTGGCCAACGTGGCCTTCCACCTCGCCGAGGCCGCCGACCTGCCGACCGAGCCGACCTACGACCTCGTGATCACCTTCGACTGCCTCCACGACATGCCGCGGCCGGCGGAGGCCGTCGCCGCCATCCGCCGCGTGGTCCGCGACGGCGGCGTGTGGTTGATCAAGGACATCCGGGCCAACGCGAGCTGGGCCGACAACCTGCGCAACCCGGTATTGGCGATGATGTACGGCACCTCGGTGACCACCTGCATGTCCAGCGGTCTGTCCGAACCGGGCGGCGCCGGGTTGGGGACGCTGGGCCTCCCGCCCGAGCTCGCGGAGCGGTACTGCAGGGATGCGGGCTTCGCCACGTTCGTGGTCCACGACTTCGGCGACCCCGCCAACCTCTACTACGAGGTCCGGCCGTGATCCCGCCGGCGGATGCAACTAGCTGGGCGGCGGGCCGTCGCCGTTGGGGAAGACGAAGTACATGATCTGGGACGAGTGCGCCACCAGCCCGACGGCGGGATCCCAGAGGGCCATCTCCAACGAGGCGTAGCCGTCGACGGCGCGGCGCGCCCGGCTGTGGCCGAGGATCCACTCCGAGCGGGGTTGACCGAGCAGGTGCACGGTCAGGTCACAGCTCGGGGGCGCCCAGTCCGGCTGGTTCGGGCCCAGGCGCTCGCCCACCGCACCGGGCATGGTGTCGCCGTACACCACCAGTGCCAGGGGGTCCAGCGTGCCGTCGGCGCGCAGCGGCTGGGGGTCCATCCGATACCACAGCGCGGAGTCCGAGCTGGTGGGCTCGTAGTCCTCCCATGGAGCATGCCCCATCGCCGGGCGCCCTTCGACCAGGTTCCAGAAGGCGAACGGGGCCCGGTCGGGCTCGACGCCCTCGGGCAGCGGGTCACGGAACGACGGGCACTCCTCGGGCGGGGCGACGACGGGCATAGCCAGGTCGGTGAACTCGAAGCCGGCGCGGCGTCGACCGAACACCGCGAGCGAGGTGTGCCCGGCGCTCGCCCCCGGCGTCCGGACGGTGGCCATGAGCTGGGCCATCGATCGGCCGCGCCGCAGGGTCCGCACGTCGATGGTCACCACACCGGCTGGGACCGCCGCCGCGTACACGGTGGTCAGCGAGCGCAGGACCATCTCGTCAGCATGGGTGCCGCCGTCGCGGCTGCCGGTCGTGGCGATCTCCTGGCCCATGGCCTGGGCGGCGACCGCGGACATCAGGCCGCCCTGAGGGACGATCGGGCAGTTCCACGCGGCGCTCACGTCGGCCGTGTAGCGCCCGGGCACCACGTCGGCGGTCACCGACGCCATCTGCTGCGCGAACGTCGTCGTCGTGGTGGTGTCCACTGCCTCGCCCTCCGCTGACCCGCCGACCTGCTGTTGTGCCGATGTCGTCGCCCGCCCACGCGGTCTAGTCGAGAGCGGGCGGCCGGAGGTAGTGAATTGTGTCGCAGGATCCGGGCGGTTCCGGCATGCCCCGACAGGAGACGGCGACGTGGTCGCCTCCGCGAAGGGTGGCGGGGCGTGGTCGGGCGGAGGGTAGCGTGGGTGTCGACAACCGAACCGCGGGAGCTCGAATCCGGGCTGAGAGGGCGCGCTGGCGCCGACCGCCGAACCTGATCCGGGTAATTCCGGCGAAGGGAGTGATGCACCATGGGTGACCGCCGCAAGATCTCTGTGGCCGGTGAGCTGGGGGTACCGTTCGTCGAGGTGGGTCTCGACGGTGCGAGCCCGCCGTTCCGCCTCTACGACACCAGCGGCCCCGAGGGCGTCTCGTCCCACGACGGCCTGCTGCCGATGCGGGCGCCGTGGATCCACCAGAGGGCCGACATCGAGCACTACGCCGGCCGGGTCGCCACGCTGCGCGACGACGGTCGCGGGTCGGCCCGCGCCGGGCGGTCGGGCGCCGAGCACTTCCCCGGGGAGGGGGCGGACCGCCCCCGGCTCCGAGGGGCGGCGGGCCGCACGGTGACCCAGATGCACTACGCGCGCCGCGGCGAGGTCACCCCCGAGATGCGGTTCGTGGCGGTGCGCGAGGGTGTCGAGGCCGAGGTGGTGCGCGACGAGGTGGCGGCGGGCCGTGCGATCCTGCCGGCGAACGTCAACCATCCCGAGTCCGAGCCGATGGTGATCGGCAAGCGGTTCCTCACCAAGGTCAACGCCAACATCGGTACGTCGGCGGTCACGTCGTCGGCGGCCACCGAGGTCGACAAGCTGCGTTGGGCCACCCGCTGGGGCGCCGACACGGTGATGGACCTGTCGACCGGCCGCGACATCCACACCACCCGCGAGTGGATCATCCGCAACAGCCCGGTCCCGATCGGCACCGTGCCGATCTACCAGGCGTTGGAGAAGGTCGACGGTCAGCCCGAGGCGCTGGGTTGGGAGGTGTTCCGCGACACGGTGGTCGAGCAGGCCGAGCAGGGTGTCGACTACATGACCATCCACGCCGGGGTGCTCCTGCGCTACGTGCCGTTGACCGTCGACCGGGTCACTGGCATCGTCAGCCGGGGTGGGTCGATCCTTGCGGCGTGGTGCCTTGCGCACCACCAGGAGAACTTCCTCTACACCCACTTCGACGAGCTGTGCGAGATCTTCGCCGTCTACGACGTGGCGTTCTCGCTCGGCGACGGGCTGCGGCCCGGGTCGATCGCCGATGCCAACGACGCCGCCCAGTTCGCCGAGCTGCGCACCCTGGGAGAGCTCACGGCGCGGGCCTGGGAGCACGACGTGCAGGTGATGGTCGAGGGCCCGGGCCACGTGCCGATGCACAAGATCAAGGAGAACGTCGACCTGCAGCAGGAGCTGTGCCAGGAGGCGCCGTTCTACACGCTGGGACCGCTGGTCACCGACGTGGCGCCGGGCTACGACCACATCACGTCCGCGATCGGGGCGGCGATGATCGGCTGGTTCGGCACGGCGATGCTGTGTTACGTCACGCCCAAGGAGCACCTGGGGCTGCCCGACCGCCAGGACGTGAAGGACGGGGTCATCGCCTACAAGATCGCGGCCCATGCGGCGGACGTCGCCAAGGGGCACGAGGGTGCTCAGGACTGGGACGACGCGCTGTCCAGGGCCCGCTTCGAGTTCCGCTGGAACGACCAGTTCGACCTGGCGCTCGACCCCGACACCGCCCGCGCCTACCACGACGCCACCTTGCCCGCCGAGCCGGCCAAGACCGCGCACTTCTGCTCGATGTGCGGGCCGAAGTTCTGCTCGATGGCCATCACCGAACAGGTGCGGGCCTACGCCGCGTCCCACGGGATCGGCGAGGACGAGGCGTTGGAGCTGGGCCTCAAGGAGAAGGCAGCCGAGTTCACGACCACGGGCGGCGAGGTCTACGTCGCTCCGCCGGGGCCGGGGCCGGGGCCGACCCCGGCGTCCTCGGCGCCCGCGTCCTCCGCATCCTCGACGCCCGTCCCCGACGATCCTGGTAGCTGGGTGTCGCGTTCCGACGCGACGTCCAGCTGACGAAAGCAGGGGGTGGCGCGCCTCATGGCCCCGGCGATCGGGCGGCTGCACGTGCTGGTCGACTCGCTGCTGCTGGCCGAGGCCGCGCTCGAGGGTGGCGCGCCCACGCTGCAGGTGCGGATCAAGGAGGGTCCCGACCGGCGCCGGTTCCAGATCGTGGGAGCCATCGTCGAACGCTGCCGCGACGCGGGGGCGACATGCCTGGTCAACGACCGGGCGGACTTCGCGCTCGCGGCAGGGGCCGACGGGGTGCACCTCGGTGCCGACGACCTCCCGGTGGCTGCGGCGCGGCGGGTCGTCGGTCCCGATGCCGTGGTCGGGGCGACGGCGCGCGATCCGGTGACGGCGCGGCGGCTGGTCGACGCCGGGGCCAGCTACCTGGGCGTCGGGCCGACCTACGCCACCACGTCGAAGCCCGGCCTGCCGGATCCGCTTGGCCCGGCCGGGGTCGGCGCGGTAGCCGGGGCGGTGCCGGTGCCCGTGGTCGCGATCGCGGGCATCACCCCGCAGCGTGTGGGCGAGGTGTTGGCCGCGGGTGCGTACGGCGTTGCGGTCATCGGCGCGGTCGCCGCTGCCGAGGAGCCGCACCGGGCGACTCACGACCTGGTGACCGCCGTTGCCGCCGCCGTCGAGGCCCTGGCCGCCCGCGACGTCGTTGGTGCCTCGGAGAACGGATCGACCGGCTCGGGTGGTGGCGGCCGGTGAGTGGGTTCGGCGTTGACGCAGGTCGGGTCCGTGGCTCGCGCAGGTGGTGGCGGCCGGTGAGTGGGTTCGGCGTTGACGCAGGTCGGGTCGGTGGCTCGCGCAGGTGGTGGCGGCCGGTGAGTGGGTTCGGCGTTGACGCAGGTCGGGTCCGTGGCCCGCGCAGGTGGGGTCGCGGCCGATGAGCGACGTGGTGGTCGTCGGCGGCGGCGCCATCGGGTTGGCGTCGGCGTGGCGGCTGGCGCAGCGCGGCCTGACCGTCGAGGTCGTCGATCCCTCTCCGGGTGGGGGAGCCTCAGGCGTCGCGGCGGGGATGCTCGCTCCGGTGACCGAGGCTCGTCCCGGCGAGGAGGACCACCTGCGCCTGGGGCTCGCATCCCTGGCGCGGTGGCCCGCGCTCGTGGCAGAGCTCACCGACGAGCTCAGCGATGACGCCGGATTGAGCTACCGCGAGGACGGGACCGTGGTGGTCGCGCTGGACGCCGACGACCGGGCGGCCCTCCACGAGCTGGTCGATCGTCAGCGCTCGCTCGGTCTGGAGGTTGCCGACCTGTCGACTCGTGACATCCGGGGCCTGGAGCCAGGGCTGGCCCCCTCCGTGCGGCGCGGTGCGTTGGCGGCGACCGAACGGTCGGTCGATCCGGCAGCGTTGGTCGCGGCGCTCTTGACCGCCGGCGAGTCGGCCGGTGTCCGGTTCCGTCGCGAGCGAGTCGAGGGCCTGGTCGCCCGAAATCTCGGCAGAAACCGCACAGATCTGTCGGTTTCTGCCGAGATTTCGACGGAGGGTGTCGGCGGCGTCGAGCTGGCTGGTGGCGAGCGGTTGAGCGCCGGGACGGTCGTGCTGGCGGCGGGTGCGTGGTCGGGGGACGTCGGCGGATTGCCCGAGCCGCTGCGGTTGCCGGTGCGGCCGGTGAAGGGTCAGGTCGTGACCCTGCGGCAGCGGCCAGGCGACACGGTCGTGCGCCAGACCGTGCGGGGCTTCGTGCGCGGCTCGTCGATCTACCTGGTGCCCCGGGATGACGGCCGGCTGGTCTGCGGGGCGACCGTCGAGGAGAGGGGGTGGGATCCCGTGGCCACCGCTGGCGCCTCCTACGAGCTGCTGCGTGACGTTCTGACACTGTTCCCCGGGTTGGACGACGCCGAGCTGGTCGGGGCTCGGGTCGGCTTCCGGCCGGGCTCTCCGGACGACCTCCCGTTGATCGGTGCGACCGGTGTCGACGGCATGGTGGTGGCCACCGGCCACTACCGCAACGGCATCCTGTTGGCGCCGATCACCGCCGATGCGGTCGCGGCGTCGGTCACGGGCGAGGATCTGCCGCCCGAGGTGGTGCCGTGCGATCCGCGGCGGTTCACCGACGGCGCCGACCTGGCGTCGCTGGTGCCGGAATCCGGCCGTGAGCGACGCCAGAACGCCGAGGCTGTGGCCCGATGACCATCGTCGTCAACGACGAGGCTGTGGCCCGATGACCATCGTCGTCAACGGCGAGGCGCAGGCGCTGGATGGCCCGCTGTCGCTCGACGACCTGGTCGACGCCATGGGGTTCGAGCGCCAGGGCCTGGCGATCGCGGTCAACGACGAGGTGGTGCCGCGCAGCACTTGGCCTGATCGCGCTGTGGGCGACGGTGACCGCGTCGAGATCCTCAACATCGCGCAAGGGGGTTGACGGTGCCCGACGACGACCATGACAGCACGCGTGGCGACACCCGGTCGCGTGCCGGCGCCGACCAGGGCCCCGGCGCCGGGTCGGCTCCCCGGACCGAGCCGGTCCCGGATACCGAGCCGGATGCCGACGATCCGCTGGTCATCGCGGGCGAGAAGTTCGGCTCCCGGTTGATCATGGGCACCGGCGGCGCCCCCAACCTGGAGCAGCTGGAGCTGGCGCTGGCCGCATCCGGCACCCAGCTCACCACCGTGGCTCTGCGGCGGGTGGATCCGGGAGCGCCCGGGTCGCTGTTCGAGGTGCTGCGACGCACCGGGATCCGGCCCTTGCCGAACACGGCGGGCTGCTTCACCGCCCGTGACGCCGTGCGGACCGCACAGCTTGGCCGGGAGGCGTTGGAGACCAACTGGGTCAAGATCGAGGTGGTCGCCGACGACCGCACGCTGCTGCCCGACCCGGTCGAGCTGCTCGACGCCACCGACCAGCTGGTCGACGACGGGTTCGTGGTGCTGGCGTACACCAACGACGACCCAGTGCTGGCCCGCCGGCTGATCGACGCCGGTGTTGCGGCGGTGATGCCGCTCGGGGCGCCCATCGGCAGCGGCATGGGGGTCCGGAACCCGTACAACCTGGCGATGATCCTGGAGGACGCCACGGTCCCGGTGGTGCTCGACGCCGGGGTGGGCACGGCGTCCGACGCCGCGATCGCCATGGAGTTGGGCTGCGACGCCGTGCTGCTGGCCTCCGCCGTGACCCGCGCCCGCGACCCGGTGGCGATGGCTCGGGCGATGCGCCACGCCGTGGTGGCCGGGCGGCTGGCCCGCCGGGCGGGGCGCATCCCCCGTCGGCTGTACGCGGAGGCCTCGACCAGCTTCGAGGGCCTCGCCGACTGGCGATGAGGTCGGGCATCGATGGGGAGAGCCCCGAGGCGAAGGTCTCCGTGCCCGAGGTCGGTTGGGAGCTGACCCCCTGATGTGGCGCGACGGCCTCGGAACGGACACCCGGGTTGGACGATGGATCCGCTGATCGTCGTCACCGACCGGCGCCAGGCCGACGAGGCGGAGCACGCGCTGGCGGATGTCGTAGCGCAAGCGGTCTCGGGCGGCGCTCGGACCGTGCTCCTGCGCGACAAGGACCTGGCCCGCGCCCAGCGACGGCGCCTGGCCGGCGAGCTGCTCACGGTCCTCGCGCCGGTCGCCGGGTCCCTTCTGGTCGCCAGCGACCGCGACCTGGCGCAAGCGGTCGGCGCTGCCGGCGTGCACCTTGCCTCCGACGCCGGACCTGTCGCAGGGGTCGCCGCTCCGGGGGCCGGGCCTGCGGCTGCGAGCGCGGGCGCGGCGCCGGGGTCGCTGACCGTCGGGCGGTCGTGCCACTCGGTCGCTGAGCTGGCGGCCGCTCAGCGCGAAGGCTTGGACTACGCGACGTTCTCGCCGGTGTGGCTCACGGCATCGAAGCCGGGCTACGGGCCGGCGCTCGGTCTCGACGGCTTTGCCGCCGGATGCGCCGCGGTCCCCGGACTCCCCGTCTATGCGCTCGGTGGCGTCGGGCGCGGCCGGGTCGCAGCGTGCATCCATGCCGGAGCCGCGGGAGTCGCGGTGATGGGTGCCATCATGCGGGCCGACGATCCGGGGAAGGCGGTAAGGACGCTGTTGGAGGAGATCCCGTGACCGATCCCGGACAGACCCCCAGTCCGGCCGTTGCCCTCACCATCGCGGGGTCCGATTCGGGCGGTGGCGCGGGGATCCAGGCCGACCTGACCACGTTCGCCGCGCTCGGTCTCCATGGAACCAGCGTCATCACCGCGCTCACAGCGCAGAACACGCGCACGGTCGACGCGGTCCACGTCCCACCGGTGGAGTTCCTCCGCGCTCAGCTCGACGCCGTGCTGTCAGACCTGCCGGTCGCCGGGGTCAAGACCGGGATGTTGGCGACCGAGGCCGTGGTCCGGGTGGTGGGCGAGTACGCCGCGGCCGGTCGTCTGCCCAACCTGGTGGTGGATCCGGTCCTGGTGTCGTCGACCGGTGCGCGACTGCTCGACGCCGGCGCGGAGCAGGCCTACCTCGACGGGCTGTTCCCGCACGCGCTGGTCGCCACCCCGAACACGCGTGAGGCCTCGGCGCTGCTCGGCCGCGACATCGAGAGCGTTGCCGACGCCGAGGCGGCCGTGCTCGACCTCGGCGCCTTCGGCCCCGCCTGGGTGGTGATCAAGGGCGGGCACCTGCGTGGCACAGGTACCGGCCACGACGCGGTCGACCTGGTGGCCGAACGCGCGACCGGGCAGGTGACCGAGCTGCGCCGACCCCGGGTCGAGACCGTCAATGACCACGGCACCGGGTGCACGTTCGCCGCGGCCATCGCTGCCTACCTGGCGCGAGGGGCCGACGTGCCGGACGCGCTGATGGCGGCCAAGGACTTCGTCCACAGCGGCCTGGTCGGATCCGCCGGCTGGCGGCTCGGCGCCGGCCACGGCCCCGTCAGCAAGCTCGTCCATTAGTGCCGTTCCGTGTACTGCGCTGGACATCTCCTACCCGGTAGAGGTCCAGTGCACAGAACGAGGTCAGGCCCAGGCGCCGCCGGAGTCGGGGAGACCGCCGCGCCAGCGGCCCGGCCCTACGAGCCAGAGGCAGCCAGGCTCGCAGCCTGACCGCTCGGGGCAGTGGTGACACGCCGCCGACGGGGTGGCGTCGTCGAAACCCCAGTCGCCCTGGGCCAGCACCCGTTGCCGCACGGTGCCGACCACAAGCTCGAGGCCGCGTGCAAGGAGCGCATCATCGATCGGGAAGCGGACCCGCTCGCCGCTGTCGGCCGTGGTCACCACGACGTGGTCGGCGACGATCCCGCTGGTCAGGGCGCCGGCCGTGGCTTCGAAGGCGGCGCGGTCGGCGAGCACGCCGTCGGTCGGGCTGGACGGCCGGTGGACCAGGAGGCCGAACCGGCCGGCCGGGGCCACCTTTCCGACGACGGCGTCCGGGGAGCTGGCAACGGTGACCGACGACCCGCGGGAGGGCCGCCAGCGCTTCGGCCACCGGCGGGCGAAGGGATTGTCCGCCTCGTCGCTGATCAGCCCCAACCGCGGGGGCAGGGGCCACCCGTTGACCCGGACGAACCCTGCGACCCAGCGGGTGGCGTTGGCCGCGGCGGCCGCCAACGTCGCACGGTCGCCGTCGCGCGCCAGCTCGGCGACCCACTCCGCGACAGGGCTGGTCGGCACGCGGGCCACGTCACGGACCCAGGCCCGCACGACCTCCAGCGGCTCGGGGAGCGCCAGCACGGGCTCGGTGATCGCGAGCCCGTGCGCTGGAGCCGCACGGAGGAGGAGGTGGCCGTTGAGGGCGGCCCGGCCGATCGCCGCCGCGGCCAAAGGGGGTGACCACCCGGGAAAGCCCCACCCGTGGATGCCACTGGCGCGATACCGGGCCGGGCAGAGCGCAGCGTCGAGCGCGGCGACCCAGCCGACGTAGATGCCGGTCCCGGGGCTCGGGGCGTCGCTGAGCGTCCGGTCGATTCGCCCGGTCAGATCGGTGCGCAGGCGATCGGCGAGGCCGACACGATCCTGCTCCGGTCCACGGAGGTCGCCAGGGGCAGCGAGCGTCGTGGCGGCCTTGGTCATGCGGCCGCCATCGCCTCGGGACAGGTGGCCCGGAGTGGGCAGTGGACGCAGTGGCTTCCCGGATGGGCGGCGGGGGGCTCGCCTGCCGCCAGGCGCGCGGCGGTACCGAGCGCGACGGCGACCCGCTCGGCGGTGTGGCGCAGCACCACGGGCCGGATCGGCTCGACCTGGGCGGTCAGCGGGGTCGTGCGCGATCGACCCGGCCGGTCATGGCCGCTGGCGTCGCCGGCGGCGACGGTGACTACCGCGGCCGGCGCGACACTGTCGCGCAACCCCAGCAGCAGGCCGTAGAAGTGAGCGTCGGCCCGGGCCGTGTCTTGCCAGCGCCCGGACTTGACCTCGACGACCAGGCCGGGGTGCTGGGTCGGTGGCCCGCCGAGCAACATGTCGAGGCGGCCGCCGAGCGTCACGGCCCCGTCCGCTAGCCGCACGCGCACGGGTTCCTCGACCCGGGGCCACCAGCTGGGGTCGATCAGCGGCCATGCATGGGCCAGCCGATCGAGTGGTTCGCTGGCTTCGGCCCGCAGCTCGCTGGCGGCCTCGGGCCCGGCGTCCTCGATGTAGTCGTCGACGGTGGGATCACCGCTCGCGGCGAGGAACTCGAGCGCGGCGTCGACGGTCACGGGTGCGGCCCGGCCGGTGAGCGTCGCCAGCTTCGCACCGGCGTCGACGATCAGCCCGATCGCCAGGCTGTGCCGGTCGGCCCCGGTGCGCTGGGTCGCGGCGCCCGCGACGGCGCGGCGTGGGCACCGCAGCAACCAGCCCACCGGCCCCTTCGAGAGTCGCAGCGGGTCGTCACACGACCAGCCACCGTCGCGCACTGCCAACGTGGCGGCATCGTCGAGCAGGCCGGCGGCCTCGTCGAGGACGGCCCCAGTGGCCGGTTCACCCAGTCGACCTGGGTGCGCGAGCAGGTCCGCCAACACGTTCCGATCGTAGGAATCCGCCGCCGGTCGGCCGCGGATGGTCTGGCGGGTCGACCCGCTGGGATCATGGACCGCATGGCGATCGACGGTGCGGCATGGATGGTCGCGCGAGCGCACGACCGATCTGGTCGACGAACGGCAGCCCGCTAACGGCGGGTCGCGAGCCAGGCGGCCTCGGCCTCGCCGAGCGCGGTTGCCGGCGGACCGTCGATCCATGGCCATAGCTCCTCGGCGATGCGGCGGAAGTTCGCCCGGGCCCGAAGGTCGCCGAGCACCGCCATCAACCCGAGGTTGATGCGCTGGATGATCACGAAGTTCGGCGGCAGGTTCGCCGCCTTCGCGATCGGACCGTAGGGGCCGCCAGGGTTGAAGAACCGTTGCACCGTCTCGCGCGACCACTCGGGGGTGATCGTCACCTCGGCATCGTCGAAGACGAAGTTGTAGAAGTGGCCGAAGTAGTCCTTGATCTCGGCGTCGCTGAACCCGTGGCCGGGCTTCAGCAGCCCCGCTTCCTCGATCAGGCCCCGGTATGCGGGGAGGTCGTTGTCCAAGACCATCGCCTGGATCATCCGGCCGAACAGGTCGACGTCGTAGGCGGTGAACTGCTTGACCAGGCCGAAGTCGAGGAAGGTCACCTGTCCTCCGGGCCGGAAGATGTAGTTGCCCGGGTGCGGGTCGCCGTTGAACGCGTGGAGCCGGTACAAGCTGCGGAACACGAAGCGGTAGATCGCCTCGGCCGCAAGGTTGCGCTCGTCCTGGCTCCAGGTCGTGAGCTCCTCGAACCGGGCGCCAGTGGCCAGCATGGATGTGAGCACCCGCGAGCTCGACAGATCGGGCACGACGTCGGGGATCTTGATGAACGGATGATCCCGGTAGTAGGCCGCGAACAACTGTTGGTTGGTGGCTTCCAGCTTGTAGTCCAGCTCCTCGCTCACCCGGTAGCGGATCTCGTCCACCAGAGGGCCGGGCTCCAAGCCGGGGAACATCATCCCCAGGGCGCCGAACAGCAGGCCGGCGTTGGCCAGGTCGGAGCGGATGGCCTCGTCGACGCCCGGATACTGGACCTTGACCGCGACCGCCAGGCCGTCGCGGGTGATCGCCCGGTGGACCTGACCGATCGAGGCGGACGCGATGGGGACCGGGTCCCACTCGAGGAACAGCTGATCGGGGGGCGCTCCCAGCTCGTCGTCGACCACCTGCGCCGCCAGCTCGGCGGCCATAGGCGGCGCATCCTGCTGCAGGTCGGCGAGCGCAGCCCGGACCGGTTCGGCCATACCGGTGTCGAGGTACGACGCCATCTGCCCGATCTTCATCAGGGCGCCCTTCATGTGCCCCAGCGCGTCGGCGACCTGCTCGGCCGTACGCAGCTCGAACTCGGCGTCCAGCTCGGCCCGGCGTCCGGCCGAGGCGAAGGCCCGCCGCGCCCGGTGGCGCGCCGCCATGGCACCCGCGCGCCCGCCGATGCGCGCCATCTCGCGGACCCGCTCGGTGCGCGACAGGACGGTGATCGGCGACCGGGTGCTCCGGCGGCGAGCCAGCGCAAGGCCGACGGCGAGGCCCAGCATCCCGGCGGCGGCGAGCGTGAGTCCTCCTCGACGCTGCATGTCGGCGAACCTACCTGTCGGAGCGGTGCGCCGGGGCAGCCGAGCCAACGGCGGTGGCGCCGGGCAACTTGAGGCGATGGTGGTCGTATGCGACCACCAGGACCTCGTGCTGGTCTTCGCGACCACCATCGCCCTCGGGAGCGAGGATCACCAGCCTCGGAAGTCGGGCGGGCGGCGGTCGACGAAGGCCCGGACGCCCTCGCTCGCGTCGTGGGTCGCCATGTTCAGCTCCTGGGCGAGGGCTTCCTCGTCGAACGCGGTCGCCCGGTCGACGTCCAGCGAGCGGTTGACGAGCCGCTTGGCGAGGCCGATGGAGGCGGTCGGCGCCTGGGCGAGCCGGTCGGCCCACTCGGTGACTGCCGCGTCCAATCCCTCGGCCGGGACGACCCGGTTGACCAGGCCGAGCTGCTCGGCCCGGGCGGCCGACACGTCGTCACCGAAGAACATCAGCTCCTTGGCCCGCTGCAATCCCACCAGGCGGGGGAGGATCCAGGCGCCGCCGGCGTCGGGAACCAGACCCCGGCGCACGAAGACCTCGATGAACCGGGCGTTCTCGCTCGCCACCACGAGGTCGCACGCCAGTGCGAGATGTGCGCCCAGCCCCGCTGCCGTCCCGTTGACCGCCGCGACGACGGGCTTCTCACAGTCGAGGACCGCGGCGATCAGGCGCTGCGCGCCCAGGCGGATCAGCCGGGCGACGTCGCCGAGCACCCGCTCCGGCGGAGCCTCGCTCGCGTCGGCCCCGCCGGCACCCCCGCTGGCCTCGGCGCTGTCGCCGCCGGTGTCCTGGCCGATGCCACCGGCCCCGGCGCTCCTGGGTCCGCGGACCCGACCACCGGCCCGGAGGTCGGCACCGGTGCAGAAGTGCTTGCCCGTCCCCCGCACCACCACCACGCGCACGTCGACCCGTTCGCTTGCCTCGGCGAGCAGGTCGATGAGCCGGTTGCGCTGGTCGGGGGTCACGGCGTTCGCGGCCTCGGGCCGGTTGAGGGTGAGCCACAGCACGCCGCCCTCCAGCCGTGCGCTCAGCTGGTCGTCGAGTGGCCGCTCCTCCTGGTGCTCCGAGGCGTGTGCCATGACCCAGGAAGCTACCCCGAACCTGACACTCCGTCAGACGACGTCGGCGAGCTCGGCGTCCTGCCAGATGTGCTCGAAACTCCTCAGGTACAGCTCGAACAACTCACCGAACGGCACCTGGCGCAGGTGGACCACCGGCGCATGCGCGGCCGGCAGCCCGTAGAGGTGTGAGTGCACCAGCATCTCGTCGTCGAACCGGTAGATCGAGTTGTAGAGCGTCGTGCGGTGCAGGCGGATCGTGATGCCGCTATGGGTCGCCAGCGGACGGAAGTGGGCCTGGGCGCGGCGCATCTTGCCCATAAGGTCGTCGGCTCCGCCGCTCTCCTCGTCGCGTGCCCTGGCAGCCATGCTCGTCGGATCGCCCAGCAACAGCCGGACCTGGACGCCGGCCTCGGCCTTGTGGCGCAGGACCTTCACGATCTGCGGCTGCTGCTCGTACAGGAACAAGCCGGCGTACGCCAGCACCGAGATCCGCTGCGTCGCCCGACCCAGCAGCCGGCGCCACAGCTCGGGTGGCACCGACGACCGGTGGGGGTAGACGTTGGCCAGTTCGACGGCCACCGCTTCCTCGACTTCGTCCTCCTCGTCCTGCTCCTGTTCGAGGGTGACATTCGGCCACAGGTGCTCCTCCGAGGCGCCGAGGCTCGCAGCCAGGCGGGCACGGTGCCGTGGATAGGGAACCCGGTTCTGGGTGACCCAGCGCTCGACGGTCTTGGGGTCGACGTCGAGGTCGACGGCGACCGTCTCGGGGGTCATGCCCGCGGCCTGTAGCGCCTCACGCAGCCGATAGTTCGCCATTCACGCCTCCGCCACCTCTCGAACTGCCATCTCACGAAGCGAGCTCTCGAAACTACTCCGAGACGTCACAAGACATCCTGGAGACGTCCTGACTCGTCCCTCGATCATCGCGGATCCTCCGGACGTGAAAGCACAGCAGCGCCGGAACCGAGACTCTCCTCCGCCGAAGCCCTACCGAGTGATCGCCGAGCGGGACGGCCATGGCTGGCGAGTCCGCGTCCACGGCGTCGGCGGGCCGGCGGGCGTGCACGCCCGCGACCTGTCCGACCTCGAGCCCCGGGTCCGCAAGCTCATCTGGAGCTACATCGGCACGCACCCCGCCGACATCGAGCTCGACGTCGAGATCCGCCTGCCTCCGGCGATCCAGCTGCGGCTCGACCTTGCGAGCCAGCTCTGCCAGGAGTCGAGCACCGAGATCGACGGCGCGATCGACGACATGGTCGACGCGCACTTCTCGGTCAGCGACATCAACCGCATCATCTGGTCCCGATGCGGGATGCCACGGCGGTTCATGATCACCAACGACGAGATCCTGCGCTACGGGCTGGAGCCATTCCCCGACGCGCTCGGCGTCCGCTGGGACGACCACGGGCGGTTCATGACCGTGACCTGCCGGGACTGCGTCGAGGCGACGCGCAAGAGCTACGTCGACGTCCCACCCGACGGCCAGAACGTCATCGTCTACGAGGGGCCGCTGGTCTGCGACTGCTGCGAGGAGGAGTACCGCCCGGCCCAACGGCCCTGCACGAGGAGCGATGGTTCCGACCAGGGCACGGCTCGCCAGTAGGGTGGGCCGGCGATGGACTACGCGCCTACCGCTGACGACTTCAACGTGGCGATCCTGCTGCTGCGACTGGTGGTCGGCCCGACGATCGCATTCCACGGCTACGCGAAGATCTTCCGGGGTGGTCGGTTGGCCGGCACCGCAGGTTGGTTCAACTCGATCGGCATGCGGCCCGGCGACGTCCACGCCCGAATGGCCGCCGGGGGCGAGCTGCTCACCGGTGCCTGCTTCACGCTCGGCTTGATGACCACGTTCGCGGGACTGGGCATCGTCGGGCTGATGACCGTCGCCTTCTGGACGGTGCATCGCGGTCACGGCCTGCTCGTGGTCGGCAACGGCTGGGAATACAACCTGGTGCTCGGCGCGGTCGGCGTGACCCTGGCCATGCTCGGCCCTGGGCGCTGGAGCCTCGACAACGCCCTCGGCATCGACCTCAACGGCGGGCTCGGCTTCGCGGTCAGCTTGATCGGTGGGGTCGCGGTGGCAGCCGCGCTGCTGGCGGCGGCCTACAAGCCGCCGGTCCCGGCCGAGAACGAGCCGGCGGACGCCTGAGCGACGCGGCGCCTAGATCACCCGTCGAGTACGTCGGCGGCGATGAGTTCCTCCAGGTAGCGGTCGTTCCACCACCCGATCTGCACCGCCTTCGCCCGGCGGAAGTACAGCTGGATGTCGTACTCCAGCGTGAACCCCACACCGCCGAAGATCTGCTGGGCGGTCGCGGTCAGGTCCCGGAACATCTGGCCCGCGAACAGCTTGGCCATCGGCGCCAGCCGCGCCACCGAGCGGCCCATGGACCGTGCCCACGCCGCCTCGTGGACCAGCGTCCTGGCGCCGTCGAGCTCGGTCTGGCGGTCGGCCAGGTAGTGGGCGATGGCCTGGAAGGCGCCGAGGGGCTTGCCGAACTGCTCGCGGTCCTTCGCGTACTGGACGGTGATCTCCTGGGCGTAGGTGGCCGCGCCGACGATCCAGGCCGCGAGCAGGATCAGCGCGTCGTCACGCGTCGTCTCCCAGGCGACCCAGCCCGAGCCGGCGGCGCCGACGACGCCGGCCGAGGCGACCGGGACGTGGTCGAGGTCGACGCGGTACTGGGTGTCCGACGCGACCGAGTGCTGCTGGGTCAGGGTCACGCCCGAGGCAGCGGGGTCGACCAGGAACACCCCGATGTCGGTCGGCTGGTCGCCCGTGCGGGCCAGCACCACCAAGCGGGCCGCGCTCGACGCGAACGCCACGTGGCGCTTGGTGCCCGACAAGTCGTAGCCGCCGGCACGGTCGGGGACGGCACGGGCCTGGATGCCGAGGGGGCCGAAGCCGCTGTCGGGCTCGAGCCACGCCGGGGTGAGGATCGCATCGCCGGCGACCAGCCGGGGCAGCCACTCCTGCTTCTGGGCCTCGGTCGCACCGGCGGCCAGCAGGCGGGCGCTGATCACGCTGGAGACGAGGTGGGGGGTCGGCGCGAGCGCCCGCCCCAGCTCCTCGTAGAGCACCACCCCGTCGAGGGCGGTCATGGCCACGCCCCCGAAGGCCTCGGGCACCAACAGGCCGAGGAGGTCGAGGTCGGCGAGCTTCTTCCACAGGTCGGCCGGGTAGCCGCCCGGGTCGTCCTCCATCTCGCGCACCACGGTGAGCGGGCTGTGCTCCGCGCACAGCCCTCGTACGACCTCGCGGAGCATGTCCTGCTCCTGGCTGAAGGTGAGATCAAGCAAGGTCGCTCCTCCTCGTTCCGCCCGCCTCGACCGCGCCATCCGGGACCGAGCGCGGGCAGGTCCGCATGGTCAGGGACGCCACTGGTCGCCCCGTCGGCGCCACGGGTTGTCGTCGGGCGCGGTGGGTAGCGCCAGCCGGGCGGTGCAGGTGGTGCAGCGGCGTCGCGGGCCCCGGCCCGCGGCGTGGAGCTCGATGGTCACGTCGGCCCATCCGCAGCCGGTGTCGTCGACGCCGACCCCGTCGACCGCGCCGGTGAAGGTCATCGCGTCGCGCGGGAAGATCGAGTCGCGCATCCGGAACCGCAAGCGCCCGATCCGCCCTCGGGGGCCGGTCCAGTCGGTCAGGTAGCGCTCGAACCAGGCCTGCTGGTTGGGGGTGTTGAGGAAGATGTCGGCGGTGCCGTTGCGGTTGACCGCGAAGTCCATGTCGTGGTGCATGGGCCGCCAGTCACGGGTGGCCAACGCTCCGAGCACGACCGTGGTCGCGGTCACCTCGTGCCGCAGCGCCGGCAGGGTGTGGCCGGGCTGAACCTGCGGCAGGAGAACTGCCGGGCCCCGCTCGCCGGGAGCCCTGCCCGCGGTCGCCTCGACAGTGAAGCTCGGCCCGGATGCATCCGCGGCACTCACCGCTGACGGCGGATCTGTGGCCGCCGCCGTCTCTCTGGCTGGCGTTGCGGCTGGCGGGATCGTCGTCGCTGGTGCGTCCGAGGCCGCGGTCGCCTCCCGGCGGTAGCCGAAGCCGGTGAAGATCTCGGTGCCGACGAGGTCGCCGTGCTGGTTGCGGTAGTCCACGTCGATGACCCAGAACCGGCCGGTGCCGAGCTTGGTGGTCTTCGGGTCGCTGACCGAGCGCAGGACCTCGGACGTGCTGATGACGTCGCCCGGCCGCACCGGATCGTGGAACACGGTCACGCTGTCGGTCATCACCGCCTCGGGCAGGCCTAGCCGGTCCTTGAGCTCGAAGTGGGTCGGCAGCGGATTGCGAGGCTCGCCTTGGCCGGGCTCCCAGAAGTGGGGCCGGAACCACAGCGACAACGTGGTCGGCGGAGCGATCGGCCCGTCGGTCAGCTCGGCGGCCACCTCGTCGTCCCAGAACAGGGGGTTGCCGTTCTCGACCGACGCCAGCAAGGTCCACAGGTAGCCGCGCTCGACGGGGAAGTTGGCGGTCTGACCGTGGCGTTCCTGCCCGATCCAGCGCCCGACGTCGGCCGGAATGCTCACGCCCTTGCACCCTCCCGTCGGTCCAGCCCGAGGCGATAGCGCACGGTGCCGGGCGGGCGAGGTGATAGCGCACGGTTTCCGTTCGCTATCGCCTCGGCCTTGCCGGCACGTTCGCCATCGCCTCGGGTCACGCGACCACCCCGTCGGCTCGAAGGGCTGCGATCTCCTGGGACGAGTAGCCCACCTCGGCCAGCAGGAGGTCGGTGGCGGTGGCCGCCGGGTCGGACAGCTCGACGACCCCGTGGCTCCCAGGTGCCGGCAGCGTGCTGCCCGCCAGGACCGGGCCGAGCTGGCGGAAGCTGCCGCGCGCAGGGTGCTTCGCCTCGATCACCGCGCCCCGCGCCGCGAACTGAGGATCGTCCACGACTTCGGCGACGTCGTTGACCGGTGCCACGCAGGTATCGGCGTCGGCCAGCTCGGTGACCCACTGGTCGCGCTCCTGGGTGACAAACACCGCTCGCAGGTCGGCGCGGATGGCGTCCTGGGCGTCGTCGTCCATCTGGCGCTCGATCCAGTGGTCGAGCCCGATCGCCCGGCACAGGTTGGCCCAGAAGGCCGGTTCGATCGCGGCGACCGCCAACCACTGCCGGTCGCGGGTCGGGTAGATGCCGTAGCAGGCATACCGCCCGGTGAGGATGTTGTGTCCCGGCCCGGGCAGCTCACCCGTGGCCAGGTACTCGTCGACGTACAGCGCCAGCATCCACGCCACCCCGTCGGTCACGGCGACGTCGAGGTAGCGGCCCTCGCCGGATCGTTCCCGGTCGAACAGCGCGGCCAGGATCGCGGCCGCGGCATGCAGACCGCCGGCGGCGATGTCGGCGACCGTGGCCCCCGGCAACGTCGGGGCGCCGTCGACGTCGCGTCCGGAGGTGTGGAGGAACCCGCCGATCGCCAGGTAGTTCAGGTCGTGGCCAGCCCGTGCCGCGTAGGGGCCCTCCTGGCCGTAGCCGCTGGTCGAGCAGTAGACGACCGGCGGGTTGACCGCCCGGACCGCGGCGAAGTCCACGCCGAGCCGACCGGCCACGCCTGGGCGGAAGCTCTCCACCACCACGTCCGCCGTCTCGGCCAGCCGGAGGAAAGCGGCGTGACCGGCGGGGGATCGCAGGTCGATCGTGGCCCGCCGCATGCCCCGGTGCCCGCTGTACGCATGGAAGGCCAGCTGGTGCCCTGTCGCCCGGGGGGCCAGGACCTTCACGACGTCGGCCCCATAGTCCGCGAGCACCCGGGTGCAGCGGGTCGCCGGTCCCACGGCCGACAGGTCCAGCACCCGGACGCCCGAGAGCATGCCCATCAGGGCCACCCGACGTCCGCGGGTCGCTGGTGTCCAGGTCCGCAGAACGTGCCCATCAGAAGTTCTTGGGGAGGCCGAGCTTGCGGGTGGCGATGATGTTCTTCTGCACCTCCGACGTGCCGCCGCCGATCGTGTCGATGACCGTGTAGCGGTAGGTCGACTCGGCTCGCCCGCCCATCGGCGCGTCCTCGGTGCCTACCCGCAGCTGGCAGCCGGGCCCGCCGACGTCCATCGACGCGTCGGCGACCCGTCGTGAGTGCTCGGTGGCCCACAGCTTGTACTCCGACGCCTCGCTGCGGGGCGGGTCGCCGCCGGCGAGCGATTCGTGGACGAACCGCAACCCCAACAGCCGACCGACCTCGCCGTGGGTGACCAGCTGGGCGATGCGCTGGCGGACCACCGGGTCGTCCCGCAGTGGCGCACCGTCGCGCTGGGCCGTGCGGACGTGGTCGACCAGGATCTGCAGCCGGGCGTCGATCTGGGACGAGGTGAACATCGTGAACCGCTCGAGGTCGAGCGCCTGCGCGATGTACTGGAAGCCGCGGTTCAGTGCGCCGACCACGTAGTCGTCGTGGACGAACACGTCGTCGAAGAACACCTCGTTGGTGCGCTCGTCGCCCATGGTCCAGATCGGCACGATGGTCAGGCCCGGGTGGTCCATCGGCACCAGGAACAGGGTGATCCCGTGGTGCTTGGGGGCGTCGGGATCGGTGCGCGCGCCGACCCAGTACCACTCGGCGAAGTGCGCGGACGTGGTCCAGGTCTTCTGGCCGTTGAGCACCCAGCCCTCGCCGTCGCGGGTCGCCTTGAGTTGCATCGACGCGGCGTCGGAACCGGCGTTGGGCTCGGAGTAGCCGACAGCGAACTCCACCTCGTTGCGCAGGATCTTGGGCAGGAACTCGGCCTTGAGCTTGTCCGAGCCGTGGCGGATCAGGGTCTTGCCGATGATGCCGATTCCCTTGCCGATCTGCGGCGCACCCCGACGGGCGAGGGACTCGTTGAGCAGGTACTCGTAGACCCCGTCGCCTTCCTGGCCGCCGTACTCCTTGGGCCAGGTCATGCCCAGCCATCCCTGAGCGCCGAGCTCGGCCATGAAGGCCCGCCGTTCGGGGGTGTCGCAGATCTGGGCCATGTTCTCGCGGGACGGGTCCATCACCGCGGGGTCGGCGTGGTCGTCGAGGAACTGCTCGACCTCGGCGAGAAACCGCTGCTGGTCCTCGGAGAACTCGAAGTCCATAGAAGGCCTACCCTCCACCCAACAAAACCTGACGCCCCGTCAGATTACGCAGAGCAAGTCAAAACCCGCCAGTAGGACCCCACCGCGAGGCGCAAGTCGCGCACGAGTGAGGCAGTGGCGGGGGGTGCGGGGGGCAGAGGCTCCGCCGGAGCCCCCGCCGTCGCTCGAGCCGGCTCCGCCGGTCGATCGACAGGCAGTGAGTGCCGCCGAAGGGCGGCGCCTCAAGACTCGTCGTCGAAGGTTTCCTTCGACGACGACACATCGACGTCGATGCCGAGCTGGCCGAGCTTGCCGGGGATGTCTTCGTAGCCGCGCTCGAGGTACCAGACGTTGTGCAGCCGCGTCCGTCCCTGCGCCAGCAGCCCGGCGAGCACGTAGGCGAAGCCGGCGCGCAGGTCGGGGATGGCGAGATCGGTGCCCAGCAGCTGGGTCGGGCCGGAGATCACCGCCGAGTGCGGGAAGTCCTGGTCGACGAACCGACAGGTGCGTCCGCCCAGGCACTGGTTGGACAGCTCGATCCGGGCGCCCATCGCCCGCAACATCTCGCTGTAGCCGAAGCGGTTCTCGTAGACGGTCTCGTGGACCACCGAGACGCCCTCGGCCTGGGTGAGCACCACGACCGCCGGCTGCTGCCAGTCGGTCATGAACCCGGGATGCACGTCGGTCTCGAGGTGCCAGGGGCGCAGCTTGGCGGCGTGGCCCCAGAACCGCATGCCCTGGTCGGTGACCGTGAACTGCCCGCCGATGCGGCGCAGGAAGTTCAGGAAGCTCATGAGGTGGACCTGGTTGGCCCCCACGACCTCGATGTTGCCGCCGGTCGCCGCGGCCGCCGCGGCGTAGGAGGCGATCTCGATGCGGTCTTCGATGATGTGGTGGACGGTGCCGGCCAGCCGGTCGACACCCTCGATCAGGATGCGCCGGTCGACCTCGACGACAGCGTGGGCACCCATCTTCTGGATGAGCAGCAGCAGGTCGATGATCTCGGGCTCGATCGCCGCGTTCTCGATCACCGTCGTGCCCTTGGCGCCGACGGCGGCGAGTATCAGGTTCTCGGTGGCGCCGACCGACGGATAGGGCAGGCGGTGCCGGCACCCGACCAGGCGCTTGGCCTTGGCCACCATCGTCGAGCCCTCCATCTCGATCTCGGCACCCATGGCCTCGAGGCCGGCGACGTGGAAGTCGATCGGGCGCTTGCCGATCTGGCAGCCGCCGACCATGGGGACGACCGCCTCGCCCACCCGGTTGAGCAGCGGACCGAGCAGCAGGATCGGGATGCGGTTGAGGCCCGAGTAGCGCTCGGAGACCTCGCCTGTGATCTGCGGGGTGGCGATCTCGATGCTGGTTCCGTCGCGCTGGAACTGCGCCCCGAGCTCGCCCAGGATGCTGAGGACGGCGTCGACCTCGGCGATCTGCGGCACGTTGTGAAGTGTGCAGCTGTCGCTGGTGAGCAGGCTGGCGACCAGCTGCTTGGTGACGGCGTTCTTGGCACCTTGGGCCCTGATCGAGCCTCGCAAGGGTGCCCCGCCCTCGAGTTCCCAGATGACGGACGTCGGCGCTGGCGTCACCCGACAACCCTACCCGGCAGGGCGTGAGCGGCAGACGCCAAGCGGCTCCGGGGAAATGTGACGCCCCGTCAGATTCGCCCGTACGCTGGACTCGATGACTCTCTCGGGGAGCGGCATCCTGGCCTACGGCGCATATCTGCCGTTCCATCGGCTCGACCGGTCGGAGATCGCCGCGGTGGCCGGGTCCGGAGGAGGCACAGGCACCCGGACGGTGGCCTCCTACGACGAGGACACCACCACCATGGCCGTCGAGGCCGCCCGAGCCGTTCTGGTCGCGCTCACGCCGTCATCCCGCACGGAGCGCGACCAGAAGGTCGGGTCGCTGTGGTTCGCCACGACGAGCCCGGCGTACGTCGACAAGACCAACGCGACGGCGATCCATGCGGCCTTGGGTTTGGACGCGGGGGTGCCGGCGTTCGACGTCAACGGCGCCGTCCGCTCCGCGATGGGAGCCCTGCGGGCGGGACTTGGCGCGGCCGGGCCCGGGACGCCGCCGGGCCTGGTGGACCCCCCGGCGGTCGGGCAATCGCCACGGGGCCGCGGACCCTGGCGGGCGGGCATCGGGCCAGCGCTGGTGGTGGCTTCGGATGTACGCACGGGTCTGCCGGGGAGCACCGACGAAGCCGCAGGCGGCGACGGCGCTGCCGCCCTGCTGGTCGGCCCCGGCGGGGTCGGCGCCGCTGGGCTCGATGCCGACGGGGCCGGTGACGTCGGCGCGGGTGGGCTCGATGCCGACGGCGCCGGTGGGATCCGGGCGCACGGGGACGCCGAGGGCGAGGGGGCCGGCAGCGGCGAACCCGCCCCGCTGCTCGCCGAGGTGGTGGGCTGGGGGAGCGCGACCGCCGAGTTCCTCGATCGCTGGCGGGCCCCTGGCGACCTGCGCTCGAAGGTCTGGGAGGAACGCTTCGGCGAAGGCCGCTACGTCGAAGCCGGCGAACGAGCCTGGAGGGAGGCGCTCGCGGCTGGAGGCGTGGCCCCCGGGGACGTCGACCATCTCGTGGTCGTGAGCTCCCACGCTCGGGCCGCGAGCTCGTTCCGGCGTTCGGTCGTCCCGAGCATCCGACCCGCTCGCCGCACACAGCCCGGTGAGGGAGACGGCCATCGGTCGACCGACATCGGCGGCGAAGGTCGGAACGGGCCGGTGGAGCTCGACGCGACGGTCGGCTTCACCGGTGCAGCCCACCCGTTCCTGGCGCTCGCGGCGACTCTGGACGGCGTCGAGCCTGGCGCGCTCGTCGCGCTGGTGACCTTGGCCGACGGCGCCGACGTCGTCCTACTGCGCACGACCGACGCGCTCACCGGCTGGCGCCGCCACGGCGTCACCGCCGACACCGTGGTCGACGCGGGTGCCGCTGGTGCGGTGGACGTGGGTGCGCCTGGTGCGGTGGACGTGGGTGCCGCCGACACCGTGGTCGACGCGGGTGCCGCTGGTGCGACCGGCATTGCCGGCGATGCAGCCGTCGACGCGGGTGGCCCAGGGAGGGCGAGTCGTGCTGAGGGGAGCAGGACGTGCCGATCGTCGGTCGCGGCGCAGGTGGCGGGAGGTGGGCCGGTGAGTTACGGCCGGTACCTGGCCTGGCGGGGGATCCTGCCGGTCGAGCCGCCGCGCCGGCCTGAGCCCGCCCGCCCGTCGGCCTCGGCCGCGGGCCGGTCGGCGAGCTGGAAGTTCGGCTTGCTCGGCTCCGAGGCCACCGACGGCACCGTGCACCTGCCGCCGTCCCCGCTGGACGCGCACGACCGCCCGATGGCCGACGCCACCGGCACCATCGCCACGTTCACCGTCGACCGCATGGCCTACTCGCCGTCGCCGCCGGTGTTGTTCGCGGTGGTCGACTTCGACGGTGGCGGACGCCTGCCGGTCGAGCTCACCGACGTCGATCCCACGACCGTCCAGATCGGCGACCGAGTCGAGATGACCTTCCGCCGGCTGTTCACCGCCGACGGCATCCACAACTACTTCTGGAAGGCCCGACCGATCAGCCCGGCACGAGTCACAGCCGAGCTCGCCCCCGATGGGTCCCCGGACCCAGCTTCAGGGGCCGGTTCGTCGGAGGATGGCACCTGATGGGTTCGCACGGCATCCGCGACCGGGTGGCGATCGTGGCCATGGGCTGCACTCGCTTCGGCGAGCACTGGGACAAGGGCGTCGACGAGCTGCTGCTCGACGCCACGGGCGAGGCGTTCGCCTCGGCGGGCGTCACCGCCGAGGACGTCGACGCCTACTGGCTGGGTACGGCTCAGTCCGGCATGAGCGGCATGGTGCTGGCCAAGCCGTTGGGGCTCGACGGCAAGCCGGTGACCCGGGTCGAGAACATGTGCGCCACCGGCTCGGAGGCGTTGCGCCAGGCGGTGTACGCGGTGGCGTCCGGCGCGTACGACGTGGCGATGGCGGTCGGCGTCGAGAAGGTGAAGGACTCGGGCTACCAGGGCCTGAACGCCTTCCCGATCCCCACGGACGGCACCAACCGCACGCTCACCGCAGCGGCGATGTTCTCGCTGGTGGCGCCGGCCTATGCCGAGCGCTACGGCGTCGATGCGCAGGAGCTGCGTCGGGCGCTGGCCCGGATCGCCTCGAAGAACCACCACAACGGTGCCCGCAACCCGAAGGCCCAGTTCCGGCGCGAGGTCTCGGTCGACCAGATCTGCGCGATGGCTCCGGTCGCCGGTGGCCTGTCGGTCTTCGATTGCGCGGGGGTGGCCGACGGCGCCGCCGCGGCGATCGTCGTCCGGGCGGAAGACGCCGAGCGTTACACGGACCGGCCGCTGTTGATCAAGGCCCTGTCCTTGGTGGCGGGCAACGGGTCGGGTTCGACCGACCCGGGCTACGACTACACGACGTTCCCCGAGGTCGTGATCTGCGCCGAGGACGCCTACCGCCAAGCGGGGATCACCGACCCGCGGGCGCAGCTCGCGATGGCCGAGGTACACGACTGCTTCACACCGACCGAGCTGGTCCTGATGGAGGATCTCGGCTTCTGCGACCGCGGGACGGCCTGGAAGGCGGTGCTCGACGGGACCTTCGACCTCGACGGCGAGCTGCCGGTCAACCCGGACGGCGGGCTCAAGTCGTTCGGCCACCCGGTCGGCGCCAGCGGCCTGCGCATGATCTACGAGGCCTGGCTGCAGCTGCGCGGTGAGGCCCCGGTCGACCGCCGCGTCGCGACGATCGACGCCGACCGGAACCTGGCTCTCACCCACAACCTCGGCGGCTATCCAGGCGAGATGGTCAGCTTCGTCTCGATCCTCGGTTCGAGCCACTAGCCACAACTAACCTCACTCCACGTGCGGCGGCGGGTGGCCTGGGCGGCCACGGCTCTTGCGCTTCTGGTAGGCGCGGTCGGCTGCGAGAGCAACGTGCCCGATGGCTTCCACGAGTACGTGGTCTTCGAGCGTCTCGACCTGCCGACCGCGCTGGCGTTCGCGCCCGACGGCCGGATCTTCGTGGCCGAAAAGCGCGGTGTCGTCAAGGTCTTCGACGGCGCCCTCGACGACACCCCGTCGGTGTTCGCTGACCTGCGCACCGACGTCCACAACAGCTGGGACCGGGGCCTGCTCGACGTTGCCGTGCCACCGAACTTCGCCACGAACCGGGCGGTCTACGTGCTCTACACCTACGACGCCCCGCCCGGCGAGACCGCCCCCTACTGGGGCACAGCGGACAGCGACGCCGACAACTGCCCCGACCCGCCGGGCGCCAACACCGACGGCTGCGTGGTGACCGCCCGGCTCGGACGTCTGCCACTCGCGCCTGACGGGCGCTGGACCGGTCAGCACCAGGTGCTGGTCCACGACTGGTGCCAGCAGTATCCGGGCCACTCGATCGGCACGATCGCCTTCGGCGCTGACGGCGCCCTGTACGCCGGTGGCGGAGACGGCGCCAGCTACAGCTTCTGGGACTACGGCCAACGGGGCGATCCACCCAACCCGTGTGGCGATCCGCCCGCTGGCGTCGGTGGCCAGCAGACGCCGCCCACGGCTCAGGGCGGCTCGTTGCGCAGCCAGGATCTGCGCACCACGACCGACCCTGCCGGCCTCGACGGGGCGATCATCCGGGTCGATCCGATCAGCGGCGCTGCTCGGCCCGACAATCCGCTCGCCGGATCGCCCGACGCCAACGCCCGTCGGATCGTGGCCTACGGGTTCCGCAACCCCTTCCGCTTCACGGTCCGGCCCGGCACCAGCGAGCTGTGGGTGGGCGACGTGGGATCCGGAGGGTTCGAGGAGATCGATCGCAGCATCGGCGACGACGCCGTCGTCGACAACTTCGGCTGGCCCTGCTACGAGGGCACCCGGCGGGTGGATCCGGTCGACCAGCTCGACCTGGCACTGTGCGAGGCGCTCTACGCCGCTGGTCCCGGCGCCGACCGGGATCCGTGGTGGAGCTACGCGCACGGCGTCGAGTTGACGCCCGACGAACGCTGCACCACGGAGAACGGGTCGTCGCTGTCGGGGGTGGCCTTCGCGCCCGGCGACAGCGCCTACCCCGACCCGTACGACGGTGCCCTGTTCCTGGCCGACGCCAGCCGGGGCTGCATCTGGAGCATGGAACGGGGCGTCGGCGGCCTGCCCGACCCCGACACCCTGGCGCCGTTCGTGACCCCGGCAGGAACGCCGGTCGACGTGTCCTTCGCTCCGAGCGGCGAGCTGTGGTATGTCGACCTGTACGGCGGGCGGATCGTCCGGATCGGCTACTCGGACGCCAACCGTCCGCCAGACGCCGTGGTCCGGGCCACCCCCGACGCGGGCGACCCGCCACTGACCGTCAGCCTCGACGCCTCGGCGTCGAGCGACCCCGATCCCGGCGACACCCAGGCGTTCGCCTGGGACCTCGACGACGACGGGGCCTTCGACGACGCCACCGGTCCGACGGCGTCGACCACATTCACCGAGCAGGGGCTTCGGGTGGTGCGCGTGCGCGTCACGGACAGGGCCGGCGCGTCGACGGTCGGCGTCGTCGTCGTCACGGTGGGCGATCCGCAGGGACCGGTCGCGCTGATCGAGGAGCCGGACGACGCGGTGTTCGCGGCGGTGGGCGATGCGATCGGGCTCAGGGGCTTCGGGACCGACCCGGACGGCAACCTGCTGCCAGCGGAGGCGATGTCGTGGTCGGTCGACCTGCTGCACTGCCCGAGCGCCTGCCACCGCCATCCGGGGGTGTTCCGGCTCGACGGCCGGCGTTCCGGCTCGTTCGCGATGCCCGACCACGAGTACCCGGCGGCGGCGGAGGTGCGGCTGACGGTGGAGTGGAACGGCCGGACCGCGACAGCGACGCGGCGGGTCGACTACCTGCCCACCGACGTGACGATGGCCTCCCAGCCCGCGGGCGTGACGTTGAGCGCCGGCAGCACGAGCCAGGCCGCGCCGTTCACCCGGACGTTCGCCACCAACGGCCTGGTCACACTGACGGCGCCGGCGACCGCGACCGTCGGCGGCGTGCCCCATGTCTTCGCGAGCTGGTCGGACGGCGGGTCCCGCACCCACGAGATCGTGGTGCCGGAGTCGGCGACGACCTACACCGCGAGGTACGTGCCCGCCGAGGCGGTCCAGCCCTCGGGGTGACCCGGCCGAGCGGCTGGGACGCCCCAGAGCAGCTCAGAGGTTGCGGCGGAACAGGTCGTGGACCCGTTCCCAGTGGGTTTCGGAGGCTGCCCGGTCGTAGTTCGCGTGGCCGGGCGGGGCGTAGCCGTGGTGTGCGCCCTCCAGGAAGTCGATGCGATGGCGGACCCCGGCGTCGGTCAGCGCCTTCTCGAGGGTCGCGAGGTCGCTGGCCGGTGCCGTCGGGTCGTCGTCGGCCCAGCCGAAGTACAGCTCGGCCTGCACCGCGTCGAGCCCGAGGTGGCCCGAGTCGTCGGTGTCGGTGACCAGCCAGGCGCCGTGGATCGACGCGCCTGCGGCGATCCGCTCGGGTAGGGCCTTGGCCAACGCGACCACCAGCCGTCCGCTCATGCAGAACCCGACCGTGCCGACGGGACCGTCACCGGCCAGCGGATCGTCGGCGGCCACCGCCAGCAGCGCCGGCGCGTCACCGACGATGCCGGCCGGGGTCACCGTGCCCATGAGGTCGCGGCGGGCGTGCATGTCCTCGTCGCTCTCGCCGAACTCGCGGTACGGCCCGCCCCGGTAGTAGAGGTACGGCAGCATCACGTAGTAACCGGCAGTGGCGAGCCGCGACGCCATGTCGCGAAGGGCCGGCCGGATGCTCGGTGCGTCCATCAGGTAGAGCACCACCGGGTAGGGCCCGCCCTCCTCGGGGTGGAAGATGAAGGTCGGCATGGACCCGTCCGGGGTCGCGACATCTATACGCCGTTCGATCATCCGTTCTGTGTACTGGATCTCTACCGGTTCCGAGATATCCGGTACACACAACCGGGCTTGCTAGGGGATCAGCAGCACCCGTCCGAAGGCCTGGCGGCTCTCGATGTAGCGGTGGGCGTCGGCCGCCTCGGCGAGGGAGTACGTGCGATCCACGACGACCTGCAGCTCGCCGCCGGCTACCTGCTCGATCAGTGCCGCGATCAGTGGGCGCAGCCGCTCGGTCCGGGCGAACATCTCGGCGCCGAGGAACACTCCGGTCAGCGAGCCGTTCTTGCGGGAGAGAGGCCACACGTCGGGGTTCTCGTCGTCGCGCCCGGCCCGGCCCACCCAGCTGATGCGGCCGCGGTAGGCAAGGGCTTCGATCGAGCTCTCGAGCACCTTGCCGCCGACCGGGTCGACCACGAGGTCGGCGCCCTTGCCTTCGGTGACGGCGACGGTCTCGGCCGCGACGTCGTGGGTGGCGTAGTTGATCGGATGGTCGACGCCGTAGCCGCGGAGGCGTTCGAGGCGGGCGTCGCTGGACGCCGTGGCGAGGACGGTCGCCCCCGCGGCCTTGGCCAGCTGGATCGCGGCCAGCCCCACGCCACCTGCCCCCGCCTGGACCAGCACGCTCTCGCCCGGAGCGAGATGGCCGAACTCGAAGAGGCAGTCATGTGCGGTGGCGAACTCGATCGGGATGCCCGCGGCCTGCTGCACCGACAGCCCGGGCGGCACGGCCCACACGCTGCGCGCGGGAACGCTGACCAGCTCGGCATGCGAGCCCGCCAGCATCACCGCCACCACGGCCTGGCCTGAAGCGAGGTGGTCGCCGTCGACGTCGCTGCCGACCTCGCGGATCACGCCCGCGGCCTGGTAGCCGACGATGTGGGGGACCGTGGGCAGCTCGCCGCCCTGGCGGTGCAGCAGGTCGCCGCCTTGGATGCCGACGGCACCTACCTCGATCACCACTCCGTCCGGTCGCAGCGCGGGATCGGGGACGTCGTCGTAACGGAGAACCTCCGGCCCGCCGGTGTGGTCGTAGACAGCAGCTTTCATGCTGGAAGCTAACCACGTTAACTCAAGCCCTGGTGCGGTGGTCAGGCCTCGTCCGCCATGAGGGCCCGGCGGTCGAGCTTCTGCATCGGGGTGAGCGGCAGCGCGTCCACGATCCGGAGAGCCTCCGGCAGCTTGTAGCTCGCGAGCCTCGGGGCGAGGAACTCGCGAACCTGGTCGAGGTCCGGCGGGACGTCGGGGTCAGCCGGGACGACCACCGCCACGCCGACCTCACCCATCACCGGATCGGTAGTCGGGACCACCGCGACGTCGGCCACCTGGGGATGGGCCAGCAACGCCGCCTCGACCTCGGCGGGATGGACGTTGTAGCCGCCGCGGATGAACATGTCGGTGCGGCGACCGGCGAGCACCACGTTCCCCCGCTCGTCCAGGCGGGCGAGGTCGCCGGTCCGCAACCAGCCGTCGACCAGCGTCGCTGCGGTGGCCTCCGGGTCACGCCAGTAGCCGCTCATCTGGGTCGGCGACCGCAGCCACAGCTCACCCACCTCGTTGTCGCCGTCGGCGTGCGGCGCGTTGCTGGGCTGCCCGGTCTGGCCGCCCGAGCCGGGCCGGCCGCCGCGCTGGGTGCCGGCCAGGCTGGCGGTGCTGGCAAGGGTGCGCCCGTCGTCGGCGCGGATCTCGACGGCGATGCCGGGGCGCGGGCGGCCGACGGTGTGGAGGGCCTCGGCGTCGTCGGCGTCGAACGCCGTTCCGGTGCCGCAGCCGCCCGACTCCGTGGACGAGTAACGGATCGAGTACGCCGCGCCGAACCGCTCGCGCGCCTCGGCCACCAGCGTCGGCGGCGACGCTGCCCCGCCCATGACCAGCGTGCGGACGTGCGCCCAGTCGTGACGATCCACCTCCGGGGACCGCAGCATCAGCGCGACCTGCGGGGCGACACCGCCGATCGACGGCATCTGCTGCTCGGCGACCGTCCGCAGCGCGTTCTCGGCACGCCAGCGGCCGAGGACGTGGGTCCGAGTGGCTCGCTGGAGGTACCACGCCAGCTTGGTCATGAAGCCGACGTGGGCGAACTGGGTCGAGGCCAGCATCGCCGGCCCGGGCTCGGCGGCCCAGGTGCCCCCCGTGTCCACCTGGGCGATCGCCGCCAGCTGAGCCTCGGCGAACGCTGCTCCCCGCGGACGTCCGGTGGTCCCCGACGTGAAGACGATGGCCACCGGTCGTTGCGGATCGGCGGGCAGGGCACGAGGCGCAGGGTCGTCCCACCCCGCCTGGCGCAGCCCGTCGACCTCGGCCGGGTCGCCGAGAACGATCGCCGGGTCGGCGAGCTCGACCAACGCGTCCTGCTCGGGCAGGGCGAGCCGGGGATTGATTCCCGCCGTGACCGCGCCGACCTTGGCTGCGGCTACGTAGGCCAGCACGTAGCCCGCGTCCGACGGCAGCCGCAGCACGACACGGTCGCCAGCGGCGGCACCCACGCCCCTGCGGACCAAGCCCGCAGCGACGGCGTCGGACAGCCGGTCGAGGTCGCGATAGGTGAGCGGGCAGCCGTCGGGGTCGACGAACGCCACCAGGTCGCCGAAGCGCCGCCCCGCCTCGCGCGCGGTTGCCGCCAGCACAGCGGCTACCCGCTGCGTCCTTGAGGATCGTCGGCCCCTCTGGCGCCGTTCGCCTTCAAAGACGGGCACGGGTCCGTCCCGACACGCCGGCCGGTCATCGGATCCGGGGCTCGATGCGCCGACCGGCGCTGAACGCCTCCTGGCCGGCCGCGAGCGCGTCCGGGCGCATCCCCAGGTTGAGGAACGTGTTGCCGAGGTCGAGGACCTGCTGGCGGGTCAGCTCGCGGGCCGCCCACAGGGTCCGCACCGTGGTCTGCACCGCCGCCGGGGGTGCACTGGCGATCGCAGCGGCCGACCAGCGGGCTGCGGCGAGCAGGTCGTCGCGCGAGCCCGACACCACCTCGGACACCAGGCCGATCTCCTCGGCCCGCCGAGCGGAGACCCGCTCGTGGTTGCCCAGCAACGACATTCGCATGACCTCGCCGAACGGCATCCGCCCGGCCATCAGCGTCGGCTCGTAGACCGCAGGCATCCCGTAGGTGACGTGGGGATCGAAGAACGTCGCGTGCTCGGCGGCGACGACGAACTCCACCTCGCCGAGCAGGTAGAAGGCGCCGCCACAGGCCATGCCGTTGACCGCCGCGATCACCGGCGTCCACAGCTCGTTGCTCTTGGGGCCGAGCCGTTTGCCCGGGTCGTCGTAGTCGAAGGGGTCGAAGGTGTAGCTGGTTTCGTCGGCCGGGACGGCCGAACGGTCGATGCCGGTACAGAAGGCCTTGTCGCCGGCACCGGTCACGACCACGCACCGGACCGAGCCGTCGCCGCGGAGCGAGCGCCAGAGGGCCGACAGCTCGTCGCACATGGTGGCGTCGAACGCGTTGTGGCGGTCCGGCCGGTTCAGCGTCACGACCGCGACGCCGTCGTCGCCGGCCTCGTAGGCGATGGTCTCGAAGCCGCTTGCCACGGCGGACAAGCTACTTCTTTCTGACGCGCCGTCAGATATTGTCCAGCCATGCCGTCCATCACCCCGGCACTAGCCGAGCTGGTCGACCCGGCGGTCACCGCTGTCGTGACCTCCGAGGTGCAGAACGGGGTCGTCGGCGAGCGCAGCGCACTTCCCGCCCTGGCGGAGGCCGCCCGTCCAGCCGTCGCCGCGACCGGACGCCTGGTCAAGCTGGCCAGGGCCGCTGGCGTCCAGGTGGTCCACGGCACCGTCTACCGCCGGGCCGACGCCAAGGGAGCGAACCACAACGCCCGGATCTTCGGCGGCGTCCGCAAGGCGCCGGTCGGCTTCCTCCCCGGGAGTGCCGAGACCGAGGTCGTGGCCGACGTGGGCACCGAACCCGACGACCTCGTCCTGGTCCGCACCCACGGGCTCAACCCGATGTCGGGCACCGACCTCGACCCGGTCCTCCGCAACCTCGGCGTGCGGACGATCGTGGTCGCCGGGGTGTCGGTCAACATCGCCGTCACCAACCTGGCCATGGAGGCCGTGAACCTCGGGTACCAGGTGGTGCTGCCCCGGGACGCGGTGTGCGGGATCCCCACCGACTACGCCGACGCCGTGATCGACAACACGCTCTCCCTGCTGGCCACGGTCACCACCGTCGACGGCCTGGCCGAGGCCTGGGCGACGGCAGGGAACCGAGGAGGCTGAGATGCCCAGGGGGGACCTCGAGTGGCTGACGATCCCGAACCTCGCACGCGGCGCCGCTGAACGCGACGGCGACGCCCGGGCGCTGGTGGATGGTGACGTCACCCTGAGCTTCGCCGGGCTCTGGGCCGCGGCACGCGAGTCGGCCCGGGCGTTCACGGCCGCGGGGATCACGCCGGGCGACCGGGTGGCGCTGTGGGCGCCGAACATCTGGGAGTGGCCGGTCGCGCTGCTGGGCATCCACGCCGCCGGCGGGGTTGTGGTCCCGCTGAACACCCGGTTCAAAGGGTCGGAGGCCGCGTACATCCTCGACCGGAGCCGCGCTCGGCTGCTGGTCACCGTCCACGGGTTCCTGGGCAACGACTACGTCTCGATGCTCGAGGGGCTCAATCTGCCGCACCTCGAGGGTGTCGTGGTGCTGCGCGGCGAGTCCCCGCCCGGCGTGACCCGGTGGGTGGACTTCCTCGCCGCGGGATCGGAGGTCGACGAGTCGACGGTCGACCGCACCGTCGAGCGGCTCGGGCCGGAGACCACCAGTGACATCATCTTCACGTCGGGCACCACGGGCGCACCGAAGGGCGTGGTTGCCACCCACGGCCAGACGCTGCGGGCCTTCGCCGACTGGGCCGACCTGGTCGGGCTTCGCCGGGGCGACCGCTACCTGGTGGTGAACCCGTTCTTCCACAGCTTCGGCTACAAGGCCGGGATCGTCGCCTCGCTGATCGCCGGAGCCACGGTGTACCCGCAGGCGACCTTCGACGTGGCCGAGACCCGGCGCCTGGTCGCCGAGCACCGGATCACCTGCCTGCCCGGGCCGCCGACCATCTACCAGGGGCTGCTCGCCGAGCGGCGGGCGAATCCCGACGCCGAGCCACCGCGGCTGCGGCTGGCCGTCACCGGCGCGGCGCCGGTCCCGGTGTCGCTGATCACCGAGATGCGCACCGAGCTGGGCTTCGAGACCGTGGTGACGGCCTACGGGCTGACCGAGGCCACCGGGTTCGCCACCTCGTGCCGGCCGACCGACGATGCCGAGACCATCTCCACGACCTCCGGGCGGGCGATCCCGGGGGTCGAGGTGCTGGTGGTCGACGACGCCGGCAAGGAGCTGTCCCGAGGCGAACCGGGCGAGATCGTGGTGCGGGGCTACAACGTGATGTCCGGCTACTTCGAGGACCCCGAGCCGACCGCCGCCGCGATCGACGCCGACGGCTGGTTGCACACCGGCGACGTCGGGACCATGGACGACCGGGGCTACATCCGGATCACCGACCGCAAGAAGGACATGTTCATCGTCGGCGGGTTCAACGCCTATCCGGCCGAGATCGAGGGCATGTTGCTGCGCAACGAGAAGATCGCCCAGGTCGCGGTCGTGGGCGTCCCCGACGACCGGCTCGGCGAAGTGGGCATGGCGTTCGTGATCCTCCGTCCGGGCGCGGCATCGACGCCGGACGAGATCATGCGGTGGGCACGCGACCAGATGGCGAACTTCAAGGTCCCTCGCCGCGTGGAGCTCGTCGACGAGCTCCCGCTCAACGCCACCGGGAAGGTGCTGAAGTACGTGCTGCGCGACCAGGGCGCGAAGCTCGTCCGCGAGTAGGACCCATGGCGCTGACCCCCGAGGAGCAGGCGCAGCGGCGCGCCGCGATGCGCGACATCATGACCCGAACCAACTTCATGAGCGGGCTCGGGCTCGTGATCGAGGAGTGGTCGGAGACCGGCGTGCGCATGCGCCTGCCCTTCGACGAGAAGCTCACCAACGACGGCGCCGTCTACCACGGCGGATCGGTGGCGTCGCTCGTGGACTCGGCGGGAGCAGGCGCGGTCTGGGCC
>JBOGHK010000075.1:0-36194 GCA_050744325.1 Acidimicrobiales bacterium
GTCCCGGCCAGGTCGACCAGGTCGGTGCCGGCGCAGAAGGCACCGCCGGCCCCGGTCACCACCACCGCGCCGGCAGCGTCGTCCGAACCGGCCCGGCGGATGGCGTCCTCGAACTCGTCCAGGATCGCGAAGGTCATCGCGTTGCGCTTCTCGGGCCGATCGATCGTGATCGTCGCCACCCGGTCGCGGACCTCGTAGCGGATGTGGCCCATGCGGCCAAGGTAGCCAGCGAGCCGACAACGGTGTCGGCTCACCGTCCACTCGCCACTGGCTCGCCACGCCGCCACGACGTCACGACGTAAGGCGGCGCACTCGATGCCGGCGAACCGCCGCCGGGCCCGTCACCTACTTGTCGAGGCCGATGGCGCTGAGCCAGAGCGTGCCCAGGGTCTCGGCGGCGGCCACGACGTCGTGGGCCCCCTTGCCCGGGCCGTCGCCCTCGATGAACCAGCGGTGGGTGAACTCCTCGAGCATGGCCACCAGCGCCGCGGCGGCGACGTCGGCGTCGATGTCGGGTCGGACGTCGGCCGACTGGATGCCCTTGCGCACGCGGGCGATGCGGCGAGCCCGCTCGCGCCGCCGGGTCTCGGAGATCTCGGGATCGAAGTTCGACGCCGCGTGCCAGACCTTGGACAGCTCCAGGTGCTCGACGTGGTCGGAGAGGTACCAGAAGATCTCGGCCCGGATGCGGTCGGCGAGGTTCTGGCTCTTGAGGCTCGGGAGCCGCTCGCGGGCGTCGACGATCGGCTTGGTCAGCGCCAGCAGGATGTCGCGCCGGCTGCCGAAGTACTCGTAGAACGTGCCGTGACCGACGCCGGCCGCCTGGACGATGGCGGGGACGCTGGTGTTGTGGTAGCCGCGCTCTGCGAACGAGCGCGCCGCCGCGTCGAGCAGCGCCTGGCGGGTCTCCTCACCCTTCGGGGTGCGGCCGGATGGCGTGCGGCCGCCCCGCGGCGTCGCCCGGGCGGCCCGTGCCTCCTTAGCCGTCGGCTTGGCCGTCATGCGGCGGAGTATACGGCTGGCACCCGATACCAACGTCGGCTCCGGACCACGGGCACGGCTGCGACGTCGGCACGTCAGCAATCCACGGCTGTCAGTGCTCCGTGGTGAGTTGACAGTCGTGTCGGTTGTTGGGGATAGTCGGGCCGAGGGGGAGCCGCCATGCCCGCCATGCACCGGACGCACAGACTGTCCTGGGACGGCGCCGTCGACGCGGACGGCCACATCCTCGAGCCGTCGGACCTGTGGGAGACCTACCTCGAACCCCGGTACCGCAACCGCGCCCTGCGGATCGTGAAGGACGGCAACGGGCTCGACGTGCTCGAGATCGACGGCGTTCACTCGCGGCTCGCGGCGCGGGGCATGCCGTCGACGCTCGCAGCGATGGGCCGCCAGAACCTGAAGGCGATGGCCCGCGACCCCGACGTCACCTACGACAACCACGCCCCGCCGAGCGCCACCGAGGCGAAGGCGCGGTTGGAGCTGCTCGACGCCGAGCACATCGACGCCGCCGTCCTCTACACCACCACCGGCCTACTGTGGGAGGCCGAGCTGACCGACGCCGAGCTGTCGCAGGCCTACTGCCGCGCGTACAACCGGTGGATCTGCGACTGGTGCTCCGACGGGGAGGGCCGGCTCATCCCCGTCGCCCACCTGTCCCTCGGTGATCCCGACGCCGCCGCCGGCGAGCTGGAACGGGCAGTCGGCGACGGGGCCCGCGGCGGGTTCGTCGCCCCGTTCACCCACGCTGCCCTGCCGCTCGGCCACCCCGACCACGACCCGGTGTTCGCCGCCGCCCAGGACCTCGATGTGCCGCTCGCCATCCATCCGACCTTCGAGCCCCAGTGGACCAAGGGCACCCGCATGGGCGGCTGGGAGAACGTGCGCCAGCTGCGCCTCAGCGCGTCGGTCCAGGCGTCGGACGGGGTGCGCCACCAGTTCTCGACGCTGTTCGACTACGGGGTGTTCGACAGGTTCCCCGGGCTGAAGGTGCTCGTGCTCGAGTCCGGCGGTGGGTGGATCGGCTACCTGCTCGATCGGATGGACGCGGTGTTCGGCCACACCCCGATCGGTGCCCGGGTGCCGCTGGAGCACCCGCCGTCGTACTACTTCGGCGAGCGGTGCTGGATCAGCTGCGACCCCGACGAGCGCACCATCCCCGCGCTGGCGGAGCGGTTCGGTGCCGACCGCTTCCTGTGGGCGTCGGACTTCCCCCACGCCGACCACACCCCCGAGTACATCCTCGACCTCGACGAGCTGGCCGGCCTGTTCCCCGAGGACGGCCGCCGCCGCTTCCTCGGGGACAACACCCGCGAGCTGTTCAAGATCGCGGTGTGATGGACCACGCAACGTTCACCACCGAGATCACCCTCGCGGGGCCGTGGCGCTCGCCCGCCCAGATGCTGGCCGACCAGGACGCCGGCGGTCACCCCAGCGTCCACGACGGCGCCACCGCCGCCTCGGTGGGGTTGGCCGGTGCACCGATCGAGGCCCCGACCCACTTCAGCCAGATCGACCCACTCGCCGATGCCCTGTGGGGTCGCGACTGGTTCGAGCGGGGTTGCGTCAGCTGTCACTTCCGCACGATGGTGGTCGAGGGCGAGCAGGTGCAGGCGTCGTTGACCACCTCCGGGGCGACCGCGGCGCGGGTCGAGGCCCGCAAGGCCGACGGCACGCCCGTGCTCGCCGGCACCGCATCGGTCGGGCCCGAGCATCCCGAGACCGAGCTCGAGGCGCGGCTCGCGCAGCAGGGCGACCCGGGCGAGCTGGTCATCGTCGACCAGCTGAGGGTGGGCATACGCAGCGACGAGCGGCACAAGGTGTCGGTCACCCACGCCGACCGGAACGGCCCCGGCTACCCGTTCTCGCTCGCCGAGAAGCTGGAGCACATCACCGAGCCGCATCCCTGGTACACGCCGGACGGGGGCGCCAGCTCGCCCTGGGGGCGGGCCATCCTGCCGATGGAGATGGTCAGCGTGCTGTCCGCCAAGGCCGGCGCGCCCTGGCCGGTGCGCGGGCCCGCTCTCGGCCTGTTCCTCGACCTGGAGATCCGCCTGATCGAGGGGCCGGTCTTCGTCGACCAGACCTACTCGGTCGAGCGCGAGGTCGTCGGCCTCGGCCAGAGCCGGCGCACCGAGTCGTACTGGACCCGGACCACGCTCACCGACATCACTACCGGCCGGGTGGCGGCGGTGGTGATGCTGCACTCGGGCGTGTTCAAGGAGTCGTACGCCGGCTACCCGAAGGGCCGGCTCGGCCGATGACCTACAGCGAGCTCGCCTACCAGGTCGAGGGGCATGTGGGTGTGGTCACCCTGAAGCGTCCCGAGGCTCGCAACGCCCTGACGCACACCACCTATCGCGAGCTCGAGGACGTGGTGCGCACCGCGTCCGTCCACTGCCTGGTGGTCACCGGGGCCGACCCGGCCTTCTGCTCCGGCGACGACGTCAAGCAGGTGATGGCCACCGCCGGCGACCAGCTCGCCACCGGTCTGCGGGCCGAGCCGCGCCTGACGCCGGCAGCCGACGCCTTGCTGGGCACGGACGTCCCGGTCGTGGCGGCGGTCAACGGCGCCGCCGTGGGCTGGGGCATGGAGCTGGCGCTCATGGCCGACATCCGGGTGGCGTCGGAGCGGGCCCGGTTCGGCGAGCTGTTCGTGAAGCGGGCCCTCTGCTGCGATGTCGCCGGCCTCGGCCGCTTGGCGCAACTGGTCGGACGCGAGGCCGCGGCCGAGCTGCTGTTCACCGGCCGGATCGTCGACGCCGCGGAGGCCAAGGAGCTGCGGCTGGTGTCCCGGGTCGTCGGCCACGACGAGCTCATGCCCACGGCGCGGGCGTTGGCCGCCGAGATCGCGCCAACCCGCCGCTGGCGGTGCAGCGGCTCAAGCAGGGGCTGCGCACCGCGCTGGATCCCGATTGGCACGAGCTCGGCCGCTGGGTGAGCGCCAGCCTGGGCGAGCTGTTCCGTACCGAGGACCACCGCGAGGGCGTGGCGTCGTTCCTGGAGAAGCGCCCACCCCACTACGTCGGGCGCTAGTGCTAGTGCAGCGCTAGCGGGGGCGCACCGGATCAGGCGCACGAGCGAAGGGCAGACCGTGGACTTCGAGATCCCCAAGGACCTGGCCGACTACCTCGTCACGCTGGACGAGTTCATCGAACGCGAGATCGAGCCCCTCGAGCAGCAGGACGACAACGTCCGGTTCTTCGACCATCGCCGGGAGGACGCCCGCACCGATTGGGACCGGGGCGGTCTGCCCAACGCCGCCTGGCTGGCGCTGCTGGCCGAGGCCCGCCGCCGGGCCGACGCCGCCGGTCACTACCGCTACCCGTTCCCGACGGAGTACGGCGGTCAGGACGGCACCAACCTCGGCATGGCCGTGATCCGGGAGCACCTGGCGCGCAAGGGGCTCGGCCTGCACAACGACCTGCAGAACGAGCACTCGATCGTGGGCAACAACGTCGGGTTGCTGCTGATGATCCTCTACGGCACCGACGAGCAGAAGGCCGAGTGGGTCGACGACCTCGCCGAGGGCCGGCGGGGCTTCGCCTTCGGGATCACCGAGCCCGCCCACGGTTCCGACGCCACCCACATGGAGACCCGGGCCGTGCGCGACGGCGACGAGTGGGTGATCAACGGCGAAAAGACCTGGAACTCGGGGATGCACGCGGCCCAGTACGACCTGATCTTCGCCCGCACCAGCGGCCAGGCGGGGGACGGCGAAGGCATCACCGCGTTCCTGGTGCCCACCGACAGCCCCGGCTTCGAGATCGTCGAGTTCCTCTGGACCTTCAACATGCCCACCGACCACGCGCACGTCCGCCTGACCGACGTCCGGGTGCCCGACGGCGCGATCTTCGGCGGCGAAGGTCGCGGGCTGCAGGTGGTGCAGCACTTCTTCAACGAGAACCGCATCCGCCAGGCCGCGTCGAGCCTGGGGGCGGCGCAGTTCTGCATCGACCGGTCGGTCGAGTACGCGAAGGAGCGCAAGCCCTTCGGCAAGCCCCTGGCCACCAACCAGGCCATCCAGTTCCCTCTGGTCGAGCTGCAGACCCAGTGCGAGATGCTGCGGGCGCTCGTCCACAAGACGGCATGGCTGATGGACACCTACGGGGCGTTCTCGCAGTCCGACAAGGTGTCGATGTGCAACTACTGGTCGAACCGGTTGTGCTGCGAGGCCGCCGACCGGGCCATGCAGGTGCACGGCGGGCTGGGCTATTCACGGCACACGCCGTTCGAGCACATCTACCGTCACCACCGCCGTTACCGCATCACCGAGGGTGCCGAGGAGATTCAGATGCGGCGGGTGGCCGGCTATATGTTCGGTTTCATGCACCAGCGGGCGCCCAAGGGTGTGGCCTCCGAGGTCGGGCCGCAGCATGGCTGACGACGCAGCCGCCGCGTTCTCGTCGAGCCCGTTCGTGGGCGAGATCGAGCCGATCACCGCGTCCGACGACGAGATCCGCGGCATCCTCGCGGAGGCCGAGGTGCCTCCCCTGCTGCCCGCCCTGGCCTACGTCACCGGCAACCTCTCGCTGCTGCGCGAGGACCTGCGGCCCGATCCTCTGCTGTTCAACATGCCCCAGGGCGGCTTGACCGAGGACCAGCAGGCCGAGGCCCGCGCGACTGCGCTCGACGCATTGATCCGCTTCCGCGACGGTGGTTCCCAGCCGGCGCCGCCGCCCTCCGACGAGGACGTCCTGCGGATCATGGAGTACGCCGTCGGCGGCGCGGACATGGGCGCCTACCTGCCCCTGCTCGAGGAGGAGCTCGCGCACCGCGGCGCGGATCGCCGCGCGCCGGGGTGGCACGTGTCCGAGGTCGCACCCGATGCCGCGACCGCGGTTGACTTCCGGGTGGCGATCGTCGGTGCCGGCATGTCGGGATTACTGGCCGCCCACCGGCTGCGGCAGGCGGGCATCCCGTTCGTGATCGTCGAGAAGAACGACGACGTCGGCGGCACCTGGTACGAGAACAGCTATCCGGGGTGCCGGGTCGACAACCCCAACCACAACTACAGCTACTCGTTCGCCCAGCGCCACGACTGGCCGCTCCACTTCTCGACCCAGGACGTGCTGCTCGGCTACTTCCGCGCCTGCGCCGACGGGTTCGGGGTGCGCGAGCACATCCGATTCGGCACCGAGGTGGTGTCGGCCACCTGGTCGGAGGAGGACCTCCGCTGGACCGTGGTCGTCCGCCCGGCCGACGGGGACGGTGCCGAGGAGACGCTGGTCGTCGACGCGGTGATCAGCGCCGTGGGTCAGCTCAACCGGCCACTGATGCCCGACATCGCGGGACTCGGCACGTTCTCCGGGCCGGCGTTCCACTCGGCGCGCTGGCGCCACGACGTCGACCTGGCCGGTAAGCGCGTCGCGGTCATCGGCACCGGAGCGACCGCCGTGCAGATCATCCCCGAGATCGCGCCGGTCGTCGGCGAGCTGGTGGTGTTCCAGCGGACGCCGCCGTGGCTGGCGCCGACGCCCGACTACCACGACGAGGTGCAACACGGCCAGCGCTGGCTCTATGACCACCTGCCGTCGTACAGCGAGTGGAACCGCTTCTGCATCTTCTGGCGGATGGGCGACGGCGCGCTGGCCGGCGTCACCGTCGACGAGACGTGGGAGCCGCCGGTGCCGGGTCAGTCGGTCAGCGCGATCAACGAGTTCGTGCGGCAGACGCTCACCCAGTACATCGAGGGCGAGTTCGAGGGCCGGCCCGACCTCCAGGCGGCGGTCCTGCCCGACTACCCGCCGGGCGCGAAGCGGATGCTGCGCGACAACGGCGTCTGGGCGGGGGCGCTGACGCGCGAGAGCACCAGGCTGGTGACCACACCGATCCGGGAGATCACACCTCGCGGCATCGTCACGACCGACGGGCAGGAGCACGAGGTCGACGTCGTCGTCTACGGCACCGGGTTCCAGGCGTCGAGGTTCCTCACGCCCATGCGGGTCACCGGACGCGGCGGCGTCGACCTGCACGAGCATTGGGCGGGCGAGGCGCGGGCCTACCTCGGCGTGAGCATCCCCCAGTTCCCGAACCTGTTCTGCCTGTATGGCCCGAACACGAACATCGTGATCAACGGCAGCATCGTCTACTTCTCGGAGTGCGGCGTGCGCTACATCCTCGGATGCCTTCGGCTGCTGCTGGCGGAGGGCCACCGGGCACTCGACCTGCGCAAGGACGTCCACGACGAGTTCAACGAGCAGGTGGACGCCGAGAACGCCCGGATGGCGTGGGGCGCCTCCGACGTCAACACGTGGTACAAGAACGAGCGCGGCCGGATCACCCAGAACTGGCCCTTCACCCTGCTCGAGTACTGGCAGCGCACCCTGCGCCCCAACCCAGAGGACTACGAGCTGTTCGGCTGACCTGCCAGGCCTCGGCGGTCTCCCCACCCCGCGAACCCGCGCCACCCGAGGCGATAGAGGTCGCCCGACTGGCTAGGAGGCAATTGTGGTCGGAGACCGACCACAGTTGCCTCGCAGCTGAGGCTGCGACCACCATCGCCTCGGCGCGCAACCCCGAGGGCCAGCAAATAGGCGGCGCGAAGGCCTCGCCAGCGGCGACAAGCGCAGCCCACGCGGTCTGCGCGCCGTCAACGGACGCTCCACGCGGTCGGCGCGCCGTCACGGTTGCCTCGGCCTCGGACCGGTTCGTGTGGCGAGGACGTCCTCGACGGTTGCGCACATCTCGGCAGGCTCGTGGACGATGTGCTCGTAGAGAAACCGCAACGTCACGCGTGGCCACTATCGCCTCGGGGTGACGCGGGCCCGGTGAGGCGGGGCTGGGCGGTGGTGGGGGTGGGTCAGGTGCCGAGGGGCAGGTCCTTGAAGGGCACGTCACGGTCGACGGACGGCTCCCGGGGGAGGCCGAGGACCCGGTCGCCGATGATGTTCTTCTGGATCTCGTCGGTGCCTCCGGCGATGCTCGCCGCGAACGACGTCAGCGCCAGCGTGGCCCAGCGGTCGCCCTGGTGGTCGCCGTCCTCCCAGGCGACGCCGCCGACGCCCTGGACCGCCAGGCCGATCGAGCGGCCCATCGCGGCGATCCGCGACCCCGCCAGCTTGCCGAGCGACCCGCCCGGCCCGGGGGCGTGCCCCGCCTTGACCCGAGCCCGGGTCATGGCCGAGACCAGGCTCTGGCACACCTCGGCCGAGTAGAGCCGCATCAGCTCCTGGCGGATCACCGGGTCGCCGAGCGCGCCCCGGCGGCGGGCCGTCCTGATCAGAGCGTCGGCCGACTCGTGGCGGATGCCTCCTTGCTGGCCGGTGCCGATGGCCACGCGCTCGTACATCAGCATCGCGGTGGCCAGCCGCCAACCGTCGTTCTCCGGCGGGATCAGGTGGTCGGCGGGAATGCGCACGTCGCTGAAGAACACCTCGTTGAAGCCCCGACCGCCATCGATCTGGTGGATGGCACGCACCTCGACACCGGGCGCACGCATGTCGACGATGAACATCGAGATGCCGCCGTGCTTGGGTCGCTCGGGGTCGGTGCGGGCCAGGATGATGCCCCGCTCGGAGAGGTGGGCCAGCGTGGTCCACACCTTCTGGCCGTTGAGCACCCACTCGCCGCCGTCGCGCACCGCCCGGGTCTGCAGCGACGCCACGTCCGAGCCGGCACCGGGCTCGGAGAACATCTGGCACCACACCTCCTCGCCGGAGATCAGCTTGGCCAGGTACCGGGCCTTCTGCTCGGTGGTACCGAACTCGGCCAGCACGGGTGTGCACATCCCGTGGCTGACGGCGAGCCCGACGGTCATCAGCGGGAACTTCGCGGCCTCCTCGCGCCACACCCGCTCGTGCTCGGTCGTCAGACCTTGCCCGCCGTGCTCCTTCGGGTAGGTGAGCCCGGCCAACCCGGCCTCGGTCAGCTTCCGCTGGAAGTCACGCGCCACCGTGAGGCCGCCGGCACCCCGGTCGTCGGTGTCGCGCCGCGCCGGTGGCGCACCGGTGGCGTGCTCGCGCAGGAACGCCCGGCAGCGCTGGCGGAAGGCCTCGAGGTCGGCGGCCTCGGTCGCGCCGTGGGTGCCCGTGGTGCCGACGGACCCCGTCCCGGTGGCCTCGGTGGCAGTCATGATCGTGCTTTCCCCTCCGCAAGCCGACATCAGCGTCGACAGGCTAGCGAAGCCTCACGCTCCTTCGGCGGCGATCCAGAACAACGACGCTGGCGACGGGCATCAACACGAGGCTTGACACGCGTGTCGGAAACCAGTTTGATGCGCACTCGGGACAGAGGGGGTTCGGATGGGTGAGCTGAAGGAGATCGCATCGGGGCTGCGCTTCCCCGAAGGCCCGGTCGCCATGCCCGACGGCGGTGTCGTCGTGGTCGAGATGCTGGCCCCCCGGCTGACCCTGGTGCACCCCGACGGCGCGAGCGAGACGATCGCCGACATCCCGGGCGGCCCCAACGGCGCTGCGATCGGCCCGGACGGCGCGATCTACCTCTGCAACAACGGCGGCTGCTTCACCGACCTGCAGATGGACGGCCGCACGTTCCCCGGCCCGTTCTCCAAGGACCGGTACATCGGCGGGCGCATCCAGCGGGTGGAGCTCGACACGGGCGAGGTCGCCGACCTCTACACCGAATGCGACGGCTGGCCGTTGCGGGCCCCGAACGACCTGGTGTTCGACGAGCACGGCGGCTTCTACTTCACCGACCACGGTTATATGGACCACGAGACCCGGGTCGCCCACGCGACCGGCATCTACTACGCCAAGGCCGACGGCTCGGGCATCCGTGAGGTCGTGTTCCCGGTCCTGAGCCCGAACGGCATCGGTCTCTCGCCTGACGGACGGAGGCTCTACTGGGCCGAGACGATGAACGGTCGCCTGATGCAACGCGACGTCGTCGGCCCCGGCGAGCTGGCGCCGGCGGCGTTCGACGCGTCGAACTGCCTCCACGGGTTCGCTGGCCTGCAGCTCCTCGACTCGCTGGCCGTGGACAGCGCCGGCAACGTCTGTGTCGCCACCCTTGTCAACGGCGGTATCTCCGTCGTGTCACCCGACGGCGAGCTCGTCGATTTCGTCGAGGTCGACGACATGTTGACCACCAACATCTGCTTCGGCGGCGACGACCTCACCACCGCCTACGTCACGGCGTCGAGCACCGGGCGGCTGCTCCGGACCGACTGGCCCCGCCCCGGTGCCCAGCTCCACCAGATGAGCACTTGACGACCTACGAGACCTGATCCAACGACAGCACGACAACTCAACACACATCCGTGAACTGACGCCGACGCTGATATCGGGATCACCAAACAGGGAGCTTGCAGCTCCGTGGTAATCTCCCGACAGCGGTGTCGGGACTGTCTGTCAGTGAGGGGGACGGGCCATGTTCCAAGACGAGAGTCCGATCGTTTTCCTTAGCCAGCCCGCGCGGCGTGCGCGGCGCATGCGATGGGTCGGCGGCATCGCCGTGCTCGCGTTGGCCGTGAGCGCCTGCGGCGGCAGCGACGACGACGATGCGTCCGAGGACGCCAACCAGAGCAACGCCGAGGGCGGCGGCGACCCGGTCCAGGGCGGAACCCTGGTCTACGGCCTCGAAGCCGACACTGCGAACGCGTGGGCGCACTACCGCGCCTCGTACGCCACCGCCGGCTACATCCCGCTCACCGCGATATCGGACACGCTGTTCGGGGCGAACGACGACGGCGAGATCGTGCCGCTGCTGGCCGAGTCCGTCGAGCACAACGAGGACTACACCCAGTGGACGATCACGATCCGCGACGGGATCCAGTTCCACGACGGCACCCCCCTCGACGCCGCGGCGGTCAAGTTCAACATGGAAGCCTGCGCCGGCAGCCCGCTGACCGCTGCGGCCTACGCGTCGCTCGGGCCGGTGACGGCCGACGGCCAGACCGTCACCATCGAGACCAGGAACGGTCCGTGGGTGGCGCTCCCCGCGTACTTCGGCTACGGCGCCTGCGGCTACATGCTGTCCAAGGAATGGCTGCAGAGCCTGCCCGACGTACCCCACCGGGTGGAAGGCAACCCCTACTACGACCCCGAGCTGGCGGCCACGCCGGCGGACGGCGACTCGGCGGCACCGGTCGGCGTCGGAGCGTTCGTGTTCGAGTCCTACGAGCCCGGCAACGGCAACGTGTTCCGAGCGGTCCGCAACGAGGACTACTGGCGCGGCCCGAACGGCATCACCGACGAGAACCTCCCCTACCTCGACGCGATCGAGGCCGTGGTGGCGGTTGACATCGACAGCCGCTCCAACGCGTTGCTGTCCGGCGAGTTCGACGTCATGCACACGGCGAACGCCGACACGATCGTCGAGCTGACCGACGACGACAGCATCGAGACCGTGACCAGCGACCTCTACGGCGAGACCAACTACATCATGCTCAACGTCGCGCAGGGCACGAACGCCATCACCGGCGCCGAGATCGACGCGGCGGGCGCCAACGCCGACAACCCGATGCTCAACGTCGCCTGCCGCCGGGCACTGGCTCACGCGATCGATCTCGAGCGGCTGGCCGAGGAGCGCGGCGGCGGCATCACGCAGCCGGCCAACGGGCCATTCCCGCCCGGTTCCCGCGGTCATCTCGAGGACTCGGGCTATCCGGCCTACGACCTGGACGCCGCCCAGGCCGAGCTGGACACCTGCCTCGAGGACCTGGGTACCGACAGCATCGAGTTCGACTTCAACACCACCAACGACCCGTTCAACGTCGAGACCAACACGCTGATCGTGTCGATGTGGCAGGAGGCGTTCGGCAACCAGGTCACCGCCAACATCACGCCGATCGAGCAGGGCCAGTACATCGGCTTCGCCCTGTCGGGCAACTTCGACGTCTTCGCCTGGCGGAACCACGGCGGCACCGATCCCGACCAGCAGCTGCTGTGGTGGAGCAGCGCCTCGTCGGCGCCTGTCGGCGAGCTCGCCCTCAACTTCGGGCGCTTCTCCGACGACGTGATCGACGAGAACCTGGCCACCATCCGCACCAACCCCGACGAGGAGGCCCGCACCTCGGCCGCCGAGGCGGTCAACGAGCGCTTCGGCGAGCAGGTCTACAACCTGTGGCTGAGCTGGACCATCTGGGGCATCTCGTCGGCGCCGTACGTCAACGACCAGGTTCGCAACACGCTGCCCGACGGCGCCGACGGCCTCGAGCTCGCCTTGGCCGGCCGCCACCAGGTCAACCAGATCTGGTGCGACGAGGGCCGTTGTGAGTAGCCGATGCCGAGGCTTCGGGAGCTCGCCAACGCAGCTCGGCGCAACCCCGGGCTGACCACCACCGCTGGGGCGCTGGTCGTCCTGGTCGGCGGGTGGTTGGTCGGGTTGCCCATGCTGTGGGCCTTCCTCGGAGCCTTCGCCCTCGTGGTCGCCGGCGCCAGCGTCGTCAACGGACGGTACGTCATGCGACGCCTGCTGGTGCTGGTGCCCACGCTGGTGCTGGTCACGGCGTTCACCTTCTACCTGCAGAACAGCCGGGGCGACACCCGCGACCTGGCCTTCAACATCCTGGGCCCGGGTGCCACCGAAGCCGGGGTCGCGGACATCGTCGAGGAGTTCCACCTCGACGAGCCGATGCACACCCGCTACCTGCTGTGGCTGAGCGACGCCGTACGGGGCGACCTCGGGCGGTCGGCGATCCAGGGCCAGGATGTCTCCGACGTCATCGCCAACGCGGTGCCGGTGTCGCTGCAGCTGATGCTGTACGCGCAGCTGCTGGCGCTGGTCATCGCCGTTCCGACCGGGGTCTACGCGGCCTACAAGGCCAACCGGCGCGGCGATCGCATCAGCAGCACGGTGGCCCTTGCTGCGCTGTCGATCCCGAACTTCGTGCTCGCGGTGGTATTGATCCTCTTCTTCGCCCTGGGCGGCATCAGCATGGGCGACACCAGCCTCGGCAGCGAGGTGCTCCCCGCGGCCCGCTACGTGCCCTTCGGCGAGAACGCCGCCGACCACTTCCGTCACATGGCCCTGCCGACGATCGCCCTGGCCCTGGGTCAGGCCGCCGGCTACATGCGGATCCTCCGCTCGGACATGATCGGCACGCTGCAGGAGAACTTCATCACCACCGCGAAGGCCAAGGGAGTCAGCGACCGGCGCATCCTGTGGGCCCATGCCCTGCGGCCGTCGTCGTTCACCCTGCTCACGGTGTTCGGGGTCAACACGGCGACGCTGATCGGAGGCACGCTGATCATCGAGACGCTGTTCACCCTGCCGGGTCTCGGCACCGCGCTGGGCACGGCTATCTTCCAGAAGGACTTCCTGGTCGTGCAGGGGGTGGTGTTGGTGATCGCCGTGGGGTTCGTGCTGGTGAACTTCCTGGTGGACCTGCTGTACGCGGTACTCGATCCGAGGGTGCGACATGTCCGGGCTTGACGCCGCGGTGATCCCCGCCACCGCCGAGCCGGGCCTGCCCGGGGCCAACGTCGACCCCGAAGCCGCCATTCTCACCGAGGCCGAGGAGGCCTACCAGGGCCGCAAGCTCGGGCTCTGGTTCTGGATCTCGGTGGCCTGGCTGGGGCTGCTGGTGCTGGCAGCGGTGTTCGCCGACCTGCTGCCGCTGAAGGACCCGACGACCACGTTCCGCGGGGTGAGCCGCGACGGCCCGTCCGCGACGCACTGGTTCGGCGCCGACAACATCGGCCACGACGTGTTCAGCCGCACGATCCACGGGGCGCGCCGTTCCCTGGCCGTCGCTGCAGTGGCCACCGCGGTCGGCCTCACGGTCGGCGGGGTCGTCGGGCTGGTCGCCGGCTACTACCGGCGGACGCTGGACGGCGCCATCGTGGCCGTCCTCGACATCATGTTGGCCATCCCCGGGCTGGTCCTGGCCCTGGCGCTGGTGGCGTTCTTCGCTCCGCCCGGGTCGGCCTCGGCGACCAAGCAGACAGTGTGGGCGACGCTCGCACTGTCGATCCTGGCCGTGCCGACCATCGCCCGGGTGGCGCGGGCGCAGTCCATGGTGTGGGCCGACCGCGACTTCGTGCTCGCGTCCCGCACGCTCGGCGCCCGCAACCTGCGGATCCTGGTCCGCGAGGTGCTGCCCAACATCCTCCCGGCGATGTTCTCGTTCGCCTTCATCGGCCTGGCCGTGCTGATCGTCGTCGAGGCCGCGCTGGCGTTCTTCGGGGTCGGTGACGTCAGTGGCGTGAGCTGGGGGATCATGATCCAGAACGGCCGCTCGCAGATCGACCGGGCGCCGCACATGGTGCTGTTCCCGTCGCTGTTCATGTTCGTCACGATCCTCGCCTTGAACTTCGTGGGCGACCAGATGCGCACCTGGTTCGACGTCCGGGAGTCCGGCATCTGATGGCGGGCTCGGGCACGGCCCATCTGCGGAACGGGGACGCCGACCTGGTGCTCCAGGTCGAGCACATGGTGGTCGAGTTCCCGGTAGGCCGCGTGGGGACGGTCCACGCGGTCAGCGACGTCAGCTTCGACCTCGCCAACGGCGAGACGCTGGGCATCGTCGGCGAATCCGGCTGCGGGAAGTCCACGACCGGCAAGGCGATCATGCGGGTGCCGCCGCCGAACGCGGGCCGGGTGCTGCTCGACGGCGTGGACCTCGCGACACTCGGCGCCGACCAGATGCGCGATGTCCGCAGCCGTCTGCAGATGATCTTCCAGGACGCGATCTCGTCGCTCAATCCCCGCCGGCGGATCCGCGAGGTGGTGGCCGAGCCGCTGGTGATCCGGTGGCTGGAGTCGTACCAGCGGTCGCCGTTGATCCGCCTGTGGGAGTGGTACGTGCCGCGGATGCTCCGGGTCTGGCGCCATCCCCTGCTGCGGCGCGTCGGCTACCCGCTGCTGGTGGCGTTCTTCGTCGGGTTGGCCCTGTGGGTCGCCGGCAGCGCGACCGGCACCGAGCAGGCCGACGGCACCCGCGATGGCGGCATCGTCCAGACCGCCGGCACGGTGGTGATGGTCGCGTCGCTGGTGGGCCTGGCGCCGATCGTGGCGACCTTCGTGGTGTCCGCGCTGGTGTGGCTGCTGGTGTCGGTGCTGCTGCCGTTGGCCGCGATCCCCCGCACCTACCGAATCTGGCGAGGTCGGCGGGCCTTCTGGGAGGACGCCGAGGCGAAGGTCCGCCAGGTGCTCGAGGACGTGGGCATCGACGCCGACGTGGCCATGGACCGGCGGCCGCACGAGTTCTCCGGGGGCCAGGCCCAGCGCATCTCGATCGCCCGAGCGCTGATCCTCGACCCGAAGGTGATGATCTGCGACGAGCCGGTGTCGGCGCTCGACGTGTCGGTGCAGGCCCAGGTGTTGAACCTGCTGGAGGACCTCAAGGGGAAGTACGGGATCTCGCTGATCTTCATCGCGCACGACCTGGCGGTGGTGAAGAACATCACCGACCGCGTGGTGGTCATGTACCTCGGCAAGGTGTGCGAGGTGGCGCAGCCCGACGAGTTGTTCGCCCGACCCCGTCATCCGTACACCGAGATCCTCATGGGCTCGATCCCGGTGATCGACCCCGCCGCCGACCCCCGGGGTGCGCTCACGATCGCCGGTGAGCCCCCGTCGCCTATTGCCCCGCCGTCGGGGTGTCGTTTCCGCTCCCGCTGCCCCAACGCCGCCGAGCGCTGCGCCGAGGAGGAGCCCGAGATCCGCGAGCTCGCCCCGGGCCAGTACGTGGCGTGCCACTACCCCGTCGGCACGACCCAGGACGCGGTCTCCGACACCGCGGCAACCACCGCGACCTGACCGGGCCGCCGCTCCGCGGGGCAGGATCTGTCATCTGCCTGGTGTCCCGAACGGAGCGTGCCGATGGAACCCCCGCCGGTCGCGCCGACCGTGACGGCGCTGCCCGTGACGCCGGGCTCGTGGTCGGCCCCCGAGGTCGTCAGGAGAAAGCAGGGCCCGGGGCGGGGACCCGGGTCGAGCCGTTGGTGCCGAGGGGGTGGAAGCAGGCGAAGCGGTGGCCGGGGTCGGGGCCTTCCCGCAGCTCGGGCGCCTCGGCCCGGCAGTCGTCCTGGACGTAGGGGCAACGGACGCTGAACGCACAGCCCGGGGGTGGGTCGATCAGGTCGGGCGGGCGGCCACCGATGACCTGCAGCCGGGTGTGGCTGGGATCCTCGACCCGGGGGATCGAGCGCAGCAACGCCTCGGTGTAGGGGTGCTGCATGCGTGAGAACAGCACCGAGGTCGGCGCGTGCTCGACGATCCGCCCGCCGTACATGACCGCGATCTCGTCGGTGCGCCCCGCGACCACCCCGAGGTCGTGGGTCACGAGCACCATGGCCATGTACCGATCGGCCTGGTTGTCCTGGAGCAGGTTGAGGATCTGCGCCTGGACCGTGACGTCGAGCGCCGTCGTCGGTTCGTCGGCGAACAGCAGCTTGGGCCCGCAGGCCAGCGCCAACGCGATCATCACCCGCTGCCGCATCCCGCCCGACAGCTGGTGGGGGTACTCCACGAAGCGCTGCTCAGGTTCGGGGATGTTCACCGAGCGCAGCAGCGCGATCGCCGTCAGCCTGGCGTCCTTGCGGCTCATCCCGACATGCAGACGCAACGACTCGGTGATCTGCTTGCCGATGGTCATGACCGGGTTGAGCGAGCTCATCGGATCCTGGAAGATCATCGCCATCTCGGCACCGAGCAGCTCGCGCATCTCGCGGTCGTCCATCCCGACCAGCTCACGCCCCATGAACCGCACACTGCCCGAGCGGCGGACGTTGGCCTTCGGCAGCAGGTTCATGATCGAGCGGGCCAGGATCGTCTTGCCCGACCCCGACTCGCCGACCACGCCGAGCGTCTTGCCGCGGTCGAGCGCGAAGCTCACACCGTCGACCGCCTTGACGCGACCCCGTGGGGTGAGGAAGTGCGTCTTCAGCTCGTGAACGTCGAGCAGCACACCCTTCGGCGACGGTCGTTCCACGGTCAGCTGGACGTCGATACTCACGGAGGCCCCCCTCCCGATCCTCCATGATCATAACCGACACGAATGTCGATTCGCGCTCAGTGTACTGGGGGCTCCTGGCGTGACGACAGCTCCAGGCCGGACAGGGCGCCGTCGGCCCGCCACTCGTCGAGCAGCCGTTGGAATGCGATCGGCCCTCCGCCATAGAAGCCGTTCTGGACGGCCCGGGCGTTCGGCTTCCCCTCGTTGTTGTAGTAGCCGGGAGTGCACGATTCGAAGAAGCTCAGGTTGTTGCGCGCCAGGTCGAGGATGGTCTGCACCCAGCCGTCCTCGGCCTGCTGCGACGCTTCGACCACGTGCACGCCGCTGTCCAGCGCGTGGCCGACGATGTAGGCGATGTGCCTGCTCTGCCCGTCGAGCATGTGGGGGAAGTTCACGGTGAACCCGGACTGCGCGGGGCTCATGAAGAAACAGTTCGGGAAGCCGCGGGTGTGCATGCCGTGGAAGGTCCTCACGCCGTCCACCCACTTCTCGGTCAGCGTTTGGCCGCCGCGACCGACCAGCTCGCACCCTGCCCGGCGTGTGTACGCGGTGCCGACCTCGAAGCCGGTGGCGTAGATCAGGCAGTCGAGCTCGTAGGTGACCTCGCCGACCACCACGCCGCGCTCGCTGATGCGGTCGACGCCGCGCCCCTGAGTGTCCACCAGCGTCACGTGCGGGCCGTTGAAGGTCTGCAGGTACTCGTCGTGGAAGCAGGGCCGCTTGCAGAACTGGCGGTACCACGGCTTCAGCGAGTCCGCGATCGTGGGGTCCTCGACGAGGGCGTCGACTCGCGCCCGGATCTGCTCCATCTTCTCGAAGTCCGCCAGCTCCATCGTGCGGGCCAGACCCTCCGTGGAGAGGTCGGGGTCGGCGTCGTTGCGGACCAGGATCAGCAGCTTGCCGATGATGTCGGTCCAGCCGTCGTTGACCAGGTCCTCGGCCTCGGGCACCCCGGAGACGAGGTTGTTGAAGTTCTCCATCCGGCGCCGCTGCCACCCGGGGTCGAGGCCGGCCGCCCACTCCGGGTCGGTCGGGCGGTTGTCCCGCACGTCGATGGACGACGGCGTCCGCTGGAAGACGTATAGGCGCTCCGCCGCGGCGCCGAGATGCGGGACGCACTGCACGGCCGTCGCCCCGGTCCCGATGATGCCGACACGCTTGCCCCGCAGGCCGGTGAGGTTGCCGTCGGCGTCGCCGCCCGTGTAGTCGTAGTCCCATCGGCTGGTGTGGAACGAGTGGCCGGCGAAGCTCTCGACACCGGGGATGCCGGGCAGCTTGGGGCGATGCAGCGGCCCGCTCGCCATGCAGACGAAGCGGGCCCGCATGGCATCGCCGCGGTTGGTCGAGACGATCCAGCGAGCGGCCTCGTCGTCCCAACGCATCTCGGTGACCTCGGTCTGGAAGCAAGCGCTCGCGTAGAGGTCGTAGTGGCGGGCGATGGCCTGGCTGTGGGCCAGGATCTCAGGCGCGTGGGAGTACTTCTCCTTGGGCACGTAGCCCAGCTCCTCGAGAAGCGGGAGGTAGATGTACGACTCGACGTCGCACATCGCGCCTGGGTAGCGGTTCCAGTACCAGGTGCCGCCGAAGTCGCCACCCTTCTCGATCATCCGGATGTCCTGAACGCCCGCTGCGCGCAGCCGGGCGGCCGCGAGCAATCCCCCGAAGCCGCCGCCGATCACCACTACGTCGACGTCGTCGGTCAGCGGCTCGCGTTCGACGGGCGCCATGTAGGGATCGTCGACGTAGTGGGCGAACCGGCCGACGACCTCGACGTACTGGTCGTTGCCGTCGGGACGCAGGCGCTTGTCGCGCTCCTCGCGGTACTTCTCCCGCAGCGCAGCGGGATCGAAGGCGAACTGGCTCGCGACCTCGGGTGCGCTCATCGCCCCAGTGTACACCGCTACTTAACGTTCGATCAGTTGGGAATCAGGTCGAGCGGCCTGGCACTCATACCCCTAACCCCCATAAGGTGAAGCGGAGCGCTGGCGACGAGGAGCGCGCACGATGGCCGAGAGGACCTACACGACCGTGCGGACCGCGACGTGCAGACCCGAGGCGATCGTGGTCACACCGATGGACTACCCCCTACCGGTATCATTGCTGTCACCTGCGAGGTCTGGAGGCAGTGTGCGCGGCTACACGATGAACAAGGACGACTATCGCAAGCGTCTCCGGCGGATCGAGGGCCAGGTCCGGGGCCTGCAGCGCATGATCGACGAGGACACCTACTGCATCGACGTCTTGACCCAGGTCAGCGCCGTCACCAAGGCGCTCCAGAGCGTCGCGGTCGGTCTGCTCGACGAGCACATCCGCCATTGCGTCAGCGATGCGGCCCGAGGCGACGACACCGACCGCGCCCGCGAGATGGTCACCGAGGCGACCCGGGCGATCGAGCGGTTGGTGAAAGCATAGATACCCCTATAGGGTATTAGACAGAGGTCTTACCGATGTCCACTGCCACTGAGCACGATCCCGTCCACCCGACGCACGAGGGCCACGATCCGCACGCTGCGGACGAGCACGCCGGCCACGACCCCGAGGTGTTCCGGCGGCGCTTCTGGCTCAGCCTCCTGGCAACGATCCCGCTGGTCGTCACCAGCGAGATGGTCATGGACTGGTTCGGCTACTCCCTCGACTTCTGGGGGATGGACCTGCTCGGGCCGATCCTCGGGTCGTTCGTGTTCTGGTGGGGCGGCCGGCCCTTCCTCGCGGGCGGAGTCGCCGAGGTCCGCGACCGCCAGCCGGGGATGATGCTGCTGATCTCCATGGCCATCACCGTGGCGTACGTCGCCTCGATGGCGAGCAGCCTCGACTGGTTCGACCTCGACTTCTGGTGGGAGCTCGCAGCGCTGGTGACGATCATGCTCCTCGGCCACTGGCAGGAGATGAAGGCGATCGGCCAAGCCCAGGGGGCGCTCGCCGCGCTGGCTGAGCTGCTGCCCGACGACGCCGAGCGGCTGCGGCCCGACGGCCAGGTCGAGACGGTCCCGCTGGCCGCGCTGATGCCGGGCGACGTCGTGCTGGTCCGGTCGGGGGCCAGGGTGCCGGCAGACGGCGAGATCGTGGACGGCGAGGCCGAGCTGGACGAGTCGATGATCACCGGCGAGTCCCGGCCCGTCGCCAAGGAACCGGGCGGCAAGGTCGTGGCCGGCACCGTGTCGACGGACTCGGCGATCCGGGTGCGGGTCGACGCCGTCGGCGACGACACCGCCCTGGCCGGCATCCAGCGGCTGGTGGCCGAGGCGCAGGCGAGCGGCAGCCGGGCCCAGGCGCTGGCCGACCGCTTCGCGGCACTGCTGTTCTACGTGGCCACCGCGGCCGGGCTGGTCACGTTCCTGGCGTGGTGGGCGCTCGGCAACCTGGACGACTCGGTGGTCCGCATGGTCACAGTGCTGGTGATCGCCTGCCCCCACGCACTCGGGCTCGCGATCCCGCTAGTGATCTCGCTGTCGACCGCGGTCTCGGCCAAGGCGGGCATCCTGGTCAAGGACCGCCTCGCCCTGGAGCGGATGCGCACCGTCGACGCCGTGCTGTTCGACAAGACCGGCACGCTCACCCGCGGCGCGCACGTCCTGACAGGCGTCGCTGCCGCCGAGGACAGCAGCGAGGACGCGGTGCTGCGCCTGGCAGGCGGCGTCGAGTCCGACAGCGAGCACCCGTTGGCCCGTGCCATCGTCAGGGCCGCCCGTGAACGGGGCGGGATCGCCGCCGCCCACGACTTCCGCTCGCTGACCGGGCGTGGTGTCGAGGCCACGATCGAGGGCGACGCCTACGCCGTCGGTGGGCCCGCGCTGCTGCGGGAGCGCGACCTCGGGATACCCGGCGAGCTGACCCGGCCCGTCGAACAGTGGCGCAGCCGAGGTGCTGCGGTCCTCCACCTGGTGCGGGGCGACGCTGTGATCGGCGCGTTCGCGCTCGAGGACGAGATCCGGCCCGAGGCCCGCCAGGCCGTCGCCGACCTGCAGGCCACGGGGGTCAGGGTCGTGATGATCACCGGCGACGCCCGGCAGGTCGCCGACTCAGTCGGTGCCGAGCTGAACATCGACGAGGTGTTCGCCGAGGTGCTGCCCGAGGACAAGGACACGACGGTGAGCGAGCTGCAGGGCCGCGGCCTGAAGGTCGCCATGGTCGGCGACGGCGTCAACGACGCCCCGGCTCTGGCCCGGGCCGACGTGGGCCTCGCGATCGGCGCGGGCACGGATGTCGCCATCGAGTCCGCCGGCGTCGTGCTGGCGTCCAGCGACCCCCGCGGGGTCACAGGCGTCATCCGGCTGTCGCAGGCCAGCTATCGCAAGATGCTCCAGAACCTGGGCTGGGCCGCGGGCTACAACCTTGTGGCGATCCCGCTCGCCGCCGGGGTGCTCGCCTGGGCAGGGTTCACCCTGTCCCCCGCCGTCGGCGCCATCCTCATGAGCGCATCGACCATCGTCGTCGCCCTCAACGCCCAGCTCCTCCGCCGCGTCGACCTCACCCCCACCCCGGTTGGCACGTCGTAGCGGCACTGAGCATCACGCCCGCGGTGCCGTGGCTCGGCGGGCGAGGGCGACCACCAACGCGGTGGCAGCCACCACCGTCAACCCACCAAGCACCTCCAGGCCGAGGCCCTCTCCAGCCATGCCATCGGCGGCGAGCAGCGCCAGGATGCCCAGCAAGCCGGACGTGGCGAGCACGGCGCTGCCGAACTGCCAGCGGCGCGCGGCGAGGTCCGGCGGGTCGATGCCTGTCGGACCTCGGTCGAGGGCGGCGAACGCCAGCTCGGCCTGGACGAAGACCGCCATCCCCGCCAGGAGCGCGGCGCTGTTGGGATGCCGCACCACCTCGATAGCCGCCACACCGACGGTGCCGACAATCGCTGTGGCCAGCAGGCGACCGGACCCGAGGAGAAGTGCTCCCGCCACTCCCAGTGTGGCGCCTGCCCCGAAGAACGCGGCCACCGCCACCACCTCGTCGGCGTTGGCCGTCGCCCAACCGGCCACCGCACCGGCGATGGCCACGCTGGCGGTCGCCGCCGTCAGCCAACCCGTCGTGGGGCGCGTCGCCGGAATGCGCTCACCTCCTCCATCACCGCCGACAGAGGTCGCTGCTCGGTCCACTCGACCACGGGCACGCCGAGCCGCCGGAACTGGCTGCGCCGCACCTCCCGATCCAGCACCCAGGCGCGGTAGCCGAGCTGGTCGGTGATGGTCCGTAGGGTCGCCGGCGCGACGGTCGGAACGATCTCGACCACGGCGAGGTCGATGCCCCGGGACCGCAGATCAGCCAGCGCGGCCAGCATCCGGTCGTCGTCCAGCGGGGTCAGGGCCAGGACCAGCGCCTTGGCTGGCAAGGTCCGCGGAGGCACGGTACGGATGCCTCGCCACACATAGCTGGCGAAGACCTGGGTGTCGATCAACGCGTCGGCGATCCGGTAGAGATGCCCGACCCCCACCCCGGGCTGGACCCAGCGCAGCGATCCGCCGAAGTCGACCAGGCCGACCCGGTCCCGCGTCGCGCCGTAGCCGTCGATCAGCGCGGCCGCGGCGCGGATCGTCCGGTCCAACAGCGCCTCGGCGAAGGTGTCGACGAACACGACGACGTCGCTGTTGCGCTCGGGGTGCCGTTCGTTCACCCACAGCCCGCCGCCACGGGCCGCGACCCGCCAGTTCACCTCGCGGACCCGGTCGCCGGGGACGAACGGACGCAGCTCGGCGAACTCGGTCCCTTCGCCCCGCGCCCTCGCCCGCCGGTTGCCCACGAACACCTGGGTCTCGGCCGGGGGCACCAGTGCCCGCAACGTCTCGCGGCGTGGGTACACCCGCAACGGCCGGCGCTCCTCCGCCACCCCCTCGAAGACGCAGAACCCGGCGACGTCGTGCGCCCGCCACGCGATCGGCCCTACCCAGTGGGCACCCCAGCGAGCGACGTCGAGCTCGACCTGCACGACCACCGGGGTCTCCGGGGATGCGGCGACGGTCCGCACACGGCGACCGTCAGCGGGCCGGACCCATTCCGAGAGCCCAACCGCCACCTCGAGCCGCGGGATCGCCGTGGCCGACTCCACCCGGACCTCGACGGACACGGGCTCGCCCTCCAGCATCCGCTGCGGGGTCAGTGCCACATCCGTGCGTAGGACGGGAGGTTCCACCAGTCCCAAACCCACCACCAGGGCCACGGCGAACGGCGTGGCCAGCACCACCAGCTCGGCGCGGCCGAGGACCACCGCCGCGAACAGCAGGCCGCCGACCAGGCCCAGGTACAGCTGCGGCTTGACGGTCACGGCTGCCTGGTGCCGGTCGCAGCGCCCGCCTCGTCGTCCGGCGTCGGCGTCGGCGTCGGCACCGTCTCGAGGCACGTGGCCACGACGTCCTCGGACCGGGCGCCGCGCACCCACTCCTCGGGGCGCAAGGCCACGCGGTGGGCCAGCGCGGCCACCGCCACGGCCTTGACGTCCTCGGGCGTGACGAAGTCGCGGCCCGACAGCACCGCCCGGGCCCGCGCCGCCAACAGGACTGCCAACGTCCCCCGGGGGCTCGCCCCCAGGGCGGCCGCCGGGCGCGTGCGGGTCGCTGCGACCAGGTCGACCACGTAGTAGCCGATGCTGTCATCGACGAACACGTCCTCGATCGCCGCCTGCATCGCCACCAGCTCCGCCCGATCGACCACGGGATCGAGCCGGACGTCGTCACTGCGTCGCGCGATGCGTCGCGCGACGACCTCGAACTCGTCGTCCCGCGTCGGATACCCCACACGCACCCGGAGGAGGAAACGGTCGAGCTGGGCTTCCGGCAGCGGGTAGGTGCCCTCGAACTCGATCGGGTTCTGCGTCGCGAGGACGACGAACGGCGGCTCGAGCCGCCGGGTCACGCCCTCGACGGTGACCTGCCGCTCGGCCATCGCCTCGAGCAACGCCGCCTGGGTCTTGGGTGGCGCCCGGTTGATCTCGTCGCCCAGCAGCAGGTTGGTGAACACCGGGCCCGCCCGGAACGACACCTCGCCCGTGCCCTGGTCGAACACCGAGGACCCCGTCACGTCGGACGGCATCAGGTCGGGAGTGAACTGGACCCGGGCGAACCCGAGCCCTGTGACCTGGGCAAAGCACCGGGCCAGCAGTGTCTTGGCCAGGCCCGGGTAGTCCTCGATCAACACGTGGCCGTTGGCGAGGACCCCCACCAGCACCAGCTCGACCACGTCGCGCTTGCCGACGATCACCTCTTCGACCCGGCGCACGATCGCCTCGCACCGTTGCGACACCTCGCCCAGGCTCAACCCCATCGCAGCTCCTCGATCCGTCGCACGATCTGCTCGAGCTCCTCCGCTGCCAGCCCGGCCGCCCACCGGTCGTTCGGATCGGGGACGTCGGGCCGCAGCCGGCCCCATACCCGGTCCCCCAGCAGCTCACGCGCCAACTCGGGGTCGCGGTCGAGGCGTACCCCGTTCCGGTCCAACACCCCGTCGGCCAGGTCCCGCAGCGCGGGACGCAACCGGAAGTGCCAGCCACCGACCGACCCCGTCCCGTGCTCCATCGCCCGCTGCCAGCCCGCCAGTCGCGGCGGAGGCGCGTCGGGCGCGCGCTCGGGCCCACGGGCCACGGTGGCGAACGTCGACCGCCCGTCCAGCGGCGGGGTCGATCCGACCACCCGAACCGCCGCCTCCACCGCCACCGCGAGGACGACCGCGACCCCGACCCGCACGGCACCGGCCGGCGACGCGCCAGCCAGGACCGCCAGGGCCGGTACCACGACAGCCAGGACGGCCAGCATCACCCGTTGGCTCCACCCGGTGCGCGTCACCCGGCGGCCTCGCCTCGCAGCCGGCCGACGGCGTCGATCGCCTCGGCCTTCGACGCTTCGGTGACGGCGTGGCGGCTGAACCTTGCCTGCTCGAACAGCACCGTCAGCCGCCGAGCGACACCCGCCGACGCGCCGAGCCCGACCAGGGTGCGCTCCAGGAACTCGAACGGCGTCTCCCACGGCCGCCGAGGCAACCCCCAGGAAGCAAGCGTGGCATCCATCGCCCCGTACGCCCGGATCACCGCACGTCGCGGATCGGGCTCGCGGCGCAGTTCGTCCAGTCCCGCCGCCTCGACGGCCCCGAGCGCCGCATCATCGGTGGCCGCCCGCGCCGTGGCTGCGCGCTGCGGGAGTGCGCCCGAGGCAGTCAGGCGACGACGCTGACCTGCCACCGCCACGGCGACCAGCGCTCCCACCACGACGAGCATCACAGCGCCCACGACCGGCCAGTCGACCTGCGCCTCGGACACGGCGCGCGACCCAGGCCGACCTGGCGGCCATGGCCGAGTGCCCTGTCTGTCGAGCTGGTCTTCGCGGTCGTAGAGGCCGCGGGCCAGCAGCAGCCCTCCGACCAGCACGACCAGCCCCAGCATGCTGAGCAGCAGCCTCTCCCACCATGACCGCGGTGCCGCCCCGAGGACCTGGTCGGTCGCGGCCGCACGTCGACGGCGGAGCGAGACCACCAGATCCACCAGCAGCACCACGGCCAGCAGGGCCACCGCGCCGACCAGGCCGAGCACGATGTCGCCGACGACCCGTAGCCCGAGCGGGTGCACCTCACCGCCCGACGACCCACGGCGCGCCGCGCTGGCGACTGCTGCGACCACCAACAGGACGCCCAGCGCAGTCACCGAGGCCACGATCCGTTCGACCCGACGTGGCGGCGCGTCGCCCCCGATCCACATGCCACATCGACCGTAGCCCTCGCCTGATTCGGGCGCCTGCGCGCCTACATTTCACGCCGCGCGTGTCGAATCGAACGACCTGGCTGCGTCTCACCAGACGAGGCCGCAGATCGAGCGGCGGGACATCCAACCCGAAGGAGACGCAATGCCTCAGTACATCCTGTTGATCTACAACCCCACCGAACAGGACGCCGCCTGGCGTCGTGGCGCCACCGGCGAGGAGGGCGGCGCCTCGCAGGAGGAGATGGCCAAGGAGCAACAGCGCTGGGCCACCTTCATGCAGGACCTCAAGGCGGCCGGCGCCCTGGTCGACAACCGTGGGCTGCAGGGCACCGACGCTGCGACCACGGTGCGCGTCCGTGACGGCGAGACCCAGATCACCGACGGCCCGTTCGCCGAGACCAAAGAGGTCCTCGCCAGCTACTTCCTCATCCAAGCCGACGACCTCGACACCGCGCTGAAGTACGCCGCCCGCGTGCCGAGCGCCGAGCACGGGTCCGTCGAGGTCCGCCCGGTCTGGGGATGAGCCCCAGCGACGAGTGGTGGCCGGACCCCGGTGACCCGGCCGCCACCGTCGAACGGGCGTTCCGCGAGGAGCGCTCGGCGGTGCTGGCGACGCTGATCCGCCAGGTCGGCGACTTCCAGCTCGCCGAGGACGCGGTCCAGGACGCGTTCGCGGCCGCCGTCGTGACCTGGCCCCGGGACGGCGTCCCGGACAGCCCCAAGGCCTGGATCACGGTCACCGCCCGACGTCGCGCGATCGATCGGCTGCGCCGCGAGCGTTCAACCGCGGACCGGGCCGCCCGGCTGGCCGAGCTGGCACGGCTCGACGCCCAGGAGCACCGCGTCGAGCCCGACGACGGCGCGGTCGCCGACGACCGGCTGCGCCTGATCTTCACGTGCTGCCATCCCGCGCTCGCGCTGTCGGCGCGGGTCGCGCTGACGCTGAAGACGCTCGGCGGCCTCACAACCGGCGAGATCGCCCGCGCCTACCTAGTCAGCGAGCCGACGATGGCCCAGCGGCTGGTGCGGGCGAAGCGCAAGATCGCCGACGCGCACATCCCGTACCGGGTGCCACCCGACGACGCGCTGCCCGAGCGGCTCGGCGGCGTGCTGTCGGTTGTTTACCTGATCTTCAACGAGGGCTACGGAGCGGCCGAAGGCGACCGACTGGTCCGCGGCGAGCTGTGCAGCGAGGCCATCCGGCTCGGCCGCCTGCTCGCCCGCCTGATGCCCGACGACGCCGAGGCCCTCGGGCTGCTGGCGCTGATGCTGCTGCACGACGCGCGGCGCGGCGCGCGGGTCGACGATCGGGGCAGCTTCGTTCCGCTCGACCGCCAGGACCGCTCACGGTGGGACGCCGGGCGGGTGCGCGAGGGCATCCGCACACTCGACCGGGCTCTGAGGCTGCGACGGCCGGGGCCGTACCAGCTGCAGGCCGCGATCGCTGCGTTGCATGTCCAGGCAGCGAGCGCAGAAGAGACCGACTGGGCGCAGATCGCGGAGCTCTACGAAGCCCTCGCCCGGATTGCGCCGTCGCCGGTGGTGCAGCTGAACCGAGCGGTCGCCGTGGGGTTCGCCGCCGGGCCGGACGCTGGGGTGGCCCTGATCGAGCCGCTGGTCGACGATCCGACGCTCGCCAACTATCAGCCGCTGCACGCCGCCCGCGCCGAGCTGCTCCGCCAGGCCGGGTACCGTCCTGCGGCTGCCGAGGCGTATCGGCGGGCGATCGAGCTGAGCGCCAACGCCGTCGAGCGCGCCGAGCTCGAGCGGCGGCTGCACGCTCTCTGACGTCGGTCGAAGTCGGGCTGCTAGAACGATGCCGATGGGGTGGGTCGCATGACCGAGTACGCGGACGTGCCGCCCGACGTGCTCGCCGAGCTGCGCTCGGTGTGCCTCTCGCTGCCCGAGGCCCACGAGCAACAGGCCTGGGCCGGCGCTCGTTGGTGCATCCGCAAGCGGACGTTCGCGCACGTCCTCTCGGTCGACCAGGCCGACGGCCCGGTGACGGTGATGACGTTCCGCTCGTCGGGCGCCGAGCTCGAGGTGCTCCACAACTCGGGCCATCCGTTCTTCCGTCCCGCATGGGGAACCAACGTCGTCGGCATGGTGCTCGACGGCGACGTCGACTGGGACGAGGTGACCGAGCTGGTCACCGACAGCTACTGCATCATGGCGCCGAAGAAGCTCGCCGCCCTGATCGACCGACCCGGCGACTGAGGTGGTCGACGAGCTGAACGACACGAGCGATCCCGCCGACGACACATGTTCTGGCCTGGCTGCCCCGTTCGGCGACGCGCCGATGCTCGCGGCGGCTCGGTAGCGTCACGCTGGTGAGCGTCGAGGTGGAGATGCCGTGGCCGTCCACATCCTGACGCTCGCCTGTCCCGACCGGCCGGGCATCGTGGCCGGCATCGCCGAGGGGCTGCTCAAGCTCGACGCCAACATCCTCGAGAACGCCCAGTTCGGCGACGAGGCGACCACCACGTTCTGCATGCGCACCCGCTTCGAGACCCCGATCGAGCGGGCCGGGGAGATCGAGGAGGCGCTGGCACCCCGGGCCGATGCCCTGCAGGCCGACATGCACGTACAACCGGAGCACCAGCGGTGCCGCGCCCTGGTCATGGTGTCCAAGGTCGACCACTGCCTGCTCGACCTGCTCTACCGCGTCGAGATGGACGAGTTGCCGATCGACATCCCGGTCGTCGTGTCGAACCACACCCTCCTCGCCGACACCGTCGCCCGGCACGGCATCGCCTTCGAGCACGTGCCGATCACACCGGAGACCCGCGAGCAGGCGGAGGCGAAGCTGCTCGATCTCGTGGCTGCCCATCGTGTCGATCTGGTCGTGCTGGCGCGCTACATGCAGATCCTGTCGGCGGGCCTGTGCCGGGCGCTCGCCGGGCGGGTGATCAACATCCACCACTCGTTCCTGCCCGGCTTCGCCGGCGCACGGCCCTACCACCAGGCGTGGCAACGCGGGGTCAAGCTGATCGGAGCGACGGCCCACTACGCCACGGCCGACCTCGACGAGGGGCCGATCATCGACCAGGACGTCGCCCGCGTCACCCACACGCAAACCCCCGCTCAGATGATGGTCGTCGGCCGAGACCTCGAACGGGTCGTGTTGTCCCGCGCGGTCAAGGCCCACGCCGAGGGCCGGGTCTTCCTCCTGGGCCGCCGGACGGTCGTCTTCCCCTGATTCCCTGGTTCCGGCACGGCACGTGATCGGCAGCTGAGGTCGCGCTCGCCTGTTCTTTGACCGCGAGGGGTTGGCCAGCAACCACTCGCGGTCAAAGAACGGTTGCGATCAGCCGCCTCGGCCCGTGACCGTCACCGGGACGACGGCGGACTCCCCCGCCCAGCCGGCGGTGCCACCGACGTCGGCCGAGAGCGGCGACGTCGGCAACGACCGGTCGGTCAACAGCTCGACCTCGGCCAGCCGAACCACTCCATCAGCATCGGTGAACTCGAGGCGGTAGCGCGAGTAGTTCGCCGGTCGCCGCAGCTCGAACGGCCTCGTCTGGAGACGCCAGGCGAACGTCTCGTCCTCGCGCTCGTCGAGCACCGTTCATCGACGACCGTCGTTCGACCCCTTCAGAACCCAGCTCTGGGGATCGGCGGCAGCGTCGCCCTCGGCCTCCCCGGAGGTGAGCGTGTAGAAGCGGATCTGTTGCCGACGGTCGTCCAGCAGGTCGTACTGGACCCGAGGCGCGTCGCCGGTCAGCGAGACCCGCGTCGCCGAGCTGTTGTCGAACAAGGCCCGGGCGTCCACGTCCTGGCTCGCGGAGACGGTCCCCCGACCCGGACCGGTCACGTCCTGCAGAGGCTGCGGCACGTCACGGTCATCGGTGATGGAGGGTGGCGCGTCGTCGCGGTCGGTCGCCCAGTCCGACGGCTCGGGGCCCATCGTGAAGTCGACGACCCGATGGCGTAGTACGGGCTGCCCATCTGCAACGGGTAGAAGCCCAGTGCGCTGAAGATCTGCCACGCCGACAGCTCGCCGTTGTCCTCGTCACCGGGATAGCCCTGGCCGATCTCGCTGCCGACGTACAACCGGGACAGCGCTTCCCGAACCAGCTCCTGGGTCCTCCAGGGCTGCCCGGCATAGTCGTACATGTAGGCGATGTGGTGGGAGGGCTGGTTGCTGTGCCCGTACTGGCCCATCCGGACATCCCGCGCCTCGCGCATCTCGTGGATGACCCCGCCGTCGTCGAGGAGCTCGGCGACGAGCGCTACGTCGTCTTCGAGGTCGACGCGCCCCGGGTCGACACCGAGGCGACACGGGCGGCGGTCGAGCCGAGACAGCCGACGACGCACTGCTGCTGCCCGAGGACCGGGCCCGCTTCACCGTTCGGCTGCCCACCGATGTGCCGGTCAGCACCGGCGAGCCTCTCCCGCTGTCGGTCAACCCCGAGCGGCTGTACTTCTTCGATCCCGAGACCGGCGACACGCTGACGCCGGAACCTGAGCCTCAAGCCGAGGCGTAGTCGGGCCGCGGCCCGGCCGTGGATTAGCGGTCTGGGTTCGAGCCGATGAGGATCTCGTTGCCGTCAGGATCCTGCACCCTGGCGACCCGTTCGCCCCAGGGCTGGTCGGCCGGCTCCTCGACGATCACGGCGCCACCGGCGCGCAGCCGGTCCACCGCCGCGTCGCAGTCGTCGGCGTACACCCACAGCGAGATCCGCTGGCCACCCGGCCCAGCCGAGGTCTCGGGCGACTGCGCCAGCCCGATCTGGGTGGACCCGATCGCGAGAGCCACGTACCCCGGGTCGCCCTCGGGCGGGAACTGGTACGTGACCTTCCCGTCGAGAAGGTCGCGGTAGAACCCGAGCGCCCGCTCGACGCTCGGCGTCGCGAAGATCGGGAATGCATCGGTGAACATGGTCAGCCTCCTTGGTGCCGATCTGACGATCGGCCGACCCTGAGATCGATGCGGCCACCGTATGCCAGGGTGCGGGATCCGGGCGTGGCGCGGACGGCAGCAGCGAAGCCGCGCAGCCCTCGACGCAGCTGGTCCTCGGTCAGGTGGCCGTAGCCGAGGACGAACCCGGACGGGCGGGACGAGCCGTAGCGGCCCGGGGAATCGGAGGAGCGGCGGTACCGCCCGAGACCGCACACCTGCACGCCGCGCCGCGCCGCCTCCTGTTCGATGACCGTCTCGTCCGCGGCCGACGGGATCGTGACCAGCAGGTGAAGGCCGGCGGAGGTGCCGAGGACCTCGGCCTCGGGCAACTCGTCGGCGAGCAGCTCCACGACCACGTCGCGGCGGCGTCTGTAGCCAACCCGGCAGCGACGTATGTGGCGTTCGTAGCCTCCCGACCTGATCAGCTGCTCCAGCGCGGCCTGTTCGAGCACCGGCGTCATGAGGTCGATGGAGCGCTTGTGGCGCCCGGCATCGGCGGACAACGCCGCTGGCACGGCCAGCCAGCCGAGGCGCAGGCCCGGCGCCAAGGTCTTGGACACCGAACCGCCGAGGACCACCCGGTCCGGGGCCATGCCCTGGAGCGTGCCCACGGCATGGTGGTCGTAGCGGTACTCCGAGTCGTAGTCGTCCTCGATCACCACGCCGTCGGCGCGCTCGGCCCACTCGACGAGGCCGAGCCGGCGGGCCGGGCTGAGGACCGCTCCCGTCGGGAACTGGTGCGCCGGCGTGACCATCACTGCCCGCAGTGGTCGGCTGGCGCGCCGTCGGGCGGCGTCGATGTCCACCCCCTGGTCGTCCACCGGCACCGGCACGACGGTGATGGCCTGGTCGGCCAGGTGCGTGGACGTGTGGACGCTGCCCGGATCCTCCACGCCGACGGCAGCGATGCCGAGCTCGTCCAGCATCCGGGCCACGACGACCAGGCCCTGGGCGAACCCGTTGACGACCACCAGGTCGTCAGGATCGACGACAGCGCCGCGCACCCGGCCCAGGTAGTCGGCGATCGCCTCGCGGAGCCCGGGCAGGCCACGGCTGTCGCCGTAGCCGAGCTCGGCGTCGGTCAACGTCGCGAGCGCCTTGCGAACCGCTCGACCCCACTCGGCTCGGGGGAGGCTGCCGAGGTTCGGGCTCCCGGGGCGGAGGTCGACGTCGGGCCTCGTGACCGACGGAGCCTCCGCCGGGTGGACGACCCGGGCCGGTCGTCCACCCGGCGCAGGACGCACCGCGCCGATGTCGCTGACCCGGGCCACGGCACCCGGTCGGGTCGTGAGGTATCCCTCTGCCGCGAGCTGGTCGAACGCCTGCACGACCACGCTGCGCGAGACGCCGAGATCGCCCGCCAGGGCGCGGGTGGACGGTAGTCGCGCGCCTGGTCGGAGACGGCCGGCCCGGATCGCGCTGCGGACGCTGCGCTCGAGCTCGGCGCCCCACTGACCGCGAGCGACACCACGCAGGTCGACGAGCAGCTGGCGAGAACTGGTCTGGTCAGGAACCTGCTGAGTGGCCTTCTGCACTGGTCCAGCCTGTCCCTACCTTGCGAACCTATGCAAAGCGACCGATGGGCCATGGCCTCGGCAGCACTGGGCATCAGCATCGTGGGGGCAGGCGTCGCGGTCTCCGACCACCTCACCCACTACCCGGTGTTCAGCGCCCAGGCGATCCGCTACGCCCTCGGCGCGGCGCTCCTCTCCCTGGTCGCCTCAGCCACGGGGCGACGAGAGCCGCGGATCGCCGCGGCCGACTGGACGCGGCTGGTGTTGCTCGCGCTGACCGGCATGGTGCTGTTCAACATCGCCATCGTCCGAGCCGTGACCACGGGCGAGCCCGCCGTCGTCGGCACGATCATCGGCCTGGCGCCGGTCGGTGTCGCACTGATCGTGCCGCTGCTCGAGTGGCGTCGGCCCAGCACCGTGATCATCGCGGGCGCCGTCCTGGCTGCCAGCGGCGCCGCCGTGGTCCAGGGCTTCGGCGATGCCGACCTGCCGTCCTTGATCTGGTCGGCCGTTGCGCTCGGGTGCGAGGTGGCGTTCACCGTGCTCGCCGCGCCGCTGCTGCGGACGCTCAGCCCGGTCGGCCTCACGATCCGGGCCTGCGCCATGGCGTCGCTGGCCCTCGTGGCTGCGGCGGTCCTCCTGGACGGAAGCGCCGGGCTCGACTGGCCCGACGCCGGCGAGACCCTGGCCATCGGCTACCTCGCCATCGGCTCCACGGCGGTCGCCTTCGTGATCTGGTATCGGGCACTCGCCGTCCTCGGGCCCGAACGCACCGGCCTGTTCGCCGGTCTCATGCCCGTCAGCGCGGCTCTCGTCGGCGCGGCGGTCACGACCGCGGCCCTGCGGCCGGGCACGCTCGTCGGCACCGTCCTGACCGGGGCAGGCCTCGTCGTCGGGCTCGGATCCCGGCGCGCCCGTCGGCCAACGCTGGCGACCCGACAGAGGTAGCCACCCACAACGCACGCTGTGCACTGGAAGCCGGCGAACCTGCCGGATCGAGTACAAGAACCGCCCGAGTCGTTGGCTGAACCTCCATCACCCATCGGATCCCGTCCGCCGATGTGCTGTGGGACTGCTGCTTGGTGGCACCGTCAGGGCATCGGCACAGGTTCGAGGTCAGACCTCAGAGATGCAGCAGCGGATCCGGCAGGCCTTCGACCGCCTGGTCGCCGCGTACCGCCGCGACGATCAGCTGGTGCTCCCCGTCGTGGTCAAGGTGGCGTCCAGTCGCAAGGCCTGAACGGTCAGGGGTGGGCGTCCACGCCGCGGCGCTGGCGGCGGAGGCGCGTGGCGCGGCGTAGAGGCCCCGCCGGTGTGCTCACTGGTTCCCAGGGTCTCGCGGTTCCTCGGCTGCCCCGGGACGCGGCTCGTCCTGCGGCCCCGCTCCGTCGGCCGGGGGCTCGGCCGCCGACTGGGCTCGTCGACCGCGGCCCGTGACCAGTCGGGACAGGCCTCTCAGGATCCGGGCGACAGGGTCAGGGAAGATCCCCGGCTCGCCCTCCACGACGCTGTGCTTCACGTACCGCAGTCTGCCCTACCGGACCGCCGCGACCACCGCGCCACTGCCCGACTGCCCGACTGCCACACCATGCCCACCTCGGCGAAACCCGACGCCGTGAGGGCGGCGACGTGCCAGTCGGCCGCGCCTCCTGGAGGCGAACCCCATGACGTCTGCCACGACTTGGCCCAGTCCGACCCAACCGTCACGGATCGAGGCCGCTCTGCTCCTCCCGCGTTGCCCGACGTGACGCTGTCATCTCCGCACCTGCTCAGACGCTATGGCGCGCCAGCCGGGCATGCAGGTGGTCGCGGACCGCGGGCCATTCGTCGTCGACGATCGAATACATCGCACTGTCTCGGAACCGGTCCTCCTCGCCGATGACCTGGGATGGCTGCCAGCGTCGAAGGACCCCCTCGAACCGGGCCCCGAGCGCCAGGATGGCGGCACGCACCCGGTCGTTGCGGGCGTCGGTCTTGATGTCGACCCGCTCGACCTGCCACGTGTCGAAGGCGTAGCCGAGCAGCAGCAACTTCGCCTCGACGTTGATGCCGCTGCGCTGCGCCGAGGCCCCAAGCCAGGTGCCCCCGATCTCCACGGCATAAGGAACGTCGCCCGGTGCCCGGCAGCGGAGGTTGGCGTACAACGTGCATCCCACCACTCGGTCGTCGCTGCGCCGCACCTGGGCGAAGGGGACCCGCCGACCCGTCGCGGCCCAGTCGAGTCGCACGCGTATGTAGTCGTCGACCGACGCCGGGCCGTCGGGGACCTCGGCCCAGCCGAAGGCCGAGCGGTCCTCCCCGGCCGCCGCCACGAGATCGTCCGCATGGTGGTAGCCGAGCGGCTCCAGCGCCACGAGCTTGCCGGTCAGGGTGGGTACGTCCAGACGATCGGTCATCGACTGATCGTCGCATCTCCACCACCGATCCGCAGCGCGGCGAGGCGCGGCACGGCGATTGTGGTCCTCGCGCCGCGCCCGAGGTCATAGCGAACGAGCACCGACCAACATCGCCTCGTCGCTGCCGAAGCGACCACCATTGCCTCGGCAGGCCGACGATGGACGAGGAGCTGGCGATGCAATTCGTGGTGATCGCTCATGACCATGAGGACGACGATGCGCTCGCGCGGAGGCTCAAGGTCCGGCCGGAGCACATGGCACGCTGCGAGAAGGCGGTCGAGCAGGGCACGCTGGTGTACGCCGTGGCATTGCTCGACGACTCCGAGCGCATGATCGGGTCGGTGATGGTCCTCGATCTCCCGAACCGCGAGGATGTCGACAGGTGGCTCGACGACGAGCCGTACAAGGTCAACGACGTGTGGTGCCAGATCACCGTCACGCGCGGCAGGATCGGGCCATGGTTCGGCCAGCCGCTCGGATCCATCACTCCGGAGTGACGACGCCGCCAGGGTGTCGGCGGACACCAGGATCGCCCAGCGGCGGCCATTGGAGGCTGCCCGCGCACGGCCAGCTTGCCACCTAGCGTGCTCGCTGCCGGCACTCGAGTGCCTTGTCCGAGCGCGTCATCCACCGGCACTTCGGCCACGCGCTGGCACCTGGCGTCTACGAGGGGGCCCGGTCATCAACGTATCGACTCGATACACAAACGAATCGAGACGAGGCTCGTGAGATGAAGTCCGGACGAGCGAGCAAGACAGCCGAGCACAACGCGCTGTTCCGTGCCCTCGAGGCGCGGCGCCCGCCCCACGAGCGCGTCGTCGCCGATCTGCTCGCCGTGGGGTTCCTGTCGTGGCCCTACCGGGCGGTCGTGGCGGCGCTCACTGGCGAGGCTGGCGCGACGCCGTCACGACCTTCATCGACCGTCGATGGCCCGGAGTTCGTGCCACGGTGCTGGCGCGCACGCGAGTGATCGACTCGCCCATCGGCGAGGTGACGGTCACGACACCCCAAGTCGTGATCCTGGGCGCAGGCCTGGACACCCGCGCCTGGCGGATGCCCGGCCTCGACGGCGTCACGGTGTTCGAGGTCGACCACCCTGACACGCAGCGTCGCAAACGCCACGAGTTCTACCGGGTCGCCCACGCACGCATCGCCACCCGCGCCCCACACAGCGCGCCCGCGCCCCAAGCCACGCGCCCCTGATCGCCGGAGCGCACGCACCTTCGCTGCGCTCGGGCCACCAAGGTCTGTGCGTCCCCGCAGAACCGGCGACGAGCGCACCCAGACCCAAGGTCGATCAGTCGCGTTTCGGTACGGGCACCGATGAGTCTGCGAACGGCGTTCGGTCACAAGTGACACCATGTGGTGCGGCGAGAGCCGACGAACACCCGAGGGAGGAGGAGACGCAGTGAACACACCGCCCATCGTTTCGCCTGAGGAGTGGCAGACCGCCTGGGAGGACATGCTCGTCAAGGAGAAGGCGCTGACCCGCGCCCGCGACGCCCTGGCCGCCGAGCGCCGGCGCATGCCCTGGATGGCAGTCGACAAGGACTACCGCTTCGAGGGCCCGGACGGGCCGGCGAGCCTGCTCGACCTGTTCGAGGGCCGCCGCCAACTGGTCGTCTACCGCGCCTTCTACGCGCCGGATGTCACCACATACCCCCAGGCGGGTGGCGCCTATCCGGAGCGGGCCTGCGGGGGCTGCTCCTTTGGCGCAGACCAGGTTGCGCACCCTGCCCACCTGAACGCCCGGGACACGACGCTCGCGTTTGTCTCGCGCGCCCCCCAGGCCGAGATCCAAGGCCTGAAGGAGCGGATGGGCTGGCAGAAGATCCCCTGGTAC
>JBOGHK010000076.1:0-55400 GCA_050744325.1 Acidimicrobiales bacterium
CAGGGCTTGGAGCTGGTCGACCAGCTTGTTGAAGTTCCCGCGTCGGGCGGCGCTGGAGCGCCGTCCTCGGCCGGGCTATCTGATTCGATCCGAGCCGCGCCTTCTACACGGCCCACAACGCGCCCCGCAGTCGGCGGAACGGGTTATTCGCTCCGCCCTCAAAGCCCGCCATCTTGTCGATCTCGTCACTGCTCAGCCCCGTGCGGGCGAGCATGTCTCCGATCTCACCTGGCAGCCGAGGATGTTCAGGCGGTAGTTCATCGCTCGCCGGCTCGCGTGTACGCCAGCCGTTGGCCGAGAACCGTCGATAGAGGTTCGTGCGCTGGCCCTGTCGCAGAGTTCTCAGCTCGTGTGCCCGCTCGATCAGCGCCTGCATCGAAACCATCCACTCGCGTTTTAAGTCGCTCAGCCGACCCACTGTGAGGTTTCGCAATTGCGGACGTATCAAGGTCGCTGGCATCAGTAACTCTGCGGCGAACCGGTTCGCATCGCCCTCCGGATCATCGCTAATCGTGTCGGCGTGCAGACAAAGATGCGCCAGCTCGTGCGCAAGAGTGAGTCTCTTGCGGTCGGTTGGAGAGCGGCGATTCAGGTAGATCACTGCCTTGTCTTCGACCCACTGCGACAGGCCATCGACCCGGCCTGTCTCGAAGTCATCCTCGATGACGAGACAGCCTGCAGCCTCCAACCACCCGACCAACGACCTCACCGGTCCGACCGGCACCTTCCACTGCATCCGGACAAGACGGGCAGCATCAGCAGGATCCGTCTCCAAGGGATCGAAGACCGGGACCGTCTGTTCCGCACGTAGCGACACGTGCTCAAACAAGGCGTGCGCGTGAAGTCGATACATGTTCAGCTGCGCTTCGAGCTGTCGCCACACCGTCGCCTTGGCCGTCGCTCTACGTCGCATGTGAGCATCAACGGCCATCGCTCCCCGGAGCTGGCCACCCCGCACAAGGAGTGACGACGTCACTCCAAGCACCACCGCAAGTCGTTCGATCACCTCGGGATCCGGAGATCGAAGGTCGGCCTCGTATCGAGACAACGCCGCCTGAGTTACTCCTGCCAGCTCCGCCAGCTCCGCTTGCGTGAGCCCTCGGGCCCGCCGCGCGGTCGTCAACACTTCCCCGAGCTGGCTCATGACCCGTTGTCTTGGGCGTCGGTGTCGACCGCTTCCTCCTCGCCAAGAGAGATCCCGGGACGCGACGGCGTCTGCGGAGCGTCGGGCCTGACGATGGACGTCGGCGAGGCCCCCGAACCCGGCAACTCCTCCATCCAGACATAACGCTCACGGCTCTCTCGCAAAGACAGCACTGCCCGACCCACGGCGCGCAACTCAGGATCCCACTCGTAGCCCGCCACGAGCCGCACCTCATCCAGACCGTCGAGGCTCAGCTGCACCACCACCGGCTCCTCATAGAAGTCGAGGGCAGTCTGCGTCGGATAGCTGCTCACACTCCCAGCCAGATGGTGACGCTTCAGCCTGATCCGATATCGCGATCTGACGATCACCTCCCGGGTCACCCCCGACTCGTACACGAGGATCTCGGGATCGGATCGAACACAGTCTGCACGTGCCTCCACAGCCGGTCGTGAAGCCAGTTCGCCAGTCCCCGCTCGCTCGCATCGGCGACCCATCCAGGACGAAGCAACCGGTAGTCGGCGAAGTCCCCCCGTGTGAATCGGACCGCCTCAGCGAAACCATCAAGTACCTTGTCACCAAGGGCGTCGGCCGACCTCGCGGAACTCAGGGCGAGATTTCATACCGGTTTTGATACCACCCTTCGTCGGACGACGGGTGGACCCACCCCCGGGGTAGGGCCACAGACGTGGGCCGGAACAGGTAAGACCAGTCCACGCAAGACCCGCCCGACTGCAGGTCAACGAGGACGGTGCCGTCCGGCCGAGCGGCATACCAAGCAGCGACCTGCCGTCGGTCGACCCGGCTGATGGGTGAGACTGGCTCGATGCCGTCGCCGGTGCGGACGATCGATCCCGTCGCATTGCCGTTCTGCGGCCGCGGGCGGTGGCTGGGACACCCAGCCTTCCTTGCCTGCGTGGTGGTGCTCGTCCTCAACGATCACGTGTTGAAGGACCGCTTCCCGGGCTGGTGGGCGGGAAAGCTCAGCGACGTCGCAGGCGTCGCCGTCGCCGGCGTAGTCCTCGCGGTCCTGGTCGGGCCCCGCCGTGGGCTCCTGGTCGCGGCCGGGCTCTTCATCCTTCTGAAGGTGGTCCCGGGAGTCGCGGAGGCAGCAAGTCCTCTGCTCGGTGGGGAGACACGACGGGATCCGACGGACCTGATCGCGTTGGTCGTCCTCATCCCGCTGCGGCGTCTGCTCGGGTCCGCAGAGCATCGCTTGCGCCCGTCGTTGGATGACCGGTCCAGATTGCGTGCGACCTGGTCGCGCTGCCGGGCGTCCCTCTCGGCGGTGACGCCGGTCGTCGGCGCCGTCCTCGCCGTCGCATCGGCCACCGCGACCAGCTGCGCGCCGTCCCCCGCCGTGACCGCGGTGGCCGCCGACCAGCAGGCCCTCTTCGCTCTGGTCCGCGGCGACGGGACGAGCTCCTCGCAATGGGCCCGCAGCACCGACGGAGGACGGTCCTGGCAGCGAAGCGACCCTCCTGCCGGGACAACCTCGACGAACGGGGACGAGGACCGGTACGAGGACCCGGGGCCGGCAGGTCCGTTGGAGGCCTGCATCGCTGACGGAACCTGTTGGCGCCTGCAGGACCGTCGCGTCGTCGAGCGACGCGCTGACAATGGCCCGCCGACCGAGGAGCTGCGGCTCAGCGACGCCGAGTTCTCCGAGATCGACACGGGATGCATCGGCGGCTCGGTCGGTGTCCTGGGATCGATCGCGGCAACCTACGGCGACAGCGGACCTCAGGTCGTGGCGAGCCTCGGAGCCGATGGCGTCCTGGTCCGGCAGGACGACGGGACGTGGGAGCAGGTCCGCGTGCTGTCGGCACCCCCGGTCGAGGCAAGTGGTCTGGAGATCGGCGCGTTGGCCGGACTCCTCCTCTTCGGGCCGGCGATGGCCGTGATGCTATGGCTCGTCGGGTGGCACCGCTGGCCGTCGTGGCCACGTGGCATCGTGGTGGTCGGGGTTGGCTGGCTGACGACCCTCACGGTGGCCGGGATCGTGTTCGTGTCCGCCGGGCCCGACACCGACCCGGTGAGGATCACGGGGCGAGTGGCGATCGCAGGCATCGCCGTCACCACGATCGCTGCGGTCGTCGTCGCCCGACGTCCACGGGGCGCCCCGGCGAGCACGCGGACGGTCACCCCGGTTCCTCCAGCCGGGGAACCTCCGAGTTGGAGAAGTACGGATTCCTGAAGGGGAAGTCGACCGTGGTCCATCGCCGGAGCGCGACGTAGAGCTTCCCGTAGTAGCCCCGTTCGTAGCCATCGGTCGTGACCCACCAGCTGACGTCGACGTCGTGCTGCGACAGCTCCTCGGTCAGCGGCACCCGTCGGCCCACCGGGTAGAGGTAACAGCAGCCGAGGTACCGGTCGCCGTCGTCGCGAACGACGTACGTGAACGAGTACCCCTCTCGGAACTCGAGCTCGTGCCACACCAGGTCCACGTAGTTGTCCTCGGCGCTGACCGGCCCGGTCGGCCACCCGCCACCCCGGGTCCGCCCGATCAGGTCGAGGCTGGAGTTGATCCCCCGGACGTCGTCGTCGAGGTCGGCGCGGCTGATCGCGACGGCTCGGATGTCCTCGTGGGTCAACTGCCTCGGCGCCGTGAACCCGGCGGGTAGCTCGAGGCTCTTGATCATGCCGGTGTAGTCCACGATGTCTTCTCCAGTGCGAGGCCGGCTACCGGCCGACCCTGCAGCGCCACCGCTCCGCGCCCGCAACCGACTTGGGTCAGCGAAATTGCGGCAGAAACGGCCTTCTAGCGGCGCGTTCTGCCGCAATTTCGATCGAGCTCAGTCGACGGTGAGGGTGGCTGTCATCGAAGGGTGGATCTCACAGTGGAACGTGTACTCGCCGGCCTCGGCGGGCACATCCACGGTGGCGGACTCGTCGCCGCCGTAGTCCACATCGAACCCGCCCTCGTCAGCGGTGAACGTGTGCGGTGCGCCGGAAGTGTTGATGATCTCGATGATGCCACCAGCAGGTGCGCTCACGTCCTGGTAGCTGATCTCGGTCACCTCATAGGGGACGGTCGCGCCGGCATCGCCACCGGTGTCGCCACCGCCCGTGTCCTCGGTGGTCTCCGTCGCCTCGGTGGTCTCGGTCTCCTCGGGCGCGGCATCGTCGTCATCATCGTCGCCACACGCGGCGAACCCCATGGCGATCACGGCAGCCAACGCCACCCACCGGGCGCGGCGGCCCAACGACAACCCCAGTCGTGTCGTATCGGTATCCATGCCCTCTCTTACCACCCTCGGCCGGGATCGGTTCGCGAAAAGCCGCTCAGTCCACGATCGGCAGTCCTGGTAAGGTCACCGCCCCTCTCAACACTCCCTTCGACCCCCCGTCGTTCGCCGATGGGGGGCAAACGCGCGCGTCGAGGTGACCTCATGACCCATCCCGATCTGTCCGACGAACAGGCCTATCTCGACGAGGCCTACCGACATCTCGAGGCGATGCGACAGAAGGCAGACCGCCTCGCCGACATCGCCGAATCCGCTGCTCAGGCCGTCGATTCAGCCGCCGCCCAGTGGCATCTCGAACGCCGTCGCGACAGCCTGAGCACCGACGTGGACGGACTGGCGTTCGGCCGGCTCGACGAGGTCGCCGGCCCGACCTGGTACGTCGGTCGCCGCCACGTCGAGGACGACCGCGGCGACCCTGTCGTCGTCGACTGGCGGGCCGACGTGTCGACGCCGTTCTACCGATCCACCGCCGCCGACCCGCTGGGCCTCCGCCGGCGGCGTCGGTTCCTGATGACCGGCCGCACTCTGGACGACCTGTTCGACGAGGTCTTCGACGACCCGGACTCGGTCGACGCGGCACACCACGGCGGCATCCCCGACCCGTTGCTCGCCGAACTGGAGCGGTCGCGCACCGGCGAGATGCGCGACATCGTCGCCACCATCGCCGCCGAGCAGGACCTGGTCATCCGGGCACCGCTCGACACCTGCCTCGTCGTACAGGGCGGCCCGGGCACCGGCAAGACCGCCGTCGGGCTGCACCGGGCCGCGTTCCTCCTCTACGAGCACCGCGCCAAGCTCGACCGGGAGGGCGTGCTGGTCATCGGCCCGAACCCGCTGTTCCTGCGGTACATCGCGCAGGTGCTGCCCTCCCTCGGCGAGACCGCCGTCCGCCAGACGACCCTGGACCGACTCCTCGCCGGCACGGCCTATCGGATCCGGGCAACCGAGGATCGCCTCGTGGCCCGGCTGAAGGGCGACGCCCGGATGGCCGTGGTCATGGCCCGCGCGGTGCACAGCGCCCGTCGACCCGCCACCGAGCCGCTGGAGACCACGACCCGCTGGGGCCGGGTGGGGCTGACGGCCGAGGACCTGGCCGCGGCTGTCAAGGAGATCGAGGCCCGGGACGTCCCCCACAACGTCGGACGCGCCGCGCTACGCACCCAGCTCACCCGCCTCGTCCGCCAGCAGATCGCCGCCCGCCGGGGCGACGAGCTGGCAGGTGCCGCGGAGCTGGACCAGGAGCTCGGCAGTGACCGCACCTGGTCGCGCGCGCTCGACCGGCTGTGGCCCACGCTGAGCGCCCCTGCCCTCGTACGGCGCTTGCTGGGCAGTACTCGGGTGCTGGGCCAGGCTGCTGCGGGCGTCCTCGACCCCGACGAGCAGTCCCTCCTGCATCGCCGGAGCGCCAAGCGGATCGATGACGAGCCGTGGACCGGCCCCGACCTCCTCCTGCTCGACGAGGCCCAGTCGATCATCGCGGGACCACCGCCCGCCTACGGGCACGTGGTCGTCGACGAGGCCCAGGACCACTCCGCGCTCGCGCTGCGGGCCCTGGCCCGACGGTGCCCGAGCCGGTCGATGACCGTGCTCGGCGATCTGGCCCAGGCCACCGGACCAGCGGCGCAGGGCTCATGGGACGTGGTGATCCGCCGCCTCGGCGGGCCGGCCACCGCGGAGCGAGTCGACCTCGACCTCGGCTACCGGGTGCCCGCCCCGATCATGGAGGTCGCCAACCGCCTCCTGGCCACGGCCGCTCCTGACGTCACACCGTGCCGCTCGGTGCGACCCGACGGATCGGCGCCGCTGGTCGTCACGACCGCGGACGATGCGGCACTCCTGGCCGAGGTCTCGGCGAACGCTCAGAGGCTGGCGAAGGCATGGTCGTCGCTGGGTGTCGTCGTGCCCGACCCGCTGGCCGCGCAGCTCGCCGGTCTGCCAGGAACGGTGGTCGCGCCGGACCAGGCCAAGGGGCTGGAGTTCGACGCGGTGATCGTGGTCGAACCCGACCTCGTCGCCGGGCAAGCCGACGACGACCGCGCCCGCGGCCTGCGCCTGTTGTACGTCGCACTCACCCGGGCGGTGCAGGAGTTGGTGATCGTCCATGCCCGGCCCCTGCCTCCCGAGCTCGCGCTCGCCAACTAGCGCTCGGGCAGGTGCTCGCGGGGAATCCGGCCCTGGTTCACCAGAACCTGGATCTCGGCCTGTTGCTCGACCTGCTCGATGCGACAGAGGAGGTCGCCGCGGATCGCCGCGAGCTTCACGGACGCCGCATGCGCGTCGTCCTCCGCGCACCTGACCGAGACCTCGATGTCGGTCATCTGCCGTTCGAGGCCCCGGATCCGGCCTCCGTGGACCCTCTGCCAGGCGCCCACCGCCGCCTGCATCTCGTCCAGTTGCCGCATGATCTCACCGGTCCTGGTGAGGCGCGTCAGCCACCGGCCGGTCACCGCGGCGAGCGACGCGCCCGCGAGGGAGGCGGTTGCGAGAACGAGGGGTGACGTATCGGGCACGGCAACACGCTGAGCTATCGACCCGGCACTGTCAACAACCCACCCGGGTATCGCGGCTAGACGTCCTTCTCGTACGGGAAGCCCAGGTCCGGCGCGGTCACCAGGGCGTGGAACGCCAGCCCGGCGTCCGCCGCCAACGCGGCACAGGTGCCACCCCGGTCGACCACCGGCACGAGCAGCACCGGCTCGGCGCCTGCGGCCCGCACGACCTCGGCGGCCTCGAGCATCGACACCCCGCGGGTCGCCGCATCCTCGGTGAGTGCCACCCGGTCGCCAGGCTCGAGCGCTCCGGCGATCCGACCGCCGCCACCGTGGTCCTTGACCTCCTTGCGGACACTGAAGCTGCGCAGCGGGCGGCCGCGGGTCGCCGCGACTGCGGCGGTGCCGAACGCCACGGCGTCGGCGCCCATGGTCAGCCCGCCCAGAGCGGTGATGTCGGCCGGGAGCGCCGCCAACAGAGCGTCGGCGACCAGCAGCATGCCGTCGGGCCGGCAGGTGGTCTGCTTGGCGTCGATGAACCACGAGGTGGTCTTGCCGGACTTCAGCACGAACTCGCCCCTCCGCACCGAGTGCTTCAACAGATGATCGACCAGCGTCTCGGGCATCGCCCGGACACTATCGGGATGCTGGCAGCCACCGGACGACCAGCCGCACACGACGCCGCCCGACGCCTGGGGTCACGCGGATCTTCGGCCAACGGTGGCGGACCATGGGCACCAACGCCAGACCCGGCAAAGCCCCGATGAGCTCTCGTCACAAATCCGGGGGCGGCGCCCCCAAGAGATCTAGACGAGGCGGACCGTGCGGCTTCCGCCGTCGACCAGGCGTCCGACCTCGGTGGCCTCGTGACCGGCCTCGGCCAGGAGGTCGATCGTCCGGGCGACGTCGCCCGGCGGGACGACGATCACCATGCCGATCCCCAGGTTGAACACCCGGGCCATCTCGTCGTCGGCGATCTCGCCGCGGTGCTGGATCTCGGTGAAGACCCGCGGGACCTCCCACGTCTTGCGCTCGATCTGCGCGTCCAGCCCGTCGGGGAGGACCCGGGGCACGTTGCCGACCAGGCCTCCGCCGGTGATGTGGGCCGCCGCTCGGACGTCGACGTCGCCGAGCAGAGCGAGGACCGCCGGCGCGTAGATCACCGATGGACGCAGCAGCTCGTCGACCACCGTGTGCCCCTCGAACAGCTCGTCGTCGAGCGCGAGCTCGGCCACGTCGAACAGCACCCGTCGGGCCAGCGAGTAGCCGTTGGAGCGCAGGCCCGGCGACGGCAGCGCCACCAGCGCGTCCCCCGGCCGGGCGTTCTCCCCGAGCAGGAGCCGCTCGCGCTCGACCACCCCGACGGCGAAGCCGGCGAGATCGAGCCCGCCGGCGACCAGCGACCCCGGATGCTCGGCCATCTCGCCGCCGATCAACGCACACCCGGCCAGGCGGCATCCCTCGGCGATGCCCTGGATGATCCGGTCGACCTGATCGGGATCCAGGCTGACCACCGACAGGTAGTCGAGGAAGTACAGCGGCTCGGCGCCCTGGCAGACCAGGTCGTCGACGCACATGGCGACCAGGTCGATGCCGATGGTCTCGAAGCGCCCCGCCTCCTCGGCCACCAGCAGCTTGGTGCCGACCCCGTCGGTGGCCGAGACCAGGACCGGCGCGGTGTAGCGGGTGATGTCCAGGGCGAACAGAGCGCCGAATCCGCCGATGTCGCCGATGACCTCGGGCCGGTAGGTCGAGCGCACTGCTCCCTTGATGCGCTCGACGGCCGCCTCACCAGCGGCGATGTCGACCCCCGCGCGAGCGTAGGTCTCACCCATCGCAGGCACCCTACTGCGGTGGGCGCGCATTACTGTGTCTGCCCCCGTTCGCCGCCGTGGGGCGAAACCGAGGTCAGCGATGGGCGCCTTCGAGCACGTGCTTGCCCAGGGCGACCGGCACCTCGACCGGGTAGTCGCCGGTGAAACAGGCATCGCAGAATCCCGCGCCGGCCGCCCCCGTGGCGACGATCAGCCGGTCGAGGTCGAGGTAGGCCAGCGAGTCGAGCTCGAAGTACGCCTGCATCTCGGCGACGCCGAGGCTGTGCGCGATCAGCTCGTTGCGGTCGCCCGTGTCGATGCCGTAGAAGCACGACCACTCGACCGGAGGCGACGTGATGCGCAGGTGGACTTCGAGCGCGCCGGCTTCCCGCAGCATCTTCACCAACTGCTTCTGGGTGGTGCCGCGAACGATCGAGTCGTCGACCACGACCACCCGCTTGCCTTCGAGGTTCTCGCGCAGCGGGTTGAGCTTCATCCGCACGGCTTGGGCCCGCTGATCCTGGCTGGGAGCGATGAAGCTGCGGCCGATGTAGCGGTTCTTCACCAGGCCCTGGCCGAACGGGATCCCGCTGCGGCGGGCGAAACCCTCGGCGGCCGGCACCCCGGACTCGGGGACGCCCATCACCATGTCGGCATCGACCGGAGCCTGCTCGGCAAGCTGCTCGCCCATGGCGATACGCGCCTGGTGGACACTGCGGCCGTAGAGCCGGGTGTCGGGCCGGGCGAAGTAGACGAACTCGAACAGGCACAGCTTGGGATCGACCCGTGCCTGGTCGAACGGGTGGTACGACCTGACGCCCCTCGGGGCGGGCGAGTCGATCACCACCATTTCGCCCGGCTCGATCTCGCGGACGAAGGTGGCGCCGACGATGTCGAGCGCCGGCGACTCGGAGGCCAGCACCCAGCCACCGTCCAGCCGACCCAGGCACAGCGGCCGGAAGCCCTGCGGGTCGCGCACGCCGATCACGGTGTGCTCGTCGGCCACCACCAGCGAGAAGGCACCCTCGAGCAGAGGGAGCACCTCGTGGAGCGCATGGACCAACGGCCGCTCGTTGGCACCGTTGCCGTTGGTGCTGCCACCGTCCGAGCGGCGGCGCCCGCCGGGCTCGCCGCTGCCGGTGTGGTCGGCGCCATTGTCGTGACCACCGTTGTGGAACGCGGTCACCGGCTCGACCTGGCGGGCCATGGCGCCGGCGAGGAGCTCGGCGACGAGGTCGGAGTCGGAGGTCACCGTGCCCGCGAGCATCCCGCCCTGCGCGGCGAGCGCCGCGGTGTTGACCAGGTTGCCGTTGTGGGCGAGGGCGAACCCCTCGTCGCGGTAGGACGGCTGGGCGTTGCGCCACGTGCTCGAACCGGTGGTCGAGTAGCGGCAGTGGCCGATGGCCAGGTGGCCGTCCAGCCCAGCCAGGGTGCGCTCGTCGAACACGCTGGCGACGAGCCCCTGGTCCTTGACGACGGTGATGGTCTCGCCGTCGCTGACGGCCATGCCCGCGGCTTCCTGGCCGCGGTGCTGCAGTGCGAATAGCCCTAGGTAGGTGAGTTGGGCGACGGAGAGGCCGGGTCCGAAGATCCCGAAGACGCCGCACGCCTCCTTGGCGTGGTCTGCCTCGATGTCGGGCACGGGCCCCATTCTGCCGTGCGCGCGCTCTGCGGCGGGCAACCCTGACGCGGATACCTGGCCACCGGTAGGCTGCGTCGCCTGATGGGGATCGATCATGTCTTCGAATCCGTCCTCGAGCGGCTCGGCCTGAGGTCGCCGACGCTGCTCAAGCTGCTCCGCTATTCGTCGGCCTCGGTGGTCGCGGTGACGACCTACCTGATCATCCTGGTCGTCGGCCACGACGTGGTCGGCCTGAGCGAGATGGGCTCCCACCTGATCGCCGTGTGCCTGTCGTCGATCCCCAACTACCTGATCAACCGCTACTGGACCTGGGAGCAGCAGGGCAAGAACCGGCTGTGGGGCGAGGTCGTGCCGTTCTGGGTGATGGCGCTCCTGGGCTTCCTGCTGTCGCTGGTCTTCGTGGCCTGGGTCGACGACCGCTCCGACGCCAGCTGGGCGGTCGCAGCCGCCAACCTCAGCGCCTTCGGCGTGCTGTGGGTGGCCAAGTTCGTCGTCCTCGACAAGCTGATGTGGCGCGTCGTCCACGAGTTGCACCCCGAGCTCGAGCTCGCCGAACCACACAGCTGACCCGAGCAGCGCCGTACGGCGGCCGTCGGCGGAGGTTCGTCAGGCGAGGCGAGGCTCTGACGGTGCCGTCGGCGGCGAGGCCGGTTCGCCGAGCGCAGAAACAGTTCCCTGGCCCAGGAGGTCGGGAAGGCGGCCCCGCCAGGCGGCGACCGCGTCGGCGAGGGGGACGTCGACCAGCTTGCCGACCGTGATGCGGTCGCCCCCCGCCGAGCCGACGACCTGACCAGGCACGCTGGCCTGCGCACTGCGCCGTTCGATCTCGTCCAGCGCCGCGTCGTCGACGCACAGCACGAACCGGCTCGGTGATTCGGCGAACAGCCACTCGTGGTCGGCATCGTCGGGCGGCTGGACGTCGAGGCCGACCTCGCTCGCCACCGCCATCTCGGCGAGCGCGAGACCGATGCCGCCGTCGGCGACGTCGGTGATGCCGAGCACCAGGCCGTCGGCCACCAGGCCCCGCACCAGTTCGCAGACCTTGCGGTGCGCGTCGAGATCGAGCGCTGGCGGCGCACCCCGGCGGTGGCCTCGCGCCCATGCCCAGGCCGAACCGGACAGGCCCGATGCTGCCGGCCCCAACACCACCAGGTGCGCACCTGCGACGAGATGCCGACCCGGCGGCGGCACCTCGAGCTGGTCGACCACGCCGACCACGGCCACGATCGGGGTCGGGTCGATGTCGCGGCCCTGGCTCTCGTTGTAGAGGCTGACGTTGCCCCCGACGACCGGCAGGGACAGCGCACGGCAGGCGTCCGCCATCCCGTCGATCGACTCGGCCAGCTGCCACATCACCTCGGAATGCTCGGGGTTGCCGAAGTTCAGGCAGTTGACCAGCGCCAATGGACGGGCGCCGACCACCGCCAGGTTGGCGACCGCCTCGGCGACGACCAGCGCCGTGCCTTCCCGTGGGCTGAGCGCACACCAGCGATGGTTGCCGTCGGTCGTGACAGCCAGCCCCCGGCCGGTGTCCTCGCCGGTGGTCGGATGCTTGAGGCGGAGGACCGCGGCCCCACCCCGGCCCGGCCCGGCCACCGTGTTCAGGAACAGCTGGTGGTCGTACTGCGACCAGATCCAGCGGGTGTCGCACAACAGCTCGAGCAGGTCGGCACCACAGTCCGCCGGTGGGGCGAGTGCGCCCTCGGCCTGGTCGGCCAGGCTCGCGGCCCAGCCGTCGGGCTCGCGGCTCGGCCGGTCGAGCAACGGGGCGTCCTCGTGCAGCGACGCGGCCGGGACGTCGGCGAGCAGCTCACCGTCGACCCGGTCGAAGACCCGGAGGGCACCCCCGGCCGTCACCGTGCCGACCACCGCGGCCTGGACGTCCCACCGCTCGCAGACCTCGAGGAACTGGTCGAGGTGGCGGGGCTCGACGATCGCCAGCATCCGCTCCTGGCTCTCGCTGGTCATCACCTCGAAGGACGCCATTCCCTGCTCGCGGCGCGGCACCTCGGACAGGTAGACGTCCATGCCGACGCCACCGCGGCTGGCCGTCTCGCTGGTGGCGCAGGTCAACCCCGCTCCCCCCAGGTCCTGGATGCCGACGACATAGCCGGCGTCGAGCAGTTCGAGGCAGGCCTCGATCAGGCGCTTCTCCTCGAACGGGTCGCCGACCTGCACGCTCGGCCGCTTGGCGGCGTCGGCCTCGTCGTCGGCGAACCCGGTCGACGCCAGCACGGACACGCCGCCGATGCCGTCGCGCCCGGTGCTCGACCCGAACAGCACCGCCAGGTTGCCGACGCCCGACGCGCGCCCGAAGACCAGCCGCTCGGTGGGCAGGACACCGAGGCAGAAGACGTTGACGAGCGGGTTGTCCTGGTAGGTCGCATCGAAGACGACCTCACCGCCGACGGTCGGCACACCGACGGAGTTGCCGTAGCCGCTGATGCCCGACACCACGCCCTCGGCGATCCACCGGCTGCGCGGGTCGGCCAACGGGCCGAACCGGAGTGGGTCCATCAGCGCGATCGGGCGGGCGCCCATGGTGAAGACGTCGCGGAGGATGCCGCCGACGCCGGTGGCGGCCCCCTGGTAGGGCTCGATCGCCGAGGGATGGTTGTGGCTCTCGATGCGGAACGCGGCGGCGATGCCGTCGCCGACGTCGACGACACCGGCGTTCTCGCCGGGCCCGACGAGCACCGCGCGGCCCTCGGTGGGCAGGCGGCGCAGATGGAGCCGGCTCGACTTGTAGGAGCAATGCTCGGACCACATGACCGCGTACATCGCGAGCTCGAGGTGGTTCGGTCTGCGGCCCAGGATCGCCTCGATGGAGACCGCTTCGTCGTCGGTCAAACCAAGCGCACGGTGGATGGCTTCGGGAATCGGCTCTGCGGTGGGCGGAGTCTCGGGCACGGCCTCAGGGTAGGTGATAGGCCGACGGCCCCCGGCTACTGCGCAGGAATATGCAGCCGGAGTGAGCGGACTAGCCGAATCCGGCGGATCCGAGGCGCATTCCCAAGATGAATGCGCGCATCGCTCTGTTTGGAAATATGCTGTCGCCCATGGCTGATTCGGCGCACAAGCGCACCCCGATGAGCGACGAGCACAAAGCCGCACTTGCTGAAGGACGTGACCAAGGTCGGGCCGTCCGGCGCTATCTCGAAGCCTTGGAAGCACATCGGCCACGTCGTGGTCGCAAGCGCACGCCCGAGTCGATGGCCAAGCAGCTGCTCGTGGTCGAGGAGCGGTTGGCTAACGCCGATCCACTCAAACGTCTGCACCTCTACCAGGAGCGGCTCGATCTACAAACCGCTCTGGCCGCCAATAACGCCAAGGTCGACCTCGAAACACTCGAGAAGGAGTTCATCGCGGCTGCTGGGCCTTACAGCGCACGCAAGGGTATCTCCTACTCGGCATGGCGGGAGATGGGCGTTTCCAGCCCGGTATTGGCGAAGGCCGGCATCACGCGCGGGGCCTAGCCGGCGGATTCGGCGGCCACGACGGGGGTTCTTGACGCCGAGGTCAATAGTGACCGCAGAAGTAACGAGCCGTCGGTCGATCCCAACAGGGAGTGAGATGCCCGCTCGGGGTGCGGCATCAGACCGACGACATTCCGCTCGGATGAGCAGATTCCCGCAATGTCGTCGGTTGATCCATTGGGGTTGTCGACGTAGCGGAAGACGACCCGACCTTCGGCACGAAGTTCCGCGAGGGTCTCACGAGAACACGTGTAATTACCTTCGAAGTGGTTGATCGGGATCGTCAGGACCGTGCCGGGTTCGACGCTGGATGTGAGCGGCGTACTTCCGACCTCGGCGCGCAGTTGCGTCGCTACGCAAAGAAACCTCAGACCGCGGTTCTTCTGTAGTGCGCCCGGAAGCAGGCCCGATTCACAGAGAACTTGGAATCCATTGCAGATTCCGACCACCGGTCCCCCGTCGGCAGCGAACTTTCGCACGGCATCCATCACCGGAGAGAAACCAGCGATCGCGCCAGGACGCAGATAGTCGCCGTGGGCGAAGCCGCCGGGAAGGACCACCGCGTCGACGTCGCCGACCGACCGGTCCGCATGCCAGATCAGGCGGCCTTCGCCACCGAGCCGGGCGACGGCTTCGACGACGTCGAGCTCGCAGTTCGACCCCGGGAACACCACCACCCCGACCACGGCCCCCATCAGCGCACCGCCTCTGCGGCTTGGGCGTGCTCGGACACCGTGACGACGGCGTCCTCGATCACCGGGTTGGTGAGGAACCGGCGGCACAGGTCGTCGACCGTCGCCTCGGCGGCGGCGAGGTCGGTGGCCTCGATCGTGAACCGGAACGCCTTGCCCACCCGGACCTCGGTCACGCCCTCGAATCCCAACGCGGGCAGCGACCGTTCGATGGTCGCCCCCTCGGGATCGGCGACACCGGCAAGCGGACGGGTCTCAACGAGGACCGAGAAGCGCATGTGCTCAGAGTAGGCGGAGGGTCACCGCCCACCGGGCCAATCGGCGAGTGATCGACCGGTGATGCGCTCGTAGGCCTCGACGTAGCGCCGGCTGGTTGCGTCGACGACCGCGGCGGGCAGAGGCGGGGGCGGTGGCTTCTTGTCCCAGTCGCGCGTGTCGAGGTAGTCACGCACAGGCTGCTTGTCGAACGATGGCGGGGGCGCCCCCGGCTGGTGGGCGTCGGCGGGCCAGAACCGAGACGAGTCCGGGGTCAGCACCTCGTCGCACAGAGTCAGCGCGCCGTCGACCAGACCCAGCTCGAACTTGGTGTCGGCGATGATGATCCCCCGGTCGAGCGCCCAGGCAGCACCTCGGCGGTACAGCTCGACGCAGACGTCGCGCAGCCGCGCGGCCAGGTCGTCGCCGATCAGACGGGCAGCCTGCTCGTAGGAGATGTTCTCGTCGTGACCCTCCGTGGCCTTGGTCGACGGCGTGAACACCGGCTCGGGCAGGCGCTCGGACTCGAGCAGCCCGGCAGGCAGGGGCGAGCCGTGCATGGTTCCGAACGCCCGGTACTCCTTCCACGCGGAGCCCGAGAGGTAGCCCCGCACGATGCACTCGACCGGCAGCATCTCGGCGCGCCGGGTGATCATGATCCGCCCGGCCAGAGCCTCGGCACCGGCTTGGCCCTGAACGTCGGCCGGAAGGTCGGCCACGTCGGTCGACAGCAAGTGACCGGCGACGACGCCTGCCACCTCGGCGAACCAGAACGCCGACATCGCGGTGAGGACCCGGCCCTTGTCGGGAATCGGCTCGTCCATCACGACGTCGAACGCGGAGAGGCGATCGCTCGTGACCATCAGCAGTCGGTCGTCGTCCAGCGCGTAGATGTCGCGGACCTTGCCGGAGTGGACGTGGGGCAAACCGAGTTCGGGCATCGGGATCCTTCTCAGGCGGACGGACGGACTGAGCGACTGACTGACGCACTACAGGACGGGCTCGGGGTGGTAGGCCGCAGGGCCGGGATAGCGGTCGACGATCTGGGCCACAGACGAGCAGAAGGCCTCGACCTGCCGTGTGGCCAAGCCGGCGAAGCTGGCCGGATCGCTCAGCAGCGTGGCCAGCTCGGCCCGATCGAGCCCCAGCCGGTCGTCGCCTGCCAGGCGGTCGACCAGGTCGTTGTCGGCCTCACCCTCGCGCAGCGCGAGGGCCGCGGCGACCGCGTGCTGCCTGATCACGTCGTGGGCGGTCTCGCGTCCGACACCTCGCCGCACCGCCGCCACCAGCACCTTGGTCGTCGCCAGGAACGGCAGGTAGCGATCGAGCTCGCGGGCGACCACCGAGGGGTAGGCCCCGAAGCCGCCGAGCACCGAGAGCGTCGTCTCGAACAGGCCGTCGGTCGCGAAGAACGCACCCGGCAGCGCCACCCGGCGGACCACCGAGCACGACACGTCGCCCTCGTTCCACTGGTCGCCGGCCAGCTCGGACACCATCGACAGGAAGCCGCGCACCACCACCGCCAAGCCGTTCACCCGCTCACACGACCGGGTGTTCATCTTGTGGGGCATCGCCGAACTGCCCACCTGGCCCTCGGCGAACCCCTCCGTGACCAGCTCGGCGCCGGCCATCAGACGGATCGACGTGGCCAGGCTCGACGGCCCGGCACAGGCCTGGACCAGCGCTGCGACCACGTCGAGGTCGAGCGAGCGCGGATACACCTGGCCCACGTTGTCGAGCCCGGCGGCGAAGCCGAGATGCTGCCGGACCGCCTCCTCGAACCGCCCGACCCGGGCGGGATCCCCGCCGAGGAGATCGAGCTGGTCCTGCTGCGTGCCGACCGGGCCCTTGATGCCGCGCAACGGATAGCGGGCCAGCAGGTCCTCGACGCGACCGAAGGCCTGGAGCAGCTCGGCGCCGGCGTTCGCGAACCGCTTGCCCAGTGTGGTCGCCTGGGCAGCCACGTTGTGGCTGCGGCCCACCATCACCACCGTGGCGTACTCGGCCGCCCGCTCGGCCAGCCGGGCGAGGGTGGCGACCATCCGATCGCGCACCAGCTCGAGGCTCACGCGAATCTGCAACTGCTCGACGTTCTCGGTGACGTCGCGCGACGTCATCCCGGTGTGCGCGTGCTCGTGGCCCGCCAGCGCCGAGAACTCCTCGATGCGGGCCTTGACGTCGTGGCGGGTCACCCGCTCGCGGGCCTCGATCGACGCCAGGTCGACCTTGTGGATCACCGCCCGGTAGTCGGCGATCGCCTGGAGCGGGATGTCGACGCCGAGCTCGTGCTGGGCCTCCATGATCGCCACCCACAGCTCACGCTCGAGCACCACCTTGCGCTCGGGCGACCACAGGTCCACCATCAGCGAGCTCGCGTACCGACCCGCCAAAACATCGCCAAGCGCAGCCTTCACCTCCCGAATCTCCCCCCGCCCATCTCGGCCCGGTGCTCGTCGAGGCGCTTGGCCAAATCGGGGTCGTCGACCGCGAGGATCTGCACCGCGAGCAGCGCAGCGTTCATCGCGCCGTCGACGGCAACGGTGGCGACCGGGATCCCTTTGGGCATCTGCACGGTCGAGTACAGCGCGTCGACGCCGTTGAGCGCACCACCGGACAGGGGCACACCGATCACCGGCAGGGTGGTCTGCGCTGCGACCGCGCCGGCAAGGTGGGCCGCCCTACCGGCACCGCAGATGATCACCGCGTAGCCGAGGTCGCGGGCGCTCGACGCGAACTCCGCCACCAGGGCCGGCGTCCGGTGCGCGGACAGCACCCGCACGTCGGCCTCGACGCCGTAGCGGACCAGCGTCTCGGCGGCGGGGGCCATCTTGTCCTTGTCGCTCGCCGACCCCATCAGGATGGCGATCTTCTTGGTGGTCACTGTGGGCTAGCTCCTGTTCTGTCGAGCGACATCCCGAGCGATGTCGGTGCGGTAGTGGACTCCCGGCCAGGCGATGCACGCGACCGCCGTGTAGGCCCGGTCGCGAGCGGCGTCGAGGTCCGGGCCGAAGCCCGTCACGTTCACCACCCGCCCGCCCGACGTGACCAGCCGACCCGACCCGTCGCTGCCGACACCGGCGCAGAACACCGTGGCCCCGGCATCGCGGGCCTTGTCGATGCCCTCGATCACGTCGCCGGTCCGCGGGCTGGCGGGATAGCCGTCGGTGGCCAGGACCACGGTGACCGCGGCGTCGGCGACGAAGACCGGCTCGCTGTGCAGGTGCCCGGAGGCGCACTCGCCCAGCAGCTCGAGCAGGTCGCACTGGTCGGGATCCAGCCGTGGCAACACCACCTGTGCCTCGGGATCGCCGAACCGGACGTTGTACTCCAGCAGCCTCGGGCCCTCGGGCGTGAGCATCAGGCCTCCGTAGAGCACGCCTCGGTAGTCGATGTCGCGGCGTCGCAGCTCGGCCAGCGTCGGTTCGACGAACCGGTCCATCACGTCGCCGATCAGGCCACCGTCCACGAACGGCACCGGCGAGTACGCACCCATGCCCCCGGTGTTGGGGCCCGCGTCGCCATCGCCGACCCGCTTGTAGTCCTGGGCCGGAGCGAGAGGGACCGCCCGCTTGCCGTCGCACAGCGCGAGCACCGACAGCTCGGGACCGGTCAGCGCCTCCTCGATCACCACCGTGCGGCCCGCCGCGCCGAAGCTCTCGCCGGCGAGCTTGGCCCGTACATCGTGCGTCGCCTCGGCCAGCGAGTCGGTGACCAGCACCCCCTTGCCGGCGGCCAGCCCGTCGGTCTTCACCACCCACGGCCCCGGCAGGCTGCGCAGGAAGGCGACGGCCTCGGACTCGTCGGTGAAGCTGCCATACCCGGCCGTCGGCACACCCGCGGCGACCAGCAGCGCCTTCATCCACGCCTTCGAGCCCTCGAGCTGTGCGCCCGCGCCGCCGGGGCCGAACACCCGCTTGCCCGCGGCCCGCAGCCGGTCGGCCACGCCGTCGACCAGGGGTACCTCGGGACCGACCACGTACAGGTCGGCGTCGAGCGCTTCGGGCGCGGTGTCGACCGAGCCGGGGATGCCGGGGTTGCCCGGGGTGACCACGACGTCGGCGCTGCGCGCCAGCACGTGCGCAAGCGCGTGCTCGCGGCCACCGGACCCGATCACACAGACCTTCATCACACCTCTACTTCGCTACATGGACGAACTGGTCGCGGCCGGGGCCGACGCCCACGAGGCCGATCGGCACACCGACCTGCTGCTCCAAGAATGCAAGGTAGTCACGCGCGGCGGGTGGAAGGTCGTGGGGCTCGGTGCAATCCGACAGATCGGTCGACCAGCCCGGCAGCTCCTCGTACACCGGGGTTACCGCGTGGAGCAGCGACTGGTCGTCGGGGAACCGCTCGAACTGCCTGCCGTCCGCGTCGTAGGCCACGCAGACCTTGACCGTATCGAACGCGTCGAGCACGTCGAGCTTGGTGATCGCCAGCTCGGACAGCGAGTTGAGCCGCACCGCGTGGCGCAGCATGACCGCGTCGAACCACCCGGGCCGGCGGCGGCGGCCGGTCACCGTGCCGAACTCCTTGCCCCGGTCGACGAGCGCCTCGCCGTCGTCGTCGAACAGCTCGGTGGGGAACGGCCCGGACCCGACCCGCGTGATGTAGGCCTTGGCGATGCCCACGACGCGGTCGATGTGCCGAGGCCCGATGCCGGCGCCGGTGCACGCACCGCCAGCCACCGGGTTGGACGACGTCACGAAGGGATAGGTGCCGTGGTCGAGGTCGAGGAACGTCGCCTGCGCCCCCTCGAACAACACGTGCTGGTCGGCGTCGAGCGCGTCGTGGATCAGGTTCACCGTGTCGGCGACGTAGGGCTGCAGCCGCGGCGCGATCTCACCGAGGTAACGATCGGCGATCTCGTCGGCACTCGGGGGAAGCTGGTTGTAGACCTTGGCCAGCAGCTGCCCCTTCTCCTTGAGCACCAGGTCGAGCTTCTCGCGGAAGATCTTCGGGTCGTACAGGTCCTGCACCCGCAGCCCCACCCGCGCGGCCTTGTCGGCGTAGGTCGGGCCGATCCCGCGCTTGGTGGTGCCGAGCTTGTTCTTGCCCAGGTGCCGCTCGAACACCCGGTCGAGCTGCTGGTGATACGGCAGGATCAGGTGGGCGCTCGACGACACCCGCAGGCGCGAGCAGTCGACACCCCGCGCGGTGAGACCGTCGACCTCGTCGAGCAGCACTGCCGGATCGACGACCACCCCGTTGCCGATCACCGGGACGATGTGGTCGTAGAGGACGCCGCTCGGCACCAGCTGGAGGGCGAAGCTCTCCCCGTCGACTACCAGCGTGTGCCCGGCATTGTGGCCGCCCTGGTAGCGGACCACCACGTGCATCTCCTTCGCCAGGAGATCGGTGAACTTGCCCTTGCCCTCGTCACCCCACTGGGTTCCGACCATGATCGTCGCCGGCACGTCGTGCTCCTGACAGTCTGCGGGGAGCGATCGAGCCTAACGCTGACGATCAAGCGACCACGATCTCGCCGTCCTTGGCGTCGACGGTGACCGTCTGGCCCTCGCTGATGCCGCCCTCGAGCAGCTCCATCGCCAGACGGTCGGCGACCTCGCGTTGGATGACGCGCTTGAGAGGTCGAGCGCCGAACGCCGAGTCGTAGCCCTTGTCGGCCAGCGCCTGCTTCGCGGCCTCGGTGACCACCAGCGAGATGCGCCGGTCGGCGAGCCGGTTGCGCAGTTGGCCGAGCTGGATGTCGACGATCGAGCCCAGGTCGTCGCGGGTCAGCGAACGGAACCGGACGATCTCGTCGATGCGGTTGATGAACTCGGGCTTGAAGAAGTCCCGCGGTTCGCCCGGCAGGTTCGACGTCATGATCAGCACGGTGTTGCTGAAGTCGACCGTGCGCCCCTGGCCGTCGGTGAGGCGGCCGTCGTCGAGCAGCTGCAGCAGGACGTTGAACACGTCGGGATGTGCCTTCTCGATCTCGTCGAGCAGCACCACGGCGTAGGGCCGACGACGCACCGCTTCGGTGAGCTGGCCGCCCTCGTCGTAGCCGACGTAGCCCGGAGGGGCACCGATGAGCCGGCTCACCGTGTGCTTCTCCATGTACTCGCTCATGTCGATGCGGACCATGGCCCGCTCATCGTCGAACAGGAAGTCGGCAAGCGATCGGGCCAGCTCGGTCTTGCCGACACCGGTCGGGCCGAGGAACAGGAACGAGCCGATCGGCCGGTGCGGGTCGGACAGGCCGGCCCGGCTGCGCCTGATGGCGTTGGCAACCATCGAGACCGGCTCGTCCTGGCCGATGACCCGCTCGTGGAGGACGTCCTCCATGCGGACGAGCTTCGCGACCTCGCCTTCCATCAGGCGGCTGACCGGCACCCCGGTCCAGCGGGCGACGACCTCGGCGACGTCCTCCTCGTCGACCTCCTCCTTGAGCATGCGCTGCCCGGACTGCAGCTCGGCGAGCTGCTGCGACGCTTCCTCGATCTCGCGGTCGAGCTGTGGCAGCTGGCCGTAGCGGATCTCGGCGGCCTTGTCGAGGTCGGTCTCGCGCTCGAGCTGCTCGCGCCTCGCCTCGCGTTGCTCCTTCAGCTCGCGGATGCGGGTGATCGCCCCCTTCTCGTTGTTCCAGTGGGCCAACATCGCGTCGCGTTGCTCGCGCAGGTTGGCCAGCTCGCCCTCCAGCGAGGCGAGCCGGTCGCCTGATGCCTGGTCGGTCTCCTTGGCTAGGGCCACCTGCTCGATCTCGAGCTGGCGGATGCGGCGCTCGACCACGTCGACCTCGGTCGGCACCGAGTCGATCTCGATGCGGAGCCGCGACCCGGCCTCGTCGACCAGGTCGATGGCCTTGTCGGGCAGGAAGCGGCCGGTGAGGTAGCGGTCGGACAGGACCGCCGCAGCGACCAGCGCAGCGTCCTGGATGCGCACGCCGTGGTGGACCTCGTAGCGCTCCTTGAGGCCCCGCAGGATCGCGATCGTGTCCTCGACGCTGGGCGGCTGGACCAGGACCGGCTGGAAGCGCCGCTCGAGCGCGGCGTCCTTCTCGATGTGCTTGCGGTACTCGTCAAGGGTGGTGGCGCCGATCATGCGCAACTGGCCCCGGGCGAGCAGCGGCTTGAGCATGTTGCCCGCGTCCATCGCGCCCTCGGCCGCGCCGGCACCGACCACCGTGTGCAGCTCGTCGATGAACGTGACGATCTCGCCCTCGGCGTCGGTGATCTCTTTGAGGACGGCCTTGAGCCGCTCCTCGAACTCGCCCCGGTACTTGGCGCCGGCGACCATCGAGGCGAGGTCGAGTGCGATCACCCGCTTGTCCTTCAGGCCGTCGGGCACGTCGCCCTCGACGATGCGGCGGGCGAGACCCTCGACGATCGCCGTCTTGCCGACCCCCGGCTCGCCGATCAGCACCGGGTTGTTCTTGGTGCGGCGCGACAGCACCTGGATGATCCGGCGGATCTCCTCGTCGCGCCCGATGACCGGATCGAGCTTGCCCTGGCGGGCGACCTCGGTCAGGTCGCGCCCGTAGCGCTCGAGCGCCTGGTAGGCCTCCTCGGGGTTCTGCGACGTGACCCGGTGGCTGCCACGGACCGCCTGCATCGCCGCCAGCACGTCCTCGCGGGACACACCCAGCCTGTCGGCGTGGGCCAGCAGCAGGTGCTCGGTGGACAGGTACTCGTCATGGAGCTCGAGCCGCTCGGCATCGGCCCGGTCGAACAGGTCGCGCAGGTCCTTGGACAGACGGGCTTCGCTGCCGTAGGCACGCGGCAGGCGAGCGAGCGCCTCGTCGACCTCGTTGCGCAGCGCATATGGCTCTTTCCCCAGGCGCTGCAGCATCGGCAGCACGATCCCCTCACCTTGGCGGAGGAGCGCCGCCAGCAGGTGGTCGGGTGTGACTTCGGGGTTGGAGGCCTGCTTCGCCGACTCGACGGCCGCACTGAAGGCCTCCTGGACCTTCAGGGTCCAGCGGTTCGGATCAAGCGCCATGCGGGCATACTAACGCCTGCTGAGGAAAGTTGACAGCCCCAGACTCAAGTTTAGGTGGGCCGTCAGCCCTGCTGATTCGGCTCGCCACCCCAGGGCTCACCGTCGCTCTGGGTGACGTGGCCAGGGCCGAAAGCAGTCGTGAACGCACCGCTGGTGGACTGGGTCGACGACGCGGACTGGCGTGCAGGTTCCGCCGGAGACAGCTCTGGCGTGTAGGACGCGGCCGGACCGTACCCATTGCCACCCGAGGAACCACGGGATGACCGCCCGTACTTGCCGGAGCTGCCGTAGCCGTAGGAGTCGCCGCCGAAGGTGGCGCCCCGGGCCAGGCTGGTCATGACGGTGCCCATGAGCGGGGCACCCCCTTGCTGGAGCACCTCGACGCTGCGGTCGAGCGCGCGCCGCGACGTCCGGTTGGCGGAGGTGACCAGCAGCGTCGTGTCGGCCATCCGGGCCACAACCAGGGCATCGGTGACCGGCAGGACCGGTGGGCAGTCGAGCACCACCAGGTCGTAGGTCTGGGCGAGCACGTCGACCAGCCGGCGCGCCCGCTCACCGCTCAGCAGCTCGGAGGGGTTGGGCGGCGGGTACCCGGCGGGGAGCACCGAGAGGTTGGCCAACCCGTCGACCGACCGGATGGCCTGCGGCAACGCCACCTCGCCGATCAGCACCCCGGTGAGTCCCGGCGTGAGCGAGACGCCGAGGATCTCCTCGGCCCGCGGGCGTCGAAGATCCGCACCCACCAGCACCACACGGTCGCCGGCCTGCGCGAAGACCACGGCCAGGTTGATTGCGGTGACCGTCTTGCCCTCGCCGGGCGACGGGCTCGTGACCTGCACCACCCGCACCTCGCGGTCGACGCCGAGGAACTTGACCGAGGTCCGCAGTGAGCGGAAGGCCTCGGCCGCCGGCGACGCCGGGGCCATCGCGGTCACCAGCTCGGACTCGTTGGTGGCGAACTTGGGGATCAGCCCGAGCGCGGGCACGCCGGTGACCTGTTCGACGACCTCCTTGGACTTCACGGAGTCGTCGAAGTAGTCGCGCAGGAAGGCCACGGCGATCCCGAGGAACAGCCCGAAGAGCAGGCCGATCGCCACGTTCCTCGGGATGTTGGGGCTTATCGGGGTGTTGGGCCGCAGGGGAACGCTGATGACGCGGGCGCTCCCGCCGGGCAGCCCGGTGGCGGTGTTCAGCCGGTCGAGCTGGGTCCGGTAGAAGTTCCGGTCGGAGCGCAGCCCGTCGAGCTGCGCGCTGAGGTCGGCCTCGAGGTCGGTCTGCCCGGTGTTGGCCGCTTCCTGCCGCTGTGTGGCCAACTCGTCGATCTGGGCCTCGATGTCGCTGACCCGCCGGTTGATCACCGCCATCGTGTCGACAAGCTGCTCGACCTGCTCGGTGTTCCACTCGCGGACGTAGGTCTCGGCGTAGATCGCCACCAGCTGTGCCGCCGCCTCGGGGTCGGTCGACACCAGCGAGACGTGCGCGACGCTGCTCGACGGGTTGCCGTTGTCGGCCCGCCCGACGGGCGTGACCCGGATGTTCCATATCTCGGAGGACGGCAGCGACTCGCCGACCGCGTTCAGCGCCGCGTAGCGCACGGTGTTCGAGTCGAGGAACTCGAGCTGGTCGGCTGCCTGCCGTTCGGCCGGGACGGCCGGGCTGTTCTGCCCGAGGACCAGGTTGCTCAGCTCGATGCCGGTCGGCGTCTGGACCTTGGCCCGCGCCCGGTAGAGCGGATCGGGGATCAGGGAGATGGCGATCGACGCCGCGAGGAACAGCGTGGTGACGCCCACGACCCACCACTTGCGGCGTGCGATTGTCCCCAGGTAGGACCGGAGATCAGGCTCATCGAGCTGAGGGTCCATGCCTTACCGAGCGTACAACGCACCGTCTGGCCGTGCCTGGCCCCGGATCGTGCTGCTCTCCCACTGCTACCGTCCCGTCCTGGTGGGCTACGAACAGCCGGCTGTGGCAGCTGTGCACTCCGTCGCGACAGGGCCGGTCATCACCCTCCCGCGCAACGCGGGCGTGCCGGTGGCCGTCCGACGTTCCGGCCTGCTGCGCCGCGGCGCACCCTTGGCTCTCGCCTACCTCGGCATGGCGACGGTCAGCTTCAACAGCACGCGGGTGGCAGGGTGGTCGGTCTCCGACCTCCTCTTCCTGGGCTCGGTGGCCGCGGTGGCGGCTCGACTGCTGAGCGGCGTCAGCAGCGGGGTCGCACCATCGGAGGCCCGGCGGAGCAGCCCAACCTTCCTGGTCGGCAGCCTCCTGTTGCTGACGTCGGGGGCGCTGTCGAGCCTGTGGGCCATCGACCAGATCGGTTCGATGATGTCGGTGCTCCGCTTCGGCTGGTTGACCCTCGTCTGGTTCTGGCTGCTGCGCACGGTCACCCCCGACCGGGCGAGCCTGGTCTGGCTGATCCGGGGCTACCGGGCGACGGTGCTCATCAGCAGCGCGATCGCGATGCTGGCGTTCGCCGGGCTGATCACGCTCGCCGAAGGGCCGTCCTGGGAGAACCGGCAGGCCGGGTTCTACGGCCACAGCAACCAGCTGGGCGCCCTGCTCGCCGTGGGGCTGCCCTTCTTCCTGGTCGACATCCGCTCGCCCGAGTCGCCCGACCGGTCCCAACCCGTGACGCGGCGGCTGATCGCTGCCGGGCTGGTGGTGGTGGGCATCGGCTCGACCGGCTCGATCAGCGCGATGTTCGGCGCGGCGCTCGGCGTCGCCGTTCTCGGTCTGGTCCGACTGATCCCCAACCGACGCCAGCACGGCAACCCGCTCAAGGCGATCGCTGTCATCGTCGTGGTCGCGACCGCAGGGCTCGCGTTCGCGCAGAGCGGATCACCGGTCGTCGAGAGGATCTCCCGTTACGTCTCCGGCGACACCTACCTGCGGGACAGCGTCTCAACCCGGACCGAGCTCAACGACTACGTCATCGACAACATCGGGGACCGGATGGTGATCGGCACCGGGCTCGACCAGCTGGCGACGGTGCGCGACGTCGCTCTGATCGACCTGCCGGACGATGCTCCTCCGGGCGGCGTGCACAACATGTACCTCAAGCTCCTGCACGAGGCCGGGCTCCCGGCGCTGTGCGGACTGCTGCTGCTGCTGATCGCAACGGCGAACCGGAGCTGGCGGCTCATCCTCCACACCCGCGGCAGCGGCCTTCACCCGATCGCGGTCGCGCTGCTGGCGTCCCTCGTCGCCGCGAATGTCACTGCGCAGTTCCAGCCGATCGCGTGGGAACGCTTCTACTGGCTACCCATCGCGATGGTGAGCGTGATGTGGGCGTTGTGTCGTACCGAGCTACGCGACGCCCGCAGCAGTGCCGGCAGTCGTTGAGGCGTGCTGCCAGGGTGCGGGCGGCAGCCCGATGGCGGCGCGCAGCTCGGGGAGTCGTCCCAGCAGGTGGCGCGCCCACCGGTCGGGCGTGAACTGGCGGGCCAGCAGCTGACTCGCCTGGCTCATCGCCCGGCGCTCGTGGTCGGTCGACCGGTGGATGCGGGTGAGCGCGTGGGCCAGCCCGCCCGCGTCTCCCGGGGTGACCACGACGCCGTTGTATCCGTCCAGCACCAGCCGGGTGGAGGCCCCGCAGGCGCTGGAGCAGACGACTGGGAGACCGGCGGCAGCCGCCTCGTGGATCACCACCGCCCACGGCTCGAAGCGGCTAGGAAGGACCAGGCAACCCGATCGCTGGTAGACGGCCGGTAGGTCGTCGGGCTGGGTGAAGCCGAGCACCTCGACGCCGGGCACGTCCCGCAGCAACGCCTCCTCCGGACCGGTGCCCGCGACCACGAGCGGCCAGGGGTCCGGCTCGTGCGCGCGGTACCGCCGGTAGGCCTCGGCCAGGACGTCGACGCCCTTGGAGGGCACCAGCCGGCCCACGAACAGGAAGGCCTCGGGAAGTACGGTCGCGCCCCGTCGCGCCGCCACGGCCTGGAAGGTCGGGTAGTCGCAGGAGTAGAGGCCCCACAGCGTGCGCTCGGCCGGGAAGCCGAGCCGGCGGGCGAACTCGGCCTGCGTCGAGCCGGGCAGGAACACCGCGTCGTACACCGGCCGGAGCAGCGCCGGTGCGGTGAGCACCCCGACCCACTGCTTCGGGGTGCCGAGCCACTGGTTGTCCATGGCGAGGATGCGCAGCGACCTGCCCCGCAGCGCCCGCCCGGCCCGGCGATATGCCTTGCGGTGCCACGAGTTGATCACCACGGCATGCGGGTCGAAGTCGGCCAGCGCGGCCTCGATCACCGCGCCGTCGGCGTCGTCGGTCCACGTATGGGCCCGGAGCCCAGTGCCCACCACGCCGTGGTCGAAGGGTGCGTCGGCCTCGGGTTCCCGATGGAACACCAGGACCTCCGCCCCCTGGTCGGCCAGCGCCCGTAGCGAGGCGTGCACGTAGCCCGACAGACGCGCCCACAGGACGGCGACGCGCGGCGAGCCGGTGCTCATCGCAGCCGTGCCACCACCTGGTCGTGGACCCACGCGTAGGTGGTGGCCAGCCCGTCCTCGAGCGAGATCGACGGCACCCAACCCAGCGCCGCCTGGATCCGGGTGTTGTCGCTGTTGCGGCCCCGGACGCCCTGCGGCGCGTCGAGGTTGTAGTCACGCTTGAGGGTCAGCCCCGCGATCGACTCCACGATGTCGACCAGCTCGTTGATGGTGACCAGCTGGTCGCTGCCGATGTTCAACGGTTCGCGCACGTCACCGGCCGTCAACCGCAGGGTGCCGTCGAGGCAGTCGTCGATGTAGGTGAAGCTGCGGGTCTGCTCGCCGTCGCCCCAGATCTCGATCCGGTGGTCCCCGGTCAGCTTGGCCGTCGCCACCTTCCGGCAGATGGCGGCCGGCGCCTTCTCGCGCCCCCCGTCCCAGGTCCCTTCGGGTCCGTAGACGTTGTGATAGCGGCCGACCCGGGCCTCGAGGCCGAAGTCCTCCATGAAGTGGCGACACATCCGCTCGCTGAACAGCTTCTCCCAGCCGTAGCCGTCCTCGGGCATGGCCGGATAGGCGTCGTCCTCGCGCAACGGTTCGACCTCGGGGGTGTCCTGCTTGCCCGCGGCGTAGACGCACGCCGACGACGCGTAGAACAACCGCTCGACTTCGGCATCCCGCGCGGCAACGAGCACATGGGTGGAGACCAGCACCGAGAGCATGCACATCGCCTTGTTGTTCGCGATGAATCCCATGCCGCCCATGTCGGCCGCGAGGTTGAAGACCGTGTCGACGCCGTCGACGGCCTTGCGGCACTCGTCGAGTGACTCCAGGTCGCTGCAGACGTTCTCCACATCGGGGATCACCTGGTGCCACCGATCAAGCGGCTTGACGTCCACGGCGCGGACTTGGTCGACGCCGTCGTCCCGCAGCCGGCGGACCAGATGCCCGCCGATGAACCCGCCGGCGCCGGTCACGACGACCGACCTCATGGGGCTCGGCGGGGGTCGAGCGCGTCGTCGATGACCGCGAGGAACCGTTCGGTGACGCGTTCGGTGTCGAAGGTCCTCTCGGCGTAGGCCCGTGCCCGGGTCCCGGCCGCCGATCGAAGGCTCGGTTCGCCGCGCAGTCGTTTGGCGGCGAGCAGGAAGGCCTCCTGATCGGTCGGTGGGACGACCAGGCCAGCACCCGCCCGCTCGATGGTGCGTGCCGCGAGGTTCCCGAGGGGGATGGCCCCCAGCACGGGGCGCCCGGCGCATAGGTAGGACAGGACCTTGGACGGGACCGAGAACCGGCCCGCGGTCGGCTCCAGCAGCGCGACGAGCACGTCCGCCGCGGCGATGACGTCCGGGTAGTCCTCGAACGGCTGGAACGGCAGCACGCGCAGGTTCGGCACCGGGCGCGCTGCGAGCAGCTCGCGCAGCCTGGCCTCGCCCCGCCCCTCGGAGATCACCACGACCTCGGCGTCGTCGACGTGCTGGGCTGCGAGGTCGTACAGCAGCTCTGGCCGATGCTTGAGCCCGAGCGTCCCGGAGTAGAGGAAGACGAACCGATCACCCAGGCCCTGATTCCACCGCCACGCGTTGTCGCGTGGCCGTTCGGGCAGGTCGGCCAGCGGTGCCCAGTTCTCGATCACGCTGCACCGCTGCTTCGCACCCCACCGCGCCAGGTGCGGGCGGAAGTCCTCGGTGATCGCCACGACCTGCGACGCCCGGCTCACCAGCCGCCGCTCCAGCCGCTCGAAGCCATGGCCGATCGCCCGTCCGACGATGCCAGCGCGGACCTCTGCTTCGGCGCCGGCAGCGACGCTGTAGAGGTCCTGCATCCAGAACACCCACGGGATCCCGGCGCGGCGCAGCCACCGGGCGGCCTCCACCTGCGCCAGCAACGGCACGTTGCATGCCAGGACGACATCGGGGCGGAAGCGGCGAGCCGCGGCCACGAACCGACGGCCGTAGGCCAGCTCCTGGACCACCCGCCGCGTCGGTGCGTAGCGAGCGAACTGCTGGCCGACCGGGACCGCCGCCACCGCGAGCCCTGGCTCGTCGGCGTCGACGTCGAGGCGGCCCTTCCCGCTGGTGTAGGACTCGCAGTAGACGTGGAGGACCTGATGCCCGCGCCGCGCGAGCGTCCGGCTCAGGTCGACCTGGAACGGATGGCCTGCGAAGTCGTGGACCAGGATGCGCAGGAGCCGGTCGTCCCGCCGTGAACCCTCGGCTCTGATGCCCTTATGGTCCTCGTCCTCCCGCACCCTGCCCGCGACCTGTACCCCAGTCCCTCGGAGCGCCATCTCTGTTTCCCCCAACCAGTTGCTCGGTCCTACACCGCGCCGCCACCGGCCTGCTCAGCCTGCACCGCCCATCCCCAGCGGTCCGTTAGCTACCACAGAGTAAAGTTAGCGCTCTGTGCCGTCCACTGGTGTGCCCTAGGTCGCAGGATGCGGGTCCTAGTCGTCCACAACCGGTACTCGTCACGGGTGCCGTCGGGTGAGAACACGGTCGTCGATGCCGAGACCGGCTGGCTGAAGGACGCCGGCGTCGAGGTCCGCCGGCACGAGGTCACCAACGACGACATCGTCCAGGGTGGGATCCGGACCCGGATCGAGATCGGCATCGCCGCGGCCTGGTCGACCAACCAGGCGCGACGCCTCCGCTCGGCGGTCGAGCGTGAGCGGCCCGACGTCGTGCACGTGCACAACCTGTTCCCGATCCTGTCCGGCAGTGTCGCCCGAGCAGCAGCCGAGGCCGACCTCCCCGTCGTCTGGACCGTCCACAACTACCGCCTGACCTGCGTTGCCGGCACCCGCTTCCGTGACGGCGCCATGTGCGACCGATGCCACCGCGGCTGGCGGGTCCCCGGAGTCGCCTTCGGCTGCTACGGCACGTCGCGGCTGGCGTCGGTCAGCACCACCGTCGGCACCTCGATCTTCCGAGGCATCGCCCGCCGCCGGTTGACCACCGTGGCGGTCAGCGACCACGTCCGTCGCTGGCTGCTGGGGCTCGGCTTCGACCCGGCGCGGACCATGACCAAGTACAACGGCGTCCCCGGGCCGGCAGCCGTGCCCGCGGCTGCTGCACCGGCGAGGGGCCGAACCATCCTCTACCTCGGGCGACTCGCGGAGGAGAAGGGCATCCGGCTCCTGCTCGACGCCTGGCGCCAGGTCGCCGACCCGGGCGCACGACTCCGGTTCGTCGGATCAGGTCCGTTGGCACAGGACGTCGCCGACGCAGCGCGCCGCGACCCGCGCATCGACCCCGTCGGCCAGGTGGCACGCGACGATGTCGCTGCCCACCTGCTCGAGGCCCGGGCTCTGGTCGTGCCGTCCGTATGGGAGGAGCCGTTCCCGCTCGCTGCCCTCGACGGCCTGGCCCACGGTCGACCGGTGGTGACCACCGGGCTCGGCGGCCTCCGTGACATGGTCGACGACTCGTGTGGGTGGATCGTCGCGCCGGACCCGGGCGCGGTCGCGGCCGGGCTGACCGAGGTCCTGGCGGCGGACGAGGCCGTCGCGGTCCGGGGCGGCCAGGCCCGGCTGGTGTACGAGAAGCGCTTCACCCCCGAGGTGACCACCCGAGCGCTGGTCGACATCTACACCGAGGCGATAGCAGGATGACCCGATGAGCCTGCGGGACAGCACGGGTGGACCACCGGCCGGGGCCGCCTCGAGCCGCTGGCGCTGGACCGTTGCACAGATCGGGCATCGCGAGGAGTACGCCGCCGCCCGGGCCTTCGCCGCCGATGGCCGGCTCGACCGGCTGTACACCGACATGTGGTGCCGCCACGGGGCGCCGGCCCTGCGGCGTGGCCCCGCACCTCTCCGCCGTCTGGCCCTGCGGTACCACCCGGCCCTACGCGACGCGCGGGTGGTGGCGTGGACCCCCTCGATGCTCGCGCGCACCCTCACACACGCCGTCGGGCGGCGCGGCCGGCGCGACATCGACTACGACGACTACGTCCGCATCGGCGACTGGTTCGACCGCCGGGTCGCGCAGCACCTCGGCTGTGTACCGGAGGTCGGGACGCATTCGTTCTTCGGCTACAACACCGGCTGCCTGGAGACCCTGCGACAGCTGCGCGAGCGGGGGGTTCCGGCCGTCGTCGACGCGATCCACCCCGGGCGCACCGAATACGCCCTGGTGCGCGGCGAGGCCGAGCGATGGCCGGGATGGGAGCCGGCCCCGAGCGTGGTCCCGGAGGCCTACTTCGAGCGGCTCGCCGCCGAGTGGGACGCCGCGACGGGTGTCGTCGTGAACTCCCAGTGGTCAGCGGACGCCCTGGTGCAGCAGGGCGTAGCCCGCGAACGGATCGTGGTGGTGCCGCTGGCCTACGTGCCGCAGGCGGTGCCGGTCGGATCGGACGGTCCGCGGCCGCCCGTACCGCAGGCGGGTCGACGGTCGCCGCTGACCGTCCTCTGGCTCGGCAGCGTGAACCTCCGCAAGGGCATCCCCTACCTGGTCGAGGCCGCTCGGCTGCTCGCCGACCGGTCCCTGCGCTTCGTCGTCGTCGGTCCGCTCGAGATCTCGGATCGAGCCGTCGCGTCGGCGCCGCCGTCCGTCGAGCTCCGCGGCCCGCTCACCCACGACCGGATCCACGACGCCTACGCCGCGGCCCACGTCTTCGTGCTGCCGACGATCTCGGACGGGTTCGCAATCACGCAGCTCGAGGCCCTGGCCCACGGGCTCCCCGTGGTGACCACGCCGAACTGTGGCCAGGTCGTCGACCACGGCCAGGACGGGATGATCGTCCCGGCGGCCGACGCCACGGCCTTGGCCGCCGCGTTGGCCGCCCTCGACGACGACCGCGACCTCCTGGGTGCGATGTCCGAGCGGGCACCCCTGAAGGCGCGGCAGTTCTCCCTCGACCGCTACCGGACCGGTCTGGACGACGCGGTCACCCGTCTGGCTGGCGCGGCGATTGGGTGACGAACCGGTGTCCCGGCGACCGGACCACCCCGGAGAAACGTCGGCCAGGTTCGTGGCGGATCCAGCTGACGGACCGGCAGGAGAGGGCACGGTTGGCTGACGCCACGGTGGCCACCCTCGCCGAGCGGGACCAACGGCGCCAGGTCGTGCGCCGACGCCTGGTGGTGCTCGCCGACCAGGCCGTGTCGAGCGCGAGCAACATCCTGGTCGCCGTCCTCGTCGCCCGTTCGGTCGGCTCGGCCGAGTCGTTCGGCGCGTTCGCTCTGGCGATGGTCGCCTACCAGATCGTCCTCAGCGCCGTCCGGGCTCTGGTGGGCGAGCCGGTGCTGTCGCTGTACTCCCACGAGTCGCCGGACATCCGCCGGAGCTTGATCCCCGACACGCAGGGGGCGACCGTCCTCCTTGGCCTCGGGTGCTCGCTGGTGCTGTGGCCGGTCGCGGTGCTGTTGGGCGGCGTATCGGGCGCTGCGTTGCTCGCCCTGGCAGCCCTCCTCCCCTTCGTGCTGGTGCAGGACACCTGGCGCTACCTGTTCGTCGTCGACCGCCCCGTCGCAGCGCTGGTGGTCGACTCGGTGTGGCTGGCGCTGCTGGTCCTCGCCCTCCCGCTGGCCCCCGATGGTGCGAGCGTGGCGTGGTTCGTCCTGGTCTGGGGTCTCGGCGGAGCGCTGGGGAGTGCTGTCGGCGCGATCCTCGGGCTCCGCAGCGTCGACCGTCCCCATCCGTGGCGCTGGTTGGCCGGCCACCGGGCGGTGTCGCTGCGGTTCCTGGGCGAGAGCACGACGGGACAGGCCCTGGGGCACGCGCTCATGGTGGGGCTCGGTGCCATCGCCGGCCTCGGCGCGCTGGGTGCGGTGCGCGCGGCGCAGGTCTTCTTCGGGCCGTTGAACACCCTGCACTCCGCGACCTACCTCGCGATCGTGCCCGAGGGCGCGGCCATCCGCGATCGGCCCGCGCAGCTGCACGACAAGTTGCGCAAGGTGTCGCTGGCCCTCGCGGCCATCGTCGCCGGGTGGGTGGTCGTCGGGGTGTTGCTCCCCAGCCGCTGGGGCCGCGAGCTCTTCGGCGCCACGTGGGACGACGCCGACGGCCTGATCCTGGCCATGGGCCTGGCCGCGGTCGCTGCCGGGCTGCAGAGCGGTGGCATCCTCGGGCTTCGTTCGTTGGCGGACGCCCGCCGGAGCATGCGGACCCAGCTGCAGGTCATCCCGTGGCTGGTCGCCTGTCCGCTGGTCGGGGCGGCCGTCGGCGACGCCCTCGGCTTCGCGGTCGGCACCGCGGTCGGCACGGCCATCGCGGCGACCCGGTGGTGGGCCAGCTTCCGCGGCGCACTTCACGACGTCGAGCAGTAGTGCAGCCCCGCGCTGCACGGCTGCACTAGGGTCGTGGACCGGTTGGGGAGCCACAGGGGGAGGGCCGATCGTGGGGTCGATCGAGCAACCGTCCAACGGAGCCGACGCGACGGCACCGAAGACCGACGGCACGTCCACGACGACGTCGCCGCTCCCGCGCGCCGTGCCGGGCTGGCTCCGTCAGCATCTGGGGCTCCTGGTGGTCGTCGACGTGGCCGCCGGCGTCGCGGCGGTGCTGCTCTCGCAGGTCATGGCGTTCGGTCTGCAGCACGCCGAGCTGGAAGTCCGAGGGGTGCTCATCCCCTATGCCGCGGCCGTCGTCGGCGTCGTGCCCGCGTGGCTGATCCTGCTGGCGACGTCCGGCGCCTACGACATCGCCCCGTTCGGCAGCCCGTCCCACGAGGTGCGTCGGATCGTCAACGCGGGCACCCAGCTCCTCGCCCTGATGGCGGTCGCCTACTACATCGTCCACCTCGAACAGCTCGGGCGGGGGTTCATGATCGCCATCGCTCCGCTGGCAACCGGGCTGACGCTGACCGGTCATCTGGCCGCCCGCTTCCGGCTGCACCTCCAGAGGCGGCACGGGCGCGCGATCCGCCGGGCGATCGTGATGGGGCCGCGGGACACCAGCTCGCAGCTGCTCGAACACCTTGCCGGCCATCCGGAGGCCGGGATCGACGCTGTCGCAGCGCTCCTACCCGACGAGACCGGAACGCTGCGAGCCAACGGCTCCGAGGTGCCGATCGCCGACGGCCCGGACGATGCCCTCGCCCTCCTCACCACCACCGACGCGGACCTGTTGCTGATCACCGGCAACATGGCCAACGGTGGACTTCGCCGGCTGACCTGGGCACTCGAAGGCACTGGCATCGACGTGCTGGTCGCACCGACGGTGACCGAGTTCGCGAGCCTGCTGGACGTCCGGCCGGTGGCGGGCCTGCCGCTGCTCTACGTCGACCGGGCCTCGATCCCGTCGGCCATGACCCGAAGCTGAGACGCCAGGAAGAGCCTGCGTGACCGGCCTCGCTGTCGGAGTCAGCGCGCCCCGGGCGAGCGGCGGACGAGGGTCTGGCGCAGGGGGACGAGGTCGCGGCGGTAGTGGCGATGGGTGGCGGCGATGGCCTCAGCCGCGTCGGCACGGAGCTGCTCGAGCTCGGCCCGCAGGCGCTTGATCTCGGCCTCCAGGTCGAGGACCCGTTGGACACCGGCCAGGTTCAACCCGTCGTTGGTCAGCTCCTGGATCCGGCGGAGCACGGCGATGTCGGCGTCGCTGTAGCGGCGGCTGCCCCCGGCGGTGCGCGCCGGGTCGACCAGGCCCTTGCGCTCGTAGATGCGCAGGGTTTGGGGGTGGACCCCCGCCAGCTCGGCCGCGACCGAGATCACGTAGAGCGCCCGTGGCGGCTCAGCGCGAATCATCGTGCATCACCTCCCGATCGGGGGCGCGTGGGCCTGGCCACGATCACCCCTCGACTCCGAGGTGGGCGCGCGGCGACGCGCCGTCCGACGCCATGTCCAGCGCTTCGACGGCCTTGCGTTCCGCTGCCGACAGCTTCTGTGGCACAGCCACCTCGACGGTCACCAGCAGGTCGCCGGTGGACTTCTTGGTCCCAACGCCTCTGCCCTTGACCCGGAACGTGCGGCCGGATCTCGTGCCCGCGGGGAGGCGCAAGGTCACCGGGCCGCCGTCGAGGGTGGGCACCTTGATCTGGCCGCCGAGGGCGAGCTCGGGGAAGGTGACGGGCACCACGATCGTCAGGTCCTTCCCGCGGCGGCCGAACAGCTGGTGGGGGGTGACGTGACAGGTCACGTAGAGATCGCCCGACGGGCCACCGTTGCGGCCCGGCCCGCCTCGACCTCGGAGGCGGATGCGCTGACCGTCCTCGACCCCCGCCGGTATGCGCACCTTGACCTCGCGGGGCCGGTGCTCGATGCCGGTGCCCGAGCAGATCGGGCAGGGATCGTCGATCGTGTAGCCCCGCCCGCCGCAGGTCGGGCACGGCGTGGAGAAGCTGAAGAAACCCTGGTTGTCGTCGAGCACGCCGCGGCCCTCGCACTGCGGGCACTCCCGCGGTGACGTGCCAGGCCGGGCACCGGTGCCGTGACAGTTGGCGCAGACCGCCTCGCTGGTGAGGTGCAGGGTCGTCGAGATGCCCCGCACGGCGTCGTCGAAGTCGAGGTGGAGCTCGGCCTCGAGGTCCTGACCGCGATGGGGACCGGTGCCGCGCGCCTGCGTCCCGGCTGCGCCGCCGCGCCGGCCGCGGTTGAACAGACCACCCAGCAGGTCGCCGAGGTCGCCGATGTCTTGGAAGCGGAAGCCCGGCCCTCCCGGGCCCTGGCCCCCCATCCCACCGGCCATCGGGCCGAGCCGGCGCACCTCGTCGTACTCGCGGCGGGTGGCCTCGTCGCCTACGACGTCGTAGGCCGCCGAGATCTCCTTGAAGCGCTCCTCGGCGGCAGCATCGCCGGCGTTCGCGTCGGGGTGGTACTGGCGGGACAGCTTCCGGTACGCGCTCTTGATCTCCTTGGCGGTCGCCGTCTCGGGCACACCAAGGATCCGGTAGTAGTCCCTCTCGAACCACTCACGCTGCGGCGCCATGGCCCCTCCTGGTCACCCCCTGCCTCAGTCGGTGACCTTCACCATCGCCGGGCGAAGCAGACGACCCTGGTAGCGGTATCCGGTCCGCAACACCTCGGAGACGATCTGCGGACCGCCCTCACCTGGCTCGTGGACCACAGCCTCGGCCACGGCTGGGTCGAACAGGTCGCCCTTGGGATCGATCCGCTCGAGCCCTTCCTTTTCCAGCGCGCCGAACAGCGCACTGACGATCGGCTCGACGGCGTCGGACTGGCCCTGTGCTGCTGCGGCATCGCAGGCGTCGAGCACGGGGAGCAGCCGCTCGATGAAGCCGCCCAGCGACCGGGCGACGGCGTCGTCCTGACGCTTCTGCGCCTGCTTGCGGTAGTTCTCGAAGTCGGCCTGCGCGCGGCGGTAGGCGTCGAGGAACTGTTCGCGCTCGGCGAGGAGTGCCTCGAGGTCGACCTCGACCGCTTGGGCCGCAGCATCCAGGTCGTCGAACCTGACCTCGGCATCAGCCGCCGCGTCCGACGAGCCCTCGGCGCCGTCGGTGCCCGACGTGGGCGCCGACGACGTCTCGGCTCGTGACTTCTGCGTCTCGCGCGAGCGGGATGTCTCGTCTCTTGTGCGATCGGGCACGTCGGACACGACTACTCCTCGTCGACGATCTCGGCGTCGACCACCTCGTCGTCGCTGGGCTGCGATGCACCTGCCCCATCGGTGGTGGGACCGCCGGTGCCGCCGCCCTCTTGCGAGGCAGCTTCGTAGAGCTTCTGGGTGAAGGTCTGGCTGGCGGACATCAAGGCGTCGGTGGCGTTCTTGATCGCCTCGATGTCGCTGCCCTCCAGCGCGCTCTTCAGGTCGCCGAGCCGCTGCTCGACGGCAGTCTTCTCGTCGCCGGACAGCTTGTCACCCTGCTCCTTGAGGAGCTTTTCGGTCTGGTACACGAGCGTGTCGGCCTGGTTGCGCACCTCGGCCTCTTCCTTGCGACGCCGGTCTTCGTTGGCGTGCTGCTCGGCGTCGCGCACCATGCGCTCGATGTCGTCCTTGGCCAGTGACGACTGGCCGGTGATGGTCATCGACTGCTCCTTGCCGGTGGCACGGTCCTTGGCGGAGACGTGGACGATGCCGTTCGCGTCGATGTCGAAGGTGACCTCGATCTGGGGCACGCCACGGGGGGCCGGCGGCAGGTCGACCAGCTGGAACTTGCCCAGGGTCTTGTTGAACTGCGCCATCTCGCGCTCGCCCTGCAGCACGTGGATCTCGACCGACGGCTGCATGTCGTCGGCCGTGGTGAAGACCTCGGTGCGACGGGTGGGGATGGTGGTGTTCCGCTCGATCAGCTTGGTCATCACGCCGCCCTTGGTCTCGATCCCGAGGGACAGCGGCGTGACGTCCAGCAGCAGGACGTCCTTGACCTCGCCCTTGAGGACACCAGCCTGGATGGCCGCACCGACCGCGACGACCTCGTCGGGGTTGACGCCCTTGTGGGCCTCCTTGCCGGTCAGCTCGCGCACCAGATCCTGGACTGCGGGCATGCGGGTGGAGCCGCCGACCAGGATCACATGCTCGATCTTCTCCTTGGTCAGGCCAGCGTCCTTGATCGCGAACTCGAACGGACCACGGCACTTCTCCAACAGGTCGGCCGTGAGCTCCTGGAACTTGGCCCGGCTCAACGACTCGTCGAGATGCAGTGGCCCTTCGTTGGTCGCCGTGATGAACGGCAGGTTGATCTGGGTCTGCTGGACCTGTGACAGCTCGATCTTGGCCTTCTCGGCGGCCTCCTTGAGTCGCTGGAGAGCCATGTTGTCGGCCGACAGGTCGACACCGTGGGCCGCCTTGAACTGCTTCACCAGCCAGTCGATGACCCGCTGGTCCCAGTCGTCGCCCCCGAGCTGGGTGTCGCCATGGGTGGCCTTCACCTCGAACACGCCGTCGCCGATCTCGAGGATCGAGACGTCGAAGGTGCCACCACCGAGGTCGAACACCAGCACCGTCTGCTCGGCACCGTCCTTGTCGAGCCCGTAGGCCAGCGCGGCCGCGGTGGGCTCGTTGATGATGCGCAGCACCTCGAGCCCGGCGACCTGGCCGGCCTCCTTGGTGGCGGTGCGCTGGGCGTCGTCGAAGTACGCCGGGACGGTCACGACGGCCTGGGTGACGGTGTCGCCCAGGTAGGCCTCGGCATCGCGCTTCAGCTTCTGCAGCGTGCGGGCCGAGATCTCCTGCGCGGAGTACGCCTTGGCATCGATGTCGATCTTCCAGCTGGTCCCCATGTGGCGCTTGACCGAGCGGATCGTGCGATCGGGGTTGGTGATCGCCTGCCGCTTGGCCACCTCGCCGACCAGCACTTCGCCGTTCTTGGCGAAGGCGACCACCGACGGGGTGGTACGCGAGCCCTCTGCGTTGGGGATGACCACCGGATCGCCGGCTTCGAGTACCGCGACGACTGAGTTGGTGGTGCCGAGGTCGATGCCGACAGCCTTGGTCATGGGGTCTGCCTCCCGAGAACGAGTTGCCTAGATGTGCACCCTGCGGGCGCTTGAACGCCGCCCACTATAAAAGTTGAGTGCCTTGCTTGCAACTTTGAACGCTAGACAGATCCCGACGTCGTGAGCGTCTGGTCGAGGAAGTTCCGCAGCAGGTCGTGACCGGACGCCGTCAGGATCGACTCCGGATGGAACTGCACGCCTTCGACCTCGACATCGGCCGACCGGTGACGCAGTCCCATCACCACGCCGTCGTCGGTCCACGCCGTGACCACCAGATCGTCGGGCACCGAGGCCCCGTCGACGACCAGGCTGTGGTAGCGGGTCGCTTCGAAGGGGCTCGACAGCCCGGCGAAGACCCCCGTGCCGTCGTGGTGCACCAGTGACGTCTTGCCGTGCATGATCTCGGGCGCCCGCACCACCTCGGCGCCGTAGACCTGGCCGATGCACTGGTGGCCCAGGCACACGCCCAGCACGGGACGCCGTCCGGCGAACCGCCGGATCACCTCGTTGGACAGCCCGGCGTCCTCGGGTCGACCGGGGCCCGGCGAGATCAGCACCGCGTCGGGATCCAGAGCCACGATCTCGTCGATGGTCAGCTCGTCGTGCCGGTGGACCATCGGCTCTGCGCCCAGCTCGCCCAGGTACTGGACGAGGTTGTAGACGAAGCTGTCGTAGTTGTCGACGACGAGGACACGCGGGCCGGCCATGCGGGCGCAACCTAGTGTCCAGCCGACACCACGGCGGCGCTAATAGGGCTTGGTCGCCAACCGCCGCAGGTTGCGCACGCTGAGCTTGCCGCCCAGACGCCACAGATTCCGCACCGCGTCCCGCCTGTTGCGCCGCACGGTCAGCTCACGCAGCGCCGTCGTCTCGCGGTCGGCGCCGTGGGCCTTCTCCGCTGCGGCCACGACGTCGAGTGCGTACGGATGGTTGCCTGAGAGGAACGCACACGCCCACAGCCGGAGGTAGTCCTCCTGGGTCGCGCCTGACCGTTCCAAGGATGCAGCCGTCCGGAGGTAGCGCGGCCCAGCCGCGGTCGGACTGCTCTTCAGGGTGAGCTCGTAGGCCATGCGCACCAGCCGGGATCGAGCCCGGAAGCTCGCGTCAAACACCTCGGGTCGCAGCCGGACCCCGCGGGTCAACGCCAGGTCGGACAGCCAGAAGCCGCGTCCGACCATCTCGCGGTGCAGGTCGCCGAAGACGTCCTCGCCGTCGTAGTGCTGGTCGAATCCCGGCTCGGCGTCGACGGCCATCAGACCCGCCCAGGTGGCGTCGCCCAGGCTGCGCAACAACCGCGTGTCGGTTCCCTGGGTGTCGAGCTTGACCCAGTCGACGCGCGTGACCCCCACCGAAGCCATCGCCGCGTCCAGCGTGGTCGCGGCCACGTCGGCGGTGTCTACGACCGAGAATCGATAGGCGTGGAGGTAGTTCGCCACCTCGTCGCCTGGTGGCAGCGTGCTCGAACAGGTGGGGTTGCGGGTGAGGAAGAACCGGACCGTGCTCGACTCGGGGTCTGCGACGACCGCCTTGTCCACCATGATCCGCTGGCCGGACCCGTCGCTGCGCTGGTGGACCTCACGGAGATCCGGGTCGAAGCCGACGTAGGTGACGTGCCCGAGCAACGGCTGGAACGGTGGGAACGGCTCGAGCGACGCGCCGACATCGACCACCGTCAGCCGGATCTCGCTCGCCGCGAGCAGGTCGATCGCCCTGCTGACCCTGCTCATAGCTCCCCGGACACCCCCAGCGTCGGCCCCGCGCGACCCTACCCAGCCGCCGCTTGCAGCGCCTGGTCCGCGCCCGCATCCCCGGCCAGCACGATCTCGATCGGGCAGTCGAGCGCGGCCTCCAGCAGCCCCTTGCGCTGGCGGGCCGCGTAGAGCTCGAGCGCGACATCCTCACCTGACCGAGGCACCACGTCGATCACCAGCATCTCGTCGTCGTAGTGGCAGCGGACGGCCTCGACCCGGCTCGCGTGGTTGCGATCGAGACCGACGGCAACCCGCACCAGCCCCGCGAGCACGCTCACCCGGCGCTGGTCCTCGGTGCTGAGGGCGGCGAACTCGGGATGCCGCACCCGCGGCGTCGACTTGCGGTGATAGCGGGCGACCTGCGCGATCAGCTCGATCTCGCGGTCGGTGAACCCGCTCAGGTGCTCGCTGTTCCGGATCACGTAGTAGCTGTGCTTGTGGTGAGCCGCGTGCGACACGAACAGGCCGATGTTGCACAGCAGCGCCCCCGCTTCGAGCACCTCGCGGCTGTCGTCGCCCAACCCGTGTCGGACACAGGCGCCGTCGAACAGCTCCAGCGCAAGCCGGGCCACCTGCCGGGAGTGCGCCGGATCCTCGTCCATCGTGTCGACCAGATGCACGACGCTGCGGCGCCGGAGGTCGGAGAGATGATGCAACGAGCCGCCATGGGCCCGCTGCCAGGTGTCGAGCAGCACGCCCTCCCGCAGCGCGTAGTCCGAGAACGTGAGCTCCTCGATGCCGAGCTCGGCGACGACCTGTTCCAGCACCAGGCCGCCCCCCAGGATGATGTCGGCTCGCCGGGCGTCGAGGCCGGGGACCTTGGTCCGGGCCTTGGCGGTCTTCGCCGCCAGGAGGCGCGCCATCGCCGCCTTGATCTCGTCGCAGTGGACGGTGAAGTTGTTGAACGTCCGGGGGCGTGGCTCGTCGCGGTGCGCGGCCACCACCTCGCAGATCGCGCCGATGGTGCCCGACGAGCCGACCGCGACCTCCCAGCCCAGCCGACGCACCTCCCGGGCGAAGGAGGCCAGGGTGACCTGGACGAACCGGCGGCAGGCCTCGACGGCGTCGTTGGTGCGGCGGCCCTCGGGGAAGAACCGTTGGGTCAGGCGGATCGCACCCAGCTTCATGCTGCGGGACGCCAGCACGTCACCCATGTGGCCGACGACCAGTTCGGTGGAGCCACCACCGATGTCGCAGACCAGGACACGACGGTCGAAGACCGGGACCGCCTGGAGAACCCCCAGGTGGATCAGCCGCGCCTCCTCGAATCCCGAGATCACCTCGACGTCGACCTGGGCCTCGTCCTTCGCGCGACGGAGGAAGTCCGACCGGTTCTCGGCCTCGCGGACCGCCGACGTCGCGACCACGCGGAGGCGAGCCCCGTGGACGCCGGCGAGCTGCCGGAAGCGGTCGAGCACCGCGATGCCGCGGTCCATGGCCGCGTCGTCGAGCCACTTCATGTCGCCCCCCGACGACCCGAGACGCACCATCTCGCGCTCGCGCTCGATCACCTCGAACTGCGAGCCGCGTCGGTCGGCGGCCAGGCCGGCGACACGAGCAACGACGAGATGCACAGAGTTGGTACCCAGGTCCACCGCCGCCAGGACATCTGATCCCATGACTCCACTCTTCCCCATCGGACGGGCCGTTCGGTCGCACTTATGGCCGCAGCGCTAGTGCCGTGACCATGAACCTTCGCCCGCCACGGCCGGGCAGGGTTGTCGCTCGCAAGGACGCAGGCCGAAGGACTCCACCAGCGAATTCGAGGGCGAGGACGCCGCGAGCGGTGATCCTGCCCCGTCGTGGTGGGCGCAAAGGTTTGTGGTCACGGCACTAGGGTGGTCGGCTATGGCAAAGCCCGCCAAGCGCCGGGTGGCCGGCGGTCGTGTCACTCCCAAGAAGTCGTCCAGCACGGCGAGCAGCCGACCCGAGGCGTCGTCCCGTTACACGCCACCGGTGCCCCGCGAGTACAAGCACAGCCCGACCTGGGTACCGGTGCTGATGTTCACGTTGCTGGGGCTGGGCGTCCTGGTCATCTTCCTGAACTACCTCGGTGTGTTCCCCGAGTTCTGGATCTTCCCCGACGGCACCAGCAACGCCTATCTCGGCATCGGCCTGGGTTCGATCTGCGGCGGGATCCTGGTGGCAACGCAATATCGCTGAGCGCGACCGGGGCGACCAGATGTGGCCGATCAGATCACGCTCCGCGTGACCACGTTTGCCGGTTCCCACGCATAGCGCTCTGAGTTACACCGTTGTTACGCTCCCCAACCTTGTCCACAGGATGTGGGAAATCACCCGACAGCCGGCGGTGCCTTAGCTGTCGATCGGAGCCACCAGCTCCATCTCTTCCTGGCAATGCCGCGGCGGCTCGGGCACCTCGTCGTTCGCAGCGGTCATGCGCACCTCGGTGCCGCAGATCACGCAGCGGTAGGTGATGCGCACCTTGCGCAGCTCGCCCGACGGCGGCGGAGGCGGCAACGGTGTGCCGAGGCCACTGAGGACCGCGAACCCGACCCTGAGGATGAGCCAGCCGGCCAGGACGGCCACGACGACGGCGGGCAGGCTGGCATCGCTGACCAGCCACACCACCGCGCCGACCGCGACCAGGACGACGAGAGCCGGCCGCGAGATGGGCGAACGCCGCATGTCCGCCATGCTACGGCCGATCGCAGGTTCGCCAGGGGTTACAGGCGCTCGATGATCGTGGCGTTGGCCATGCCACCGCCCTCGCACATCGTCTGGAGGCCCCAGCGGCCGCCGGTGCGCTCGAGCTCGTTGACCAGGGTGGCCAGCAACTTGGTGCCCGAGCACCCCAACGGGTGGCCCAGGGCGATGGCGCCGCCGTTGACGTTGACCTTGTCCATGTCGGCGCCGGTCTCCTTCTCCCAGGCCAGCACCACGGAGGCGAAAGCCTCGTTGATCTCGACCAGGTCGACGTCGTCGAGCGTCATACCCGCCTTGGCCAGCACCTTCTCGGTGGCCGGGATGGGGCCGGTGAGCATCATGACGGGGTCGACACCGGCCAGCGCGAACGCGTGGAACCGCGCCCGGGGCCGCAGCCCGAGCTCGGCTGCCTTGTCCTCGCTCATGATCAGCGTCGCCGATGCTCCGTCGGTGATCTGGCTGCTGTTCCCTGCGGTCACCCTGCCGCCGTCGGGCTTGAAGGCTGGCTTCAGCTGGGCGAGCGCCTCGAACGAGGTGTCTCGGATGCCTTCGTCGGCCCGGACCGGCTCGTCGGTCTCGGTGATGTCGCCGCTGTCCTTGTCGCGGTGGATCGACCGGACGGGGACGATCTCGTTGTCGAAGCGGCCTTCGTCGCGGGCTTTCGCGGCGCGCTCCTGGCTGCGCAGCGAGAACCGATCGAGGTCCTCGCGGCTGAGGCCCCACTTGTCGGCGATCAGCTCGGCCGAGATGCCCTGGGGGACGAGCCCTCCGACATCCTGGTAGCGCCCGCTCACCCGCGGCCCGAAGGGATAGCCGAACTTGCCGTCGCCGACCGAGGCGCCCATCGGCACCTGGCTCATCACCTCGACACCGGACGCCACCACCACGTCGTGCACCCCGGCCATCACGGCCTGGGCCGCGAAGTGCGCGGCCTGCTGCGACGAGCCGCACTGCCGGTCGATGGTGGTGGCCGGGACCTCCTCGGGCCAGCCCGCGGCGAGCACCGCGTTGCGGGCGACGTTGATCGACTGTGCCCCGGCCTGCATGACGCAGCCCATGATCACATCCTCGACGACGCCCGGGTCGAGGTCGTTCCGCTCGGCCAGAGCGGTGAGGCACTCGGCCGCTAGGTCCACGGGATGCCAGCCGGACAGCTTGCCGTTGCGCTTGCCGCCTGCGGTGCGGATGGTGTCGACGATCACGGCGGTGGGCATGGGGCGTGCTCCTTGTGCGTGTCCGGCGCGGACTTGACCCGGTGGTCAAGCCAAGTCTGTCGGGACCGCCCCGGTCGCGCAACCAGGCTCCCACCCACCTCGCATGACCTCGGCATGCCACTACTGTCGGCACGGCAAGACACCGGCGGGCCCGGATATCAGGGGGACGACGTGGGCATCACCAAGAGCGAGCTCGACCAGAAGGTCGACGGCCAGACGATCTGCAGTCGGTTCCTCGAGACCGTCGAGGCTCACGGCGACCGGGTCGCCCTGCGGGCCAGGGAAGGCGACGGCTGGCGCAGCTGGACCTACCACGACTACGCCGACCAGGTGGCGCGGGCGGCCGCTGGGCTGCGGACCCTGGGTGTCGAGCCCGGCGACCGCGTCGTGCTGATGATGCGGAACATCCCGCAGTTCCACTTCGTCGACCTCGCCGTGGCGTTCTGTGGTGCCACCGCGGTGTCGATCTACAACTCCTCGCCACCCGAGCAGGTCGCCTACCTGGTCGGTCACTGCCACGCCAAGGTCGCCGTCGTCGAAGACCCCGAGTTCCTCGACCGCTTCGTCGCCGTGCGCGACGAGCTCCCCGACCTACAACGGCTGGTGCTGCTCGACAATCCGCTGGGCATCCAGGCACGGGGGGTGCTCGACGGGCCGACGATCCTCGAGGGGCACGCCAGCCTCGACCTGCGGGCCGCGCTCGACGACGTCGAGCCCGACACGCTGGCCACGGTGATCTACACCTCGGGCACGACCGGGCCGCCCAAGGGTGTGATGATCAGCCACTACAACCTGGTGTGGACCATCGAGGGCTACCTCGGGCTGCTCGACATCGACCCGGTCGGCTTCCGGGCGATCTCCTACCTGCCGATGGCCCACATCGCCGAGCGGATGGCCGGTCACTACCTTGCCGCGACAGCCGGCTTCGAGGTCACCACCTGCCCCGACCCCGGCGAGATCGCGGTCTACGCACGCGAGGTCAAGCCGCAGACCATGTTCGGCGTACCACGGGTCTGGGAGAAGATCCACGCCGGCGTCGAGGCCGCGCTGGCCGCCGATCCCGAGACCAAGGCGAAGTTCGACCAGGCCATCGCGGCCGCGATCCCGATCGTCGAACGCCGCACCTTCGGCGACGCCACCGACACCGACGACGAGACCTGGGCCGCGCTCGACGAGGCAGCCTTCCGCGGCGTGCGCGAGAAGGTGGGTCTCGATGCCCTGCAGTTCGCGGTCACCGGTGCCGCGCCGATCCCCGCCGAGCTGATCGCGTGGTATAGGGCGATCGGGGTCCCGATGTCCGAGATCTACGGGCTGTCCGAGTGCACCGGGCCGATGACCTGGGAGCCTCGGCGGGTCAAAGCCGGCACCGTCGGTGTGGCCTTCCCCGGATGCGAGGTGTTCCTGGACGACGACGGCGAGGTGTGTTGTCGCGGTGGCAACGTCTTCCAGGGCTACCTCGACGACCCGGAGAAGACCGCCGAGGCGCTCGACGAGGACGGCACGCTGCACAGCGGCGACGTCGGCGAGTTCCACGACGACGGCTACCTCCGCATCATCGACCGCAAGAAGGAGCTGATCATCACGGCGGGCGGCAAGAACATCAGCCCCGCCAACCTGGAGGCCGCGCTCAAGTCGTTGCCTCTGGTCGGGCAGGTGTGCGCGGTCGGCGACCAGCGGCCCTACGTCGTCGCCCTGGTGGTGCTCGACCCCGAGGTCGCCCCGGTGTGGGCCAAGGACCGGGACGTCAGGTACCACGGCCTGGCCGAGCTGGCCGAGCACCCAGACGTGCGCGCCGAGTTGGAGCAGGGGCTCGAGGACGCGATGGCCCGCTTCAACCAGGCCGAGCGGATCAAGAAGCTGGCGATCCTCGGCGACGAATGGCTGCCGGACGGCGACGAGCTGACCCCGACCTCGAAGCTGAAGCGCCGCTCGATCCTCGCCAAGTACGCCAGCGAGATCGACGCCCTGTACACGCCCGGATAGCCGATACCGGCGTTCGATCGTCGCGAGCACCGCGACGCGACGATGGTTCGCTGCCTATCCGCTAACGCCCGCCCGGCGGCGGCGCAGGAGCAGGTACAGCGGGAGCACCACCAGGCCGCCCGCCAGCACGCCCGCCTGGACCGGTGCCGTGGTCGTGGTCGTAGTGGTGGTCGAAGGATCGGACCCGCGCGTCGTTGTGGTGGGGCACGGTGCCGTCGTCGTGGTCGTCGAGGACGGGTCGGGCACAGTCGTGGTGGTCGTCGTGGTGGTGGTGGTGGACGACGGGTCGGGCACCGTGGTCGTCGTGGTGGGGCACGGTGCCGTCGTCGTGGTCGTCGACGACGGGGTGGTCGTGGTGGGACTGGTCGTGGTGGTCGTCGACGGGCGTGTGGTGGTCGTCGTCGTGGGCGGCCTCGACGGCGGTGCAGGGTCGCGCCCGAACGGGGGTTGGGTCACGCTGCCCGGTGGCAGCTGCGGGCTCGGCAGCGACGGCCCACCCCGAGCGGCCGGCTCGGTCGGCAGCGACCTGACACCCCGCTCGTACTGCTCGGCCAGCGCCAGCACGACCGACACGTACTCGTCGGAGTGGTTGTACCGGAAGACGGCGGCGGCCCGTTGGTCGGGATCGCGGAGATCGGTGTCGCCGGCACACAGGTAGCCGGCCGCGGCGAGCGCCGCGTCGAAGATGTTGTCGGGGTCCTCGCGGCCGTCGCCGTTGCCGTCGGCGCCGGCGAAGCGCCAGCTCGAGGGGATGAACTGCATCGGCCCGACCGCGCGGTCGTAGACCGAGTCGCCGTCGAGCGCACCATTGTCGGTGTCGCGGATGGTGGCGACTCCCGGCCGGCCGTCGAGCGGGATGCCTCGGATCGGCCTGGTGGTGGTGCCGTCGGCCCGCAGCTGCGCCCCGCCGAACCGGCCATGGTTGGATTCGACCCGCCCGATCGCTGCCACCAGCGACCAGCGCAGCCCACAGCCGGGATCGGTCGCCGCCATCGTGGCCTGCGCCGCGCGGTAGGCCCGCAGCGCGATCTCGGGGATGCCACTGGCGTTCAACGCGCCGACGACCGGCGCGGACGACTCGTCGGACGTCGGCGGCGCCTGGCTGCCGGCGACGAGCTCGGCTGTCGGCTCGTCGAGCTCGCCGTCGCCTTCGAAGGTCTCGACGGAGAAGACGCCGTCCTCGGCCCAGGCGACCTCGTCGGGCCTGTCGGAGGGGTCGCGGTCGTCGACGCTTTCGTCGCGAGGAAGCACGGTGCCCGGCATCGCACCGAGCAGCAGCACGAGCATCAGAGGAACGCCGTAGCGCCGGACTCCCCTTACGCCCCCACGAACTGCTCTGACCGCCCTGCCCCTACCGTCACGAGCTGTTCTCATCTGGTTCGATCTTCTCCCCATTGAGCCAGCGGACCCCGTGCCGACTATAGGCAGTGCTCTACCCAGCGTGACTGGCGGCTACCACCAAATCCCGTCGCGCTCGCTGATCGAGCGGCGCGCGATCAGGGCTGCGTTGCTGTCGTGCCCGCACCGCCACCTGGGGACCCGTTCTGCATGAAGGTGGAACAGCCCTCGAACGAGACTGCCACCCACGGGGGACGAGCAGGACGGTCCTCGGCCATCGTGGCCGACCGCATGTGGGCGAAGGCGACGAGCTGACCCGCTTCCAGCACCTCGACCATCGGGTCGACAGTGTGCTCCGTGCGGTGGGCCTCCCGGTAGCCGCTGTAGTACTCGACCTCGACGTCGTCGATGTCGATGCCGCGCAGCCCGAGCGCTACCTCGGTTGCCGCGATCGGCGAGTTCGTCTCCTCGATCGTCACCGGATCGCCCGGACCCACGCGCTCGTCGTCGTCGCGGCACGCCAACTCCGGAGGCTCGTAGATCCCGTCCACGTCCACCAGCTCGACACGACGTTGCTGGCTCTCACCACCGACCTCGCAGCCGACGGCGAGCGGGCCCGGGGCAACCGGCAGCGCCAGTCGCCGGGTCCGGCCCGCCTCGACCCGGATCAGTCCCGAATCCCAGTCGTCCGACTCCACCCGAAAGTCGGTCGCGACGGACATCGTGTTGTCGACCAGGACATGAAGGCCGTCGTCCTGTGGCTGGATCGTGCCCACGGGCACATCGATGCCTTCGGGGGAGCAGTGCACCTCCACGACTTCGGGAAGCTCGGCCCGGCGTTGCCGGTCGCCGGTCTCGGCCGCGGTGACGTCATGGCCGTCCTCCCCGAGCCAGCTGAGCCGCGGGTAGATCGCTACGCCGAGCACCGCCAGCGCCATCGCCGTGGCGACAGCTCCACGGCGATGACGCGTCCGGCGGCGCCGTCGGGCGGCGACCCCATCCAGTCCGTGCTCTGGGGGGTCGCCGGCAGTGGCGGCGATCTTCTCCAACATCGCCCGAAGGTCATCTCGGCTCACGCCTCGTCCTCGGGCAGTCCGACCAAAGCCGCTCGCGCCTGGCTGACCAGGACCCGCACCGTTGCCGGGCGGATCCCCATGACCCCGGCGGCCTCGGATCGACCGAACCCGAGCAGCTCGGTGAGCACGACGGCCTCGCGCTGGCGTGGGGTCAGGACGTCGAGGGCACGGGTCGCGCGGTCGCGCACTTCGGCCAGTTCGGCGGGTTCGAGCGGAGCGGGACGATCGGACGAGCGGTCGACGAGCCGCCGGGCCGCGCGCATCGCCCGACGGGTCGCGCTGTGATGGGTGTTGAACGCGGTGCGGAACAGATAGCCGACCGGGTCGTCGAGGAGGCTGACGCGATCCCAGCGTTCCAGCACCTTGCAGAACGCGCTCTGCATGAGGTCCTCGGCTTCGTGGCAGTCGCCGGTGACCACGAACAGGGCGCGGAACAGTCTGCTCTCGTTCGCGGCATAGAAGTCCTCGAACGCGAGCGCTGCTCGGATCCCGACTGCTGTCGGGGCCGAATCGGTTAGCCGCTGGTCGACCACGATCGTGCTCAACACTGCCTCAAGAACGCCCGAGTGGCACGCGCCGTGTAGAGACTTTTCGCGATGTTGATCAGTAATTCGCTCTGCAGCTCGCCAGGACACGTAAAACGGACCGACCCCCGGCACGTGGCCGGGGGTCGACTCGAGGTGCGGATGTGGTGGTGATCAGCGCTTGCGGGCGGCGGTGGTCTTCTTCGCTGCGGTCCGCTTCGCAGCGCTCTTGCGGGTCGCTGCCGTCTTGCGGGTCGCCGCGGCCTTGCGCGCCGGCGCCGCCTTCCGCGCGGTGGTCTTGCGGGCCGCCGTCTTCTTCGCTGCCGGCTTGGCGGCTGACGCCGGTGCCGGCGGCCACGTGCCTCGGGCCAGCTTCGGCGCCTGGCTCGGGCTGATCACCGCATCCTTGAAGCCCTTCAGCGGGGTGATGCGGGCCTTCTTCGAGGCCTTGATGCGGACCGGTTGGCCGGTCTGGGGGTTGCGGCCCATACGGGCGGGCCGGTCGACCTTCACGAACTTGGCGAAGCCCGAGATGGCCACTGGCTCACCCTTGGCAACCACAGCCGTCACCACATCGGCGAAGCCTCGGAGGATCTCATCGACCTCCTTGCGGTCTTTCCCGGTGTGGTTGGCCACAGCGAGGACCAGATCACGACGATTCACAGCATGTCTCCTGATTCGGTGGGCGACGTACATAGTCAAGCGAACCAGCACGCTGCGCGCGGGGATACCTCCGTAAACGCGTAGTTTCAGTGAGAGCAACCGCTCTGCGTGGTAGCGAAGACCCTTGATTTCCTTGGATTTCTGGCCGACCGGCCGTCTACGGCGCGGCGAGCCACCTCTCCGCTTCGCCAGCGCGACGAGCCAGTTGATCGACGGTCGCCTCGTCGATCCGTCGCAGCCCGACCGTCCGGTTGAGGCGCGAGTTGACCTGCGCGTGGGTCAGCCCGGTTGCCCAGACCAGCTCCTGCACCAGCTTCTGGTTCCGTTCGCGCAGCTCGAGCCGTCGCCGTCGCGGGGTGGTCGCGCCGGGATCAGCCGCTGTAGGGCTCGGCACGCGTGCCGCGCCGCTCCCGCCGGGAAGAAAGGGGAGCGCCACCTCGAAGTCGCCGCTGTCCCCCGCGGAGGCTGCGCCCTCGACGTCGCGGTCGAGCCGGTCGAGGTGGCCGAGGTGGCCGAGGTGGCCGATTGCGTCGTCGTCGGCATCGGCGTCGAACACGGACGACACGTCGGTGTCCGTCGCCACCGCCGACAGGGGCGCGAACAGCGAGAGCTGCGGGGCCTGGTCGTCGGGATGCACCTGGTCGTCGAGCGCGGCATCGTCGACCCGGGCGCCCTCCTCGTCCTCGGGCCGCTTGATCCTGGCCAGGCTGTGGCGCCGCGCGTCGGCGATCTGGGCGGCGAAGGTCCGCAGCCGGGCGTCGTCGGGGATGAACAGGTACGCCTTCTGGCGTGGCACACCGCGGGTCCACCGCACCAGGCGCCCGACCGCCTGCCGGAAGAACAGCTCGGTCGCGGTCGCGGTGGCGTAGACACCGATGCGCAGCCGCGGGATGTCCACGCCCTCGGAGATCATCCGGACCGCCACGATCCAGGGATCGGACGCCGCGGCGAACCGGGCGATCCGAACCGACGAGCGCGGGTCGTCGGACACCGCCACCGACGCCCGCACACCGCAGCGGTAGCGCAGGAGGTCGGCGATCCCGTGCGCGTGGTCCTGGTCGGAGGCGATCACCAGGCCCGCGGCCTCGGGATGCTGGCGGCGCAACATCGTCAGCCGCTCGTTGGCCTGCAGCAGCACCGTCGGCAGCCACTCGCCCTCCAGGCTGAGTGCAGTGCGCAGCCGCTGCGCCGATCCGGCCCGGTCGAGCGGGTCGTCGAAGCCGGCAGCCGCCATCGACCCGTCCGGTGCGATCCACTCCATGAACCCGTTGATCCGGGGGAAGTACACCGGACGCACCACGCGCCCGTCGGTCAAGGCGTCGCCGTAGCCGTACTCGTAGTCGGGCACCGCGTCGTCGCCGACGTAGCGCACGAACGGGATAGCCTGGGTGTCCGAGCGGAACGGTGTGCCCGACAGAGCGAGCCTCCGAGGCGCTGGCTCGAACGCCCGGCGGACAGCCTCGCCCCAGGCCCGGTCGTCGCCGGCGTGATGGATCTCGTCGAGCACCACCAGCGTGCCGGCCGACATCGAGCGCAGTGGGTCGGGACTGGACGCCACCTGCTGGTAGGTCGTCACCAGCCCGTGGACATCCGCGGGCAGGCGACCGTTCGTCGGCGACCACGCCGGCTCGAGGTGCAGCCCGAACCGCTCGGCCGCATCGGCCCACTGGAGCTTCAGGTGGGAGGTCGGTGCGACGACCACCAGCCGCCGGCCGGGGTTGGCGGCGAGGTCGTGGACGCCCACCGTGAGCGCGAACGTCGTCTTGCCGGCGCCGGGTGTCGCTACGGCCAGGAAGTCGGGCTCGGACGACGCGGCGAGCCGGTCGAGCGCGGTCTTCTGCCACGGTCGGAGGCGGATGCTGCGGGCCATGGGGGCGCCGATGATGGCACGAGCCGACCCCCGGAAGGCACCGCATAGGCTCCGCTCGCGAGCTGCGAGGTCGTGACCGGCCGTCTGGCCCCACCGGGTGGCGGGTGTCTGCGGTCAGGCAGGGACCGGATCGATCGCCTGCGGACGGCCGGCGAGGCGGCCGAGGCCGCGCGTGGCGCCATCACCGGATGCCAGCCGCTGGACCTCGGGATGCCATTCGACGTCGGGACACGTGGCGAGGGCGGCGATCCGCACCAGCGTGGCAACGTCGTCGAGCTGGCCCGCACCGATCAGCCCGAACACCCCGTCGACGACGGCGTCGGTCGAGGCGCTCGCGAGCTCGGCGAGGATGCCGTCCTGGCCGGGAGGGTCGCCGGCAGTGGAGTCCAGCTGCATCGCCATCGCCGCGAAGAGGGCGCACAGGGCGTGCTCGCTTCTCGCCAGGTGCCCCTGATCGAGCCCTGGCGACTTGGCGACGGTCTGCCACACTCCGTCGGTCGCGACCGCGGTGATCGTCGCCGCTAGACGGCGGTGGGTGCGTACCCAGCCCCGGAGATAGCTGCTCGTCCCCGCGCCGGCCGCGAGGCGCCGCGGCCGGCCAGGCTCGCCCGCGCCGACCAGCGTCAGCTGGGTGTAGCCCGGTCGGGCTGGAGAACCGTGCGGCGTCGTATACCCGTGGAGGAGGCCGGCACACGAGCAGCGGCAACGTCGGCTCGACGACTGGGCGCACAGGCTGTTGTGCGACATCGCACTCTTCCCCTCTCGTCCGCTCTGCCGCTTGTTCCTCGCCCAGAAGATTACATGAATGGAGTTACATTCGTGTCATCTTTGCGTGAAAATGGCTGTAGTTCGGATACCACTGCCGACGTCACTGACCTGCGCCTTCACGTGCTCGCGCGGAGGGCGCGAGCGTCGCGCCCTCCGCGCGATTTGCCGTGTCCGGCGCTCGGGATTGCAGCGCAACGGCACACCGCTACATCACCCCCAGCACCTTCATCAGGTATTCCTTGCGGTTCAGCGGGTTGTCGTCGGTGCGGGGCCGTGCCGGCGCTGCGCCACGCGCCGGCTGGTAGCTGTCGAACGCGGTCTCGAGCACCCCCTCGCCGCGGGTCAGTTCGGGAACCTGTGCTTGCAGGGCGTGCACGAGCCCGGCGCGGATCAGACCACTGACCACGATCGCCGAGCCCCTCATGGCTTGGTCGAGTGGTGGCGCCTCCAGACGGGCGAGCGTCGGCACCACGACCGCCAGCACATCGGCGGGGATCTCGAGCTGGTAGCGGTGGATAGGCTCGCAGACGATGGTGTCGGCCCGTCGGAGCGCCGCCATCAGGACCAGCCGGGCCAGGTGGCGGAAGTCGCTGCCGATGCTCGACATCGCCTTGCTGAATCCCTGGTGTGAGTGACTCTGCCGTGGTGCGTACTGCGAGTGCGTCAGGGTGACGACGCAGTCGGTGACCTCCCAGCCGTGGAGGCCCTGGCGCAGCGCCTCGGGCACGGTCCCGGCGATCGCCCTCATGAAGGCAGCGGGCAGCGAGCCGAGCTCGATCTCGTAGCGGAAGGCCACCCCCGAACCCACCGCTGCGGGCTCGACGCGCAGGCCGACACCAGCAAGGAACGGGTGCTGCGCCGACCGGCCGGGTGGCATGGTCTCGATCGCCGTGCCCGCGCCCGAGGGGCGCTCGATGCAGATCGGCGCGGTCTCGCGGAACTCGACCTCGAGCCCGAAGTCGCCGGCGAGCGTCGCCTGGATCACCTCTTTCTGGACTTCGCCGTAGAGGGAGAGGTGGAGCTCCTGTCGCACCTCGTCCACGCGCAGGCCGATGAGGGGGTCCTGCTCGGCGACCTGGGTGAGCGCGGTGTGGACGGCGATGCGGCTCTCGGGGTCGGGCACGACGACGGTCTCGAGCGTCGGTGGCGCGAACTGGAGCCCTCCGCCGTGGCCGCGTCCCTCGCCGATCACAGTGCCGATACGGACGTCGTCCAGGCCCCGGACCATGGCGATCTCGCCCCCGACGGCGAAGGGCCGGCGGACGGTCGCACCTTGATCGAAGACCTCGATGCCCGTGACCGTGTGCTCGCGCACGTGGTCACGCACGCGCAGCGTGCCGCTGAACAGCCGGACATAGGCAACCCGCTCGCCCGCCGGACCCCGGTCGATCTTGAAGACCACTCCTGCGAGGCGGGCGTCGGGGTCACCCTGGACGGCGGGCAGCAGCTCGGTGATCCCCTCGGTGAGGGCGTCGACACCCGCGCCGGTCATCGCCGAGCCGAGGAATACCGGGTGCACCTTCGCCTCCTTGGTCTGGGCCACCAGGGCGCGCCACAGCCAGTCGTGCGATGGCGCCGTCTCACCGACCAAGGCAGCGAGCACGCGGTCGTCGTGGTCGGCCAGCGGTGCGAAGTCGAGCTCGGTGGGACCGAACGGCACGAAGTCCGCTCTGCGCGAGCCGAGGTCGCGCGTCGTTCCCATCGCGACGAGTGACGTCGTCAACCTCGCCGCGATCTCCTGGAGCAGGGTGTCGTCCTGCGCGCCAACGCGGTCGATCTTGTTGACGAACAGCACGGCCGGGATCCCCAGCCTCTGGAGGGTGCGCATCAGGACGCGCGTCTGTGACTGGACACCCTCGACCGCCGAGATCACCAGAACCGCTCCGTCGAGCACGCTGAGCGAGCGCTCGACCTCGGCGATGAAGTCCGGGTGACCGGGCGTGTCGATCAGGTTGACCGCGACATCGCCGACCACGAACGACACCACCGCGGCCTTGATGGTGATGCCGCGCCGCCGTTCGAGGTCGAGGGAGTCCGTGTGGGTGGTGCCGGCGTCGACGCTGCCGACATCGTCGAGGACGCCCGCGGCGTGGAGCAGACGCTCCGTCAGGCTGGTCTTACCGGCGTCGACATGGGCCAAGACCCCGAGGTTCAATGTTCGCATGCAAATCCTTCACGCTCGTCACTGCAGGCACGGGCATGAAGGCAGCTCGCATGTCGTCTCTCCTCTGGTTCGGCCAGGTCGGCCGGGTCGGCTCGTCAAGTGAAGCACAGGCACCCAGACCGACCGCACGCATTTCGGTCGGTGGCGGCGCGGGCTCGGGGCGGTCAGTCGAACAGGGCGCGGATGTCGTCGGCGCCGAGACGGTCGCCGAAGAGGTCACCCTCGTTCAGCACGCCGTTGAACAGCTCGGCCTTGCGTCGCTTGAGCGCCATCACCTTCTCTTCGATGGTGTCGCGGGCGATCAGCCGCTAGACCATCACGGGCCGGGTCTGACCGATGCGGTGGGTGCGGTCGATGGCCTGTGATTCGGTGGCCGGGTTCCACCAGGGATCGAGCAGGAAGCAGTAGTCCGCCTCGGTGAGGTTGAGACCAAACCCACCTGCCTTGAGACTGATGAGGAACGCCGGGGCCGTCCCCTCCTTGAAGCGGCGCACCGTGTCACGCCTGCGTGTTCGACCGTCGAGGTAGCCGTAGTCGATTCCTTCTCGGTCGAGCCGCTCTCGGACCAGACCGAGGAACCCGGTGAACTGGCTGAAGACCAGCGCCCTGTGGCCACCGTCGATCACCTCGCCCATCTGCTGCGCCAGCGTGTCGAGCTTGACGCACGGCACCTTGGCGGCGCCGTCGTCGGCCAGCACGGGATGGAGGCTGAGCTGGCACAAGAGCGTGATCGAACGCAGGATCGTGAACCGGTTGTGGTCGAAGTCGTCGATCAGGCCCTTCTGGGTGACCGCCACCTCCACGGGCCGGCCCGACTGGACCATCTGCCGGAGCGGCAGCGGCGCCGGCGTGGCCAGCCGCGCCAGTCCGAATCGCCAGGTCTTCGGGTCCGGTGTCGCCTCGACGTCGGACCGATCCGTG
>JBOGHK010000077.1:0-59911 GCA_050744325.1 Acidimicrobiales bacterium
GCCCCGCGTGAAACCGCGTGGAGGGTTGGACGGGTAGTACGGCGGGGGATGGCAGACAAGGGGGGTCCTGCCGTGTCGATCCAACGAAACCGCATCGTCCCGTCGTTGCTCGTGGTCGCGCTCGCCGCGACGTTGTCGGCCTCGCCGGACCGGCCGGCCGGGGCCGCGCCGGACGGGGCCGCGGCTTCTACAGCCGCCGATGCGCCGTTCAGGGTGTTCCCGACGACGATCGCTCTACCGGACGGCTTCCAACCGGAGGGGATCGCCATCGGGGCGAGGCCGTTCGCCTACTTCGGCTCGCTCGCCGATGGCTCGATCTACCGGGCCGACCTGGTCACGGGGCGGGGCCGTGTGATCAGCCCAGGTCCGGGCACACCGTCGGTCGGGTTGAAGCTCGATCGTCGAGGGCGGCTGTTCGTGTCCGGCGGTGCGGCCGGCGACGCGCGGGTGGTCAGCGCCTCGACCGGTGAGGTCCTGGCGAGCTACCAGTTCGCGTCGGCCCCGACGTTCGTCAACGACGTCGTCGTCACGCCCGACGCGGCGTGGTTCACCGACTCGCTGAACCCGGTGCTCTACCAGCTGCCCCTCGGTCGACGTGGCGGCCTGCCCGCGCCCGACGATGTCGTCACCGTGCCGTTGACCGGCGACCTGGTGTTCCAGGCGGGGTTCAACACCAACGGCATCAGCAGCACCCCCGATGGCCGGGGGTTGCTGGTGGTACAGAGCAACACCGGCTTGCTGTTCCGGGTCGACCCGGCCAGCGGCGTCACGACCCAGGTCGATCTCGGTGGTCAGACGCTGCCCAATGGCGACGGGCTCCTGCTGCAGGGCCGGACGCTGTACGTCGTCCAGAACCAGCTCAACCAGCTGGCTGTCGTCCGCCTGAACCGCAGCGGCACGAGCGGCCACGTGGTCGAACGGGTCACCGACCCCCGATTCGACGTGCCGACGACCGTGGCGGCGTTCGGGCATCGGCTCTACCTCCCGAACGCCAGGTTCACCACGCCGCCCACACCCACGACCCCCTACGACGCCGTCGCGATCCGCCGGCCATGAACGGCCCGTCCCTCGACGCCACCGCCGAGATCGTCGCGTTCCTGCTGTCGCACCCGCGTCCCTGAGCTCTCGATCGTGCTGCCCCTCGCCTTCAGCTGCGATCACGTGTCGTGGGCTAGTAGCGCTTCGAGCAGCTCGATCTGGTCGGTGAGCAGGCTGGTCAGCAGCGTCCACCGGTTGGCGACGGTGGGTGCGGCAAGGAGGCGCTGGCAGTCGGCAGGCCCGAGTGACGCAGCGACCATCGCCTGGTAGCTGCCGGTGACAGGGTCGTCGTCCAACTCGAGGTCCAACGGTGCGGAGGGCCGACCCAGCTCACGTGACAGTGCCGCCGCACGCCTGAGCTGCCTCACGACCGGGTCGCGGGCCGAAGAGGGCGTCCCACCGCCCATGGAACCGACAGCACCCCCAGAGGTGGCGTCGCCGCTGGTGCTCCTGTCGGCGAGTGCGTCGGGCCAGTCGGTCGTCTCGGCACAGGGGTAGGGATCGTCGGGCATCCAGCGGTCGACCCTGATCCGCCGGACGCCGAGCACGACCAGGGCCCACGTGCCGTCAGCCAGCCCCTCGGCGTAGACGATGCGGGCCATCGTGCCGACGTCGACACGGACGTCACCGCCTCCGACCTCGGACCCACGCTCGATGAGCACGACGCCGAAGCTCTGGTCCCCCGCCATGCAGTCGTCGAGCATCCGCCGATAGCGCGGCTCGAACACACGGAGCGGCAGCAGCATCCCGGGGACGAGCACTGTGCCAACCGGGAACATCGGCGTCACGGACACCCCTGCACCTTCGCGCCAGCGCGTCTCCAGCGCACTGACGATCCAGCCTGGGGGCCCGGCCTGGGGCCACCGGCGGTCGCGCCTGCAAGAATCGAGAGAACCGGCGGCGGACGGCATCGGTACCACTTGGCGGGTCGCGGTCGGGGCGAGGGGAGGACGTGATGTCTGGAACGGTTTCGCGTCGGGCGTTGCTGAGCGGCGCGTCGGCGGCGGCGGTCGCGGCCAGCGCGGGTTGGTCGAACGATCGGCGCGAGCCGCCGGGGCGCGGCCACGGACTGAAGCTCATCAAGGGTGGCTATGTCGTCACCATGGACGACGCCATCGGCGACCTGCCGACCGGCGAGGTCCTGGTCGACGGGGACGAGATCGTCGAGGTGGCAGCCAGGGTCGGCGACCATCGGGCGTCCCGTGCCGAGAGGATCGATGCCACGGGCATGATCGTGATGCCCGGACTGGTCGACAACCACCGGCACATGTGGCTGAGCCTGATCCGAGGGTTCGCGGCCAACCTGACCTTCGACCAGTACTTCGGTGCCGCTCTGTTCGGCGTCTCGCCCCGGCTCACGCCCGACGACGTGTTCCTCGGGAACCTGCTGAGCGCGTACGAGGCTCTCGACAGCGGGGTCACGACGGTCCTCGACTGGTCGCACGGCACCAACACCCACGAGCACGCACTGTCGGCGATCGAGGGCCTCCAGGAGTCGGGGGCCAGAGCAGTCTTCGCCTACGGCGCGCCCGCGAGCGATCTCAGCCCGGACAGCCCGCCGGACCCCGACGACGTGCGAGCGGCGCATGCCCTGTTGGAGGACGACGAACTGGTCGACCTGGCCGTCGCCGCCGCCAGCCCCGAGTTCGTGGACATCCGCCGGGTGGCCGCGGACATCGCTCTCGGACGCGAATTGGGCGTCGGGGTGACGATGCACGCGCTGGGCGGCCCGGCGGGCTCGTCGCCTCGGCTGCTGGACGACGCCGGGCTCATGGGCGGCGACCTCACGTTCATCCACTGCAACGCGTTCACCCAGCAGGACTTCGAGCTCGTTGCTGCGCACGGTGCCCACATCTCCAGCTCGCCGGAGGTCGAGATGCAGGTGGGCCTGGGCCCGGCCCCGCTGGCCCTGATGCTGGCGGCTGGCATCACCCCGACCGTGAGCGTCGACATCGTCGCCGCCGTGGGCGGAGACTTGTTCACCCCGCTGCGCTTCATCCTCCAGACCCAGCGCATGTTCGACCACCAGGAGGCGATCGAGAACGGCGCACCTCTGCCCAGCCTGCTCATCTCGACCCGTGACGTCCTGCCCTACGCCACCACCCACGCCGCCGCCTCGCTCGGACTGGGCGACAAGGTCGGCTCGCTGACGCCTGGGAAGCAGGCCGACGTCACGATCGTGAACGCGCTGGATCTGAACCTGTTCCTCAGCGAGCCGAGCGCCGCCCTGGTCCAGGCCGCTCACCCTGGCAACGTCGACACGGTCCTGGTGGCGGGGAGGGTCGTCAAGCGCCGCAACGAGCTGGTCGGCGTCGACCTGGCGCCGCTACGCCGTCGAGCACGAGTCGCCAGCCAGCGCCTGCTCGCCTGAGACCGGGCCAGCAACCCTCACAGCTTGTGGCCGACGCCACACCAGAACGGAACCTGCCCGCCGTCCGGCGCGTTGGGTGGGGGCGTTGCCTCAGGGCGCCACGTGTCCACCGACACCACGCCGGGCTCGACCAGCTCCAGACGGTCGAAGAAGCGAGACACCTCGGCGCGGGAGCGCATGAGGAACGAGTAGCGCGCGTCGGGCGGCGCCGAGCGCTCGAGCCCGGCCATCGCCTCGGTCTGGATGTCCTTGGTCAGGTGCGAGATGACCAGGTAACTGCCCGAGGGCACGCTGTCCATGAACTGGCCGACAACCCCGTACGGGTCGTCGTCGGAACCGATCAGGTGCAGGATCGAGACCAGCATGACCGCCACCGGCTTCGTCAGGTCCAGCGTCGTCGCTGCACGGCGCAAGACCACGTCCGGTTCGCGCAGGTCGCCGTCGATGTACGCCGTAGCGCCCTCCGTGGTGCTCCTGAGCAGCGCATGCGCATGGGCGAGAACGATCGGATCGTTGTCGACGTACACGACGCGCGCCGTGGGTGCAGCCTGTTGGGCCACCGCGTGGACGTTGTCGGCGTTCGGGATTCCGGTGCCGAGATCCAGGAACTGGCGGACGCCCCCGTCGAGCGCCAGGTGCCGCACCGCCCGACCTAGGAAGGCCCGGTTGGCCCGGATGTCCGCGCGGGACTTCTCGAGGGTCGTGCCCATGGCCTTGACCTGCAGATCCGCCGCTTCCCGGTCGACCGCGAAGTTGTCCGTGCCGCCCAACAGGTAGTCGTACACCCGCGCGGCGTGCGCCACACTCGTATCGATCTCGGGTGGCTCGCGGTCTCCCCGGGCAGGAGTAGGCGGCGAAGGCTCGGTCACGGTGGCCCTTCTTCGGCGGACGTCCGATTCGGTCGCGCAGGTTACCCCTGGTGACATCCCTTCTACGCTGGCGGACCGTCGAGTCCAGTCCAGCAACCCGTGGCATCGGTCACGGTGGTTGCGCGGCGGGCTCGAGCCGGGTGGGCAGCCAGGTGGCGACGCGGCGGGAGTGTGCCGTGAGCAACGGTCCGACGATGGCCAGCACCAGGACGTAGAGAGCGACGAAGGGGCCGAGGCGGCTGTCGAGGCCCGCCGCGGTCGCGAGGGTGGCGAGGATGAGGGAGAACTCGCCGCGGCCGAGGAGGGTCAGCGCGATGTTGGCTGCGGCGAGGCGGCCCGAGCCTTCGAGGCGGGCGATGGTGAGCCCGGCGGCGAGGTTCAGCAGGATCGACAGCCCGACCGCGGCGAGCACGGCGACCGCCACCTGGCCGGCGTCGCCCGGGTCGATGCTCAGCCCGAAAGCGAAGAAGAACGCGGCCGCGAAGGCGTCACGGAGTGGCAGCACGAGGCGCTCGATCCGTTCGGCCGCCTGGCTCTCGGCCAGGACGATGCCGACACCGAACGCGCCGATCGCCTCGGACACGCCCAGCTCCGCGGCGACGCCGGCGACGAGCACCGCGAGGCCGACGAAGCAGACGGTGAGCAGCTCGTCGTCGGGGGCGGCGACCAGCCGGCCAACCATCGCACCACCCCAGCGGGCGGCGGCGCCGAGGGCGAGGAGGAACCCGAAGGCGATGACGAACTGGATCGCGGCGTCCGCCGTGGTGGTGGCGTCGCCGAGCACGGGTTGGAGGAGCGCCAGGTACAGCGCGAGGAAGATGTCCTGCACGACCGCGATGCCCAGGATGGTCCGGCTCTCGGGGTTGGCGAGGCGGCGTAGCTCGATGAGCAGCTTGGTCACGATCGCCGAGGACGAGATGCCGACTGCTCCGGCGATGACCAGCGCCTCGCTCGTGCCCCAGCCCAGGGCCAAGCCGAAGGCGAGGCCGCCGCCGACGTTCAACACGAGGTAGGCGCCGCCAGCGACCAGCAGCTGGCGACCGCCGTCGACCAGGTCGCCGAGGGAGAACTCCAGGCCCAGGTGGAACAGCAGCAGGATCAGGCCGAGCACCGCGAGCAGCTCGAACTGCTCGGGGTCGTCGATCACCACGAGACCGGGTGTGTTGGGTCCGAACAGGATCCCGGCGACCATGAAGAACGGGATGGTGGGCAGCCCGATGCTGCGGCCCAGCCGTCCGAACAGCCCGGCCACGAGGAACGCACCGCCGATGCCGACGAGGACGTCACCCACGCGGGTTCACCACGTGGCGCTGGAAGCGGACGAGGTCCTCCTGGCGGCCTAGGACCACCAGCTGGTCGCCGGCCTGCAGCCGCTCGGTGGGGTCCGGCGCGATCAGCGGGACGTGGTCGCGCAGGATCGCGGCCACGGTGATCCCGGTTCGCTGGCGGATCTCGAGCTCGCCGATCGTCGCCCCTGCGCCGCGAGAATGGGACTCGAGGGTGATCCAGTCGATCAGCAGACCACCGATCACGGCCTCGATCTCTTCGACGACCGCCGGCTTGAAGTACGCGCCCCCCAGGATCGCCCCCAACGTGCGGGCCTGGGCATCGCTGAGGGTCACCACCGTCTGCGGCTCGCCTCCACCCGGAGCGAAGGCGTAGAGGTCGCGTCGCCCCGAATGGTGCACGACGACCACCACCCGGCCACCGTCGACCGCCCGCAGTTCGTAACGGTGCCCGATCCCGGGCAGCGCCTGATCGACGACGGCGGTCAGCGGCTGCTGGCTCGCAGGATTCTCGCTCATAGCCGGCTCCTTGGTTCTCGTCCCACGTCGGACAGACGCAACGCATCTTGCGCCAGGCCGCTCGCAGAGACCACTTGGCGCGCACCACGATCGCAAGCTGGCGCGGCGGTGACCCCGTCGTCGCCGATGGTGGGCTGTGCGCGAGCGCCGCATCGTGGAGAATCGTGCCCGATGGGTGATGCAGGCGGGACGAGCCGCTTGTGACCGGTCGGCGGTGCGGCTAATCTACAACCGAATGGTTGTACGTGACTTATCCGACGAGGTGTCCAATGAGGCCGTGGACCGCCTGTTCCAGGCACTGGCCGACGCCACTCGCCGCGACATCGTCCGCCGCTCCGTCCGGGGCCAGCTGTCGGTGTCGCGACTGGCCGACGCCTACCCGATGAGCTTCGCTGCGGTGCAGAAGCACGTCGCGGTGCTGGAGCGGGCCGGCTTGGTCACCAAGGAGCGCCGCGGACGGGAGCAGCTGGTGCGCACCGACCCCGACGCCGTCAGCCGGGCGCGGCAGGCCCTGGACCGGATCGAGACCGCCTGGCGCGCGCGAGTGGACCGGATGTCCGACCTGCTCGCGCAGGTCCCCGACCCAGAAGAGAACAACCCGACGAGAGGACAGGAAAGATGACCGTCACCAGCATCGACAAGGACCTGGACGGCCTGACCGTCACCCTGGTCGCCGACTTCGATGCCACCGCCGAGCAGGTATGGCAGCTCTGGGCAGACCCGCGTCAGCTGGAGCGCTGGTGGGGGCCGCCCACCTACCCGGCGACCGTGGAGCAGCACGACCTGACGGCCGGCGGCGACGTCACGTACTTCATGACCAGTCCGGAGGGCGAGCGGTACCGCGGCTGGTGGCGGGTCGCGGCAGTCGACCCGCCGAAGTCCTTGGAGTTCACCGACGGGTTCGCCGACTCGGAGGGGACACCAGTCGCCGACATGCCGGTCACCTCGGTGCGCATGCAGCTCACCGAGCACGACGGCGGCACCCGGATGGAGTTGCGCTCGGCCTACGACTCGCGCGAGCAGATGGAGCAGCTGGTGAGCATGGGCATGGTGGAGGGCCTGCGCGAGGCAGTCGGCCAGATGGATGCCCTGCTCGGCCGCTGACACCCACCCGGCGGCGAGCCGCCCCAGCCCCAGAGGGTCTACCCGGTCATCCAGTGGCGTGGACCTGCTCGGGGCCGGAACCGCACGCCACCCGCGGCGTCAGAGCGACCAGCGGGCGGCGTGGAGGCGGGCGTACAGGGGGAGGCATGCGTCGGCGACGGCCGCTGCCTCGGGGCTCAGGCGGATGTCTCGTGGCCGGTAGGGCTCGAAGCCGGTCGACCGCCAGACCGCTGCGTACCAGTGCTCGCCCCATACGCCGTCGGAGGCGCGTGGCCCGGCCGGCCACGACAGCATCCGGTCGGTGAACCCCACCCCGAGGCGGTCGCACCAGCCGCGCAGGTAACCCTCGGGATCGCGCAGCAGGTCGGCCGAGTCGATCACGAGTGGCGTCGTGCCGGCTGCCATCAGCTGGTCGTACAGCTCGACCTGTTGGGTCAGGCCGATGTCGGCTACGGCGACGTCGCGGCGCGAGCGGACGTAGGACGCCACCACCTCCCGCGGGTCGCGGATCAGCAGCACGTTGGTGAGCTGGGTGACCCAGGACCGGTCGATGCCCGCCAGCAGGTGGTGGGCCATGTGCTTCTGGTAGTAGATGCCCACACCGCGGGGCACCGGCCCGAGCAGCGCTGCGACGACCGCGCGCCAGTCGGTCTCGCCGGCCCGCACGACTTCGGCGCGACCGGGATGGTCGATGCCGGTCACATCGAGGTAGTGGGCGTACAGCGGCTCGTCGACGACCAGCGTGTCGCCGCGGTTCTCCCAGGCGCGCATCAAGGCCGTGGACACGTTGCGCGGTCCCGACCAGACCGCGAGGCGGAGGACCTGGCCGGCCTCACCGGGGTCGCCCAGTTCTCCGGCCTTGCCGGCCTCACCGAGCTGTCCGACCTCGCCGGCCATGGCCGAAGCTCAACGCTCGCCGGTCGCGGGCGCGGCCGCCACGTCGGCGGCACCAGCCCCAGTGGGCGCCCCGGCCGCCATCGCCGCCGCGACTTCGCGTTCGACCTCGGCTCGGTACAGCTCACGCAGCCGCGTCACCATCGGCCAGCGGTCGGCGTCACTGTCGCCGCCGCCGACCCCGTGAAGGTCGCCGATCGTGCGGCCGTCGACCTCGCGGACCGGGACCAGCCCCGCGAAGGTGCCGGTGACGAAGGCCTCGTCGGCGCCGTAGACGTCGGTGAGGCTGAAGTCCTTCTCGTAGGCCGGGATGCCGGCGGCTCGAGCGACACGCAGCACGTTCGCGCGAGTGATCCCACCGAGGCAGAACCTCCCCGACGACGTCCACAGCTCGCCCCGCCGCACGACGAAGAAGTGGGTCGAGTTGCAGGTAGCCACGAACCCGTGCGGGTCGAGCATCAGCGCCTCGTCGGCGCCGGCGGTGTAGGCCTGGATGCACGCGGTGATGTCGTTGAGCTTGCTGTGGGCGTTGAGCTTCGGGTCGACGACGTCGGGGTACGGCCGCCGCACGTGCACCGTGAACAGGCGGATCCCGGTCTCGACCACGTCGGGCCGCGGTTGCTTGTGCTCGGCGACGATGACGACCGTGGCCGGCCCGACCGTGACCCGGGGATCCTGGTACGGCGTGCTCTTCACACCCCGGGTGACCATCAACCGCACGTGCACGCCGTCGGTCATCCCGTTCGCCGCCAACGTGTCGTAGAGCGCGGCCCTCAGCTCACCTCGGCTGCGCCCGATGTCCAGCGCGATCGCCTTGGCGCCCTCGTAGAGCCGGTCGAGGTGCTGGTCGAGGAACACCGGGTGACCACGGTGGACCCGTAGCCCCTCCCAGACGCCGTCACCGAGCACGAAACCCGAGTCGAACACCGACACCGTTGCTTCCGCCCGGCGCTTCAGCTCGCCGTTGACGTAGACCAGGATGTCGGCGTTGCGCGGATCGGCATCGTGATCGTGGGTTCCGTGCAGGGTCTGGTCGCTCACCCCCGTCACAGTAGATGGCGTCTGTCAGCGCTCGATCAGGTGCTGACAGACGCCAGAACGTGGAGTCACACGCCGAGGCGACACAATCGGGCAGGTGGAAGACATCGAGATCGTCCTGGCGGCGCTGCTGCTGTCGGTGGCCGGCCTCAACGCACTGGCCAGCCGGATCGGCATCCCGTATCCCATCGTGCTCGTCGTCGGGGGACTGGCCATCGGTGCGATGCCCGGGATGCCCGCCGTCGAGCTCGAACCAGACATGGTCCTGCTCGTCTTCCTGCCGCCGCTGCTCTACGCCGCGGCGTTCTTCGCCGACCTGAAGGCGATGCGGGCCGACACCCGGGCGCTGTCGTTGACCTCGGTCGGGCTGGTGCTGCTCACGATGGCGGCGGTGGCCGTCATCGGCTACACGGTGCTGGACCTGCCGTGGGCGATGGCGTTCGCCCTGGGAGCGGTCGTGTCGCCCACCGACCCGGTGGCAGCGACCGCGATCATGCGACGGCTCGGCGCGCCACGCCGGATCGTTCACCTGGTCGAGGGCGAGAGCCTGGTCAACGACGCCGCCGCACTGGTCGCCTATCGCGTGGCCGTCGCCGCCGCCGTGGCCGGCAGCTTCTCGCTGGTCGAGGCCGGCCTCGAGTTCGTGCTGGCCACCGTCGGCGGCATCGCGCTCGGCCTGGCGGTCGCTGTCGTCGCCGGGGCGATCCGTCAGCGCCTCGACGACCCGTTCACCGAGATCACCATCAGCTTGTTCACCGGCTACGCGGCCTATCTCCCGGCCGAGAAGCTGCACCTGTCGGGGGTGCTCGCCGCCGTGGCCGCTGGCCTCTACCTGGGCTGGCGCGGTCCCCAGCTGGCGTCGCCGTCGACCCGTCTGCAGGCCTTCGCCGTGTGGGAGATCCTGACCTTCCTGCTCAACGCCATCCTGTTCGTCCTGATCGGGTTGCAGCTGCCGGTGGTGCTCGACGACCTGACCGACCAGACGCTGCCCGAGCTGATCGGCTACGCCGCCGCCGTGGCCGGGACGGTTGTCGCCATCCGGTTCGCGTGGCTCTTCACCACGCCGTATCTCATCCGGGCGCTGGACCGCCGCCCACAGCAGGCCGCGCGCCGGGTCGGTGCCGCCCCACGGGTGGTGGTGGCGTGGAGCGGCCTGCGGGGCGCCGTGTCGATGGCCACCGCGTTGGCACTCCCGTTGGAGACCGACGCCGGTGCCGCGCTGCCCGGACGCGACCTCATCGTCTTCGTCACCTTCGCCGTGGTGCTGGTCACCGTGGTGGGCCAGGGCCTGACACTGCCAGCCTTGATCCGCCGGCTCGGCGTGGCCGCGGACCCCCGGGAGGAGGAGCACGAGGAGCTCGTCGCCCGTCTCGTCGCGAGCAAGGCGGCGCTCACCGAGCTCGAGGTGCTCGCCGCCGAGGGTTGGGCCACCGACGACGCCGTCGAGCGGGTTCGTGCGCAGTACATGCATCGCAAGCGCCGCTACGCGGCCCGGGCGGGCAAGATCGAGGACGACGGCTACGAGGACGAGTCGTTGGCACGGGAACGCATCCTCCAGCGGCTCTACCGGGCCGAGCGGCAGGCTGTCGTGAGCCTGCGCAATGCCGGCGACATCAGCAACAACGTCATGCACCGCATCGAGCGCGAGCTGGACCTCGAGGAGACGCAGCTCGGGGGCTGAGCGTCCGTTCCGGCCGTGCCGACCCGTCCCATCGGTGGCCGGGCCGACGCCCCCTACCCGCCGATCGAGCGCATCCGTACTCCCGGCGGCGATCGCCGACACTAGGAGTGGCCGAGGATCGGGTGCGGGCGGTACGGCGCCTCCAGCCGCGCAACCTCGTCGTCGCTCAGAGTGACCTCGACCGCGGCGACCGCGTCTTCGAGATGAGCCAATTTCGTCGCACCAACGATCGGCGCCGTGACCGCGGGCTTGCCGAGCAGCCACGCCAGCGCGAGCTGCGCCGGAGGCAGGCCGCGCTCATCAGCGACCGCCCGCAGTGCATCGACGACGTCGAAGTCGGCCTCGCCGTACAGCTCGTCGGCGAGCGGATCGTTGCCGGCTCGGACCGTCGTGCGGTCGCCGCTGCGCTCGCGGGTTCCCGCCAGCAGCCCACGGGCCAGCGGGCTCCACGGGATGAGGCCGACTCCCTGGTCGAGGCAGAGCGGGACCATCTCGCGCTCTTCCTCCCGGTAGGCGAGGTTGTAGTGGTCCTGCATCGAGACGAACGTGGTCGACCCCGCCGCCGCAGCGGTGTGCTGCGCCTTGGCGAACTGCCAGGCGAACATGCTCGACGCCCCGATGTAGCGCGCCTTGCCCGCCTGCACGACGTCGTGCAGGGCCGCCATCGTCTCGTCGATGGGCGTCACGTCGTCCCAGCGATGGATCTGGTACAGGTCGACGTAGTCGGTGCCGAGCCGGTGTAGGGAAGCGTCGATGCTGGCCAGCACGTGCTTACGGGACAGTCCCTGGTCGTTCGGCCCCGATCCCATGGGGAAGAACACCTTGGTGGCCAGCACGTAGTCGTCGCGCCGGGGGAACGCGTCGGCGAGCAGGCGCCCGGTGACGACCTCGCTGGCGCCGTCGTCGTACATGTCGGCTGTGTCGAAGAAGATCACGCCGGCTTCGACTGCTCGCTGCACGATCGGCCTCGCCCCGTCCTCGTCGAGGTGCCACGCGCGCGAGGTGTGATTCCCGTAGCTCATCATCCCGAGGCAGATGCGGGAGACCTTCAGCCCCGAGCGACCCAGATTGGCGTACTGCATTGCTCTCCTTTACGAGCTCGGCTTGTGCCGGTGGTAGTAGCGGAGCGCCTTGTCGCGGCTTCCGCAGTCCGCCATGTCGCACCAGCGTCTGCTGGCGTTGCGGGTGGTGTCGTGGAACAGCCAGTCGCACGACGGGCAGTGGCGCAGCCGGCGGGGATCGATGCTCGTCAGTACCTCGGCGGCGTTGTGGACCGCTGGAGCCATCACCTCCGGCAGGGTGGCTGGCTCCAGCCAGGCCCACTCCAGTGTCTCGGGATCCACCTGCCGGCGTCCGCAGGTCGCTGCCAGGAGCCGGTTCAGGTCGCGAATCGCGTCGTCAGGCGGCGACTCTCCTCGGGCGAGCGGCGCGATCGCGCTGCGCAAGGTGTGCCTGATCCTGGCGACTGCGGCGATCTGGCTGGCGAGGCGGGCGGGGTCGGCGCGCATCTCGCGGTCGAATCGGCGGCGTGTGGGCTCGCCGGCCAGACCGGTCGTCTGCGCCCAGAGCAGAAGGTTGGCCGGAGGGTCGAACCAGTCGTGCTCTCGCGCGGTGCCGGGCCAGGACACCGTGTTGACCAGGTCGAGGCTGACCTGCCCGCCCACCAGCTTGTACGTGCCGCCGTAGGAGCCGGGGTCGAGCGGCAGCGGGTCCACTGTCGGACTTTACCACCAAACATCAGTTGACAGGTGAAAGGGAGGGCTCTACGTTCTGCGCAAGTGGTCCGCTGCCCACCGCAGTCGTTCTTCCTGGTCAGTGCGGTCTTCCACTATCTCGGCCCGTCGTTCGCCGTGCTGCTGTTCACCCGGGTCGACGTCCTCGGCGTCACGTGGTTGCGCATCGCCGGTGCGGGGGCGGTGTTCGCTCTGTGGCGTCGCCCCTGGCGGTTGCTCGTCGCGCTGGACACACCCGCCCGGCTGTCGCTGATGCGCTTCGGGGTCGTCCTGGCGGGGATGAACTCGCTGTTCTACCTGGCGATCGACCGGCTGCCGCTGTCCACGGTGGGCGCCATCGAGTTTCTCGGGGTCGTGGGTCTGGCTGCGCTCGGGGCTCGCACCGGCCGCAATGCCGCCGCTCTGGTGCTCACCACGGCCGGCGTTGCCACCCTCGCCGACGTTCGCCTGGTGGCGGAGCCGCTGGGGTTCGGACTCGCGCTGGCGAACTGTGCGTTGTTCGTGGTCTACGTGATCCTCGGCCACCGGATCGCCAACAACGGCATCGATCGCCCGGCCGCAGGCCGCCCAGCGGGTGGACCAATGAACGGGATCGATCAATTGGCCGCGGCGATGCTGGTTGCCGCCGTGGTCGTCACACCGATCGGCCTGGTCGCCGCCCTGCCGGCCTTCACGCACCCCGGGCTCCTCCTGGCCGGCTTGGGCGTCGCGGTGTGCTCGTCGGTCATCCCCTACGTCGCCGACCAGATGGCGATGGCCAGGCTGGCGCTCGGCTCGGTCGCGCTGATGTTGGCGCTGCTGCCGATGTTCGCCACCGTCATCGGCGCGGTCGTGCTCCATCAGATACCCACCGGCCAGGACATGGTCGGTGTCGCTCTCGTCGCTTCGGGGGTGGCGCTGCACCGCGCGCAACCCCCGAAGCAGCACGCCGCGGTCAGCGGGTGACGAGTCTGCGGATCAGCACGAGCAGAGCGCCACTGGCCAGCAGAGCCGCACCGATCACCGTGGCGATCGTGGTGCTCGAGGTCCCTGTGGTGGGCAGGGTGTCGTCCGGCACCGTGGTCGCGGTCGTCGCGGGGGCTGTCGTGGTCGTCGTCTCCGGCACGGTCGTCGTCGGAGCAGTGGTGGTCGTCGTCTCCGGCACGGTCGTGGTCGTGGTTGTGGGCTCCGTGGTCGTCGTGGACTCGGTGGTCGTCGTCGACTCCGACGACGCCCCACAGTTGTCGCTCTCGACATTGCGCCAGGTTCGTCCGTCCTCCTGGCCGTACTCGACGCCGTCGAACCAGGGCCGCACCCGTTCGCTGCCCTCGAACCCCCAGGTCGCGCGGCCGTCTCCGTCGTCGTCGACGGCGAGCTCGAAGTGCAGGTGCGGATGGTTGTTGGCGGTCGGGCCGTCTCTCCCCACGCGCCCGATGGTGTCTCCCTGCCCGACCTCGTCGCCTTCGCCGACGGCACGCGACTCGAGGTGCAGGTAGGTGGTGAACCAGCCGTCACCGTGGTCGATCTGGATCATGTTGCCGGCGTTGTCGTGCCGGAACGACTGGACGACGACGCCGTCAGCCGGCGCCGTCACCCGCGCTCCCTCGGTGCCCTGCTGGTCCGGCTCGCGCACCATGTCGAGCGCGGGCGCATGGGCCCATGTGTCGAGCCGCCAGCTCTGGCCGCATGTGAACGGCAACTGGAAGGCGGGTCGTGCGGCGGCGTCCACCGCGCTCGACGCCAGCATCAGACCACTGGCGGCAACGACGAAGACGAGCGCGGACGCGACCATGCGACGGACTCTGCGACGGTGCAGCATGCTTCCCCCAACTGTTCAAAGCTCCCTGCGGTCACCATAGGAACCGGCTTCGCCGCCATCAAGACATGTTCGACGCTGATCGAATCACCGGCGTTGGTCGAAGAGCCGCTCACCTGGCGAGTTCGGCTGGTTCGTCCAGCCGGGTCAGCTTCTGGGGGTTTGCCATCGCGTAGATCCGGGTGATCTGCCCGTTCTCCACCACGAGGCTCACCGCAGCCAGCTCTCCTGCACCACGTCCTCCGCGTCGGCCGCGGACCCGAGCATCTCGTAGGCGACCGTGAACAGCAGGCTGCGGTGGACGACGAACGGGTCCTTGGTCATGACCTCGACGCGACGCCGGAACTCTTAGGACGCTTGGCCAGCGGAATCTCGCAGGCGTCAGAGAAGCCCTGCGACGTGATCCCGTGCGCCGTGTTGTTCCTGGTCGACAGGTTGGCGAAGGCGATGAACACGGTCAGCTCGACCATCGCCGCCGGGCCGAGCCGACCGAGCAGACACACCCTGACCACTACCCCGGCAACGACCCACCCCCCGACACCGGTTGACTGGCCAGGCGCTCGGGGAGGACGGCCACGCCGACCAGCTCGACCAGCGCGGCATCGTCGAACAGAGCGTTCACGCCGAGCAACGCCATCGCGGGGTAGTGACGGCCGAAGTGCCGGCGGTACACGACACCGAGATCGCCCAGCCACCTGCGGTAGTCGGCGACGTCGGTGACGTAGATCGTCAGCGAGACGAGGTCCTCTGGCCGTCCGCCGGTTGCCGCGAGCGCGGTGACGACGTTGCCGGCAGCCACGTCGAACTGCTCGACGATCGTGCCGCCGCGGATGGCGCCATCGGGGCCCTGCGCCGTCTGGCCACCGAGGAACACCAGGGTGCCCGGGGCGGCGACGACAGCATGCGCGTACCCGGCCGGCGCGGCCAGCGCAGTGGCGGTCACGATCCGGTGCCCCGGCTGCTGCTCGCCGGGTTGGTCGGCATTCGTCGGCGCGGTGATGGTGCCGTGGGCTGGCTGCTCGGCAGGTTGGTGGGTGCCGGCGGGGTGGTCGCTGTCGTCGGCGCCGCGGGCGTGGTCGGCGGTCATCGGCCCGTCCATCCCGGTCGGCGGCCGTCGCGCCAGGCGGCGTAGAACTCGCGGTGGTCGTGGCTGGTCATCAACAGCGCCTGGGTGATGGCCTCGATCTCGATCGCGCTGCCGAGGTCCATGTCGAGCTCCCGGGTCAGCAGGACCTTGGTCGTCGAGTAGGCGAACGCCGGGCCGTCGGCCAGCCGGCGGGCCAGCCGGTCTGTCGCTTCGCCCAGATCGGTGTCGTCGACCACCTCGGTCGCCAGCCCGATCGCCAGCGCCCGGTCGGCGTCGATCCTGTCGCCGAGCATGAGCAGCTCGGTCGCCCGGCCGAACCCGACCAGCCGTGGCAGCAGGTAGGCCGACCCCATGTCGGCGCCGGCCAGACCGACCCGGGTGAACACGAAGGCGAACGAGGCCGACCGCGCCAACAGGCGGAAGTCGCTGGCCAACGCCAGCACGGATCCCGCGCCTGCGGCCACCCCGTTGACCGCGGCGATCACGGGGAGAGGGCACTCGCGCAACGCCTTGGTCACCGCGCCGGTCATCCGGGTGAACTCCAGTAGCTCCACCGGGCCCATCTTCTGCAGCTCGCCGATGATGTCGGTCACGTCGCCGCCGGAGCAGAACCCCTTGCCCCGGCCGGTCACCACGAGTACCCGCACGTCGGCGTGCTGAGGCAGCTCGCCAAGCAGGTCGCGCAGGTCGGCGTACACCTCGAAGGTGAGGGCGTTCAGCTTGTCGGGGCGGGAGAACCGCACGGTCGCCACCCCGTCGGCGACCTCGAGGTCGAAGTGCTCCCACCGCTCGGTCAAACCGGACGACCCTCGGAAAGCCATGGTTACCCTCTACCCCTTCCCGGGTCCGCCGTCGAGGACGAGTGTCTGGCCGTTGATCGCTGCCGCGCCGGGCGCGGCCAGGAAGGCCACCGCGAAGGCCACCTCGTCCGGTTCGACCAGGCGGCCGAGCGGCATGGTGGCGACCAGTGCGCTCCGGCTCTCGTCCTCCGTGCGCCCGGTCGCCGCGGCGATCCGGTGGACCGTGCGTCGGGTCATATCGGTGCGCACGAACGTCGGGCACACGGCATTGGCCGTGACGCCGGTCCCGGCCACCTCGGCTGCGACCACCCGCATCAGCCCGACAGCCGCGTGCTTCGACGCCGTGTAGGCAGCGGTGTAGCGGGAGCCTGCGATGCCGGCGGTCGAGGCCACCGTGACGATCCGCCCCCTGTCGCGCTCGACCATCCCGGGCAGCACCGCCCGGGTGCACAGGAAGGCGCCGGTGGCGTTGACATCGAGCAGGCGTTGCCAATCGTCCAACGTCGTGGCGTGCACTGGAGCGCTGGCCGACGTCCCGGCGTTGTTGACCAGCACGTCGACCGGCCCGATCCGCTCGAACATCGCTGTCACGGCAGCGTCGTCGGTGACGTCGCAGACCTCGCTCCGCGTCCGGTCGGTGGCCACGACGGCGGTACGGTCGCGTCCGACGGTCACGACGTCGTCGCCTTCGGCGGCGAAGCGCTCGACCAGGGCACGCCCGATCCCGCCACCGCCTCCGGTCACCACTACGACCCGGCCGTTCACGGCGCGCTGCTCCCGCTCTGGTCGCGGTCGAGGCCCGAAGCGGCCTGGGGCAGGTGTTCGATGCCGTTCACGGCGCGCTGCTCCCGCTCTGGTCGCGGTCCAGCTCGCGCAGCATCTGCCGGTCGAGCTTGCCGTTGGCCGTCCGGGGCAGCTCGGTGACGAAGTGGACGTCGCGGGGCCGCTTGTGCGGGGCGAGCATCGACCGGGCGTGCTCGATCAGCGCCTCGGCCGCCACCACGGCCCCGGGCCGGGTCACGACGTACGCCCGCGGTCGCACCAGACCCTCGTGCTCGTGCCCGACGACCGCGCATTCGAGGACGTCGGGGTGGCCGATCAGGCAGTCCTCCACCTCGCTCGGCGCGACCCAGATCCCGCCGACCTTGAGCAGGTCGTCGGCCCGGCCGCGGTAGGTGAAGAAGCCGTCGGCGTCCCGGACGAACAGGTCGCCGGTCCGCACGGTGTCGCCGTGGAACGTGGCCGCCGACTGCTCCGGCGCCTCCCAGTACCCCTGGGCCACCGTGGGGCCGGTGACCTCGAGGACCCCGACCTCACCGTCGGGCACGGCGTCGCCGGCATCGTCGACCACCCGAGCGGTGTAGCCCGGCACCACCTGCCCGACGGTGCCGGCCCGGCCGTGACCGGGCCGGTTCGAGATGTAGATGTGGTACGCCTCGGACGACCCGATGCCGTCGACGACGTCGACGCCGAACGTGCGGTCCCACTTGCGATGCAGCTCCGCGGGGAGGGCCTCGCCCGCGGACGTGCAGAGCCGCAGGCAGCTGAGGTCCTGCTCGGCGGCCTCGGGGTGCGCGACCATGGCGCTCATCATCGTCGGCACGTTGACCAGGATCGTCGGGCGATGACGAGCGATCAGGTCGAAGATCCGCTCGGCCGTGGTCCGTTCGGGAAACACGACGCCGGCGCCACCGACGCCCAGGGGATACAGCGCCGCGAGGTCGCGGGCGTAGCCGAAGAACAGCTTCGGCACCGGCAGCACCAGGTCGTCCTGGCCGATGTCGAGGACGCCGCGGGCGTAGGCCTCGAAGCTCAGCAGCGAGCTGCGCGTCGGGTGGACGCACGCCTTGGGCCGGCCCGTCGTCCCGGTGGTGAACTTCCAGATCGCGACGTCGTCGCGTGTCGTCGGGGCGGGATCGAGATCGGCCGGGGCCGTTGCCACCAGCCCCTCGAAGCTCCGCTCGCCCGGCTGCAGCCGGTCCTCGGGGACGCCGACGACCAGCAGGTGGCGCAGATGCCGGCTCGCCGCACGGGCCTCCCGTAGCGCGTCGAGGGTCACGGCGTCGGCCACCACCACCTCGGCCTGGGTGTAGTCCAGGAAGTAGGCGTAGTCCTTGGGTTGCAGGTAGGTGTAGGCCTCGGCGGTCACCGCGCCGATCTTCTGCCCCGCCCACCAGGTGGCCACGAGCTCGACCCCGTCGCTCAACGCGAGCAGGATCCGCTGCTGCTGCCGCACCCCCAGGTCCAGGAGCCCGTTGCCGACCCGGTTGACCAGCGCCGCCAGCTCGGCGTACGTGGTCGGCCCGTCGTTCGTGACCAGTGCCGTGCGGTCGCCGCGGCCCTCGACGACGTTGCGGTCGACGAACCAGCTGGCCAGGTTGAGCTCGACCGGGACGTCCTCGTCGCGCAGCACCGCAGCCTCCCTCAGCGCTCCGGGCGCTCCACGGGCCCGCGCACGACCGCCCGGGCCACGTCGATCAGCATGTCGGTGAGCGTGGCCAGCGTGGTTTGGCCCTCGTGTGCGGTCGCGTCGGCGGGGGCACCGCAGTACCCCTCGTGCATCCCCATGGCGACGAAGTCCCGCTGTCCCTCGGCGATCGCCGCAGGCATGTTCACCGCGACCCGCGGCAGCGTGGGCAGTCGTGCCTGGTCGACCAGCCCGGGATGGTCGGCCATGACCAGCGACGTCTCGTACCGTCCGGCGTGGCACTCACCCGCTCGGAACTCGTCGGTCAGCCGCTCGGCGTTGCGGCGGCGCACCAGGTCGAGGTAGCCGATCTCGACGCCGTGCGTGGCGCGCACGGTGTCGACCACCCGGCGCAGGGTCGCGACCTGCTCGGGCTCGAAGTGGTTGTTGACCATCACGACATGGCGCAGACCCTGGTCGACCAGCGCGACGCAGATGTCGGTGACCAGCGCGTGCAGCGTGTCCGGGTCGACATGGATGGCGCCCGCGAACGCCTTGGCGTAGCGGGTCACCCCGTAGGGCAGAGCGGGCAGGATCAGCACCCGCAGCTCAGGGTCGCCGGCCAGGCGTTCGACGGCGCGCCGGCACATGCTCAGCGAGATCAGCGAGTCGGTCGACAGCGGCGCGTGCGGCCCGTGGGGCTCGGTCGCGCCCACCGGCAGCAGCAGCACGGTCGGAGGATCGGACCGGCTCAGCTCCTCGGCCTGCGGGGAGGTGAGGTCGGCGAAGAAGGGGCTGGTCACGAGGCCAGGCTCCCACGCCGGGTCGTGGCGTCCTGCTCGACCGCGGCTCCGGGCAGGGGCAGGTCGACCAGGCAGAGGTCCGCCCGCCCCGCGCCGACGATCGTGTGCACCTCGTCGGCCGTGGTCAGGTAGCCACCGACCAGCGTCGGGACCCCGACCTCGCTACGGACCCGGTCGGACAGCACGGTCAGGAAGCCCCGGCGGTACTCGGGCCGGGCCTCGGCAACCGTCTGGCCCGCCTCGACGTGCAGGAGCTCCACGCCGCCGGCGACCAGCTCACGGGCGATCTCGATCCCGTCGTCGACGTCGAGCCCGCGGCTCGCCCAGTCGGTCAGGCTCAGGCGGACGGCGAGGAGCCGGTCGTCCGGCCACGCCTGGCGGACGTCGTGCAGCACCTCCAGCGGGAACCGCAGCCGGTTGGCGAGCGAGCCGCCGTAGCCGTCCTCCCGCCGGTTGGCGAGCGGCGAAAGGAAGCTGGCCAGCAGGTAGCCGTGTGCCATGTCGAGCTCGAGAGCGTCGAAGCCGACCGTCGCCGCCCGGGTGGCCGCGGCTGCGAACGCCGCCCGCATCCTGCCGATGTCCTGGTGGTCCATCGCCTTGGGTCGAGCACTCGTCGGCCCGTAGGGCACAGCCGACGCGGCGATCAGGGGCCATCCTCCGTCCGCCAGCGACAGGTCGATGCCCCGGTCGGGAGGCTGGGTCGCGCCCCGGCGGCCGGCGTGCCCCAGGCGCAGCATCACCAGGGCTCCCGCCGCGTGGACGTCGTCGATCAGCGGGGCCCAGCGCGTGGCGTCGTCGACCAGGGTGGGGCAGCCGACGGAGGTGCGGCCCTCCGCGGTGACGGCCACCAGCCCGGTGAGCACGAGGCCGGCGCCGCTGCGGGCCAGCGACCCGAGCGCGTCGGGTTGGGCGGGCGAGGGTGTCCGGACGATGCGGTTGGGCACGGTGAGGCCACCCACCGACAGCGGAGCGAACGCCGGCGGGGGCGCCAGCGCGCGACGCGGTGCATCGGGACGCGCCGCACCGTCGAACCAGCTGTCGAGCACCCGCACGAGATCGGGGTCGCGGAGCTCGAGGTTGGCGTGGCTGATCCGACCGCTGCGGGTCAACAGGTTGAAGGCGAACTGGACCGGTTCCAGCGAGGCGTGGTGGCCGACCCGCTCGAAGTAGGCGGCGCTGTCGTCGGCCGCATGCTGGGCGCGCTCGACGACCGGCTGGCGCTCGAGCTCGTAGTCCACGATCGCCGTCCTGACGTCGCCATGGCGGACGAAGGCGTTGGCCAGGGCTATAGCGTCTTCCATCGCCAGCTTCGTCCCCGAGCCGATCGAGAAGTGCGCGGTGTGCGCCGCGTCGCCGAGCAACACGGCGTTGCCGTGATGCCAGCTGCGGTTCGACACCCGCAGGAAGTCGAGCCAGACCGAGCGGTTGGAGAGCAGCCGGTGGCCGTCGAGGTCGTCGGCGAACAGCGCTTCACAGAAGGCGATGCTCTCGTCCTCGGTCATCTGGTCGAGGCCCGCCCGGCGCCACGTGGCCTCGGGGCACTCGACGATGAACGTGCTCGTGCTCTCGTCGAACGGATAGGCGTGCACCTGGAACAAGCCGTGCTCGGTCGAGCGGAAGACGAACGTGAACGCGTCGAGCACCAGGTCGGTCCCGAACCACACGTACTTGCCGCCCTGGGGCCGTACGACGCTGCCCAGCTCGGCGGCCCAGCGCCGCCGGAACAGGCTGTTGACCCCGTCGGCCGCCACCACCAGGTCACCGGGGACGGGCAGCGACGCATCGTCGACCTCCACGCCGAACTCGAGCTTGACGCCCAGGTCGGCGCAGCGGCGTTGCAGGATCAGCAGCAGCTGCTTGCGGGCGATGGCGGAGAACGCGTGGCCGCGCGAGCGGAGTCGTCGGCCGCCGACGCAGCGCACGTCGACGGTGTCCCAGCGGGCGAAGGTGTCGGTGATCTCGACGTAGGTCTGCAGGTCGGCGTCGCGCAACGCACCCATGGTCTCCTCGGAGAAGACCACGCCCCAACCGAAGGTGGCGTCGGGCGGGTTGCGCTCCAGGACCCGGACCTCGTGGGTGGGGTCGGCCTTGGCGAGGAGGATGCCGAGGTACAGCCCCGCTGGGCCGGCGCCGACGATCGTCGCCTTCACGTTGCGGCCGTCCCGGTACTACCGGTCGTCCCGGTCATCCGGCGAGCACCTCGGCCAGCCGCTCGACCTCGGCGACGTCGGCCACGGTGGGCAGCAGGATCAGCTTGTCGCAGCCGGCGGCTTCGTAGCCCCGGACGAAGTCCTTGACCTCGCGGGGGCTCGTCAGGTTCCCGGCGGCGATCTTCTCGGCGAACCCGCCGGTGAAGGCGTAGTAGTCCCGGAGGTAGGCCGCGCCCGCCTCCGGATCCCCGAGGGCGAAGTAGCCCTGGCCCCAGAGCTGTGGCCGGCCGGGTCGCCCGAGATCGCTCCATGCCGCGTTGGCGCGCACGGCCGCTGCGGCGAAGGCCCGGGGAGGCCCGCCGCCGTGGGCGTAGCCGTCCGTGTAGCGCGCCATCCGGGCGAACGCCGGCCCGCTGGCGCCACCGGCGAGGAGCTGGACACCGGCGGCATCGCCGTTGCGGAGCCGGGCCAATTGCTCGGAGAGCCGGGCGCCGCGGGCGCGGTGGTCGATGCCGGCAGCCTCGTAGTCGTCGAGTCGCGCCCCGATCGACAGCCCGAGCGTCAGCGGTCGGCCGGCGATGGCCTGCAGCGATGTCGCTTGCTTGGCGAGGAGGGTGGTGTTCCGCAGCGGCCCGATCACGACCATCGTCGCCAGGCCCACCCGTGAGGTCACCGCTGCCGCGGCGGTCAACGCCGTGAGTGGCTCGAAGCTGTCGTAGACCAGGCGGTCGAGCACCGCGACGGTGGAGAACGGCCCCGCGTCGGCTCGCCGAGCCCACTCCAGCAGCACCGCGCCGTCGGTGCCGGGCGTCGTGTTCGGAAGGCCGATTCCAACCTGCACCCCGACCGACCTCCCCGCGACCGACATCTCAACGTTGACTGACCCCCGGTGTACTACCCGGAACGGGGGCCTGGCCCACCCCACGATCACGTCCGGTGGCGTGGGCGGGCGGGCGGTGCGTCATTCCGGGGCGAGGGGGCGCCCGTCCGGCATGCCGTCAGGATCGCGCCAGGTGCGCAGGAACTGTTCGGCTGCTTCGCAGGAGCTGGCGAACGGACCGTCGGGATGTCCGCCGGCCTCGGTGATGGCCTGGCGGACGGTGGTGGCGACGGTGGCGCGCATCTCGTCGGCGGTGTGCAGCTTGCCGCCGCGCTCGGCCAGGTAGCCGATGGTGGCGCCCGCGTTGCAGACGAAGTCGGCAAGGGCGACGATGCCGCGCGCCTCCAGGGTGGCGAGGCCTTCGGTCGTGTACGGGACGTTGGCGGCGGGCGCCACGACGCGCGCCTGCACGGTGGCGGCCCGCGATGCGTCCAGGACCCCGGTCCGAGCGCCGGGGACGAGGACGTCTGCGGCGGCTCCGTACAGCTCGAGCGCCGGGAGCACTCGTCGACCGACGTGCTCGATGCAGCGGTCGCCGTGGAGTCGGCGGAGCTCGAGCAGGTGGCCGACGTCGAAACCGGACGAGTCGACGATCGCCCCGTGCACGGTCGACAGAGCGACGACCCGACCGCCGAGGGCCACCGCCTCGGCCGCGGTCGCACCACCGACCTTGCCGAAGCCCTCGATGGCCAGCCTGGCGCCGGCGAGCCCGCCGACTGCCGCGTCGGCGGCAGCGACGACACCGACGGCGGTGACCCCCGCGTCGAGCGTCGTCCCGGTCTCGTCCTCGACGTGGAGCAACGTCGGAGAGCCGCTCAGGGCGGCGAAGTCCTGCGGTCGGGTTCCCATGTCGGACGCGGTGAGGAACTCGTGGCGCTCGACCAGCGGCCGGATCTCCTCGACGTAGCGGGCGAGCACCGCCTCGCGCTCCTCCTGGCCGGCGCGTATCCCGGCCTTGGCCCCGCCTAGCGGCTGGCGCAGGACGGCCAGCTTGTAGGTCATCGCCCGTGCCAGCAGCGCAGTCTCGGCGGCTGTTACGTCCGGCGCCATCCGCGTGCCGCCCCCGCTGGTCTGACACTCGAGGTCGAAGACGATCTCACCGTCGACCTTCTCCAACTCGACGATGCGCATGCTGGTGCCTTTCGTGCCGTGGTCGCAGAGGTGCGGGTCAGCATGCCAAGAACTCAGGTGAAACGGCCCATCACGTCGCCATCACACGGCCCTCATCTACAGGATGTGAGCTAGTGCCGTGACCACAAACCTTTGCGCCCACCACGCCGGCCAGGATCGCCGCTCGCGGCGTCCTCCTCCATTGAAAGGCTGGTGCCTTCCTGCGTCGTCGTCCGGAGCGAGCGGCGATCCTGACTCGCCGTGGACGGGCGAAGGTTCATGGTCACGGCACTCGTGCAATGACCAGTGAGGCAGCCAGCTCGGCAGAGGGGCATGGACCCGACGTCGGAGCGACAGCGTCGACGTCCGGCCGGAGGGCGCCAGGCACGTCGCGGGTGGTCCGGCTCGCTGCCGGGGTGACGCTGGTCGTGGTCGGCGTCGTCGCTGGTGGCGCGGTGGCCGTGGCCGTCGGCGGCGACTCCGGCGACGCGGCCGGCGGGCAGCACGACGCCGACTCCGGCGACGCCGGGGCCGACGATCACGCCGGGGCCGACGACCACGCCACGGCCGAGAGCGATCGCCGTCGTGACAACGGCCATCGCCACGAACGGCTGGCTCCGTACGACCAGCGCTACGAGGGCGCCTCGGCGGAGCAGCAGGCCGCAGCCGACGCGCTGTCGGCCGACGTCCGCGCCACGCTCGTGGCCTACGAGGACGTCGACGCCGCGATCGCGGCCGGCTACCAGCCACCGCGCCGTCCCCACGGGCCGAGAGAGCACTACCTCAACCCGACGATCGTCGGTGAGGCCGCTGACGGCGGTGGTGGCGCCGTCCTCGACCCGAGCCGTCCGAGCGGCCTCATCTACTACACCGGCGGTTCCGGCGACCCAGTGCTGATCGGCGCGTTCTTCGTCGCTCCGCCCGGCACCGAGGCGCCGATGCCCGCAGGCGATCTCGTGGTGTGGCACAGCCACAGCCCGTCGTGCCCCGGCTTCTTCGCCACCGCGGACACACCGTGCACGGAGGCCCGGCGGATGCTCCACGCCTGGACCGCGGAACAGTTCGAGATCGTGGCGCGGCGTACCGGGCAGCCCACCGAGGTGCAGGTGGTCGATCCCTTCGGCGCACCGTTCGGTGCCGCGATCAGCCCTTCGTAGGGCCGGGCGCGACCGGGGCCGCTCCTCCGGCTCCGGTCCCGACGCCGCGGTCGGCCGCCGACCCCCGGCGGTGGAGCGGTGACCAGCCAGGTGGAACCATACGGCCCGATGGATGCCCGCACCGTGGTGGTGGTCGAGGACGACGACCACATCGCCGACCTTCTCGAGCTGTACCTGGACCGTGCCGGATTCCGGGTGGCTCGGGCGGGAACGGGTGCCGCCGGCCTCGCCCTGGTGGCCGAGCTTCGTCCCGCGATCGCCGTCGTCGACATCGGGCTGCCGGACGGGATCGACGGGTTCGAGGTGTGCCGCAGGCTCCGGTCCGACGGTGACGTACCGGTGCTGATGCTCACCGCCCGGGGCGACGAGACCGACCGGGTGGTCGGGCTGGAGCTGGGCGCAGACGACTACGTGACCAAGCCGTTCTCGCCCCGCGAGCTGATCGCCCGGGTCAAGGCCATCCTGCGTCGCGCTGGTGTCGCCCCCGACCAGCGCCGCGAGACCGTCGCGGTGGGTGACGTCGAGGTCGACCTCGGTCGGCACGAGGTCCGCCGCGCGGGAGCCCCGGTCAACCTGGCTCCCCGCGAGTTCGCCCTGCTCGCCGTGCTGGTCGAGAACCGGGGCCTGGTGCTCTCCCGGCGCCAGCTGCTCGACCTGGCCTGGGGCTACGACTGGTACGGCGACGAGCGGACCGTCGACGTCCACATCCGGCAGCTCCGTCGCAAGCTGGGCGACGGGCTGCCCCTCGCCACCCTGCGACGCACCGGCTACCGGTTGGGCTGACGGGCAAGCCCGGTCGAGGTCTCCGATGCGTCGCCGACTCGTCGTCGCCATCGCCGGTGCGGTGGCCGCCGCCGTGGTCATCGTCGGTCTGGGCACGCTGGCGCTCACCCGCGTCGAAGCTCGGCATCGGAACGAGGACGACCTGGCCCGCCGCCTCGGCGAGCTCGCGCTCGTGCTCGGCGAGCTGCGACCGGCCCGCGCCGAGCCGGTGGCGCGGCGCCTCGAGCCGGCTCTGGACGTCGACACGGTCAGCGTGATCCGGCTGGCCGATCCACCGCAGGTGCTCGACGCAGACAGCGTCCAGCGGCTCCGGGACGGGCAGACGGTGTCGATCCGCCGCGGCGACACGGCCTACGCCGCGGCGCCGCTGCCGGTCTCCGACGGAGGCCCGCCGACGAGGGCCCTGCTCGCCGCCGACTCGATCGACGCGGACACCGGCGCCGCCGGACGCTGGTTCGTCGTCGCCGGCGCGGGAACCGTCGTCCTCGGGGCGCTGATCGCGGTGGGTCTCGCTCGGTCACTGGCGAGACCGGTGGACGCCGCAGTGGCGGCCACGCGGCACATCGCCGACGGCGACCTCGCGGCTCGGGTTCCCGAGCCACCGGCGCGCGACGACGAGCTCACCCAGCTGGCCCGGTCGGTCAACACGATGGCCGCATCGCTCGAACGGTCGCAGCGGACCGAGCGGGACTTCCTCCTGTCCGTGTCCCACGACCTCCGCACGCCGTTGACGTCGATCGGTGGTTGGGCTGAAGCGCTGGCCGACGGGGCGGCACCGGATCCCGTGGCGGCGGGAGCCACGATCGCGGCGGAGGCGGGCCGCCTCGACCGCCTGGTCCGCGACCTCCTCGACCTCGCGCGGCTCCGCGCCCGTGGCTTCACGCTGAACCTGCGCCCGGTCGACCTCCGCGACGTCGCGGTCGGCACGACCGAAGGCTTGCGGCCGGATCTCGAGGATGCCGGCCTGCTCGTCACCGTGGACGTCCCCGCTGACGCGGTCGTGGTGGACGGCGACCCCGACCGCCTCGCGCAGATCGCCGGGAACCTGGTCGAGAACGCCGGACGCCACGCGGCCCGCCAGGTGCGGGTCTCGGTCACCGCCGATGGAGACCACGCCGTCCTGGCCGTGGAGGACGACGGGCCCGGCATCCCGTCCGCGGAGAGACCCCGGGTGTTCGAGCGGCTTCACAGCAGTCCCCGGCCGACGGCCCGCCAGGGCACCGGGACCGGGATCGGCCTGGCCATCGTCCGCGAGCTCGCCGCGGCCATGGGCGGCGACGCCGCCGCTACCGAGGCGCCTGGCGGTGGCGCCCAGCTGGTCGTTCGGCTTCCTCGGGCCTCCTGACGGCCCCGGGGCGCGGCGCGTCAGGCGGCCGGTGGCGCCGGCTTCGGGTGGATGCGGTAGTGCAGCACCAGGAACGGCAGCCCGAAGATCCAGAACGCATGCTCGGCGCAGAGCTCGCCGTCGTGGACGAACACGTCGAGCTCCTCGGCGAACCCCTGCACGGCGAGAGCCGTCAGGTCGCGGGTGTCCGGATCGACGTAGGTGAGGTAGTGGCCCGGGTGGACGAGCTCGCTGCGGGTCGTCGGGGTGAGCCCTCCGCCGACTCGGGCGCGGGGGACCAGCGTCGCGGTGAAGCTCGCCTGCGGGAGGGGGAAGCCCACGCTCACGTAGCCGCGACCGTCGTGGCGGTAGGTCGTGTAGATGCCGACGTAGATCGGTGCCTCCGTGTCGGCGAACGAGCGAATCCACCCGCGCACCCGTGGAACACCGTCGAGGTCGATGGTGTCGATGCGGCTGCGGACTCCCCGTAGCGCCTCGCGCTGGTTCATCGGCGGTCGTCGAGCGATGCGACGATGCCGACGTCGGCCGCGTCGCGGACGTAGTCGCCGCCGATCATGTCGGCCAACGTCCGCACGTAGTCGGTGCCGACGTACCGGCCACGGGCCTCGAGCGGGACGACGAACGGCAGGTCCTCGGCTTGGACCCTTTCGGCGAGCAGCTTGACCTGCGCGTCCCGGAACGTGGCTGCGGACGCGATGCGGTAGCCGACCACCGTGGCGCTCGCGACGACGGCAGCCGGCATCCGCGGGTCGAGCGTCGCCATGGCCCGCCCGACGGCCGCCCCGAACAGTGGCCCTGCGACGACCTTGTGGGGCCGGAGACCCAACGTCCCGGCGACGGCACCCGCACCGGCGGCGACGGCGACCGGTCCCGCCTTCGTCACCCGCCCGGCGACCCACCCCAACGGTGCGGCCAGAGCCCCGCTCATCACGATCCGATGCCACAGCGCCGGGATCTCGCCGGGCCGCTGCCGCTGCCGCGCCACGACCTCGGATGCGGCAAGCAACGCGCCGCCGGCGACGGCCCCGGACAGCCGCCTCCAGCCCCTGCGTCCGGGCCTGGTGAGCGCCATCCCAGCCAACGCGCCGACGATCGCGGCCGCGACCACCCCCTGCCTGGCGGCCCTGTCGCCGGGACCGTTGGCCTCCGATCCGGCGTCACCGACTGCTCCCACGGAGAGCGACGGTAGCGGGCTGCCGCAGAGCCAGGACCCGGGCACGCGACGGCCGCAGCCGTGACCGTGAGGTGGCAGGGTGTGGCCTGCATGGCAGACCTCGGTGCCTCGGTCGTCGAGGAGCTACGCGGCATCGGAGTCGGACGTGGCGACCTGGTCGCGCTGGCCCTGGCCCCGAAGGTCGGGCTCGGGCTCACGCCCGGGGGCGGCAGCTACAGCCTGGCCGTGCGGTCCGAGGGCGACGGTGACGATGACGCAGGCGGACCGGTTGCCGTGGTGCGTCGCGTCGAGGAGGAGCTGCGCCCCCGCTGGGTCCTCTGGTCGCACGAGACGGCGCTGACCCTGGTCAGGTCCGGGCTGCGGGTCGTGACCTGCTGGGACATCCTGGCGGTCCACCGGCTGCTGTTCGGTGAGTCGCGCGCCGATCCCGCCCGGGTGTGGGCGCGCCTGCACGACCTGCCGCTCGACACGCTGCCGGCAACAGCAGCCCGGCCACTCGACCTGTTCAGTCAGGCAGACGACGGCGACAGCGACCCCGACACGCCGGTGCGCGCCGACGGGCACGTCAAAGCCGCCTGGCTGACCGGTCGCTGGGCTGACACCCCAGAGCGCATGGAGCGGTGGGCCGAGCTCGGGCTCCAAGCCGCCGCATTGCAGGCTCGCCGGCTCGCGGAGCTGCACGAGCGGCCCCGTGCCGCCGCCACCGCCCGTTCCGAATCTGCGGCCGAGCTGCTCTGCGCCGAGCTGTCGGTCGACGGATTGCCGATGGACCGGTCGGTCGCCGAGCACCTGGTTGCCGGGTTCGTCGGTCCACGACCCCGCACCGAGTCCGAAGCGGCACAGCTGCGGGCACGCCGCGACGACGAGGTGTTGCGCCACGCGCCGACCGACGGCCAGCGGTTCGACCTCCGCAGCCCCGGTCAGGTGAGGTCGTTGCTGCGCCGGGTCGGCATCGAGGTCGCCGACACCCGGGCTTGGCGCCTCGAGGCGTTACGCGTGACCCATCCGGTGGTCGATGCCCTGCTGGCGTGGCGCAAGGCCGAGAGGGTCGCGACCACCTACGGCTACGCCTGGCTCGACGAGAACCTCGACGCCGACGGGCGGTTGCGCGGCACGTGGACGGGATCCGACGGCGCCGCGGGGCGGATGACCGCGTCGGCCGGGCTGCACAACATGCCGGCCGGCATGCGAGCGGCTGTCGCCGCCGAGGCGGGTCATGTCCTGGTCCGTGCCGACCTCGGCCAGATCGAGCCGCGGGTCCTGGCGGCGGTGTCCGGCGACGAGGGCCTCCGGCGTGCCACGCGTGCCGACGACATGTACGCGCCTCTCGCGCGGGACCTCGGCGTCGACCGGGAGACGGCCAAGGTCGCGATGCTCGGCGCGATGTACGGCCAGACCACGGGCCACGGCGCCCAGGTGGTCCGTCGTCTCACCGCGGCTTACCCGGTGGCGATGGCCTATCTGGAGGACGGTGACCGCTCGGGCCAGGCAGGTCGTGACCTGCACACCTACGGTGGACGGCTGGTCAGGATGGGTCCGGCCACCGACGACGGGATCAGCGACCAGGAGGCTCGCAGCCGCGCCGCGGCGAGGGGCCGCTATGGACGCAACGCCCTCGTCCAGGGCGCCGCAGCCGAGCTGTTCAAGGTCTGGGCCGTCACCGTGCGAGCCCGAGGGGCAGCGCTCGCCGCCCGGATCGTGCTCTGCCTGCACGACGAGCTGCTCGTCCACGTCCCGACGGAGAACGGCCCGGCCGCGGCGCAGCTGGTCGAGGACTGCCTGCGCGAGGCGGCCCGTCGCTGGGTGCCCGACGACTCCGTGCGCTTCGTCGCCGACATCAGCGTGATCCAGCGCTGGTCGGACGCGAAGGCGTAGCGGGCGCAGGCTCGTTGGTCATTGCCGGCGACCAGCGCGAGGCGGATCGAAGGTTGCCGATGGCGACCGACGGCTCCCGCTGCGCGATCTGCCCATGGGGCGGGACTTTTGCATCACATCCGTGGCGCACGCGGCGTTGATCTCGTACGTTTGGGCTTGCCTTGAGACGGCGGCTCGGACGGGCTGCTGGCGGAGAACAGGGGGGCGAGTTCATGACTCATCGTGTGCGGGCATGGAAGGGCGCGCGACGGCGCGGGTTGTCGATCGGAGCGGCGGTCTTGCTGCTGGCGGCGATCGTGCCGGCGGGCCAGGCGATCGCTGGTGGCAGACACGACGACTCGTGCGATCGCCGGACCAACGACACCTACGAGAAGCTGCTCGAGTGCGTGACCCTGCAGGGGGTCCGGGCGCACCAGGCGGCGTTGCAGGAGATCGCCGACAACAACGACGACCCGTTCTTCCCGGGCACGCGCGCCGCGGGTACCGAGGGTTATGCCAACAGCGTCGAGTACGTGTCGGGCCTGCTGGAGGACGCCGGCTACCGGGTGACGCTCGATCCCGTCGAGTTCGAGTTCAACTTCCCCGCCGTGCTCAACCAGACCGCACCGGTGGCGGCCGAGTACGCGACCGGCGTGTTCAGTGCGAGCGGTTCGGGGGCCGTCGACGGCCAGGTGATCCCGGTCGACATCAACCTCGTCGGCGACCGTGCGTCGACCAGCGGGTGCGAAGCGGCGGACTTCACCGGCATCGACTGGAGCGGTGCTGCCGACATCGCGCTGGTCCAGCGCGGCACGTGCACCTTCGGCACCAAGGCCCACAATGCCGAGCTCGCAGGTGCCGAGGCTGTGGTCATCTTCAACCAAGGCAACTCGCCCGACCGCGAGGGCCTCATCATCGGCGACGCGTCGAGCCTGGACGACGGCACACCGGTCAGCCACAACATCCCGGTCGTCGGCGCCAGCTTCGCCGACGGATCCGCCTTGGCGGCGCCGGGATCGACCGCCTTCGTGGAGGTGCTCCCGCCCGAGACCCGGACCGACGTCAACATCATCGCCGAGATGCGCGGCCGGAACAACGACAACGTCGTGATGGCCGGCTCGCACCTCGACAGCGTGACCGAAGGCCCGGGGATCAACGACAACGGCTCCGGCTCGTCCGCTCTCCTCGAGACCGCCCTCATGATGGCCGACGTCCGGCCGCAGAACACCGTGCGGTTCGCGTGGTGGGCGGCCGAGGAGCTCGGCTTGGTCGGCTCGACGGACTATGTCACGGGACTGTCCCAGGCCGAACGCGACCGCATCGCCCTGTACCTCAACTACGACATGGTCGGCTCGTCCAACTACATCTTCATGATCCTCGACTCGGACCAGTCGACGTTCCCGGCGCCGGTACCGATCCCCGACGGCTCGACCGCGATCGAGGATCTCTTCGAGTCGTACTACACCATGGTCGGCGAGCCCTATGAGGACACCGAGTTCTCGGGGCGTAGCGACTACCAGGCGTTCATCGAGAACGACATCCCGGCCGGCGGCCTGTTCACGGGGGCTGAGGTGCCCAAGACCGAGGAGCAGGCGATCATCTGGGGTGGGTTCACCGACGAGCAGTTCGATCCGTGCTACCACGAGGCGTGCGACACGCTCGGCAACCACGATCGGCGTGCGCTCGAGGTGAACAGCGACCTCATCGCCTTCGCCCAGCTGACCTACGCCTTCTCGACCGAGTCGGTCAACGGCGTGGATGGCAGGCGAGTCCCCGGCGAGCGCGTCCGCCTGCCGGAGCCCGCGGGCCCGCAGGGCACCTTCGCCACCGGCGACGGCGGCCACGGCCCCGGCCCTCTGGCGTCGTAGCGCCACCTGCTCAGCTTGGTTCCCGACGGGGGCGGTCCTCGTGGCCGCCCCCGGTCGCGGGCGGAAACACCCCCGCTATCGCCTCGGGCCGGAGGGGCTCTCCAGGCCCTTGGCCAACAGGTCGAGAGCGTCGTCGAGCATCTCGAACAGCCGTTTCGGGGGGCCTCCTTCGGCGACCCAGCGGTTGGTGACGGTCCACGCCGTGGCGCCGATCGCGCTGGCCATGATCTGGGCCTCGAGGGCGTCCTCCGGCAGGCCGAGCCGTTTGGCGAACGAGGCGGCGAGCTCGTTCTCGTGCTCGTTGAAGTGGTCCCGGGCGACGGCCTGCAGGCTGGCGGTGCTGAGCATGCAGCGCATCTGACGGACCTGGGTCGGGTTGTCGGTCAGGTAGTCGCCCATCCCGTCGCGCAGCACCTTGCGCATGGCCTCGATCGGGCCCTCGTCGGGTGGCCGCGCCTCCAGCCACTCGCCGAGCTCGTCGCGTTCCTGCTTGGGCGCCATCACGACCTCGACCTTCGAGTCGAAGTAGCGGAAGAAGGTGCGCGGCGAGACGTTGGCGGCTTCGGCGATCTCCTCGACGGTGGTGGCGTCGTAGCCCTGGCGGTCGAACAGGTCGAGCGCGGCGGTGACGATCGCCTCACGGGTCTGGATCTTCTTTCGTTCGCGTAGCCCGACCAGGGCTTCCTTGGCCTTCCGCATGGCTCACCTCGCAACGTCTCCACCCACCATGATGCCGCGCCCGACGTCGGGCTGTGTCATATGTCATACATTGACAAATGACAGTCTCTGCCACAAACTACCGGCCCATGACCCTCGCGCTGTACCGATTGGGCCGGGCCGCCGTGCGCCGCCGCCGGCTGACCGTCCTCGTCTGGATCGTCGCTGCCGTCGGCGTGCTGGCCCTGGCGTCGGCCAGTGGCGGAGCGACCAACGACACCTTCGAACTGCCCTCGGTCGAATCGCAGCAGGCGCTCGACGTGCTGGAAGAGGACTTCCCCAGTGCTGCAGGAACTTCGGCCCAGCTGGTGTTCGCCGCGGTCGACGGCACGCTGTCCGACCCCGAGCCGGCCGCGGCCATGGACGCCGCTCTCGCCGACGTCGCCGGCCAGCCGGACGTCGGTGCCGTGGGCGAGATGCAGCGGTCGCCCGACGGCCGCATCGCCTACGCGGACGTCCAGTACGACCAACCGTCCGACGGCATCCGCGCCCAGGCCTTCGAGCGGTTGGAGGCGACGGCGGTCGAGGCCAACGGCACCGGCGTGATCCAGATGGAGCTGGGCGGCGAGCTGCCGTCCGAAGCGGTCCAACCCGAGCTCGGCGGCGAGGAGCTGATCGGACTGGCGGTCGCTGTCGTCGTGCTGCTGGTGGCCTTCGGGTCGGTGGTGGCCATGGGCCTGCCGATCGGGATCGCCCTGGTCGGGCTGCTGGCCAGCATGGGCCTGATCACGCTGATCGCCGCCGTGGTCGATGTGAACACGATCGCCCCGACGATCGCGTCGATGATCGGGCTCGGGGTCGGCATCGACTACGCCCTGTTCATCGTCACCCGCCACCGCGAGAACCTGCGTCTCGGGATGACGGTGGAGGAGGCCGCGGCGCGGGCCGTCGCCACGTCGGGTGCTGCGGTGCTGTTCGCCGGGGTCACGGTGATCATCGCGATCAGCGGACTGGCCATCGCCGGGATCACCACGGTCACGGTGATGGGGCTGCTGGCCGGGCTCACGGTGGCCGTGATGGTGGGAGTCGCCCTGACGCTGCTGCCCGCCCTGCTGGGCTTCGCCGGGCCGAAGGTCGACGCGCTGCGGCTGCCGGGGATGCGGTCCTCGGCCGGCCTCGCCCTCGGGCGCGAGTCGGTGTGGCATCGCTGGGGCCGCCAGGTGTCCGTCCACCCCTGGCGTTACCTGGCGCTGGGAACCGTCGTGCTCGGGCTCCTGACGGCGCCCGGCTTCAGCCTGCGCCTCGGTTGGCCCGACAACGGCACCCAGTCCACCGAGCTCACCACCCGCCGGGCCTACGACCTGCTCGCCGAGGGGTTCGGTCGCGGGTTCAACGGGCCGTTGGTGCTCTCGGTCGAGCTCGACGGCACGGGGCCCGACGCGGCCGACGGCGTGCTGGCCGAACTGGAGGACGGCATCGCCGCCGACCCCGGCGTGGTCACCGTGGCGCCGGCGCAGGTCAACGACGCGGGGACGGCGGCGGTGATCCGGGTCATCCCGGACAGCTCGCCGCAGGACGAAGCCACGACCGACCTGATCCACCGGCTGCGCGACGACGTCGTCCCCACGGCGCTGGACGCTGCCTCCGCTGACGGGGTGAACGCCTACGTCGGCGGTGCGACGGCGACGAGCATCGACATCTCCGACCGGGTCGACAGCCGCCTGCCGTGGTTCATCGGGGCCGTGCTGGTGCTGTCGCTGCTGTTGCTGATGGTGGTGTTCCGGTCGATCGCCGTGCCGCTCAAGGCCGCGGCGATGAACCTGCTGTCGATCGGCGCGGCGTACGGCGTGATCGTCGCCGTGTTCCAGTGGGGCTGGGCCAGCAGCCTGTTCGGCGTCGAGGAGACGATCCCGATCGTCTCGTTCATCCCGATGATGCTGTTCGCCATCCTCTTCGGCCTGTCGATGGACTACGAGGTGTTCCTGCTGTCCCGGGTCCGTGAGGAGTACCTGGCCCGCCGCGACAGCGACAGCGCCGTCATCGAGGGCATCGCAGCCACGGGTCGGGTCATCACCTCGGCGGCGTTGATCATGATCAGCGTGTTCGCGGCGTTCGCCTTCAGCGACGAGCCCACCGTCAAGATGTTCGGGCTCGGCCTGGCCACCGCGGTGCTGATCGACGCCACGGTGGTGCGGGTCGTGCTGGTGCCGGCGACCATGCGTCTGCTGGGTGAGCGCAACTGGTGGCTGCCCCGCTGGCTCGACCGCATCCTGCCCCGCTTCGACATCGAGGGGGGCGTCGGCCTCCCCGAGCCCGAGTACGAGCCGGATGCAGGTGCCGGGCGCAGCGACCCGGAGCGGGATGCGGTCCTCGTCTGAACGACGGCACGGCGCACCCCGAGGGACACGGCTTGGCGGGCGCCACGGACCACGGGGGTCCCCGCCGGGCGGAATCGCCCCGACAGTTCGACCGACCGTCCGTACACTGACCGCGTGAACTGCCCGGCCTGCCGCGCCGACATGCCAGACGGCGCGCGGTTCTGTCCGAGCTGTGGCACCGAGCTGCACGTGCTGGGCGATCAGCGTCGGGTGGTCACCGTGCTGTTCGCCGATCTCGTGGGCTTCACCGCGCTGTCGGAGCGGCGCGACCCCGAGCAGGTCAAGCGGGTGGTCGACGGATGCTTCGAGCGGCTGGTGGCCGACATCGAGGCGTTCGGGGGCAAGGTCGACAAGATCGTCGGCGACGCCGTCCTCGCCCTGTTCGGCGCGCCGATCGCCCACGAGGACGACGCCGAGCGGGCCGTCCGCGCCGCGCTCCAGCTGCACCGGACCGTCGCCGGCGCCCGGTCGGACCTCGGGTTCGACCTGCGGCTGCGGGTAGGGCTCAACAGCGGCGAGGTGTTGGTCGGCGGGCTGCGGGCCGGGGGCGACTACACCGCCATGGGCGACGTGGTGAACACCGCGCAACGGCTGCAGACTGCGGCCGAGCCCGGCCAGGTGCTCGTGGGCCAGGCGACCTACCTGGCGACTCGGCGGGCTGTGACCTACCGCTCGATCGGGGCCGTCACCGCCAAGGGCAAGGATGCCCCGGTCGACGCCTGGATCGCCGAGGGTGCCGACCTGCCGCCCGGCTACCGGCCGGATCGTCACCGCACCCCGATGGTCGGTCGCGACGACGAGGTCGCGCTGATCGCGCACACGCTGCGGGTAGCGATCGCCCGTCGCCGCGCCGCCTTGCTCCTGCTGGTCGGCGAGGCCGGGCTGGGCAAGTCCCGCCTCGCCGAAGAGGCGGCCGAACAGGCTCGACTCGGCCATGACGCGCTGGTGTTGCAGGGGCGCTGTGTGCCCTACGGCGAGGCCAACGTGTGGTGGCCGATCGCTGATGCGGTGCGGTCGGGCTGCGAGGTCCAACCGGGCGACAGCGACGAGGTGGTCACCGCGAAGGTGCGTGCCGCCGTCGCCGAGGCGCTCGCGAACGAGGATGCTGTCGACCGGGTGGTCGACGGTCTGCTGCACCTGTTGGGCTTCGAAGGCGTGCTCAGCGACGTCGACTCGGCGCGCGCCCGCGACGAGGCGACGCGAGCGCTGCTGGTGTTCGCTGCCGGGGTCGCCCGGCGCCGGCCGCTCGCCGTGGTGCTCTCCGACCTCCACTGGGCCGACGACACGGTGCTCGACGTCGTCAGCGCCCTGCTCGAAGGCAACGCCCGCCTGCCGTTCGTGGTCCTGGCCACCGCCCGGCCGTCGCTGGCCGAGCGCTGGTCGCCGCCCGAGGGCGGGCACCACTCTGTGGTCGTCCACCTCGACCCCCTCGGGCGCGAGGCGTCCGCCGAGCTGTTGCGCTGCCTCGCCGGCGACCGGATGGCGACGCTCGACGACGCGGTCGTCGACGACGTGCTCGACCGGGCCAGCGGCAACCCCTTCTTCCTGGAAGAGCTGGTGTCGTGGCTGGAGGGGACGCGTCCGACCGAGCTGCCCGACACCCTGCGGGGCTTGGTGGCCGCGCGGCTCGACCGGCTGACGCGCACCGAGCGCCGGGTCCTCGAGGATGCCGCCGTGCTCGGGTCGAACGGCCGGGTCGACTGGCTGGCCCTCATGCAACGCGAGATGCACGGCAACGACGACGCCGTCGCGGCGGCGCTCGCGGGGCTGGAGGCCAACGAGCTCGTCGCGGTGGATGGCAACGCCTGGGAGTTCCGCTCCGAGCTGGTCCGCGAGGTCGCGTACGGCACGATGACCAAGGAGCGCCGAGCCAAGGTCCACGCTGGTATCGCGGGCTGGTTGGCCGGGCAGCGCTCGCCGCTCCACGACGCCCTGGTCGACCGGATCGCCCACCACTACGCGCGGGCCGCCGAGCTCACCGCCGAGCTGGGCGTCACGGCCGGCACTCCCCAAGACGTGGTCGAGACCGCCGTGCAATGGTTGCGTACCGCGGGCGAGCGGGCAATGCACGCCCACACGCTGCAGCGGGCCCGGCAGCTGTTCTCCGAGGCGCTGGCGGTGCTCGACACCCGCCGCGTCGACGCCGGAGGTGCGCTCGCCGGCGATCGCGTCGGCCTGCTGTTGGCCCGGTCGGCCGTCTGTGGCGACCTGCGCGACCTCGAGCCCGCTCGGGCCGACGCGGAAGCGGCGCGGGGGCTGGCCGAGGAGGCCGAAGACGAGGAGTCCGCCGTGCGGGCGATCGTCGCCCTCGCCGACGTCGCGCTGAAGGCGGGTACCCCCGACGAGGCCGAGGGCCTCCTGGACGAAGCGCTCCGCCGGGCTGCCGCCGCCAGTGACGAGGCGGGGTCCGCATTCGCCCTTCGGGTCCGGGGGTTCGCGGCGCTCCTGCGCAACGAGCCCGAGGCCGCGGTCGCGTCGCTCGAGCCCGCGCTCGAGCTGTACACGGCTCTCGGCGACCGCCGCGGCCGGGCCTGGGCGCTGCAGAACCTGTCGTGGGCGCACTTCATCGGCGGGCGCATCGACGACGCCGAGCAGCTCCTCCACGACTCGGCGGCGCTGTTCGGCCAGATCGGCGACAAGGGCGGCCTCGGCTGGGCTCTCGGCCTGCTGGCCTTCACCCGCTTCTACTCGGGCTACCCCGAGGAGGCCGAGGCGATGGCCGAAGAGGCCTTCGGCGGCGCGGGCGCTGCGGGCGACCGGTGGGCGCTCGGCATGGGGCAGGTCCTCAAGTCCAGCATCCACCTCTGGACCGGTCGGGCCGAGTCCGCGGTCGGGCAGGCCCGCACCGCGCTGGCAACCTTCGACGCGATCGGCGACGACTACGGGCGGATCCAGGCGGCGCTTCCCCTCGGCCGGGCGCTGGTGACCTCTGGCCGCATCGACGAAGGGTTCGCCGTGCTGGAGCAGGCCCGCGGGTCCCTGCTCCCGAGCAAGTCCCCGCGCTACGTCGCCTTCTCGGCCGCCGGGCTGCTGGGCGCGGCCGTGCAGATCGGTGACCGTGACCGAGCCGCAGCCGCTCTCGCCGTCCTCCCGACACCGCGTCTGTCCTCCGACGACCTGGCCACCGCTGGTGCAGGCGAGTTCCTCGTGTCGCAGTCCCTGCTGGCGCTCCAGCGCTCGTGCCCCGACGAGGCGTTCGCTCTGCTCGGTGAGGTCGAGCGGGCCGTCGGCGATCGAGCCGAGGTGGGCTACAGCGGGGCGGTGCGGGCGCTGACCCTCGCCGCCAGCGGCCGGCTGGACGACTGTTTGGCCGTGGCGGACGCCGTCGAGAACGACCAGCGGTCGACCTACCTCGACCGGCTCTGGGCCGGGATGGCCGCGGCGTCCGTCGCGGCTCGGCGGGGCGACCGGGCCACGGTCGACACGATCTTCGAACGGCACTGTGCGGCGATCGACGCCACCGACGACCGGGTCGGTCAGGCGCTCGCCAGGCTGGGCTGGGCGACGGCCCTCGACGTCCTCGCCGGCGACGCCCCCGGCGACAGTGACGATGCCGGCAAGCAGGCGGACGAGGCGTCGGTCCGCTTCATCGAGCTCGGCATCGACCCCGACGGCTGGACTGTTGCCCTCGGCCGGGCCGCCGGCCGCACTCCCACGTCCGCCTCCGCCCGCTGATCGTCCTCAAGTTCTGTGCACGGGAACCCCGGTGTTCCGTCCCAGGTCCGTACACGGAACGGGAGGGGGACGGCGCGGCGGGTCAGCTGGGCGACCAGGCGGGGTCGCGGCCCGCGAGCCCCAGGATGCGGTCGAACAGAGGCGCATCCGCCGGCACGTCGACCGGTGGCCCGAACACGTCCTCGCGGGCCTCCGGACCGTCGCCCGAGAACTGGCTGACGAACCCGTGGACGATGTCGAGCAACGCCGGGTCGAGATCGTCGTAGGGCTGCCCGCTGGCCCGGGCGACGTCCCACGCGTGGATGACCAGCTCGTCGGCCACGACGAGGCCTGCGACCTCGCCGGGCAGCTCGAACGGCCCGGCCTTGGTCATCCCGGTCCAGGCCTCGGGGTCGCGCCACGCCGCCGCGAGCGCGGCCAGGTCGCGCGGGATCCGCTCGCGCCAGTCGTAGCCCAACCGCGACGCGTCGCCCGACGGCCCGGCACCGGGGGCGGGCGGCGCCTTGTGCGCCGCGTCCGTGAATGCCAGCGTGAATCCGCCGATGTGGTCGACGAGGTCGCCGAGCGTGTACGCCGGGCACGGAGTCGGTCGGTCGAGCTGGTCGTCGGCGATTCCACCGAGCACCTCGGCCATGCGCCGCGTCGGCGGTTCGAGATCTACAACGCTCATCGGACAGCCCCTTCGCTGGCACGGTCGTCGACGCCCACGACCCGGGACGTCGAAAACCTCACGTGCAGGTAGCGTCCAAGGCTGCATGGCGACCGACACCGACCGCAAGCCCATCCTGCTGACCGTCGACGACGACCCCGGGGTGTCGCGTGCCGTCGCCCGCGACCTCCGCCGCCACTACGGCGAGACGTACCGCGTGGTGCGCACCGAATCCGGGCCCCAGGCCCTCGAGACCCTCCGCGAGCTCAAGCTGCGCGGCGACCTCGTGGCGGTGCTGCTCGCCGACCACCGCATGCCCGAGATGAGCGGCCTCGAGTTCCTGGAAGAGGCGATGGACCTGTTCCCCCAGGCCCGTCGGGCGCTGCTCACCGCCTATGCCGACACCGACGCAGCGATCCAGGCGATCAACGTCGTCGACCTCGACCATTACCTGCTCAAGCCGTGGGACCCGCCCGAGGAGAAGCTCTACCCGGTGGTCGACGCCCTCATCGAGCTGTGGCAGGACAGCGACGAGCAGTCGATCAACCGCACCCAGGTGGTCGGCCACCGCTGGTCGGCGAAGTCGTTCGAGGTGCGCGACTTCCTTGCTCGCAACTCCGTGCCCTACCGCTGGTTGACCAGCGACGAGCCGGAGGGTCAGCGCCTGCTGGACGCCGCCGGGGTCGACAGCACCGGCATACCCCTGGTCGTGACCTCCGACAGCGACTACCTGGTCAACCCGTCGATCGGCGACCTTGCCGCCCGGGTCGGGCTGTCGACCACCCCCGCCACCGACTTCTACGACGTGGTCATCGTCGGCGGTGGGCCCGCAGGGCTGGGCGCCGCGGTGTACGCCGCGTCGGAGGGCCTGCGCACGGTGCTGGTCGAGCGCCAGGCGACCGGGGGACAGGCCGGGCAGAGCTCACGGATCGAGAACTACCTCGGCTTCCCGGACGGGGTGACGGGCAGCCAGTTGACCGACCGGGCCCGGCGACAGGCCCACAAGTTCGGGGCCGAGATCCTCACCACCCGCGATGTCGCCGGCCTCGAGGTGCGCGCGTCGTCGCGGGTCGTGCGGTTCGCGGACGGCGGCGAGGTGGTGGCGCACGCCGTGCTCCTGGCCACCGGCATCGCCTACCGCCGGCTCGAGATGCCGGGCGCCGACGGGCTGACGGGCCGGGGGGTGTTCTACGGCTCGGCCGTAACCGAGGCGCCCGCGTGTGCCGGCGTCGACGTGTACGTCGTCGGCGGGGCCAACTCGGCCGGACAGGCAGCGGTGTTCCTGGCCAGGCATGCACAGCGGGTGACCTTGCTGGTACGGGCGGACAGCCTCGAGAAGTCGATGTCGTACTACCTCATCCGCCAGATCGAGGAGATCCCGAACATCGAGGTGCGGGTGTCCACCGAGGTCAGCGCAGTCCACGGCGACGACCACCTCGAGAGCCTCACCTTGTGCGACCGCCGCGACGGCACCCAGGAGACCGTGCCGGCCGGCTACCTGTTCGTCTTCATCGGCGCTGCGCCGCGCACCGAGTGGCTGGAGGGCGTGGTCGTCCGTGACCAGCGGGGGTTTGTGCTGACCGGCCGCGACCTGATGCTGGACGGGCGCCGGCCGCGTGGGTGGGGCCTCGACCGCGACCCCTACTACCTCGAGGCCAGTGCGCCCGGGGTGTTCGCGGCGGGCGACGTCCGGGCGAACTCGGTGAAACGGGTGGCGTCGGCAGTCGGGGAGGGTGCGATGGCGATCCAGCTGATCCACGGCTACCTGGAGCACCAGTGATGGGCGCCGTGAAGCGGCTCACGCCGGACGAGCTGCGCACCCTGTTCCTGTTCGAGGACCTGGACGACGAGCATCTCGCCTGGATCGCCGAGCGCAGCACGGTCGTGGAGTACGCCGGGGGCCTGACCATCCACGCGGAGGGCTCGCCGGCCTCGTGCTTCTTCGTGTTGCTGTCGGGCACCTTGGCGATGTGCAGCCGGGTGCAGGGCGGCGAGCTCGAGCTGTTCCGCACCGACTACCGGGGTGCCTACACCGGGGCGTTCAACGCGTGGCGCACCGAGCGGGGGGTCCTGCAGCTCTACCCGAGCACCGCGCGGGCGGTCACCGACTGCCGACTGCTGGAGCTTCCCGCCGCCGAGTTCGGCCGGGCGGTCCGCGAGTGGTTCCCGATGGCGGCCCACCTGCTCGAAGGCGCCGCGACTCAGGGCCAGATGGCCAGCGCCACCGTCGAGCGCCACGAGCGCCTGGTGGCGCTCGGCTCGGTGACCGCCAGCCTCACCCACGAGCTGAACAACCCCGTGGCCGCTGTCGTCCGCGCAACCGCCCGGCTGCGCGAGGGGCTCACTGGCATGCGCGCCGAGATCGGCAAGGTGATCCAGGGCAATCTCACGGGCGCGCAGCTCGAAGCCCTGTCCGAGCTGGTCTCCCAGGCCATCGAAACCCGGATGCAGACCCCGCATCTGTCGCCGCTGGAGACCTCGGACCGCGAGGAGGAGATCGGCGACTGGCTCGACGACCACGGTGTCGAGGCCGGCTGGGACATCGCGCCGACGCTGGTCGCCTCCGGCCTGGACCTGGGCTGGGTCGAGCGGCTGGCCGAGGTGATGCCCCCAACCCAGCTGGGGACGGCGTTGATCTATCCCGTGCGGGCGCTGGAGTCCTACGGCCTGCTCGACGAGATCGGCGAGGCTGCCGGGCGGATCTCGTCGCTGCTCGGCGCGGCGAAGCAGTACACGCAGATGGACCGGGCCCCCTTGCAGACCTTCGACGTCCACGAAGGCTTGGACGCCACACTTACCATGCTGGGCCACAAGCTCGGCGACGAGATCGCGGTGGTCCGCGACTACGACCGCAGCATCCCGAAGATCTCGGCCTACCCCGGCGAGCTGAACCAGGTGTGGACGAACCTCATCGACAACGCGGTCGCCGCCATGGAGGGCCACGGCACGCTGACGGTTCGCACCGCCCACGACCGTGGCGACCATCTGGTGGTCGAGATCCGCGACACCGGCCCAGGCATCCCCGACGAGGTGCGGAGCCGGGTGTTCGAGCCCTTCTTCACCACCAAGCCCGTCGGCAAGGGAACCGGCCTGGGCCTCGACATCGCGTGGCGGATCGTGGTCGGTCGGCACCGCGGCGACATCAACGTCGAGTCCGTCCCCGGCGACACCCGGTTCGAGGTCGTGCTCCCCTTGGACGAGCCCACCCCACCCGACGGCGAGTTCCAGTGATCCGACCCGAGGTCATAGAGCCCATGTGCTGGGCTCTATGACCTCAGGTCGAGGCGGGGCCTATTGACCCCGGCTCGCGGGATCGACTCCGGCGAAGGTCAACAGGTCGACCATCGTGAAGTTGCCGGTGACATTGCCGGCCCGGTCGGGCAGCGTCGGTCGCCAGCCTGACCGGTGCAGGTACGAGTTCGGGTCGAGCTGCAGCACTCCGGCGAACACCTCGCCGACGATCCGGCCGCCGACGGGCCCCATGTGCAGGCCGTCCTCCATCACCTCGGCCTCCTTGCACACGTAGTGCCACATCGGCGTGCTGTTCTGGAGGTTGAGCCCCATGCCGTCCAGCTCCGGGAAGTCGGCAGCGCCGAGCGCCGGAACCCCCATCCGCTGCGCGACGGCCTGCCCCGACGGGATCGACCAGGTGATGTGGCGCAGCATGTTCCGCTCGGGTAGCGAGATCGGCGGGTCGCCACTGGGGATGGTCCCCAACGGAAGCTGGTAGAGCGGCGTCGAGATGTTGATGTCCATGCGCTTGTTGGTCTTGAGCTCGCCGTCGCCGAAGTCGAAGAACGTCTGCCAGCCGATGAACCGGCGCGGTGCTCGCTTGCCGCCGCGGAGGTCGACCGGGTCGGCCTGGCCTTCGCCGGCCGGATCGAAGATCATGCCGAAGAACGCCGTACCGTCCGGGTTGCCGGCCATGTTGGCGCGGTACGAGGGCCGCACCATGGTGTGGCCGATCCGGTAGGTGCCGGTCTGGAACTCGATGGGCATGAACGGCCCGCTACGCGGCCGGTAGAAGCGGCGGCCTCGAGGCCGGAACACCGTGTCCACCATCTCCTGCCCGAGCATCTGGGGCAGGAACTCGTGCACGACGATCCACTGGTAGTGCCAGGTGACCAGCCGGCGGGCGGTCTCGAACAGGCGATCCCGGGTGCCGGTCTCACGCAGGTGGTCGACGATGTTGTTGTGGAACAGGATGAACGCGGACTGCAGGCCCGAGATCATCATGTTCTCGTCGTTGCGAGGATCGCCGATGATCGCGGTGCCGTTCGCCTCCCGCGGGACGTCCTCGAACAGCCCGCCGCTCTCGATCCGCAGCTTGGTGCGGTCGCCTTCATAGAGCCGCGGCGACCCGAACGGCCCACGGCCGTAGAGCGAGTCGAGGTCGAGCAGTGGTGTCCGCGCGTTCGGCGTGCGCTCGGGCCGCGTGACGACGCCCAGCGCCGACGTCGCGTCGAACGTGAGGTCGTGGTCGAGGAACTGCCCGAAGAACGTGGTGCCGGCGGTGTGCGTGGGGTTGTCCGGGTTGTTCACGCTGAGGTCGGGATTGAGGATCAACTCCACCGGCCCGGCCGACAGGTCGTCGTTGGCGTCGAGCATGCCCCCGGGGCGTCCGCACTCGCGCATCGCCACCTCGATGGCTTCAGCTGGCTGCCCGTTGAAGAACGGCGGCAGGTCGCCGAACATCCGACCGAAGTTGCCGGACGACTGCTGTGCTTGGGCGAGGTCCAGGTCCAGGTCGTCGGTCAGGACCGACCGGGCGCCGGCGGCGACTGCGCCCGCCCCGACGGCGGCCGTGCCGATGCCTCCTAGGAACCCTCGCCGGCTCACCCTGCCCTTGCCAGAGCGCGCCGAATTCTGCGGGTGTCGTCGCCGCATGTGCCCTTCCCCCTCTTCATTCCCCCAAAGTTGCGTGGCAGCTCCCCCAGCAGGAGCGGCCACGTATGGCGGCTGTCTTTATACCAATCTCGTTGGCTAAAGTCACGGAGTTGTCGAGATCTAGACGTCCTTTTACTGGGTGTTGTCATCTGTCTGTCACAACCAATTGGCGTCTAACCTGGGCAGATGCCTGGCCAGGCGATCGCCGGGGAAACAGGGAGAAACAGCGAGCGTGGTGAACCGTCAGTGAATATGCGGTTACTCTCTGGGTCATGAAGGAGGGCAGGTGGGCTCTGCAGCGGCAATAGCGACCAAGAAGCGACCCCTCGTGGTCGACCTCGCCGACGAAGCGGCGGCCGAGGTCGCGCTCACCGGCGGGAAGTCGGCGGCGCTGGCTCGGGGCGCCTCCGCCGGGCTGGACGCGCTGCCCGGTGTCGTCCTGACGACGGCGTTCTGCGACGCCGTCGACGCGGGCGCCACCGTCGCCGACCATCCGGCGGTGCGCGAGGCGTTCGACCGCGCGGGCGGCGACGGCACGTCGCTGGTGGCCCGCAGCTCCTCGGTCGTCGAGGACATGGCGGGCTCGTCGATGGCCGGCCAGTTCGAGTCGATCATCGGGATCGACGGCTTCGACGAGTTCGTCACCGCGGTGTGTGCGGTTCTCGACTCGCGGGCGCGGGCCGATGCCGCCGACCATCCGATCGCCGTCCTGGTCCAGCCGCTGATCGAGCCGCGCTACGGCGGCGTGATGTTCGGCGTCGACCCGGTGACCGGCCGCACCGACCGCATGGTGGTGACGGCGGTCAACGGCGGGCCGGAACCGCTGGTCAGCGGCGAGGTCGACGGGTCCCGCTACGTGCTCGAGCCGTCGACGACCAAGGTGCTCGACTTCGCCCCGAACGACGGCGCCGCGCTCGACTCGTCCGACCTCCGCAGGCTGGTGGGGCTGGCCGGCAAGGTCGCGTCGGTCTATGGCGGTCCGCAGGACGTCGAGTGGGCGATCGCCACCGACAAGCAGCTGTGGCTGCTCCAGTCCCGCCCGGTCACGACCGAGGTTCGTGGCGTGCCGCGGGGCCCGATCTACGGCCCTGGCCCCGTCGCCGAGACCTTCCCCGCCCCGTTGACCGAGCTCGAGCACGATCTGTGGGTCCCTCCGCTGCGCGAGGCGGTCGCCGAGGCCGTGATCCTGGCTGGGTCCGCGACCCAGGCCGACGTCGACGCCAGCGACGTGGTCGTCTGCGTCGACGGCCATGTCGCCATCGACCTGAAGCTGGCGGGCGAGATCAAGCCGAAGCAGGGCATCGCGCACAAGCTGAACCCGATCGCGTCGATGCGCACCCTGCGGGGGGCGTGGCGGGTGGGTCGGCTCCGTTCCGCGCTGCCGCGGCTCGCCGAGCACCTTCTCGACCGCACGGATGCCGACCTCGAGGCGGTGCCGTCGCTGCCCGACCTCACCAGCCGCCAGCTTCTCGCCCTGTTGCACCGCAGCCGGGCGATCCTGCGGGCGCTGCACGCCCACGAGATCCTCATGGGGATGCTCACCGACACCGGCGGCAACCGCATGACCGGTGCCTCGGTGGCGCTGCGGATGCTCTCCGAGGCCCGGCAGGACGGGCTCAGCGACCGCGAGATCCTGGCTCGCAGCCCGGCCGTCCTGGCCCTGTGCGCGCCCCGGGTCGCGCCCGAGCCCGAGCTGCCCGAGGAGGCCGCGGCGGTCTACGTGCCACCGAACTGCCAGAGCTGCGGCGACAACGGGATCCTCCGCGAGGCCCTGCGGATGCGCGTGCGCTGGGTGCAGGAGGTGTCGGGCCGTGCCGCCTGGGAGCTGGGCGTGCGGATGGCCGCCTCCGGCGACCTGACCGAGCCCGAGTTGGTCCGCCACATGACCCTCGAGCACGTCGAGGCCGTCGCCACCAAGCGGGCGGTCGTGATCCCGGCGCTCGTGGCGATCCACGACCACGACTTCGGTGCCCCTCTCCCGGCGTCGTTCCAGCTGTCCGACCTGGGCAAGCCGATCCGGGCTGGGTGTTCCGGCGGCACGGGCGCGGGCGGCACGGGCGCCGGTGGGGGCGAGGCCACCGGCCCGGTGACCTACGACGGCGACGACCCCCCGACCGGTTCGGTGCTGGTCACCACCACCCTGTCGCCGGGGCTGGGGCCACTGCTGCCGCGGCTGAAGGGCATCGTGGCCGAGACCGGCTCGGTGCTGTCCCACCTGGCGATCCTGGCCCGCGAGGCGGGGGTGGCGACGGTGGTCGGCTATGCCGGGGCGACCGACGACCTCCCCGAGGGCGCGATCGTGCTGGTCGACGGCGAGACGGGCCAGGTCACCATCCAGAGCCAGGACCACAAGGAGACAGCGGCGCCGTGAAGACCATCGCCTGGCTTGCGGGCGTCGGCACGTTGCTGGCCGGTGCTCTCTACATGATCGTCTCGCTCAACCGGTGGGAGTGGAACCGGGCGCTGTTCTTCGGGCTGATCGTGCTCATCGCCGAGGTCGGCCTTGCGACCGGCCTGGTGCTGCGGCGGCTCGCCCGGCTGGAGTACAACCTGCGCCGGGGTGACCCTGCGGTCGCCAACGTCCTCCGCGAGAGCCGCAGGCCGTCGCCCGATCGCTTCGCCTGGCTGCGCGAGTCGTCCCGCGACCTGAACGTCTTCATCACCTTCCTCGTCGGTGGCGGTGTCCTGCTGTCGGCCATCGCGTGGCTGGTCGACCGTCTGGCGTCCAAGACGTCGTCGCCGATCGGCGAGGAGCGTCTCGCTCGACAGCTCGGCTCGATCAGCTATCCGTCCGGTGGCTTGCTGCTCGACGACGTCACCGTGCTCGCGCAAGAGGTGCCGGGCGCCAACGACGACCAGATCCGCCAGCTGCTGCGCCGCGGCGGCCGTCGGTGAGGAAGATCAAGCCGCTCCAGCTGGGCCTCGGCGTCGTCGGTCTGGGCATCGGGGTGGTTGGCGTGCTGGCGTTGCGCGAGGCGACGCTGTCCACCCACGAGCCGGTGTCCGCTCGCGAGCTCGAGATCGTGGTCTCCGCCCGAACGGCGGGGGGCGAGCAGGACCAGACCCTGTACGAGATGGTCGAGGCGCAACTGCTCGCCTGCCGGCTCGAGGTCACGTCCGACATGGTGGAGCCCCTCGAAGATCTCGGCGACGGGCAGTTCCGGGCGGTGCTGGCCCCTGCGCTCGACGAGACCAACCGGCGGCAGTTCCGCGGTTGCGTCGAAGACTTCATGATCGACCACGTGCAGATGGACGTGGTCGAGCTCATCGAGCACGCCTGAGTCGCCACCGCCCGCGCTGGGTGTCGGTCCAGTTGGGCAGCGGTGTGGCTGGGCTTTGCCGAGGCAATGGTGGTCGCCGAACGGACTTCGAGGTCATAGCGGTCGGAGACCGGGCACTATGACCTCGTAACGGGTGGCGTGACGCCTATTGCCTCGGCAACCGCTGTCGTTGCCACCAGACTGCGAAACGTGGCTGATCCGGGTGGCGTGCTCGACGGCGACATCGACGTCGATGTTGCCGTGATCGGTGGCGGCATGGCGGGGGTCTCGATCGCCTGCGAGCTCGCATCCACCCACTCGGTGGTCGTGCTCGAGCAGGAAGGCCAGCTGGCACACCACTCGACCGGCCGCTCGGCCGCCGTGTTCCTGGAGAGCTACGGCAGCCCCGAGGTGCGAGCGCTGACCCGGGCCAGCCGTCCGCTGTTGGACGCGGCGGCAGTGCGTGGTGGCACGCCACTCTTGACGCCGCGCTCGCTGTTGTGGATCGCGGCGCCGGGCCGGGAGGAGGGCATCGCCGCGATGCTCGACGAGCAGCCGGGACTGCAGAGCATCACGGTCGCCGAGGCTCGGACGCTGTGCCCGGTCCTGCGCGCCGACCGCGTCGCAGCCGTCGCGAGCGAGCCTGGCGCGCAGGACATCGACGTCGCCGCGTTGCACCAGTTCTACCTGCGTGAGGCGCGCCGCGACGGGGTCGTCGTCCTCACGGGCAGCAGGCTGGCGGCGGTGGCTTGGGACGGCGCTGCCTGGCGCCTCGACCTCCGAGGGCGCGAGCGGACCTCGGGCCAGCCTCTGCGACCATCGTCGTCGTCGTCGGCGGCGGGGGCAGTCGGGCATACCCGGCATGCCAGCGGAGAGGTCGTCGCCCGTGTCGTCGTCGACGCGGCGGGCGCCTGGGCCGACCAGGTCGCCGCGCTGCTCGGCGCCCGACCGCGGGGGCTGGAGCCGCGGCGGCGCACGATCGCGATCGGCCGGCCGCAGGAGCCGCTCGCGCCGTCCGGCCCGCTGGTTGCCGACGTGGACGACACCTTCTACTTCCGGCCCGACGGGCCGCACGTGCTGGTGTCGCCCGCCGACGAGACACCCAGCGAGCCGTGCGACGCGCGGTCCGAGGAGGCCGACGTCGCGCTGGCCATCCAGCGGGTCAACGAGGTGACCACGCTCGGCATCCGGTCGGTGGTCTCGACGTGGGCCGGTTTGCGGACCTTCGCTCCCGACCGCAACCCCGTCGTCGGGTACGACCCCGAGGTCTCGGGCCTCTTCTGGCTCGCCGGCCAGGGCGGCACCGGCATCCAGATGGCGCCGGCGCTGGCACGGGTGGCCGCGGACCTGCTCCAGGCCACCGACGCCGCCGCAGTGGCACTACCACCGGGCCTGGACCTCGCGGCGATCTCACCGTCCCGCCTCTGAGTGGTCGAGGGTCTCTATCCGGCGATCGTGCGTCGATACGCCCGTGGGGTTCAGACGCCGGAAGCGGAGCACCGGTAGCGTCTAGACAGATGGACGCCACCAACCGGGTCGTGGCGGGCTGGATCCTCGAGGAGCGGCTCGGGTCTGGCGGGTTCGGCGAGGTTTGGCGCGCGCGGCGCCGGCATGCCGACCACTACCGCGCGCTGAAGCTGGTGCCCGTCTCCAGCGAGAGCGCCTTCGTCGGTTGGCGGCACGAGATCGGCCGCCTCGAGGCCCTGTCGCATCCGAACATCGTGCGGTTCTACGACGCCGATCTGGTCGGCGACGACGGTCCGTACCGCGACTTCGCCTGGATCGCCACCGAGCTGTGCGAGCGCTCGCTGGCTGACGAGCTGCGGCATCGAGATGGCCGTCGGCTCAGCTCGCCCGAGTGCCTGCACCTGGTCGAGGCGATGCTCGGCGCGCTGGACGCCGCCCACGAGAGCGGTTGCGTCCACCGCGACGTCAAGCCGGCCAACATCCTGCTCCACAGCAGTGGCATCTGGAAGCTGTGCGACTTCGGGACGGCGCGCCTGCTGCCCCCCGGCGAGGCGTACCCGCGCACCTCTGTCGTGGGGACCTTCCCGTACATGTCGCCCGCGGCGCACCGCGGCCGCCAGGATCAGGCCGCCGACCTCTACGCGCTCGGTGTCACCGTGCACGAGGCGCTGTGCGATCTCCGGCTCCACCCGCGGCCCGAGCGCATGACCGACAGCGAGTACGTCAAGTTCATCCTGGATACGCCACCCGTGATCGCCGACGACCTGGACGCGGGGTGGCGCAGCCTGGTCGCCGCCCTGATCGGGGGATACGGCCCGATCAGTGCCCGGGACCTGCTGGCCGAGGTGCCGGACGTCCCCGAGCCGCCACCGACGCGACGTCCCGCCGTCGACCTCGGCCCGGCGGCACCGAACGGCACCGAGACCGAGATCGAGACGGCGAAGGCGCCGTTCACCCGTCCGACTCCGACCGTCCGCCAGCCCCGTCCGCCGACGGTGCGGCCGCCACGGCGTGCGAACCGGTCGAGCCGGGCCGAGCGAGGGCCCGAGCGCCAGCACGTGCTCGGGATCCTCGGACTGCTCGGGACCAGCCTCGCTCTGGCTGGCGTCCTGCTCTACCAGCTGGTGCCGAACGCCTTGGTGGTGTCGGGGGTCGTGGGGGCGGCCCTGCTCGTCGTGCTCCTGTTGGTCGTCGCATCCTGACGACAGCCTCGCATCCTTCGCAGCGCCGTCCCGGGAATCGGACGGAGCCTGTCGCATCGGCGACCTCGGTCCGACGGCCGGTGCCGGATCTCTCCGGATCGGCAGATAACCAGCACACGGGACCGGAGGACCGCCCTCATCTGGGCCTACGGTGTACGGCGATGGCAGGTCGGGGATGGCTGCGACGAGCGAGGACGCGTGCCTTGGTCGCCGCGGGGTTGGCCGCGTGCGCGCTGGTCGTGCCGTTGGCGGGCCCGGCGGGTGCCGACCCGCCGCGACCGGGCGACTACCGGTCGACGGCTAGGGGCATCAGCCCGGCGACCGACGGGGTCGAGGCCGAGGTGATCGGCGGTGACGCCCTGATCCAACTCACCGTCGAGCCCGGGCACGAGGCCATCGTGCTCGGCTACCAGGACGAGCCCTACCTGCGGTTCCGGGCCGACGGGACGGTGCAGGAGAACCGGACCTCGCCGGCGACCTACCTCAACGCCACCCGCTATGGCGAGGCCGATGTCCCCGAGGGGCTCGACGAGGAGGCGGCGCCGCGATGGCGGACCGTGGCCGACGGAGGCCGCTACAGCTGGCACGATCACCGCATTCACTGGATGTCGACCCAGATTCCGGCCGATGTCGAGCGCGGTAGCGAGGTTCAGGAGTGGGAGGTGCCGCTCGTGGTCGACGGGGCCGAGGTCACCCTCGATGGTGTGCTGGTGCTCGAGCCCGCGGTGGCCTGGTGGCCGTGGGTGTTGGCGGTGGCGGGCGTGGCCGGCCTGGTGTGGGGGCTCGGCCGTCGGCGGCCGGTCGTGGTCGCGGCGGTCGCGGGAGCGGTGGCGTGCGTGCTCGTTGCCGTGGTCGCGGGGGTCGAGCAGCTGTCGTTCCCGGCCGAGGCGGGTCGCATGTGGCTGGCGGTGGTCGTGCCCGGCGTCGGGCTGCTGGCGGCGGCAGCGGCCGGCGTGCTCGCCGTGCGCTCGGGTCGGGTTGGCCGGGTCGGCACCGCCCTCGGGTTGGTCGCCGCTGGTCTCGCCGGGGGTACCGCCGGACTGCGTCTGGCCGTGTTCACCAACCCCGTTCTGCCCACCGATCTGGCGCCCTGGCTCGACCGGGCCGGCACCGCGGCGTCGCTGGGGCTCGCGATCGGGACGGCCGCCCTGTTGGTCGCGACCAACCGCCGTCCCCGCCCTCCCGCCCTGCCCGAACGCCACGTCGAGGTCGCCGCGTGACGCGGCGCCGTCAGGCCGACATCATGCCGAAGATCCGGGCGACGTCCACGAGCAACATCATCATCGCACGACTGCGGTCTGCCCAGTCTGGGCATGGCGAGCGAGATCGGCGTCGACCAGTTGGCGGACGAGGTCGTCGAAGCTGGTGCGGGGCCGCCACCCGAGCGTCGTGGTTGCCAGAGCCGCGTCGCCGATCAGCAGGTCGACCTCCGCTGGGCGGTAGTAGCGCGGGTCCTGCATCACATGGTCCTGCCAGTCGAGACCGACGTGGCTGAACGCGACCTCGCACAGGTCGCGAATCGAGTGGGTTTCGCCACTCGCGACCACGAACGTGCCGGGTTCGTCGAGTTGCAGCATCTGCCACATGGCCTCGACGTAATCCGGGGCGCTGCCCCAGTCGCGGCGAGAATCGAGGTTGCCGAGGCGGAGCTCGTTCGCCAGCCCGAGCTTGATTCGCGCGACACCGTCGCTCACCTTCCGTTCGACGAACTCGAGGCCGCGACGCGGTGATCCGTGGTTGAACAGGATCCCCGAGGTCGCGTACAAGCCGTAGCACTCGCGGTAGTTCACGGTGATCCAGTGCGCGAACGCCTTGGCGACCCCATACGGCGATCGGGGATGGAACGGTGTCGCCTCGTTCTGGGGCACCTCGACCACCTGGCCGAACATCTCTGACGAGCTGGCCTGGTAGAAGCGGATGCCCGGATCCACGTGGCGGATCGCCTCCAGCAGCCGCACGGCGCCGAGGGCGGTGACGTCGCCGGTGAGCACCGGCTGGGTGAAGCTGGTCGGGACGAAGCTCTGTGCCGCGAGGTTGTAGACCTCGGCGGGCCGGTGCTCGGTGAGGATCGCGACCAGTGAGCCCTGGTCGAGCAGATCGCCAGGGACCAGCGTGATCCGGTTCTGGATGTGGTCGATGCGCTCGAAGTTCAGCGTGGAGCTGCGACGCACCACGCCGATCACGTGGTACCCCCGGTCGAGCAGGAGCTCGGCCAGGTACGAACCGTCCTGGCCGGTGATCCCGGTGATCAGTGCTGAGTGGCGTTCGGTCATGTCTCCGCGTTGTACCGAAGGACGAGTCACCTGTCTGCTAAGCCACTTGGCATCATGACGGAATCCTTCGGTCGCCGGGTGGCCAAGCTTCGGGCCGGTCTCGGATGGACCCAGACGCAGCTCGCCGAGCGGATCGGTGTGTCCCGGGTCGGGCTGTCCCATGTCGAGGCCAGCCTCTCGGTGCCCAGCGAACGCACGGTGACGCTGCTTGCCGGGGTCTTCGCGCTGGAGCCTCACGAACTGGTCGCCGACACCGACTATCCGCGGCCGAAGGCTGAACGGCTGCCGGTGGTGGCGAACCGTTACACCGAGGCCGATCACCAGATGGCGATCCTCGTCGCCGTGCTCGACGTCGTGGACCGGGTGCCGGAACCCGAGCGCTGCCGGCTCGTCCGGCAGGTCCAGGCCGAATGGCGAGCCCGGTTGTGCGTGCTGCTCGACCACGCTGCGGACAACGACGAGCGGCGCCGCCTCCGTGCGGTGCTCCGCACGCTCGCCTGAGCTACAGCCGCGTTCTGGTCACAGGACGGCAGTAGCGTCGGGCGTCATGCAGCGACGGCGTGGTAGCGGCGGGATCTTCGCCGGTCCCGTGGATCTCGACGGGCCCCGGCGGCAGGTACCAAGCTACCCGACCATCGAGGCGACCCCCGGGCTGGTAGTGCGCCATCGGTCCAGCGGGCTCGAGGGCACGATCGTGCGCTTCGCGCACGGCGGCGTGGCGGTCCGTGACCGGCGGACCGGTCGGACACGCCTGCTCCGGCTGGATCCGGGCGGCTTCGAGGTCGAGGGCCGAGCCGTGAGCTTGGCGCCGGCGAAGGCCCCTGGACGGGCCGCGCCCGGCGAGGGACGGGGTGCCCGTCGATCGGGCCGTACGGCATCCGGGTCGACAGCGGTGCGGCTGCAGCGGGCGAGGGTGGCGCAGCCGAGCCGGATCCTGGTCGAAGGGGTCCATGACGCCGAGCTGGTCGAGAGGGTCTGGGGCGACGACCTCCGCGTCGAAGGCGTCGTCGTCGAGCGGCTCGACGGCATGGACGACCTCGCCGCCGTGGTCGACGAGTTCCGCCCGGAGCCCGGTCGCCGGCTGGGCATCCTGCTCGACCATCTGGTCTCGGGATCGAAGGAGACTCGGGCGGCGACGGCCGTCGACCACCCGCACGTCCTGGTGCGGGGGACGCCCTACGTCGACGTGTGGCAGGCGGTGCGGCCGCGGTCGGCGGGCATCGCGGCCTGGCCGACGGTGCCGCCGGGTCAGCCGTGGAAGGAGGGGGTGCTGGCCGCGCTCGGCATCGACGCGACGCCCGGCGCCTACTGGCGTCAGCTGCTCGGCCGGGTGGGCTCGTTCGCCGATCTCGAGCCTGCGCTGGTCGGAGCCGTGGAGGAGCTGATCGACTTCGTCACTCGATGATCTGACCGCGAGGAGGCCGGCATGGACGACGCCACTGCGCACGGCGCCATCGACATCGAAGCACCCCCGGAGCTGGTCTACGACCTGGTCACGGATGTCACCGACCTGCCCCAATGGGCCGCGGAGACCGACCGGTGCCGTTGGTTGGGCGGGGCCACCGAGGCGGTGGTGGGGGTGCGGTTCCGGGGGCGGAATCGCAACAAGGGTCGCCGCTGGTCGACGACGTGCAAGGTGGTCGCCGCCGACCCGGCGCGGCGGTTCGGGTTCGAGGTGTACGTGCTCGGCTATCAGACCGCCGAGTGGGAGTACCGGATCGAGCCGACCGAGACCGGGTGCCGGGTCACCGAGAGCACTCGACGGATGCTGCCACGCGTGATCGCCCAGTCCGTCAACCGGATGCTCGGCGTGAACGACCGGGACGCCCACAACCAGGTCAACATCGAGCGCACCCTCGTCAACCTGAAGCAGTACGCCGAAGCGCACGCGGCGACCCTCTGACGGATCCTGGCTAGTCGCCGCCGGAGTCGCCGCCGCCGGAGTCGCCGGAGCTCCCGGAGGCCCGGCGGGAGCGGGCGACCGCGTAGGTGCCGGCGGCGATCCCCAGGACCACCAGGACGCCGATCACCAGGGGCAGGGCACTGCTGTCGGAATCGTCGTCCCCGTCGTCGGCCTGCTGGGGCGCGGCTTCCTCGTCGTCCTCCTCGGCCGCTGTGGTCGTCGGCCCCTCGGTCGTCGTGGTGGTCGAGGTGGTGGTGCTCGGCGGGATGCTGCCCGGACCTCCCACGACCAGGTCGAGCACCGGGGCGGGGTTGTCGGGCTCGGGCGCGCCCTCGGGCCAGTCCTGGATCCAGCTCGCGATCACGCCGTTGTCGTAGGTCTGGACCGTCGGGAACTGGAGCCGGCCCGGCTCCGTGGGCAACGGACCGACTGTGATCGGCAGGCGGAGGTCGTCGGGCGCCGGCCCGCCGGACCAGGCCACGCCCGCCGCGGGCCCACCGACCTCGCCGTCGACGAGCGTGGCCGTCCAGCCCGGGACCTCGGGCAGCGCGACGACCGTGAGCGGCTCGGGGAACTGCACCTCGACCAGCTCGGTGCCGCCGTCGGGCTCCTCGTCCGCGAGCACCAGCGTGAGCTCGATCACGCTGCCGGGCGCCGCCGTCGCGGGTTCCAACACGGTGTGGGCCCCGGCCGGGCTGGCTGTGAGCACCACGGCGAGGACCACGGCGATCGCCACGGCCCCAGGAACGGTCAGTCGTCGCACGGAGTTCTCCTCTCGGCTCCCCAAAGCCTGTGGTCTTAACGTCGCCCGACGGCGGTGATCAGTTCCCACGGGCGCGGCAGGTACCGTCGTCGCGGATGCCAGCGATCGACGCCGACCTGCACACCGGATTCGCGTTCGACCTGCTCCGAGCGGTCTCCGCGGTGACTGGGGAGGACGTGGTGGTGTCGCCCTGGTCAGTTGCCTCGGCACTGGCCGTGCTCGCCCCGGGCACCGACGGTCCGGCGCGCCTCGAGATCGAACGGGTGCTGGCCTCGTCGGCCGGGGACGAGGCTCCCGACAACCTGGTCGATGTGCTGGCGGCCCACGCCCGGCTGCTCACCGAGGGACGCGGCAGCAGTGGTGCCGGCCCGACGACCCCCAGTGAGCAGGGCCGCCGCGAGGGCGAGGGCGAGGCCGAGGGCGACGGCGACCTCCTGGTCGTCGCCAACAGCCTGTGGGTCGACGAGGGGCGGACAGCCCAGCCGGCCTTCGTCGGTCACCTCGACGCGTGGCCCGGGGCAGCCGTGCGGTCGGCCTCGATGGGCCGCGACCCCGAGGGGGCGCGGGCGGCCATCAACGCAGACGTGGGCGAGACCACCCGGGGCCTTATCCCCGCGATCCTGCCCAGTGGGTCGATCACGCGGGACGACCGAGCGGTGGTCGTCAACGCGCTCTACCTCCTGGCGGGCTGGATCGAGCGGTTCACGGCCGAGAACACCGTCGACGAGCAGTTCCACGCACCGTCCGGGCGCCGCGCCGTGCCGACGATGCGCGCTCGCCAGGAGCTGCGCTACGCGCCCGGCGACTGGCAGTACCTCGCCCTGCCGCTGTGGCCGGACCTCATGGCCGAGGTCCTGTTGCCGCCCGCCGGAACGGACGCGCCGGCCACGGTGGCCACCCCGGCGATCCTGGCCGAGCGGCGCGATCGGGCCCGTCCCTACCGGGTCGACCTCCACCTGCCGCGGTTCCGGGTGGAATGCCACGTCGACCTGGTACCGCCGCTGCACCGGCTCGGTATCCGCCGGATCTTCGAGGACAGCCTGGCCGTCCCGGCAGTCCTGGTCGACGAGCCGCTCTCCATCTCGGGCGCCTTCCATGCCGCCGTGCTGAGGCTCGACGAGCGGGGCATCGAGGGAGCCGCAGCCACCGCTCTGGTCGCCCGAGCGGTGGCGTTCGTGGACATGCCCGAGGTCGAGGTGCGGGTCGACCGTCCGTTCCTGGTGCTCGTAACCCACCGGCGCACGGGGATCGTCCTGTTCCTGACCCACGTCACCGAGCCGTAGCGCGTTCAGGCGCTGCCGCCGTCGAGGTGGGCGTGGCGATAGTGGGCGGCCAGGAGGTCGTCGCCGAAGTCGGCCTGCGGGTCGCGCACCACGGTATGGACGTGGTTGGCGCCGTCCTGGGTGTTGTCCAGCTCGATCAGCAGCCGCGGGCCGCTGATCAGGTAGTAGTGGCCGACCCCAGGCTCGTCGGCGCCTGCCCACCCGAAGCGCGCGTCCCGGGGATCCGGTCGGGCGGCGCCCGCGGGGAACCGGGCCAGGTAGAGGTCCAGGAGGGTGCGTACCACGGCGGCGGTCGGTTCCCGTCGCAGCAGACCGGCCAGCGGGACACCGCCGGTCGCCAGCCGCGGGTCCGCGGCGTCGACCATCGGGTCGTTGCGGGTCACGATGTCCGGTGGCGCGGTGGCCGAGATCGTCGCCGCCGACCGCTCGCCCTCCGACAACGCATGGAGCAACTCGAAGCCGAGCTCCTCCTCGCGGGCGAGCGGGGCCACCACCGCGTGGTCCCGGGACACCGCGACCAACCCGGGGTTCGCGCCAAGGAACAGTGGCGTCAGCCGAACCTCGTCGTCGACCACGGTCGCATGTACCGACACGTGGTGGCCCTCGAATCGCCAGCCCCAGACCGCTTCGCCGGGACGGCCGAACACGGCGAGCCAGTAGTCGTCGCGGTGCCGCCGATCACTGCTGTAGCCCTCGAGCAGGTCGAGCACCTCGTCCAGGCCCATGATCGTCGTCGCCTGGGCGAATGCTCCGATCGGAAGGGCCGTGGCCAGCAGTCGGTGCGCCGCCTTGGTGCCCCGGCGGTCGAGCTCGTGGAGGGCGACACCACGGCGAACGGTGGGCCAGTAGGCCCAGTCCCGGCGCTGCTCGTCGAAGCCGAGCAGCGCGTCCGCCCGCGTCCCCTCGTCCAGGAGGTCGAGAAACCGGGTGGTCGCGGCCGCGAGCTGATCGGCGAGCGTCACCCCGCCGAGCCTACGGGCGATCCGAACTGCTAGTGGGGTGTCGAACTGGATGTCGACGCGGCCGTTCGCGGCACGGCCCTCGTGATTGTCGGAGCCGGCGCCGTGCCGCGCGGGTGGCACCGGGCCGTCGACCCTTAAGGTGGTGTAGGTGTCCGAACGACTCGCTTCGCCGGCCGAGCGGTTCGTCGGGCGGGGCTACGAACTGCGCCAGATGGAGGCAGCCTGCGCCCTCGCGACCGAGGGTCGTGGCGCCCTTGCCGTGGTGAGCGGCGAGGCCGGAATCGGCAAGACCCGGTTCTGTGACGAGCTGTCCGACCGGGCGGGCCAGCTCGGCCTGACCGTGGTGATGGGCCGCTGCTGGGTCGGCGGTGGTGCTCCGGCGCTCTGGCCGTGGCAGCCGATCCTGCGTCAGCTGTGCGGCGACGACTCCGCGGACCTGTTGGCAGGGGATGGCGGGACGCCGGTGGTCGACGGCGACCGGTTCGCCCGCTTCGCCGCGGTCACCGATCGATTGGCCGACGCCTGCGCCCGCGCACCGGTGTGCCTGATCATCGACGACGTCCACGCCGCTGACCCGGGGACGCTGCTCCTGATCCGCTTCGTCGCGCGCTCGCTGCCACGGTTGCCGCTCGCGCTCGTGCTGACCCGCCGCAGCGGCGTGCGGTCAGGCAACGGCGGCGATGCCACCAGTGAGCTGCTCGACGAGATCGAGGCCGAGGCTATCCCGGCCGTGCTGCCACCGTTCGACCTCGACGAGACCTCGACGTTCCTCGCCGCCAACTGCATCGCCGACCTCGACCCGGACGTGACCCTGGCGCTGCATCGGGCGACCGGCGGGAACCCCCTGTTCCTGCGGCGGGTCGCCGCCCTCGGCCCACCCGGACCGGACGACGCCCTCCCGGCGGGGCTGCAGGTCGCGATCGACCAGGCGCTCACCCGCCTGCGTCCCGCGACGCAGCGGATGCTGCGGGCGAGCGCGGTGCTCGGCATCGCCCCAGCGGTCACTGCCGCGGCCGCCGTCGCGGGCACGGCTCCGGCGGCGGTCCTCGATGCGGTCGCGGAAGCGGCGGCCGTCGGGCTGGTCACGATGGAGGGCACCGACCGGTTCGCCTTCGCTCACGAGCTGATCCGATCCGCGCTCGAAGAGGCACTGGGCGGCAATCGCCTGGAAGCCCACGCCCGCGCCGCGCTGGTCGCGGGCGACAACGAGACTGTCGAGCCCGACCAGCTCGCACGCCGCGCGCACCACGCGCTGGCCGCGGCGCCTCGCTCGGCCCACGACGCCCGACTGGCGGTCTCGGCGTGCGAGGTCGCCGCCGAGTGGGCGGTGCGGAGCTTCGCCTACGAGAAGGCCGACGGACTGCTGTCCTCCGCGGCCCAGCTGTACGAGTCGTCGGCCCTGGGGCCGCCGCCCGCTCGGCTGCTGGTCCGGTGGGCCCAGGCCGCCTGGCGCTGCGGGCGCATGACCGAGGCACGGGCCCGGTTCGACCGGGCGGTGACGATGGCCCGACAGGAGGACGACCCGGTGCTGCTCGGCGAGGCTGCGCTCGGCCTCGGCGGTCACTGGGTGAACGAGTATCGGGCGCCGCTGGAGCGCGAACGGGTCCTCGGCCTGCAGCGCCTCGCGCTCAACGGCCTCGCGGCCGAGCACGTGGCTCTGCGCTGTCGGCTCGAAGCCCGGTTGGTGGCCGAGTCCGTGTTCGACCACGAGCCTGTCGAGCCGATGTACGAAGCGCTCGACGCCGCCCGCCGCAGCGGTGACCCGTTGGCCGTGGCCGAGGCGTTGTCGCTGTGTCACCACGTGTTGGTCACCGCCGAGCATGCGCACCGCCGGCTGGAGTTCGCCGACGAGCTGGTGCAGGTGGCAGCCGAGGCTGGTCACGGCGTGCTGGCGCTGATGGGCCTGTGCTGGCGGACCATCGACCTGTTCTGCCTCGGGGACGACCGCGCCGAGGCGGCGCTGGAGGACCTGCGCGAGCGGGCCAACGCCACGGGCTCCCAGCACATCCTCTACATGGTCGCCGTGATCGACGTGATGCTGCTCATCCGGTCGGGGCGCCTCGACGAGGCGGAGGCCGCGTCGGTCCGGTGCTACGAGCTGGGCGAGGCGATCGGTGAGATCGACGCCTTCGGCTACCTGAGCGCGCACACCTTCGGCATCCGCTGGATGCAGGGCCGCGACACGGAGCTGCTCGACATGGTCGATACCACGGCGGCGTCACCCAGCCTCATGCGGGCCGAGTTCGCGTTCCGGGCCACCGCCGCGGCCTTCACCGCCCGGGCCGGCCACCGGACCCGCGCTCGCGCCCTGCTCGACCAGCTCACGGGTGGGGGTCTGGCCAGCCTGCCGCAGTCGAGCACCTGGCTGGTGGGCATGCTGGCGATCGTCGACGTCGCCGCGACCCTGGAGGACGAAGCGGTCGCCCGCGAGGCCTACGACCTGCTGGTGCCCTTCGCCGGCCTGCCGACGATCGGCGGGCTCGCGGTTCTCTGCCTGGGATCGACCGAGCGAGGGCTCGGGATCGCCGCGCTTACCTTCGGCGACCACGACCGCGCCGTCGCGCACCTCGAGCGAGCGGTGGAGGGGAACCACCGCCTGGAGCACCATCCGCTGGTCGCGATCGCCGAGGCCGACCTTGCCGTGGCGCTGACCCGCCGTGGCCGGGGCACGCATCGGGGCCTAGCCGCGACTCTCCTCGACCATGCGATCGCCGAAGCCGACCGGATGGCGCTGACCGCGCGTGCCGTGGCGTGGCGCAACCACCGTGCGGCCGTCGCGGCGGGCGGCGGGCCGCTCCCGCTCGCC
>JBOGHK010000078.1:0-21645 GCA_050744325.1 Acidimicrobiales bacterium
GTCCCCTCCGTGGCGTTCGGCCCTGGACCCATCGAACAGATGCACACGCCCCGCGAACACGTGCCGATCGAAAATCTCATCCAGGCCGCCAACGTCTACGCCATTGCGCTAGGCCACCAGCTCGGCAACGACACGATCGATCCTATGGTCCCGCTGAAAAGGGCATGAGCGTCTTCCCGATGACCATCGACGCCCACACTGCGGGCCGCCGGCATCGAGCTCGGCCCACCCATCCCAACGGCACCGGCATCTGCAACGGCGCGGCACTGACGGGCCCACCGGACACGCCCGCAACATCGAGGCCCGACTCGCCGGCAGCGGCCTCGTCGGCGACAGCCTGGCCGCGACCCTCGCGGCCGCCCGAAGTGACGGCCACCGATGCCGGGCGGGGATCGCCTTTCGACTGCCGTCGTCGGCTGGCAGAGCGCGGTGGCACGATGGGGTCGATGATGGCGATGGTGACCCTGTGGAGTGCGCCATGACGGCGCAGCTCGTCGCGCTCGCGGTCGATGCGGCGGCACCGATGGAACTCGCGCGGTTCTGGGCGCACGCTCTGCGCTGGAACATCCGGGAGGCCGCTGGAGTCGGGGTCGAGCTCGTGCCCACGGACGCCACAAGCTTCCACGTACTGTTCCGACCGGTTGCGGATGAGAAGGTCGGCCAGAACCGGATCCACTTCGATCTCACAACCACGTCGCTCGATGACCAGCACAACACGGTGGCCGCGCTCCTGGCGATCGGTGCGAGGCACATCGACATCGGCCAAGACCCCAACGACACCCATGTCGTGCTCGCCGATCCAGAGGGCAACGAGCTCTGCATCATCGAGCCGTCAAACGACTTCCTCGCCAGCTGTCCCCGCCTTGGTGCGGTCAACTGCGATGGCACGCGAGCCCTCGGGCGCTTCTTCAGCGAAGCGCTCGGATGGCCGCTGGTCTGGGATCAGGACGAGGAGACGGCGATCCAGGCGCCCGACGGCACCGGTCCGAAGATCACGTGGAGCGGTCCTCCGCTGATGCCGAAGTCGAGTAAGGAGCGGTTCCACTTCCACATCGCCCCGACGTCAGGAACCAGCGCGCAGGCCGCGCTCGATCACCTCCTCGCGCTCGGCGCCACGCGCCTCGACGTGGGCCACGCCTGCCCCGGCGCGATCGTGCTGGCCGATGTCGACGACAACGAGCTCTGCCTCGTCGAGCCATAGCGCGCCGGCCCACCGGTCCAGGATCTGCACTCGCCGCGGCCGCTGTCGTCGACCTCATGCACCGCGTAGTGGGTGATCCAGCGCACTCGCAGGACCAGCCCGAGGACCGTTGGGTTGGCACGTAGAGGGTTGGCCGCCAGCGTGTCGGCGACTACCCGGCCGTGGCTGGGCAGAGACTGTTGGGTTCGGACAACGGAGCCGATTCGACTTCTCGACGCTCCGTGCAGGCTCGAGAGCCAGCTCGAACTCGCCTGCATATGGCGAACCCAGGAGTGCACGCCGCGAGGCGGTGCCAGGGCACATCGGGACCGATGCTGTGGTCGAGCGATCGCCGCTGCGAGTATTGGTCGGCTCGATCCGTCCGGCCCTGTTCACGACTTGAGGCCGCTGGGCCTCCGGTCACGCGGCGCAGGCTGACGGTGAGCACTCCGGTGCGACCGCGCCGGCGGTCACCGACGGTAAGCCTGTGGATCCGAACTGGAAGATCGCCGAGCGCGGCGACTGCTGGTCTGACTCGAGACCACCTCGTGGCATGTCACCGCCCAGACGGTCTGCCTGGTCGAGGAGGTGAAGGTGTCCCTTTCACTGTCTCTCTGCTACGACCGGCGCAACGCCAAACCCGTCGGGGCCCTCGTCTCGGGGCCTCCGCCAACCTGCCGTGCCGGTCATGCTGCACCAAGCCGAAGCTGACCAGCTGACCGCTACCCGCGACGCTCGAGAACCCTCGTCGGGATGGTTGACCCGTGAGTTGGCCGGGGTCAGCGGTGGTGGCCGAGGAGGGTGGCGACGAGCTCGCGGCGGCTGGCCACGCCGAGCTTGTCGAAGACGGCTCGGAGGTGTTCCTGGACGGTGTGCGAGGAGATCTGGAGCTCGTTGACGATCTGTTGGGTCGAACGTCCTTGCAGCACCAGGGACGCGACGCGGGTCTGCGCGGGCGTGACGCCGAGGGCGTCGAGGTAGATCGATGCGACGTCGGCGGGTCGGGCAGCTTCGAGGACTACGGCGGTGTGGGCGCCGGCCGGTCCTGCGAGTCGGGACGCGTGGAGGGTGACCCACTGCCCGTCGGTCGACCGGAGCCGGACGCTCGGCGGGGGCATTGCATCGTCGTCGTTGTCGTCGTGGTGTTCGAGGCGGGTCATGGCGCCCGCGGCGGCGAACACCGCCGCGGGCAGCGACCCGTTGCCGAGGTCGATCCAGGCGGGGTCGTACAGGTCGTCCATCCAGCGCTCGGCTTCTGCGTTGATGGACGTGATGGCCATGTCCTTGTCGAGCACGATCACCCCTGGCCCCCTCGTGGCCGGCCGGGCCGGGGCGAGCCCGCGGGCGACGAGCGCGCGGCGCAGACCCTCGGCGAGGTGGGGTGCGAGGCGGCGGACCATCGCCACCTCCTCGGCGCTGAACCCGCCGGGCGCGTCCATGCGGTGCAGGCAGAGCACGCCCCAGCAGCGCCGTCCCGAGATCAGCGCGGCGCGCAGCTCGTCGCCGAGCTGCAGCGGAGCCATGACGTCGAGGTACCGGCTGCTCGTTCGTCGGTTGCCGCGGGTGGCCTGGTCGAGCGAACGGACGGGGTCCGGTGCGGCGGCGAGGGCTGTGAACTTGTTGACATCGTCGTGCCCGTACTCGTTGTCGAGGAACAAGGGTGTGGCCGAGTCGAGCGGCGCCTCGGCGACGACCGAGGTGAACAGGATCGTGGCCGGGTCGACGGTGGCGAAGAACGCGGCGTCGATGGACATCACGGTGCGGAGCCCGCTCAGCACCTCGTCCTGCAGCGCGGCGACGTCGAGTCCCGCGTAGCAGCGCTCCACCAGCCTGTCGGCGTGTCGCCGCCGCTCGGCCACGGTCACCTGCTCACTGTAGGTGGGGGAGCCATGTGATCAGCTGGTGAGACCGAGCTGTTGGAAGAGTCCGAGCTCGTCGAGCCGACCCCAGCGCTCGACGATCCGTCCGTCGCGGACCCGGAAGATGTTGATGCCGCGCAGCTCGACCGACTTGCCCGTCGGTGCCGCGCCCATCAGCTCGCCGCGGTGGGTGCCCGAGGCGGTGAACCGTTCGACGACGATGTCGCCCTCGGCGACGAGGGCGTGCAGCTCGCTGTGCCAGTCGGGGAACGCCTCCCGGAACATGGCCCCCGCGGCGCGCATCCCTGCGGCATCGGCGGAGAGGCCCACGGGAGGGTCGTGGTTCACGAAGTCGGCGGACAGGTACTGGTCGGTGGCTCCGAGGTCGCCATGGCTGAACAGCGCGTCGATGAAGTCCCGGACGATCGCCTTGTTGCCTTCGATGTTGTCTTCGATGCTCATGGGGGCATCGTCGCCACCGCGGCGGCGCTGCGGTACCCAAACAAGTTGGGGTACGGCGGCCGGGGAGGTCTCGGCCGAGGCCGTTGGGTTGCTTCAGTTCTGGTGGACGATGTTGCCGAGGTGTTCCGCGGCGCGGCGGTCGGCGGAGCGGCGGCGCTTGGCGTAGTGCGTGACGAGGACCTTGCGCCGTGGCCTTGGCGGCCGGCGACGGCGGAGATGCTGAACCCGGCGTCGAACAGCTCGGAGGACGTGAACTGAATCGTTCCGAGTTCGGTGACTGCTCCAGGTTGTGTTTGGCCGAAGGGCATGTGAGGTCGCGAACGTGTGCGTGGACGGCTCAAAGGAGCACGCCTCCTCCCTACGTTTCACCTCTGACCAGGTACTCCGGCGACAAGAAGGAGAAGACGGGCGTGCGGGACAATGTCCCTTCCCCCCTCCGACACGAACCTTTACCCCACGGGGAAGGGCCTGGACTTTGACTCGCCCGTCGGGGTGGTAGGTGAGGCTGACACCCAGCTCCCTGTAGGCGTCGGCCTTGTCTTCTGGGTCCGCCTTCGCCAGGGCTTCGGCGATGTCCCGTAGCCCAGCGACGAGCGCCTTGACCTGCTCCCAGGTGCGCTGCCCGCTGGCGACGGGCCTGCCGAGCTGGGCGGCGATGGTCTTGCGCTCGCGTTCGGCCTCGTTGATCCACTTGGCGACGATCGCAGGTCGCCGCCCTCATCGAGGACGTTGCGGTAGCGCCGGCTCACCGGCCATCAGCGCGACATGCAGCATGTGCTCATAGGACGCCGCCGCGGCGATCGCCCCTACCACCAACGTGATGACGGTGTCGAGCGGCGAGCGGGATCGGCGCTTGGACTGCTGGTGGCCGACACCAGTGGGTACTGGCGCGTCTCCGAAGATGCGACCGCCGCGAGCCCATCCCGCGCCCCTCGACGGGCTCGACGCTAGCGCGAGCCGAGCAGATCACTTGATACCCAATTCCGTGCACCGACGCCGAGCACCTGGCCGCCCTCGGCCATGCGCCCGATCATGCGCAGGTGCAGGATGATCGGCCTCGCGAGCAGGCGTGGCGCGACGTGACAGACAGGGACTGGAACGGAGGCTCCTGTTGTGGAACCGGTTATGACAGGCAAGGTCGTGGCCTTCGTCATCCGAGCAAGCCACCATGGTTGTCATGAGATCTTGGCGTTTCAGCACCCGATGGCGGGCGTGCAGTTCCCGGCAGGTTCTTTGTACGACGGCGAAGACCCGACGTCGGGATGCCTCCGCGAGCTGTACGAGGAAACCGGTCTCGGCGGTGAGGACGTCCGCCTCCTCGGTGAGATCGGACGCTGGGTCGAGGAGTCGAACGGGCTGACGCGGCACACATTCCAGATCCAGTGCCGGCGCGAAACTCCCGACGAGTGGTGGGTCGTGACGCCTGACGGGGACGGCCTCTGCTGGCGGTGCCACTGGATTCCGGTCAACGGAGCCGAGCCACTCCACCCGATGCAGCGGCCGTGGCTCGACCGACTCCGGCCCAGAGTGATGCCCGCAGAGCATGCCGCTTGGGCTTGGGAGCCGGTTCCTGTCGAGCTGGTGGACGAGACAACGGTCGACGTCTTCTTCGGTCCTGGTGTCGGCGACCAGTGGTACACCGCGTCCTGGCTGCCGGGTCGTACCGGCAACGAGGACGTGGCACGGCAAGCGATCGGCTTCGCCGTCACGCGCCAAGGAGGCGCCGTCATCGTTCGCCATCGAGAGGGCCGCGAGCTCATCCCCGGTGGTACGCGGGAGCCCGGTGAGACGCTCCGCGAGACCCTTGAGCGGGAACTCCACGAAGAGGCCTGCGCGCGCGTTGTGGACGCGGAGCTGTTCGGCCACATGCGCGCCGCCCGGCGTGGACCGGACGGCGTGAGCGACATCCACTACGGCAGTCGCTGGTGGGCTCGCGTAGAACTCGATCCCTGGGCACCGGAATGGGAGATGGCCGAACGCCGCCTACTCCCATACGCAAACGTGTTGGGCGAGCTCCACGCCTGGCGGTTCCCGGTCAACGAACGCTGGATCTCCACCGCCATCAGCATCGAGCACTCGCGCCGTGGCTGACCGATCCTTCGCGTCGACGAGTACGTGTCCGGCAATGATGACCATGGGTTCTCCCTCGGCGTCGGATGGTTCCATCGGTGCAGTGCATGACGCCCACGCCCGCTCGGCGTCGGCCTGTGCCCGTCGACGCGCAAGCGCTTCGGGACGACCCCGACGTCGGCTCTACAGCTCATGTGACTCGGCGTCAGGCGATGGGTGAGGCTGTGGGAGGTTCGGCTCATCAGTGCGTCGTGGTGCGGCGGGCGCGGTCGAAGAGGAGCCCGCGTTCGCGGGTGTTGGCGGTCATGGCGGCGGCGCGCTCGAACTGGCCGCGGGCTTCGTCGTGGCGTTCGAGCCGTTCGAGGAGTTCGCCGCGAACGCTGGGCAGGAGGTGGTACCCGTCTAGGGCGGGTTCGTCGGCGAGTCGGTCGACGAGCGCAAGACCCGCGGCGGGTCCGTCGGCCATGGCGATGGCGACGGCACGGTTGAGCTCCACGACCGCTGAGGGGTTGATGCGGGCGAGTCGCGCGTAGGTGTTCGCGATGGCGGTCCAGTCGGTGTCGTCTGGGCATTGTGCGCGTGCGTGGCAGGCGGCGATCTCGGCTTGCAGCGTGTAGGGTCCGGCGTCGGTGGCCAATGAGCGTGCTCGCTCCAGTGCGGCGAGGCCGCGGCCTCCCCGCGAGTGGTCCCAGCGGGTGCGGTCCTGATCCAGCAGCCGGATCGGTTCGCCGTCGGGTCCGGTGCGGGCGCGCAGCCGTGAGGCTTGTAGCTCCATGAGGGCAAGTAGCCCGTGCACCTCGGGTCCGCTGGGTGCGAGAGCGGTGAGGATGCGCCCGAGACGGATCGCCTCGTCGCATAAGGATGGTCGCATCCAGACGTCGCCGGCGGTCGCGGAGTAGCCCTCGTTGAACATGAGGTAGACGATGCCGAGCACGGCGCTATGCCGCTCGGCGCGCTCGGTATCGGTGGGCTCGTCCATCGCTGCGTCGACCTCGGCGAGGGTGCGTTTGGCGCGCGTGATCCGCTGCCAGATCGTGGCCTCGCTGGTGAGGTAGGCGCGGGCGATCTCCCGGCTCGTCAGGCCGCCGATCAACCGGAGGGTGAGCGTGACCTGCGCCTCGGGCGTGAGGGAGGGGTGGCAGCAGATGAACATCAGCCGCCGTCTTGGACGCCGCGGTTGCGGAGCTCGGTGAGCACGTGGAGCCAGTACTTGGCGCCTTCGCCGCCGCCGCCGGCCCACAGCCCCAAGATGTCCCGCTCACCGTCGACGGTGACCGCCAGGGCCACGTAGGTGGGCTGGCCGAAGCGCTCGAGGACGACGATGACGACGACCACGACGTCGGCACCAAGAGAGCCGTGGCTGTGCGGGAGCGGACCGACGTGGGGTTGGTGCTTGCTGTCATGGGGATCGTGGTGATGGCGGTGGGCGGCATCTTCGCGGTGCAGGGCGCCGAGCGGGTCGTCGACGCCCTGTCGGTGACCGACACGGCAGTGGGTCTCACCCTCGTGGCCTTGGCCACGACCGCCGAGCTGCTGGCCTTGGCGTGGGCCGCTGCCCGGCGTGACGTCAGCGAGCTGGCTGTCGCCGCGATCGTGGGCTCGGCCGGGTACAACGCCACCGCCACGCTGGGCGCCGCAGGCCTGGTGCACCCGGCTGGTCACATCGATGCCCGTGCTGCGGCGCTGACTGCTGCGGCGTTGCCGCTCCCGATGCTGGTCCTGGGGGGCCAGGACCGCCGTCTCGGCCGGCCGGCTGGCCTGATCCTGCTGGCTGTCTATGGCCTCTTCGTAGCCATGGTGTTCCGGTAGCTACCGACGCTCGGCACCGGTGGGCAACAGTGGAAGGGTGTGACCTGGTATCTCGTTGGCCATTCTCGCTGCTGACCTGTTCTGCCTCGGCTTGGCGCGTGCGCGCTGGAGGCTGGGTCAGTGGGTGGGTTGGTTGAGGCCGGTTTCGTAGGCGTAGATGACGGCTTGGACGCGGTCGCGGAGGTTGAGTTTCATCAGGATGCGTTTGACGTGGGTTCTGATGGTGGAGTCTTCGACGGTGAGCGCTGCGGCGATCTCGCGGTTGGAGAGGCCGCGGGCGATCAGTTGGAGGACTTCGCGTTCGCGCGGTGTGAGCTGGTCGATTCCGGGCTGGTCGCCGAGGTGGGGGGTGGGTTGGCGGGCCATGCGGTCGATGACGCGGCGGGTGATGGATGGTGAGAGGAGGGCGTCGCCGGCGGCGATGGTGTGGACGGCGGCGATGAGGTCTTCGGGGCGGGTGCGTTTGAGGAGGAAGCCGGAGGCGCCGGCCCGCAGGGCGCCGAAGATGTAGTCGTCTTGTTCGAAGGTGGTGAGGATCAGGACCTTCGTGTCGGGGGTGGCGCGTGTGAGCTCGCGGGTGGCGGCGATGCCGTCGAGGTCGGGCATGCGGACGTCCATCAGCACGACGTCGGGAGCGAGGCGGCGGGTTTGGTCGATGGCCTGGCGTCCGGTGGCGGCTTCGCCGACGATGTCGATGGCGGTGTCGGCGGTGAGGAGCTCGCCGAGTCCCGCGCGCATGAGGTGGTCGTCGTCGGCGATGAGGACGCGGGTCACGGGCCGTGGGCTTGGTCGGGGATGTGGGCGTGGATGCGGAAGGTGCCGTTCGTACGGTCGAGGTCGAGGCTGCCGCCGAGGAGGGTGGCGCGCTCGCGCATGCCGATCAGCCCGTGTCCACCGCTCGTCCGTGGGCGGCCATTTGTGGAGACGGGGTTGGCGATGGTGATGTCGATACCGGTGGGGCGGTAGGTGACCTGGATGCGGGCGGTGCCGGTTCCGTGGCGGGAGGCGTTGGTGAGGGCTTCTTGGAGGATGCGGTAGGCGCCCTGGTCGGTGCTGCTGCGCAGGGCATGCGGGGTGCCGGAGATGTCGAGGGTGACCGTGAGCCCGGCGGCCGTGTGTTGGGCGATGAGTGTGTCGAGCGATGCCAAGCCGGGTGGTGCTTCGACGGCCCCGTCGGAGTTGGTCGGTTGGCGCAGGGTGCCGACGATGTGGTCGATCTCGGTGGCGGTATGGCGGGCGAGCTGTTCGATGGCCTCCAGGGCGGGGACGGTGCGGTCGGGGTCTTGGCGGTGGCGTAGGCGGGCGGCGCCGGCGCGGACCGCGATCACGTTGATGGCGTGGCCCGCGGAGTCGTGAAGGTCACGGGCGATGCGGGCGCGCTCTTCGGCGGCGGCGAGGAGGCGTTCCCTTTCGGCGTCACGCTCGGCGCGCTGGGCACGCTCGTGGAGGTCCGCGATCTGCTCGCGGCGGAGCCGGGACCGTTCCCCGGCGAACCAGGCGGCGACCCAGACGAGGCCGCTATGGAGGAGCTCGCTGCTGGGGAAGGTCGCCTGCGCGACAGCGGCAGCAGCCAGGTAGGCGACGAACAGTGCGGTGACGGTGAGGGTGGTGCGCCGGGTCCACGGGGTCTGCGGGGCGCGGCTGGCGGCCAGCAGGCAGAGGGCAACACCGGGGCCGAGGGTGAGAGTTCGGGGGTATTCGAGGACGGCGAGCAGGACGCTGGCGGCGGCGGTCGTGGTGAACACCGCCAGCGGGGCGCGCCGCCAGGCGACCAGCGGCACTGCGGAGCAGGCGGCGAGGGCGGAGCCGAGGAGGTCCAGATCCCCGGAGCGGGCCCCGTGGGGGTCGAGGAGCGATGCGGGTCGCAGCGGGCCGATCCCTCCGTGTGCGAGCTGGGCCAGGGTGGCGACGAGCACCGCGGTTGCGATGGCGATCTCGAGGAGCGCTCGGGGGCTTCTCTGGTCAGCCCAGTGCGTGGGCACTGTCGCTGTCGACGACACGAATGCCGAGGGTAACGGGGGCGTACGGCTCTGCGAGTCCCCCTGGTGGGGGATCGATGTCGACGGAATGAGGACGGCGAAGTTCCCCCCAGCGGGCGTTTCGCGACCCGACCCGGTCGTTGTCCACTGGCGCCCGTGCCCCGAACGCACTGCGGCGACACCTGCTGGAGCTCGTACCTGCCGACTCCACCCAGCCCCGAGTACCCCAGCGCCCATGCCGTCATCGCCGGGGCGGCGGAGGCGGTGCTGACGCACTCGGTTGGGCCGCGGGTGCCCGTCGGGTTCACGGCCACCTACCGGCGGGGCGACGGCAAGGTCGTCAACCTCGACTACCCCCGAGGGACGCCGTGGGAGGCTCTCACCCGGGACAACGTCGACGCCCGGGTCTGGGCCGGTGCGCACTGGCGCTACTCCGACGAGGTCGGTGCCGTCCTGGGGCGCCAGATCGGTGCCTACGACCTACAGCGCCTGGGGGAGCGTTGATCGAGGTCCGCGGGCTGGCCAAGACCTACGGCGATCAGCGCGCCGTCGATGACCTGAGCTTCACCGCGCCCGCGGGGAAGGTGACCGGTTTCCTGGGGCCCAACGGCGCCGGCAAGACCACCACGCTGCGGTGCCTGCTGGGCCTGGCCGAGCCCACCTCGGGGACGGTGCTGCTCGACGGCCGCCGCTACCGGGATCTGACCGCACCCCGACGCCGGGTGGGGGCGGTGCTGGAGTCCAGCGGCTTCCACCCCGGACGCAGCGGTCGCAACCACCTGCGGGTCGTGGCTCGGGCCGCAGGTCTCGATGGCGCCAGGATCGATCCGCTGCTCGACCTGTTCGGCCTGGCCGGTGCCGGGGATCGCCGGGTCGGCGGCTACTCGTTGGGAATGTGCCAGCGCCTGGGCCTCGCCGCCGCGCTGCTCGGCGACCCCGGGGTGTTGGTGTTGGACGAGCCGTCCAACGGCCTCGACCCCCAAGGCGTGGCCTGGGTGCGCCAGTTGCTGCGGGCCTGGGCCACCGAAGGCCGCACGGTGCTGGTGTCCAGCCACCTGCTGGCCGAGGTCGCTCAGGCCGTCGACCGGGTCGTCATCATCCGCGACGGCACCCTGGTCGCCGAGAGCGACATCGCCGAGCTGACCGACGGCCGGATGCGGGTGCGGGTCGACCGCACCGAGCCCATGCTCGCGGCGCTGCGCACCGCCGGCACCGACCACGACCTGCTCCCAGACGGCGCGATCGAGGTCACCGGCCGCGACCCGGCCGTGATCGGCGGCATCGCCGCCCGGGCTGGTGTCGCGGTGACCGAGCTGAGCCGGCTCGGGGCGAGTGAGTCCCTCGAAGCGCTGTTCCTCGATGCCACCGGAGGCAACGGACGATGAGCGACCTGGTCGCGGCCGAGTGGCTCAAGCTGCGCACGACCCGGCTGCTCTACGGCATGATCCCGGCGGCGGTGGTCCTGTCGTTCGCCGCGGTCGTCGGCGAGGTCCTGTCCGCCGACAGCGCGACCGCGCTCGAATCGACCCGCGGCGTGCGCCACGTGCTGGCCGTCACCGGCACCGGCGCGATCGTCGTGCTGGTCGTCGGCATCCTCATGGCGGCGGGGGAGCACCGCCACGGCACCGCCGCCGACACGTTCCTCACCACCCCCCGGCGCTACCCCCTCGTCGTGGCCAAGACCGTGACCGCTGCGGCGGTCGGGCTCGCTACCGGGGCGGTCTTCTCGGTGGTGTGCATCGGTGGCGCCGGTCTCCTCTACCGGCTCGAAGGCGCGACCTTCCCGCTCGACACCGCCGAGGTGTGGCTGGCGGTCGCGGGGACGCTTGCCTACAGCACCCTGTTCGCGGTCATCGGAGTTGGGATCGGCGCGCTGGTCCGCAATCAGGTGGTCGCGGTCGCCGCGGCTCTCGCCTGGCTCGCCGTCGTCGAGCACACCCTGGTCAACCTGGTCCCCGACATCGGCCGCTGGCTCCCTGCTGCCGCGGGACAGGCCGTGGTCCGCACCCCCATCGACGGCCTCCTCTCGCCCCTGTCCGCGGCCGCGGTGCTCGCCGTCTACGCCGCCGCGTTCGCGTTGGCCGGCATCCGCACCACCACCACCCGAGACGTCTGACCCCTGGACCTGGAACACCCCCATGGACCTGCCTTCCCACCCCGAAACCGACGACGCCGACGCCCACCAGCGATCCACCCGCCCGGTCAGCCGGGCCACCTGGATCGCGGTCGCCGTCGTCGCCGCCCTGCTCGCAGTGATGGTGATCCTCCACCTCGTCGGCGTCGTCGGACCCAACGCGCACTGACCAAGGGAGCGAACATGACAGATCGAGCACTCCGCGTCTTCGCCGCGGTCACAGCGATCGCGCTGTTGGCCCTGGCCGGCTGCGGTGGATCGGACGACGACGGGGCAGCCTCGGCGGCACCCGACGGCGACGTCGGCTCGGCCAGCGAGGCCGCGTCGCCGGATGCGGATGCCGAGGCGCTGGTCTTCGCCGAGTGCATGCGCAGCAACGGAGTCGACATGCCCGACCCGGCGCCCGACCAGGACGGCTTCTTCGACGCCTTCCACAGCGTCGTCGGCCAGTACGACGACACGACCCTCCAGAACGCCATCGCCGCGTGCGAGGACTTCTTCCCCACCTATGCGGGAGCCGCCCACGGAGGCGACGACGAAGCCGTGCTCGCTCTGGCCGAGTGCCTGCGCGAGCAGGGTCTCGATGTGCCCGACAACCTGTTCGAGGACGGGGCGCTGCTGGACATCGACCAGGACGAGCTGAGGCCCGCCATGGAGGCGTGCCGCGACGTGCTCAGCGGAGCAGACCAGTGACCGCGGTGGATGAAGCCACAGCAGGCCCCGCCGCCATCGGCATCACCGGCGAGCCCGAGGAGCCCGATCACCCCGATGCGAACCAGACCCCCCGGCGCCCTCATCGCCGCAGAGCCTGGTTCGGGGTGGCCGCGGCGGTCGTCGTCGCTGCGCTGGGGGTGGGGGCGTGGTGGTGGGTGGCCGACCCGTCGGCCGACGAAGGAGCCGACGCGCCGGGGCCTGTCGCCACGGCCACCGTCGAACGAGGGACGATCTCGGCCACCGAGACCTGGGACGGCACCCTGGCCCGTGGCGCACCGCTCACCGTCCGCAGCAGCATCGGCGGGACGGTGACCCGCTTGTCCCAGCAAGGTGCCAGCGTCGGGCGCGGTGACGTGTTGTACCGGCTGGACGAACAACCGGTGAGCCTCCTGGTCGGCGACGTGCCGATGTACCGGGACCTCCAGGCGGGGGACGTCGGCGTCGACGTCGGCCAGCTCGAAGCCAACCTGGCCGACCTGGGCTACACCGGCCTCGACGTCGACGACCGCTACGACGCCGCCACGGCCACAGCGGTGAGCGCATGGCAGCAGGCCATCGGCGCCGACCCGACGGGCACCGTGGCGCGGGGCGCGGTCGTCTTCGCGCCGCAGGGTGGCCGCATCGAGATGCTGCGCTCCGGGGTCGGCGACGTGATCGCTCCCGGTGCCCCGGTTCTCGACCTGGTCGGACCCGACCAGGTCGTCTATCTCGAGGTCGACGTCGACGACCTCGACCGCCTCGCCGTCGACACCGCAGTCACCGTGGTACTGCCCGACGGCGCCGGTGTGGCCGGCACCGTGGCGGCCACCACGGTGGTCCCCTCCAGCCCCGATCCCATGGCCGACGAGGCCACCGCCGAGACGGCCGTACAGGTCGAGGTCGCCCTGGCCGACAACGCCCCCGAGGAACTGATCGGCGCCGCGGCGGAGGTCGTGGTCGCGATCGACGAACGACTCGACGTCCTGCTGGTAACCGTGACCGCGCTGCTCGCCCTGGCCGAGGGCGGCTACGGCCTGGAGGTCGTCGACGACGGCACCACATCGATCGTCCCAGTCGAGACTGGCCTGTTCGCCGAGGGCAAAGTCGAGATCACCTCACCTGACATCACCGAAGGCACCGTCGTCGGGGTAGCCGGACGGTGACAACCACGACCCCTACGGCCCGCGCGGCCAGCAGCGCCGCTGCCGCAGCACCGGCCCAGAGCCAGGCCGCGGTGGTCGAGCTGACCGGGGTCACCCGCACCTACCCAGGCCAACCGCCGGTGCGGGCGCTGCGGGAGGTCGACCTGCGCATCGCGCCCGGCGAGCTGGTCGGCATCGTCGGTCCATCCGGGTCAGGCAAGACCACGCTGTTGAACATCCTGGGCACGCTCGACCGCGCCGACGCCGGCACCGTGCACATCGACGGACACGACGTCGCCGCCCTGAGCGACCGGCAGCTCTCGGCGCTGCGGGCGCATCGGATCGGGTTCGTGTTCCAGCAGTTCTTCCTGGCGCCCGGGGTCAGGGCGCTGGACAACGTGGCCGACGGGCTGCTCTACACCGGCCAGCCCCTGCCCGAGCGTCGCCGCCACGCCGCGCTGACCCTGGCGTACGTCGGGCTCGCCGACCGAACCCACCACCGGCCCCACGAACTGTCCGGGGGCCAGCGCCAGCGGGTCGCCGTGGCCCGAGCGCTCGTCGGTCGACCCGCGGTGCTGCTCGCGGACGAACCCACCGGCGCCCTCGACAGCGAATCCGGGGCCGCGGTGATCGACCTGCTGCGCGGACTTCACCGATCGGGGACCACCATCGTGGTCATCACCCACGACACCGAGGTCGCTGCCATGCTGCCCCGGCAGGTCCACATACGCGACGGCCACATCGTCGCCGACGATCTCGCCGCCACGACCGGAGCTCCAACACGGTGAGCGCCTCCTCGAAGCTGCAACCGCGCGACGCGCTGCGGGTCGCGGGCACCGGCCTCAGGGCACGGCCGCTGCGGGTCGTCCTGTCCGCGCTCGGCATCGCCGTCGGCATCGCGGCCATGGTCACCGTCGTCGGGATCTCCGCCAGCAGCCGAGCCGAGATCGACCAGCAACTCCAAGCGCTCGGCACCAACCTGCTCACCGTCGAGCCCGGCCAAACGCTCCTGAGCGGCGAACCCGCCAGACTGCCCCCCGAGAGCGTCGACATGGTCGCCCGAATCGAGGCGGTCACCTCGGTCAGCGCTGTCGGCGCGATCCCCAACACCTACGTCTACCGCAACGACCGCATCGACGAGGACCTCACTAACGGCATCACCGCCCTTGCCGCTCGCCCCGACCTGCTCGCCGCAGTCAGCGCCCAGGTCGCTGCGGGCCGCTGGCTGGACGACGCCCTGACCAGCTTCCCGACCGTGGTGCTCGGGGCTACCGCCGCCGAGCGACTCGGCATCGCCCGGACCGACGGCAGCGTCGCCGTCTGGCTCGGCGAGCGCCGGTTCAGCGTCGTCGGCATCCTCGAACCGGCACCGCTGGCACCCGAGCTCGACACCGCCGCGCTCGTCGGCTGGCCGGTCGCCCAGGACCTCCTCGGCTTCGACGGCTCACCCACCCGCCTCCACGAACGCTCACCCGAAACTCAAGTCGACGACGTCCGCGCCCTGCTGCCGGGCACCGTGAACCCCCAGAACCCCGAAGAGGTCACCGTCAGCCGCCCCTCCGACGCCCTGGCCGCCCAGACCACCACCGACGACACGCTGATCACCCTGCTGCTCGCCCTCGGCGGCGTCGCCTTGCTCGTCGGCGGCATCGGCGTCGCCAACACCATGGTCATCGCCGTGCTCGAACGACGCACCGAGATCGGCCTGCGCCGAGCGCTCGGCGCCACCCGCGGCCACATCCGCACCCAGTTCCTCGGCGAATCCGTGCTCCTCGCCGGCCTCGGCGGGATCGCCGGCGCCTCGCTCGGCGGCATCGTCACCGCCGTCTTCGCGTCCAGCCGCGACTGGCCCGTCGCCCTGCCGGCCTGGGTCCTCGCCGGCGCGGCCGCGGCGACGATCCTCGTCGGAGCCCTCGCCGGCGCGTACCCCGCGGCACGCGCCGCTCGCATGTCACCGACCGCCGCCCTGGCGAGCGTGTAGAACCAGGTCAGCCAGCCGCGGTTGGCTTCACCGCCCCGACGAAGTACGTCCAAGGACGGACAGAGCCGCTGCTGACCTGAGCGAACCCTGCCTCCCGGACCATCGGTTCGAGCATCTCGACGCGGTTGTCCGCCATCGCCGGGCTGCCCTTCTGGGGCATCGACGTGTCGCACGCACCTTCGATGAACGAACCTGTATCGCTTCGGTTCTGCCTTGGGGTGCGGCGTCGTACGGCTGGATCCTCAGCTCCGGACCCGACGCACTTGGCCTCGTCTTGCTCTCCTCCTGCTACAACTCGTTCCCGCTCGACTTTTGCTTGCGAAACTCGTTTTCTCAGCCTTCGATCCCGCAAGGCACATCTGAGCAAGTGCCCGTGCTACCTCCTTCGGCGTTTGAGCCGAAGGCGCCGTGGGATCAGGCCATAACGATTGCCGACTGGATACGGCTTCGTGTCTTGGAGGTGACCTACACGGCTTGGGATATGGAGCCGTTCGCCCGCGATCTTGGAGATTCGGGGCCACCCTTCGTGTGGGACGAGGCGCGGCGGACGGTCCTGCGGGCGGAGCTCGATGGGGCGTTCTTCCACCTGTACGGGATCGGTAAGGACGACGTCGACTACATCCTCGGGACGTTCCCCATCGTGCATAGCAACGACCGAAAGAAGTACGGCGAGGAGCGAACCCGGCGACTGGTCTTGGAGAACTACGACCGACTGGCGACCGCCATCGAGTCCGGCGAGCAGTTCTTGTCGTCGCTTGATGCCCCGCCCGGGTAGGGACCTCGCCATCCGGCCAACAGAGGTGATGCGTGATGGCCATCGCAAATGAACGGATGGGCCAGTACCTCCGGGAGCTGATGAACTTCCTGGCCCAGCGCCAGGAGGCCGACAAGACTGAGGTGTTCGCCCACCTCGAACGAGTCCTCCAGCCAAACGGCGACGAGCTTGCCCCCGAAGCCGATGGCGGCCCCCACTGGCTCAACAGGGTGAACTGGTCGTCTGTCATCCTCACCCGAGGTACCGAGTGGCTGTCCCAGGACGGCGGGGGGAAGTGGTCGATCACCCCGAAGGGTGCCGCCGCGCTCGCGCAATATCCCGACCCGGTCAGCTTCCGGGACGCAGCGGAGGCCATCTACGACGACTGGCGCAAGAGTCGCCCGAAACGGCGGGCCTGGCTGCTGCGGGGATCGTCTGTGACCGGGGTCAACGTCGTGCCGAACTGGCTCACAGACGGTTTCTGCAGTGTGGCTGGGTCGCAACTGCCGCCGATCGAGCAGGGAATCGAGCCGGCCGACCAGCGGGCCGTAGTTGATGAGGCGTACTCCCACCTGTCCCACCACGAGCTCCGGGCCAAGTCCGAGGAGATCGTCGCGTTCGTAACCCGGATGCGGGAAGGCGACCTGGTGCTGACCACCAGCGAAGGACAGGTCTACGTCGGCGACATTGCCGGCGACTGGATGCACGAGGCATCCGAAGGCAACCGCACCAACCTCCGGCGATCGGTCCAGTGGCGCAACCCCGACGCCTCGATCGACTTCTCCGACCTGCCGGCGCCGCTCCCGGCCCGCCTTCAGACCGGACGGACCCTGATCGACCTCACTGCCGACGTGGAGTTGATCGACCAGCTCGGCGAACCCACGGACGCCGCCCTCGTCGATGCCGTCGAGACCCCACCCACGCGGCCCCACCACGAGCACCTGCCGCAACCGTCGCCCGAGATGGCCGACGCGCTGTTCGTCAAGCCCGAGTGGCTCACGGAGGTCCGAGACGTACTCGACGAGCGCCGGATTTCGGGGACGTGTTGGGTCACGTCGGCGACGCCTGGTCGCGATGGGCTAGCGCGTCCACGAGGTGGAGCAGCTCCACGGGGATCGGGAGATCAGCGTCGAGTTCTCGCCGGCCGCCACCTCGACCATGGTCGACAGCTGTCGCAGCTGCATGGCCGCCGGGTGGCTTTCGAGCACCGCCGCGGCCTGCCCGAGGGACTCGGCGGCTTCCAGCTCGCCTTGGGCGTGGATGACCTTGGAGCGCCGCTCGCGCTCCGCCTCGGCCTGGCGGCCCATGGCACGGCGCATGGTTTCGGGCAGCTCGACGTCCTTGACCTCGACCAACGTGACCTTGATGCCCCATGGGTTGGTGAGGTCGTCGATGATCTGCTGGAGCTGCTGGTTGATCTCGTCGCGCTTGATCAGCAGGTCGTGGAGCTCGACCTGGCCGAGGATGCTGCGCAGGGTGGTCTGGGCGATCTGCGACGTGCCGACCAGGTAGTTCTGGATGGCGACGACCGCTCGGACGGGCTCGACGACGTTGAAGCTCCGACGGCGGGGACCACCACGCCTGTCAGTTGTCAGAGCGGAACCAGGTGTCGGCCTCGGTTGGATCCACGCCACGGGCCGCGAGGCCTTCCATGGAGGCGGTGAGGTCCCAGCTGAGCCAGTGCGTCGGCTCGACGAGGGACTATGACGTCGTCCATCTCGTCGAGCAGGTCGCTGCTTGACGCGGTTGATGGCGGTGAGGGCTTCGGCGAGGTTCGATGCGTGTCGTGGTTGTGTCCCGGGCATGGCTCCACCATCAAGCGGGACCCTGGCGGCGGTGCGACCTGGGGTCAGGACCGTGTGACGGTAGCGACGTCGTCGAGTCGGGCGAGCTTGTGTGGGTTGCTGATGGCGTAGATGTGGGTGATCCGACCGTCTTCGACGGAGAGGCTCACCGCGCCGTGGAGCTCACCGCCGACGCCTATCAGGGCGCCGGGTGACCCGTTGAGCCAGACGGCCTTGGTCTCGACGTCGGCGAGCTGGGCGAGGCGGATGAGGAGGTCAGCCACCCGCTCGGCGCCCTCGACCGGGCGACGAGCCGCGGCGACCAGGCCGCCGCCGTCGGCGACGGCGACGACGTCGGGCGCGAGGACGTCCAGGAGGCCTTGCAGGTCGCCGTGTCGGACGGCGGCGAGGAACCGGTCCACGGCATGCTGCTGCTCGGTCGTGGTGACCGGCGTGCGCGGGCGCCGCGCGGCGACGTGGTCGCGTGCCCGGTGGGCGATCTGGCGCACGGCGGCGGGTGACTTGCCGACCGCCGCGGCGATCTCGTCGTAGGGGGTGTCGAACACCTCGCGGAGCACGAACACGGCCCGCTCGGCGGGACCCAGGGCCTCGAGCACGGTGAGCATCGCGATCGACAGGCTCTCGGCGAGCTCGACGTCGGCCGCGATGTCGGGGCTCGTCAGCAGCGGTTCCGGCAGCCACTCGCCGACGTAGTCCTCGCGTCGTCGCGCCAGGGTCCGCAGCCGGTTCAGCGCCTGGCGGGTGACGATGCGGATCAGGTAGGCGCGTGGGTCGCGCACCTCGGCGTGGTCAACGTCGGCCCACCGCAGCCAGGTCTCCTGGACGACGTCCTCGGCGTCGGCAGCGGAGCCCAGCATCTCGTAGGCGACCGTGAACAGCAGGCTGCGATGGGCGACGAACGCGTCGGCGCTCATGCCAAGTCGAATGCGTCCGTCGACGGGGTAGCGATCGGCGGCAACCCACAGGCGTCCGAGAAGCCCTGTGCCGTGATGCCGAACGCGGTGTTGCTGCGGGCGACGAAGTTCGACAGCGCGATGAAGGCGGTGAGCTCCACCAGCGCGGGCTCGCCGAGCTGGTCGAGCAACCGGGCGGACAGCTCGTCGGTGGCGGTGGGCGGGGTCTGGCTCATCGCCTCGGCGTACTCCATGACGTCTCGCTCCAGCACCGTGAACACGTCAGACCCGCGCCACCGGGGAACTTCACGCGCCTTGGCGACGTCGAGCCCGTCGGCCCCGTCCTTGTGGGCCATGAAGTAGCCGAGGTCCAGGCAGAAGCTGCAGCCGATCAGCGACGCCGCAGCCATGTGTGCCAGTGCCTTCAGACTCTCGTCACAAGCGTTCCACTTGCCGGCCTTACTGCTGACGGCGAAGAAGGTCTTCAGGACCCGGCGGTTGTGCCAGTACACCCCGACTGGCTCCGGCACGTCGCCGAGCCTCTTCCTGCTGAGCCGCTTGATGAGCGCCCCGGAGACGCCGGTGATCTCCGCCTTGGGAATCCGTGTCGTGCTGGACATGTCGCTCCTCCTGTCGATGAGAGCGACATGAAGACACCAGCCCGGGCTTCGATGTGACATCCGAGCACGATCTCTTGCCGACCATACCCGAGAGCGGCATCTCCACCGGCTCTGGACGGGGTGCGCGAACGGTGACAGGGCTGAGTACCGTTGGGGCAGGTCGAGGGCTTGTCCGAAGGTGCCGACAGAGATCGCGAATCCGACGATGCCCCATGCTGCAACGGTGGCTGGGCACGGCGCCGAAGCACACACGGCAGCTACGAGGATGACTGCTGCGGCCCGTAGCTGCTTCAACTACGCGGCGACGAGGTCGAGCACGTGTCCACCGTCACCGGTGACGATGGCGGCGCCGACATCCGAGGCAGCCCCGACGATCACCGCCATGACGACGAGCGCTGCCCCCGGTCCCCGGTGCCGGGGTCGATGCCGTCATGAACGACGGCGTAGTAGTTGCTGCCCTTCTTCTGGATACCTCCTCGCATGCCGCGATCCCCTTCGGCTCGTTCCGAAAGAGACGCCACGCAGCTACGGAGGCTGGGCCCCGAGGACGTCTGACAGGGACGCAGCGCTGCTGGCCGCCACGATGCCGGCCAGCTCGCGCGGCGGCGCTGGTCGACCAGGGCGAGGTAGTCGATGCCCGTCAGCGGAGATCGTCGGGGCGTCGACGCGGGTTCCGCCGTCAGGTGCGATGCCGGCTTCACGGGACGGTAAGGACGCCGGCTTTACGGGACGGTAAGAATGCCTGGTGGTCCTCGAACAGAACCTCAGCCGGGCGCGCGATCGGCGCACGGGACGCGCTGTCGCTGCCGCGCTCGCCACGGTCCTGGCTGCGTGCGGTGGTGGCGATGGCGACACCGACGGTGCCGACGGCTCGACCCCGCTCGCAGGGTGGCGGCGAACCGACATCATCGGCCATCTGGACGTCCAGTCCTACGACGAGGTCGCGACCGCCTCTACCCCGGGCCGTTTGTCCTGGCTCGGGCGCGCCCCGGGGGACCACGCGCTCGCCCACTTCCAGTCGACAGACGGTGACTTCCCCGAGGTCGTCGAGCTGGCACCGCCGGCGACCTCGGTCGGGTCGACGTTGACGCCCACGACCGTGTCCACGGCGGACGACGACGCCTGGGTGGCGGTAGCGGATATCCGTGCCAGGCCGGGCGACCTCGTCGTCGGCCTGGTGGCCTGGCGAGGACCGGGGGTGGGGTCGGCGGCGCCGCTCGCCGGCGACGCCCTGGTGCCCGCGGCCGGCACAACCATCGCCTTCGATCGCGTCGGCGCCGGCCGCGTAGGCGACACGGCCGTCGTGCTGGCGCTCACCGGGCCCTCACCGCCCGTGGACGACGGGCCGACGGGCGGGCCGGTCCCTGAGGACATCGTCGCTTGGACGGCCACGGGCGACGGGGGCTGGGAACCGTCGCAGCCCGACCTGGGGATCGACGGGCCTCTGGACAGCCTCCGCGTCACCGGTGACGGCGCGCGCCTGGTCCTCGCCGCGGTGACAGCGGGCGGTGACGCGCGTCTGTGGTCATCGGAGGACGGACACGCCTGGGCCTTGATCGACGAGGACAGCTTGCCTTCCGGGACGGAGGGCGTCGACCTGCTCACCCCGGTGGCGTCGGGCGAGGTCGCCGTCGGCTGGCGCCGCGACGATGCCGGGCACAGCACGACGGTCGTGCAGCTTCTCGGTGCCAACGACGCAGTGGCCGACGTCGGCACCGTCGAGCCGACCCCGGACTCGGACATCGAGGGCGTCGTCGCCAACGGTGCTGCGATCGACGACGAGGGCGAGCTCGTGCTCGTCGGCGCTGGTGACGTCGACGCCGACATGGCGTCCAGCTCCAACACACCCGTCCCCCTGGTGTGGACGCAGGAGGACGACTCCTGGATCGCAACCCAGCAGACCGAGCTCGTTGGCCGACTCGACTACCGGTTCCGTGCCGTCACGACGACCAGCGAAGGCGATCTGGCGGGACTGATCACCCCGTATCTGCGCATCGAGGTCGAGCTGTGGGAATGGGAGCCGCCCGACTGACACCCGGTGGACCGCACAGACGCCACGACGAGGCCGTCGTCGCTCGTCTCAGGGACCGGCGTCGCCATACCCCGGACCGGAGGTAGGTGCCGTCGTCCACGAAGACGTCGAACCCACCATCGGGGCCCTGGCTGGCCAGGCCATTGGGAGTCCGCAGGGCTCCTGGGCAGAGGAGGCTCATCCGCCGGGCCGGACTGCGCGGCCCAAGCCGCGCACGTCGCGGGCCCTGAGA
>JBOGHK010000079.1:0-18389 GCA_050744325.1 Acidimicrobiales bacterium
CGCCGCTCACCGTCCCGATCTGGTACGGCTACGAGCCCGGGGGGCTCGTGTGGATCATCACCGGCGCCGAATCCCTCAAGGGAAGGCTGTTGAACGCCGCCCGGCGCTTCAGCCTCTGCGCGCAGACCGAGGAGCCGCCCTTCTACAAGTACGTCAGCGTCGAGGGACCGATCGTCGAGGTGGCACCGGCCGATCTCGAAGCCGACCGACGCCCGCTGGCGCACCGCTACTTCGGCCCGGAGCTGGGCGACGCCTACGTGGCCAGCACGGAGGGGGAAGGCAACCTCAAGTTCTCGATGCGCCCGACTCGCTGGTGGTCCGTCGACTATACGAAGCTCTCCTGAGCGCAACGAGGCAGACTGCGATCATGGCGAGCGGCTTTGGGGGGCAGGTACCACCGCAGCGTGGTGGACGACGCCGATCCGATCGGCGAGCACCGGCTGCGCGTCATCGTCGCCGAGGTGTGAGGGCACCGAGGCCGGGGGGTGGGCGGTGCCCTCCCTCCCGCCGGGCGGCGCGGCCACCCCGGCGGTCGGCGACCTGGTGTGGGTCACGTTCGAGGGTGGCGACACCGACTACCCGATCTGGGTCGGCGTCGCCCAGGCGAGCTGCGCCCACAGGAACTCGAAGGCCAGGGCCCACATGACGGCGGTCTGCTCGTTGTTCGCGGCGGCTCCATGGCCGCCTTCGATGTTCTCGTAGTAGCGAGCGTCGACGCCGAGCTCGGCGAGCTTGGCCATCATCTTGCGGGCGTGACCGGGATGGACCCGATCGTCGCGGGTCGAGGTCACCAGCAGGACGGGTGGGTAGTCGCGGCCCGGCCGCAGCAGATGGTAGGGCGAGTAGGTGCGCAGAAAGGCCCAATCCTTCGGATCGTCGGGGTTGCCCCACTCGGCCATCCACGACGCGCCGGCCAGCAGCAGGTGGTAGCGGCGCATGTCCAGCACCGGCACCTGGGCGACGATCGCGCCGAACAGCTCGGGATAGGTGGTGAGCATCACGCCCATCAACAGGCCGCCGTTGCTGCCGCCATAGGTGCCGAGCCGGTCGGGCGTGGTGATGCCCCGGGTGACCAGGTCACGGGCGACGGCGGCGAAGTCCTCGTAAGCCCGGGGGCGTCGCTCGCGCAGCGCCGCCTGGTGCCAGCGGGGCCCGTACTCGCCGCCACCCCGGATGTTGGCGATCACGTAGGTGCCGCCACGCGCCAGCCAGCCACGACCGGCGATCGCGCTGTAGGACGGCGTCATGGGCACCTCGAAGCCCCCGTAGCCCGTCATCAGCGTCGGCCCGTCCGACGGGTCCGGCGGACCGACCACGAAGTACGGGACCTGGGTCCCGTCCTCGGAGGTGGCGAAGTGCTGGCGGGCTTCGAGGCCCGTTGCGTCGAAACGGCTGGGGGCCTGGCGCAGCACCTCGACGGTGTCCGGTTCGCCGACGATGCCCCGGCGCAAGGTCGACGGCTCGGTGAAGGACTGCGTATCGAGGAAGTACTCGTCGCTGTAGTCCGGATCGGTGTCGATCACGTCGGCCACGCCGAGGTGGGGCACGCCTGCCAGTTCGGTGCGCTCCAGGCCGCCGTCGGCCGTCGGGGTGAGCACCTCCAGCACGGTCTTGACGTCGGCCAGCGTGCTGAGCAGCAGGTGGTGGCGGGTCCAGGTGAAGCCGCTCAGCGACCGATGGTCGTCGGGCTCGAACAGGATCGCCAGGTCTCGGTCACCCGCCAGGAAGTCGTCGAAAGGCGCGCTGAGCAGGGCGCCAGCCGGATACTCGACGGCGTCCACCGACCAGGGGCTGCGCAGCATGATCAACAGCCACTCCCGGTGGACACTGGTGTCAGCGTCGTCGGGAACCTCGATCTTGGCCAAGCTCCCGTCCGGCCTGAGCAGGAACTCCTCGCTGGTGTAGAGGTCGGGGGCTCGGCCGGCGAAGTCGCGCTCGAAGCCCTCGGTCGGGTCGTGCACGGCGTAGGCGGCGACGTCGTCGGGCTTGCCCTCGAACACCAGCTCGGCTTCCTCCAGTGAGGTGCCACGCTGCCAGCGCTTGGCCAACCGGGGATAGCCGGAGCTGGTGAGCGAACCCGGCCCGAAATCGGTCCCGACGTAGATGTGGTCGACGTCGATCCAGCCGACGCTGCTCTTGGCTTCGGGCAACGCGAACCCGTCGGGCACGAAGGCCCGGTCGTCCAGGTCGAACTCGCGGACGATCGTCGCGTCCGCCCCGCCCCGTGACAGCTGGATCAAGGCCCGGCGGTGATCCGGGCGCAGCACGGTGGCACCGTGCCACACCCAGTTCTCGTCCTCGGACTCGGCAAGCGCGTCGACGTCGACGAGCACCTGCCACTGGGGGTCGGCGGTGCGGTAGGACTCGAGCGTCGTGCGCCGCCACAGCCCCCGCGGATAGGCGGCGTCGCGCCAGAAGTTATAGAGGTACCCGGCCCGGCGGACCACGTACGGGATGCGGTCATCGGCGTCGAGCGCTTCGAGGATCTCGGCCTTCAGGCCCTCGTACCGGTCGTTCCCGGTCAGCTCGGCGAACGTCTCGGCGTTGCGTTCCCGGACCCAGTCGAGCGCCGCCTCGCCGGTGACGTCCTCCAGCCAGAGGTATGGGTCGTCGTCGCTCGCCACCGGATGCTCGTCGGTCATCCCGACATCCTGCCGGTTGTCGCAGCAGACAAGATGGTGCGTGCCCCGTGTCGACGCCACGGTCGTGGTCACCCTCGACCCCGACCGAACCTTCCTGCTGTCCCAGACCTATGGCGAGCTGCGTTACCGCTGGGATCCCTTCGTGCGCGAGCAGCGGCTGCTCGACGGCGCCGCCCAGGCGGGCAAGGGCGTCAAGACCTGGACCAGGTCGCGGCACCGCCTGGTCATGGTCTCCGAGTATGTGACCTACCGGCCGCCGACCCACGTCGGGATGCGGATGGTCGAGGGGCCGTGGTTCTTCAAGACGTTCTCCGGCGGGTGGAACTTCACCCCGACCGACGACGGGGGCACCGAGGCGACCTGGCGCTACAACTTCACCAGCCGTCCCGCGTGGCTCGCGCCGCTGGCCGACCGGATCGGCGTGTGGCTGCTGGGCCGCGACATCCGCCGTCGCCTCGACGCGTTCGCCCGGGCGTGCGCCGACCCCGGGATCGTCGACGCGCTGGCGGTCACCCCGCAGCGTCCCCTGCACGACTGAGCCGCCGCGGCTCGCGGCCGGCGACCAGCCAGCCCGCGGCGGCGGCAGCCACGGGCACACCGACGATGAGCGTTGCCAGGTGACCGAGAGGCAGATGACGCAGCGTCGACAGCTCGCCGAGGTACCCGGCGCCGAGCGCGAGGTAGGCGCCGACGGTGCCGAGCCCGACGCCGAGCAGGGCGAGGGCGCCCGCGGTCGTGCTGGTGACCGTGCGCCGTACCCGGCTGCTCGCGCCGGTGGCGGTCAGGGTGCGCAGGTCGCCTGCCGCCTCAGTGCGGACCAGGCCGACGGCCATGGCGACGATCCCGAGCGCGAGTGCTGCTCCGACCAGCGTGGCGCCGTCGCGCAGGACCCAGAGCTGGCGTTCGTCGAAGCGGGTCTCGACGGTCAGGCCGGCATCGCTCGCTAGGTCGCGGGCCGCGGCGCGCTGGTCGCTGGTCAGCGGCTCGGCCGTCTCGATCAGCCAGGCCGCCGGCGTGGTCTCCCAGCCGTGGCGGCGCAGCGCGGCGGGGGTGAACAGCGTGATCGGCGCGGACTGATAGGCGGGTGTGTCGAGCTGCACCCGGTCCGTGATCACCTCCGGCGGCGACCGGTCCTCACTCGGGAGCAGCAGCTCGCTCTCCAGCGCCGTGAACACGTCGGTGTCCGGATCGACCGTGGCGGCGTCGATCCCGTAGTAGTCGAGCACATCCGGCGTGGCGACGTAGGAGACCGTGTCGTGCATGGTGTTCTCGTCCACCGGCTGGCCGAGCGAAACCGTCCGTAGCCCGCCGTCCCCGCCCTCGAAGCTGGGGATCGACTCGGCGTCGGGGCGGATCGCCATGGCGAGCGGTACCACCCGTGCGTCGCCCACGGCGGCAGCCATCCCGCCGACCTGGCGTCCTAGCCGCGCCAACTGGGCCGGGGTCCGGTCCGGAGCGAGGGCCACGTCGTAGGCGACGTCGACCACCCGGACCATCAGTTGGCGGTCCGACAAGTTGCCGGCGTCAGCGCTCCACTCGGCGGCGGTGGCGGTGACCACGATCGCCACGGGGATGCCAAGGGCGAAGCTGATCGCCGCGAGTGCCGCGGCCGAACGGACCTGGTAGCGGGACAGGTCACGCAGCGCAAGGCGGGCGCCGACCCGGAACCGCTGCGCCGTCCGGCCCGCCAAGCTGACGGCCACGGGGCTGGCGAGCATCATGCCGACGGCGACGGCCACCGTCCCCGCGACGACCAGCCCGCCGTTGGTCTGGTCGGCGAGGATCAGGCACCCGAGGCCGCACAGCACCAGGAGCGCCGCGACGACAGCGCGTCGGCGCACCGGCCGCGGTCGGGGCGGTCGGGCCGAGAGCGCCGTGGTGATCGGGAGCCGGGAGACCATGCGTGCGGGCCACCAGGCTGCGACCGTCGCGGTCACGATGGCGATGGCGATGCTCAGGCCGATCTGGCCGACGGGCAGGCTGGTGGCGTCGATCCGGTGTCCGGCAGCGGGCTCCAGGCGCGGCGCCAATGCGAGCCAGCCCGCGATGGCGACGACGGTTCCGGCGACCGCTGCGCTCGCGCCGACCAGCAGGCCGTTGGCCACCATCACCAGGCGAAGGTGCTTCGCGGTGGCGCCGATGGCGGCGATCAGGCCCAGGTGGCGGAGCCGCCGCTGCGCGACGACCACGAACCCCGCTGCCGATACCAGGCCGACCAGCAACATCCCGACGGTGGCGAACGCGAGCGTGCCGCTCGCCGTGTCGGCGGCGGCGCTCCCGCGCCACTCGTGGTCCCAGGCGCTGCCGGACGCGTCCTGGAACGCCCGGAACTCGGCGCGGTCCGCGTCGACCAGGACCGTGACGGTCTCGGGGAGGTCGAGTGCGCCGGGCGACACGAGTGCGAACTCGTCGTGCAGGTTGCCGGGGTTCTCCACGACGCCGACCACGGTCCGTTCCGTCGCGTCGACGGTGAACCGGTCGCCGACGGAGAGCCCAAAGGTCGCGGCGACGTCGTCCGTGACGGCCATCTGGTCGCCCGCCGTGGGGTAACGACCTCGACGGAGGTCGAGCATCGGGTTGCCGAGCGGCCCGTCGGGGTCTTGGGAACGCAGCTCCAGTGGATCGAACGAGCCCGGGGCCTGCACGTTGCGGGAGCCGATCAGCTCGGTGTCGGCGAGCCCCGCGTCGATGGCGGCGAGGTCGGCGTCGCGTCGGTCGGGATCGGAGCCGTCCACCAGGATGAACAGGTCCGCGTTGCCGAAGCGGCCTGCCGCGGCCGACGTCAGGTTGTAGGCGACCGTGACCCCGAGGACCGTCGCCCCGACCGCCACGACGAGCAGCCCGACGACCAGGATCTGCTGGCGCCACTCGCGGCGGAACATCCGCCACGCCCAGCGGACCACCGCCCGCCGGGCCGCGAGGCCACGATCGAGGGGGAGGTGCAGCCTCACGAGACCACCTGCTCCAGCGCTCTGGCGAAACGGTCGGGCTCGCGACCACCGAGCAGCCAGCCGGCGGCGGTGGCGGCCAGCGGCACGCCGACGGCGATGAGGCCGAGGTGCAGGATCGGCACCGGGTGGAGATCGTCGAGGTCACGGAGGTAGCCGGCCGCGAGTGCGACGTACGCGCCGCCTGTTCCCAACAGGACGCCGAGCAACGCCAGGCTGCCGGACGTCGTGGCCGTGAGCGCCCGGCGGATCCCGCTGGTCGCGCCCGCCGCAGTCAGCGTCTGCAGGTCGCCGGTGGCCTCGCTGCGGATCAGTCCCACGGCCAGGGCCAGGACGACGAGCGCGAGGACCATGCCCACGAGCGTCGCCCGCGCCTGCAGGCTGGCGAGCCCCTCCTGGCGGTCGCGACTCTCCACGATCAACCCGCTGCTGGCCGCCAGCCGACGTGCGGCCTCGTAGTCGTCCTCGCTGATCGCCCCGCTGGTCTCGACCAGCCATCCGGCGCGCGCCGCCTCCCACCCCCGCTGGCCCAGGGCGTCCGGCGTGATGAAGGTCCCGGGCAACGACGTGTAGCTGCGGGTGATTCGCGCGGTTCGCGCCAGGCGCTCCGGCTGGTGGTCGCCCGAGGCGGGATTCAGGAAGCCCGCCAGCCAGAGCTCGCCGGTCTCAAGGGTCACGACCTCGGTATCCGGGCCGACCGCATCGAGTTCCAGCCCGTAGCGACCCAACATGTCGGGCGTGGCCACCCAGAGCAACGAGACGTCCACGAGACCGGTGTCCCCGAGGTCTCGGGCCAAGGTGACGGCCTGTTGCCCGTGGCGGTCGGGCTCGACGGCTGGGTCGACGGCCACGTCCAACGGGTGCACCGTCGGCTCGCCGTCCAGGGTGGCGACGATCCGATCGACGTCCGCCTCCAGCCGATCGTGCTCGGTGGCGGGTCGCTCCTGGAGGAACGGACACGGCCCACTGCCGCCGCCGAGCGGCCCCCCGGCGGCGAACTGCACGGGACCGGGGCAGGGCCCGTCCGGCTCGTTCGGGTTCCCCATCCGGACGAGGAGCTGGCTCGCCGTGAGGTTGCCTTCGTCGGCGCCGTGGGCGGCCGCAGCCGCCGTCACGACGACCACGACCGGGATGCCCACCGTGAGGCTGATCGCGGCGAGCGCCGCGGAGGACCGGGTCTGGTAGCGAGCCAGGTTCCGCAGCCCCAGCCGAACGGCGACGGGGGACCGCGACGCTGCATGAGCGATGGTGCGAACCGCCAGCGGAGCAACGAGGAGGACGCCGAGGACCGTGGCCACCGTCCCGACCGACACGACCAGGCTGTTGCGCTGATCGGCCCACACGAGCGCTGTGATGCCGGCCGCGACGAGGAGGCCGGCCAGGAGGCCAGAACGACGCACCGACCGCGGCCGCATCGGTCGTCCGGACAGCGCGTGGGTGGGCGGGATGCTGGCCGCCGTTCGGGCTGGCCACCAGGCCGCGCCGGTGGCCGTGGCCACCGCGAGCAGGCTCGCCGCTGCGACGAGTCCCCACGGCGCGTCGAAGCGGTCGATGCGGAAGCCCGCGGCGGTCTCGAGGCGGGGCACCGCGGCGATCCAACCCGCCAGGCCGAGAGCGGTGCCGACGACTGCCGCGACCGCGCCGACGACCGCGCCGTTCGCCACCATCACCAGACGCAGGTGCTTCTCGCTCGCACCGATCGCAGCGAGCATGCCGAGTTGGCGGAGGCGGCGCTGGGCGACGACCACGAAGCTCGTGATGGCGATCAGGCCGACCAGCACCAAGGCGATGGTGGAGACACCCAGCGTGCTTGTTGCAGCGACCACGCTGTCGCCGTCCGCGCGCGCACCGACCTCGACCTCGTCGATCCCGGGCCCGGAGACCGGAAACGCCTGCACCTGATCGTCGCTGGCCCGGGTGAGCAGAGTCATCGACTCGGCCTGCGTCGTGTCGTCCGGCGGGACCAGTGCGAACTCGGTCTCCAGGTCGCTCGGATTCTCGACCATGCCCACGACGACGCGCTCGACGCCGTCCGCTTCGAGGATCGACCCGATGGTCAGCTCGAAGGTCTGGCCGACCTCGTCGGTCACCGCGACCTCGCCCACGTCGCTCGGGTACCGACCCTCGACCGAAGCCAGCATCGGGCCGCTGAAGGCGCCGTCGGGGTCTTGGGCACGGAACGCCAGCCTGTCCGGCGAGCCGGGGATCGGCGCCGACCAGTTGGCGATCACGTCGACGTCGTCGAACCACTCGACCGCCGCGGTCGCCTTGGCGCGCAGGTCAGCCGGGTCGGGGCCAGCGAACCGGAGCACGTGGTTCGCCGTGCCGAACTCGGCGAGGTCCGGTGTCGCCACCGTGCTGTAGACGGCGGTCGTCCCGGCGGTCGTCGCACCGACGGCCACGGTCAGCAGCCCGAGGACCAGGAGCTGCTGGCGCCACTCGCGGCGGAACATCCGCCACGCCCAGCGGACCACCGCCCGCCGCGCGCTCATGGCTGGGGGCCGGAGGTCAGCAGGGACTCCGGTCCTCTGGAGGCCGCGGTCTGGTCGACCATGAGGCCGTCGCGGAGGAAGACCACGCGGTCGGCCCAGGACGCGAGTTGCGCTTCGTGGGTGACGACCACTCCGGCGATCCCCCGGCGGCAGGCCCCGCGGATCAGGCGCATCACGCCTTCGCCGTTGACCGTGTCGAGCGCGCCGGTCGGCTCGTCGGCCAGCAGCAGCCGCCGCTCGCCGACGATGGCCCGGGCGATCGCGACCCGCTGGCGCTCGCCGCCCGACAGGTCGTCGGGGTAGTGCGCGGCGCGGCCCTCCAGCCCGAGCTCGTCGAGGGCCTTCAGCCCGACGCGCCGTGCTGCCCGTGCACCGACGCCGTCGAGCTCCAGCGGGAGCGACACGTTCTCGGCCGCGGTCAGCCCGGCCAGCAGGTTGAAGTCCTGGAACACGTAGCCGATCGACCGCCGCCGCAGCCGGGCCCGGTCGTTACGCGACAACCTCGACAGGTCGGCCCCTTCGACCGAGACCGTACCGCTGGTCGGCTCCTCCAGGCTGCCCGCGATCACGAGCAACGTGCTCTTGCCCGAGCCGCTCGGGCCCATGATCGCCACGAGCTCGCCCGGTTGCACGACCAGGTCGACGCCGGCCAGGGCGTGGACCTCCGCTGCTCCTGACCCGTACACCTTCGTGATCCCGTGCATCGCCAGGACAGGGGCGCTCGTGCTCGTCCCGCTCGTCGCCTTCATCGCCGAACCTCCATCTTGCGCAGCCTGCCTGCCCGACGCCCGGCTGGGCTCGGTCGGGTCGGGGACGGATCGGTCGCTACCGGCAGGTTCTTGACCCGCACGTCGGCCGCGTCAAGCCAACGGACCATGCCCTCGAGCCGGAACAGCTCGGCGTCCACGACCAGGGCGAGAGCGACCTCGTCGTCGGCGAGGTCCTCCTTGAGGCGGGTGTAGCTCTGCATCGCCTCGACCAGGTGCCGGCGGTGCGCTTGCAACACGCCGGGAACGTCGACGTCGGGGACGGTCAAGGCCACGAGCACCTTGATGACCAGCTCGTCGCGGGGCGGCGGCATGGCCTCGGCCGGGGTGCGGAGCCAGTCGGCCAGCTCGTGGCCACCGGCCGACGTGATCCGGAAGCTCTTCTGCGGACCCTCCGTCTCGCTGCCCTCCGACTCGACGAACCCGTCGCGTTCGAGCCGTTGGAGCGTCGTGTACACCTGGCCGACGTTGAGGGGCCAGACCTCGCCCGTCCTCGCTTCGAACTCCTGGCGTAGCTGCAGCCCGTACTTCGGCCCGTCGCTCAGTAGGGCGAGGAGCGCGTGCCTGACGCTCATGACCGGGTTCGCCTGTTGGACATACCGGGTAGGATACTCAGTATCTTCAGGTTGTCCAGTCGCACGGCCAGCCACCCGCCCCCTGACCCACTACCCAACCTTGACAACCACCGGGACGATCCCGAGGATGGGTACCGGCGAGACGTGCGCCCAACCTCCATCGGTCCTCCCCGGCAGGATCGTCGACCGGAGGCAAAGGGGATACCCGTCCTCACGTCGTTGTCGGTCATCCGCCTTCGCGGGATTGCTGGGGAATCGCCGTCGATGGCATGGGAGGGCCGATGACAGCCAACTGGCGACGCAAGCGACGGGTCCGGGTCCGCATGGCCAAGACCGGCGAGTCCTACAGCGCTGCCCTTCGGCACCTCCGGGAGACGAAGGAGATGGACATGCCGGAATACGAGGTACGTCGTGGCGGCGCCACCGATGTGGGCAACGTGCGACCCACCAACCAGGACTTCCTGTTGCTGGACGAGGAGCTGTTCGCGGTGGCCGACGGACTGGGTGGCCTCCCCGGGGGCGAGGTCGCCAGCCGTCTGGCCGTCGACGCGCTCAGGGAGGCGTTCGCGGAGGATCCGACGGCGACCGGTCTGGTCGAAGCCGCCCACCAAGCCAACCGGGTGGTGTGGGAGCACGGCGCGGCAGACCCCGACCTCCGAGGGATGGGGACGACGCTGACGGCCGCCGCGCTGGTGAAGGATCGTGGCGACTTCGTGCTGGCCATCGTCAACGTCGGCGACTCCCGGGCCTACCTCCTCCACGACGGCGCCCTCAACCAGCTCACAGCGGACCACAGCCTGGTCGGCGACCTGGTGCGGGCCGGGGAGCTGACCGTGGACGACGCACGGGCCCATCCCCGTCGCAACGTCCTGACCCGGGCGGTCGGCATCGGGCCGACCGTGGACGCCGACCTGTTCCGAGCGGTCCCGACGCGGGGCGACAGGCTGCTGCTATGCAGCGACGGCCTGGTCAACGAGGTCGGCGACGACGAGATCACCGACATCCTGTCGAGGACTGTCGATCCGGCGGAGGCCGCCGACGAACTGGTGCAGGCGGCCAAGGACCACGGTGGCAAGGACAACATCACCACCGTCGTCCTCGACATCGCCTGACGGCGGCCTCTGTGGCCAATGCCGTCGCCCCAAACGCGCGACGGCACTGGCCACGAGACACCCGTCTAAGGCCCGGGCCGGAGCCAGCGGTCGAACCACTCGAGGATGATCTCGGCCCGCTGCCTGCGGTGGACCGGCGATCCCGAGCGCGACAGCTCGTGCGACTCCGCGGGGAACCGCCAGTACTCGACCTCGCGCCCCAGCAACCGCAGCATCACGTAGAGCTGGTCGGCCTGCTCGACGTGGCAACGCAGGTCTTCCTCCGAGTGCAGGATCAGGATCGGGGTGTTGATGTCCTGCACGTAGCTGACCGGTGACATGCGCAGGTACTCGTCGGCGTGATCGAAGGGGTCGACACCGAACTCCCAGCGGAACAGGCCAGGGACGTCGCAGGTCCACTCCTCGGTCAGCAGGTTGTTGCAGGCGCGCTCCGAGCATCCGGCTGCGAACCGGTCGGTGTGGCTCAGCGCCCACGACGTCATGTAGCCGCCGTAGGACCCGCCGAGGATGCCGACCCGGTCGGGATCGATCGCCGGCTCGTTCTCCAGCGCCGTGTCGACCACAGCCATGAGGTCGTCGAAGTCGACGCCTCCCCAACCGGATCCGGGGTCGTCCTTGGCCAGCGGCGACCGGATCGCCCGCGACCAGGCCTCGGTGAACCCGGTCGACCCATGGGGGTTGGCGTAGACGACGACGTAGCCCGCCGACGCATAGAGCTGCACCTCGTCGAACCAGCGCTCGCCGTGCTGTGTGGCCGGGCCGCCGTGGACCTGCAGCAACATCGGATAGCGCTGGTCGGACGCGAACCCGGGCGGACGGACCAGCCAGGCGTCGATGTCGCCGTCGCCGGCGGGCGAGGGCACAGCGAGCCGCTCCGTCGGATGCGGGGGGCAGGTGGCGAGGAAGCCCCGCTGCGTGGTGGTGATCCTTCGCTCGTGACCGTCGGCGATGGCGAACAGCTCGGGCGGTTCGGCGAGCGCCGTGGCGCTGAACGCGACGGTCGTCCCGTCGGCGGTGGCGTCGAACCCGGTGACCCAGCGGTCGCCGTCGGCGACCACCTCCGGTGCCGACGAGCCGTCGGTCGCCACCCGCATCAAGGGAACCCGTCCCCGGTCCTCGACGGAGAACAGCAGCGCGTGGTCGCCGAGCCAGATCGGCGGTCGCGCGCCCGGCATCGGCGAGCAATGCCTGTCCAGCCCGGCGGTGAGCACCGTGGACGACCCGGAGCCGGGATCCACCACGGCGACCTGGACGTGGCGAGGTGACGAATGCCAGTCGGTGACCAGCGCCGCGATGCGCGCCCCGTCGGGCGACCATGCCGGCCCGTCCCAGACCCGGGCGGCCTCGGTGATGCACTCGGGCGACCCCGATCTTGCGACGTCGACCACCCACAGGTCGATGACCGGCTCGAGATCCCAGTTCTCGTGTCGCGCTGCGGCGGTCACCAGGCGGCTGCTGTCCGGAGACCATGCCGGAGCGCCGTGGTCGAAGCCGCCGTCGGTGAGCTGGCGGGGTGTGGTGGTGCCGTCGACCGCTGCAACGAACACGTGGCTGCGCCGGTCGACGGTCCAGCCGACCGAGTCGAGCCGGTTCCAGATCCGGTCGATCCTGCGGGGCGGGCGCAGGCGTTCGTCGTCGGGCTCGTAGCGCTGGTCGCGCACCCGCTGGGTGTAGGCGATGAGCTGTCCGTCCGGGGACCAGGTGACGTCGTTGAACGCTTCCTCCTTGCTGGCCGCAACCGTGACCACCTCGCCGGGCCCGTCGACCGGGGCGACGAGCAGCTGGTGGCGGCGGGCGGACTCGTCGTCCGAGCCACCGGGCGTGGCGCGGGACCGGGTGAATGCCAGCCGGCGGCCGTCGGGCGACCATGCCGGCCCGCCGTCGCTGTCTGCCCCGGCGGAGAACTGGACGGGGGGCGTCGACGCGTCCGCCGCGGCGAGCCAGATCGCCGAGCGATAGCAGCTGGCGTCCATGTCGACTCGTTCGACGACGTAGGCGATCGTCCCCCCGTCCGGCGACAGACGCGGGTTCCCTACCTGGATGAGTCGGGAGAGGTCGGAAGGCTGCATCTCTGTAGGGTCGCACAGCCGGCTCGCCAGTTCTCCCCGTCGCGGCCGACCCCCATAAGGTCGCAGCCATGGGACTGCTGGCAGGCGAGCGGGCGCTGGTCACGGGAGGCGCGTCGGGGATCGGCCGAGCAGTGTGCGAGCGCTTCGCGGCAAACGGGGCGTCGGTCGCCGTGCTCGACCGCGATGCCGAGGGCGCGGCGGCCGTCGCCGACGAGGTCGACGGTCTGGCCTACGCCGTCGACGTTCGCGACGCAGCGGCGGTCAGCGAGGCCACGGACGACGCGGCGCGCCGGCTCGGCGGGCTGACCGTCCTGTCCACCAACGCAGGTGCCAGTGGGCTGTCGTTGCTGCATGAGACCCAGCCGCGGGTCTTCGAGCGGTTGGTGCAGATCAACCTGCTGGGGACGTTCCACGCGATGCGCGCCGCGATCCCCCACCTCCTCGCGGCGGGCCGCGGTGCGATCGTGAACAACGGGTCCGGCAGCGCGGCTCGGCCCACGTACGGCGAGCTCGCCTACTCGTCGGCCAAGGCAGGCGTGGTCGCGCTGACCCGCGGTGCCGCGCAGGAGTACGGCCCGGTGATCCGCGTGAACTCGGTATCGCCCGGCGTCATCCGGACGCCGATGTCCGAGCCGCTGTTCGAGCTCGACGGCGCGCTCGACCCGGCGTTGGAGGCGACACCACTCGGTCGGCCCGGCACACCCGACGACGTCGCCGACGTCATCGTGTTCCTCGCCAGCGACCAGAGCCGCTACGTCACCGGCCAGGACCTCGTAGTCGACGGCGGTCTGGGGCTCGCTCAAGCGGGGATCACGACCACGCTGCGCCACCTGGTGGACATGCTGCGCGACGCGGCGCGATCCAAGGATCAGGCGTAGGTCCGGACCAGGCGCAGGACGGCGTCCGCGTCGGGGCCCTCGGCCTGCAGCCGGGTGTCGGCGGGATCCACCCGGCGTGCCGCCACCATGCAGAGCTCGGCCCCCTCACCCCGGACGGTGGTCGCCGCCTCGCCGTCGGGCCGGAGCAGCCAGTGCGCCCCGCTCGGTGCCCGGAGCTCGAAGGCCACCGGACCCGAGAGCTCGCGGCCGGCCTGGGCGAACGCGTATGGCAGCGTGCGCCACGCCAGGCGGACGACGTGCTGCAGCCGGTCCGTCGGGGCCGGGGCGACGTCGAACGCAGCCGCGATGTCGCCCGTGTGGATCCAGGCCTCGGCCAGGCGCGTCGTGGCCAAGGTCCGGGCCGACAGCTGGCCGGCGACCCACCGCACCCGGAGGTGCGGGTCGCTGGCCCGGAGGAGCTGGTCGAGGGTCTCGGTGCTGGACTGCCAGCGCGCGTGGACGGCCGCGGCGGGCTCGCCCCGCTCGTCGGCGACCGCGTCGGCGGCACCGTCGTCGATGGCGCCAGCGGTCGGGATGCCATCGGTCGTCGTCCGACCGCTGGCGCCGGCGAAGCGCCCTTCGAGGCTGGCGACGGCCAGTTCGTTGGTCTGCGCGAGGTGCAGGACGACGTCGGACACCGTCCAGCCCTCGCAGCGCGACGGTCGGTCCCACCCGTCGTCCTCCAGTGGAGCCAGCAAGCCGGCCAGCTCGACCTGCTGCTCGGCGAGTGCCCTGACGATCGTCTCCATCGTGGCGTCCACCGATGCGACGCTATCGGTGCCGCCGATCCGAGATGCACGGGACCCCGTCAGCTCCGGGACGCCAGGAATCCACTCTGTCGGTGACCGTCGTCGGCGTTAGCGTCCGAATGGTGTCACGGCATGTGCGATTGCGCGAGCTCCTGGTGGGTGTCGAGGGCCTGGCGTTGCTCAGGCACCTGTACGACGGCGCCGACGCCGACGCCGACCAGCGTCTGGCCGAGGTGCGTCGCCTGCTCGACGACCCGTCGTTCTCGGCCGGTGAGCCGACCAGCGAGGCCGACGCCCGCGCCGGGTATCGGTCCTGGTCGGAGCACTACGACGAGCCGGGCAACCCGATCATCGCCATCGAAGAGCCCGTGGTGTGGGGGCTCCTCGACCGGCATCCCCAGGGCGAGGCCCTCGACGCAGCGTGCGGCACCGGCCGGCATGCCCGCTACCTGGCGAAGCTGGGGTACCGCGTCGTCGGTGTCGACCTCACCACCGAGATGCTCGATCGGGCGCGCGCCAACGTTCCCACCGCCGCGTTCGCCGAGGCCGACCTGCGGGCCCTGCCGATCGAGGACGGGCGATTCGACGTCGTGGTGTCCGGTCTGGCGTTCGCCCACCTGGCCGACCTGGATGTCGGCATCGCCGAGGTCGCCCGGGTGCTGCGCCGCGGCGGCCAGGCGGTCATCTCGGTCCTCCACCCGTTCCAGGCCCATCTGGGCTGGCATGCCCCGTTCGAGGACGCCGAGGGACACCGGGGCTTCGTCCGAGAGCACAGCCACACCCACGCCGACTACCTCGCCGCCTTCCAGTCGTGCGGGCTCCAGGTGCGCAGCTGCGTCGAGCCCGAGCTCTCGATCGAAGAGGCACGGGCCAAGCGCCGGGCCTTCCGTCACGTCCCCGAGGCGACCGCGGCCGCATACGTCGGGCTGCCTGGCGTCCTCGTCTGGGACGTCCTGAAGCTCTGACGCTGCGGGCAGCTGACAGAGTTCCAGTCTGCAAGACTGGGGAGGGTCATCTGGGGAGCAGCTGGGGAGCGTCGACGTCGCGGTGGACAGAAACGGTGAGCATCGGGGGGCCACACATGTCGCGCCTCCCTATCCCATGAGCCAGGAGCAGCTATGACGGCCCCAGTTACGAGGTCGCAGCCGCCAGCGGCGGGCCCGCCGACGGACCCGAACGGGACGCCGGCATTGCCGGCGCCGTCACCGGAGCGCCGCACGCTCCTCCGGGCCCTCCGGCTCACACGAGGCCGGCCCCGCCATGCCGGGGCGACCACCCGGTTCACCACCCCACAGCTGCTGCGGGTCTCCATCGTCGGCGCGTGCCTGGCGATCGCGGTGTTCGCGCTGGTGGTCCAGATCGCGGCGAGTCGCACCGAGCGGGCGACCGACACCATGGGTGCCGAAGTCACCCAGCCGGTCACGTTGGCACAGCAGATCACGCTCGACCTGGCCGAGTTGGACCAGATCGTGGTCAATGCCCTGCTCCAGCCGGGCGAGCTCGGGGCCAGCGACTTCCCCGACGCCTACGACAGCCACCGGCGGGGCCTGCAGGACGACCTCGTGGCCCTGGCGGCGGCGTCACCCGGGGACGCGCTCCGGCAGCGCCTCGTGGACCTGGACTACGCACTCGCGCACTACCACGCGCTGGTCCGGGAGAGCCTCGCTGCCGCGGACAGCGACGACCCCGACGGTGCCGCGGTGGTCTACGGCGAGGCCCACACGGTGATGCGCGAGACGCTGCTGCCGGAGGCCGACTCGTTCGCCGAAGCCAGCCAGGTGGTCGTCGCCAACGACTACGACGGGCACCGCTCCGACGTCACGTCGCTCAGCCGCCTCGTCCTGGCGTCCTGGGTGCTGTTGTTGGCCGTGCTGCTCGCGGTCGGGATCTTCGTCGCGAAGCGGTTCCGCCGGATGGTCAACGTGGCCGTCGTGGGCGCGACCGTGCTCGCTCTCGTGGCCGGCGGCTACACCTTCAGCCGTCTCGACAAGGCCTCGTCGCATCTCGCGTCCGCCTACGATCGGGCCTTCGGTGCCATCCATGCCCTCGGCCAGGCGCGGGTCACCACGGTCGCGGCGTGGCAGGCCGACGGGCTGCTGCTGCTCGACCCTTCCGGCACGATGACGCGCTCCGACTCCGTCGAGTCCCCGGCCGTGGAGGAGCGCTTCGCCATCGAGGCCGACCAGCTGTTCCAGGTTCCGGACCCGGCACGCGGCGCCGGCCGGAACCATCGGACCGACAGGGTGGACCGGGCTCGCGCCGGCGAGGTGCCCGACGGAGCGACCGGGCACCTGGCCGTCGCGTTCGATGCCGACGTGTCCGACGAAGGCAACGAGGCCACCTCCGAGGCGTTGGTCGCGTTCGCACGGTTCCTCGACGCGGACGCCGAGCTTCGGCTGCTGGTCGACTCCGAGGACACGGTCGGCGCCCTCGTGCGCTACCAGGACGCCGAGGCGTTCGACCGGCTCGTCGCGGCCATCGACGATGCGCGGGCCATGGACCAGCACTCCTTGGACCACCATGCGGGATCGGCCGACGACACCAGCGCCGGCATCGGGTGGGTCGCCGTGGTCGCCTCGATCGTCATGGTGGTGCTGGTCGTCGTCGGGCTCTATCCGCGCCTTCGGGAGTACCGCAGTTGAGGACGACGGCGCCACGCGGGCGGAGGCGGGCGCGCCGGCGCAGGCGGCGCGGGGTCCCGGGGCGCCCAGCGGCCGTCGTCGTGGCCCTGGGCCTGGTCGTCGGTTCCTGCGGGGGAGAGGACGACAGCAACCAACCGGTCGCGTCGGGCTGTGACGCCGTCGACGTCCCCGAGCGCGAGAGCACCTCTCTGGTCATCGAGGGCGACGCCTGGGCGGGATACGCCCCGTTCCGGAGCGAGGACCTCCTCGACGGGACCGGCTACACGGCCCTGTACGTCGAGCAGTCCTGCGAGGAGCAGCGCGCCGCCGACCTGTCGTCGGGGGACGCCGACATCGCCGTGACCACGCTCGACCAGTACGTACTCCACCAGCCGGCCGCGACCGTGGTCGGCGTCGTCGGCCAGAGCCAGGGTTCCGACGCGCTGGTGCTCGACACGCTCCGCTACCGTTACCTGGACGGCATCGACGACCTGCGCCAGCTGGTCGAGGAGCGGGGCGACGAACGGCCGGTGCTCGCGTACGTCGCGGATTCGCCGTCGGAGATGATGCTCGACCACCTGGCGAGCACCAACCAACAGCTCCGCCTCTCGGACTTCGAGCTCGCGGAGGTCGACCGTTCGGTTACCGCATATCAGATGCTGCAGTCCGGTGAGGCGCAGCTCGCCATGTTGGGCGAGCCCGACACCAGCACCGCGCGCGACGCCGGCTTCACCGTTGCGGTCACCAGCGAGGACGTCCCCAACCTGCTGGTTGACGTGATCCTCGCGAGCAACCGGCTGATCGAGCGCGACCCGGGCGCGGTGGGTGCGGTGCTCGACGCGTTCTACACGGCGATGGACGGTTACCTCGCCGATCGGGATGCACTGGTGCAGCTCATCGCCGAGGATGCCGAGCTCAGCGAGTTCCAGGCCATGGCGGTCGTCGACGGCCTCAAGCTCTACGGCACCAACGACGCCAGCACGTTCATGAACGAGCGGGTGTTCCCGCTCGACCGACCTCAGGTGGCCCAGAGCATCGAGGCGATCGGCGCGGTCCTGGCGGTCGAGAACCCGGACCTCCAGCTCGGCCCGGGATCGGTGGACGGGAGCTTCGTCGCCGAGCTCGCCGAGGCGAGATACGGCAGCGGCGTCGGCACCGACACGTCGACCGAGGAGCAGCCCGCAGAGGAGCAGGCGTGACCAGCGGCGTCTCCTGCGCCTTCCCTGGTTGTGGCGGCTTCCTCGACGCCGGGTACTGCAACATCTGCGGGCGGGCACCTCTCAAGACGCGATCACCGGTCACGGTGCCGGTCGTCCCGACGCCGCCGACCCCGCCACCCGCGCCCGCGCCGCCGGCGTTGAGCCCGCCGACCTCGCCGCCTGCGCCACCCTCCGCCCCGGGTCCGTCGCCGTACACCCCGGCCAGTGCGACGCCGACGCCGCCGGACCCACCATGGCTGACCCCGGCGGGCGGGACGCCCGCTGCTCCGGGTCCGCACTGGCTCACCCCGGCGGGCGGGACCCCCTTGCCGCCGAC
>JBOGHK010000080.1:0-13511 GCA_050744325.1 Acidimicrobiales bacterium
CGGTATGCCGGACGCGGTGTTCCCCAGCCGCCGCGATGAGGCTGCCGCCCCAGCCAGCCCGGCACCTTCTCCTCAGGCTGTGATCGCCTGGATCCTCGACGTCAGCTCCGGGTTCGGCGCGCCCGACTGCATCGCCATCGCCTTGGTCAGGTCGCCCTGCAGCTTGATCTTGCCGGCTATGAACGCCTGCATCCCGGCCTGGGGATCGGCGTCGACGAGCATCGCCTTGGCTGTGGCGTAGTCCAGCGTGGCGGTGACGTCCGGGGACTCGAGGTGGCCGAGATCCAGCTCGACCGCGCCGTCCGTGGTGTCCATGTGGGCCTGCATGGTTCCCTCGCCGAACGGTACGTCGGTGATGACCAGGTTCATCCTCACCGTGGCCGTCGGGGTCGAGGTCGCGGCGGCTTCCTCGCGGAGCTTGCGTGCTGCGGCAACCCATTCGTCGGACAGGAACTGGTACGCCACGTCGCGCCCTCCTTGCTCGGTTGGTGGAGGGGCGGAAGCCTAGCGTCTATTTGCAGCGCAGGTGCGAAAACCGCTCCGGACCGAGGAGGTCAGCCCTCGGTGGTCGTGGTCGAGTCTTCAGCGGCGTCGGTGGTGTCGGTCGTATCGGTGTCTTCGCCGGAGCCGCCAGCACCGAAGCACGCGTCGAGTGCCCCCCGAACGGCGGCAAGCACGTCCTCGTCCTCGAGATCCTCGAGGTCCGACGCGTTGGCCACGTCGTTCAGGTCGCCCTGTTGCAGAGCAAACTCGTCGAGCTCGTCCCGCGACAGGTCGGTCTCGTCGTCGGGATCCTCGCCGGTCAGTCGAGAACCCACACATTGGGCCTGCTCGGTCGGGGCATCTGCCTGCTCGAGCGCTTCGACCACGTCGGCACGATCGGCATCCTCGTTGGTGCACGCGGCTGCCAGTGCCGCCGTAAGGGCTAGGACGGCAAGAAACCGTCGACTAGGAGCCATGGTGACCGTCACCTCTCGAAGATCGCGAGTCGCAAACAGCGAAGGAGGCTACCGCGCTGCGGTCAGCCGACCGGAACCGGGGTCGAACCACCGGTGCGGTCGGGCCTGAAGACCCGAGCCAGCGACTGGCGGGCGATCTGCTCGTCGGCGGTCAGGATCCGCGTCACCAGTCGGGCGACGTAGCTGCCGAGCTCGTCGAGCGGCATGTCGATGCGTCCCGTGCGGTGGAAGTGGCTGAACTGGCCCACCGCGCCGACGACCGCCAGCGTCAGCAGCTCGGGGTCGTCCTCGGTGGTGACGGTGCCGTCGGCCTGCCCTTCCAGGATCAGCACCTTCACGTCGCGGAGGTGCTGCTCGGTGCCTCGGCGCAGCTCGTCGGCGACGTTGCGGCCCTCGACCTCGAGCAGCGAGAAGAACGATGCATGGTCGGCCACGAACCGCACGCTGGCCAGGGTCCCCTGGATGATCTGCACCAGCGCCGGAGCCGTGCGATCGAGCGCGGCCCGCTGCGTACGGCGAAGCTGGCGACGGATGTCGGCTGCCAGCTCTCGGAACAGCGCTTCCTTGTTCTCGAAGTACCAGTAGAACAGGCCCTTGGCGACGCCAGCTGCGTCGACGATGTCGACGACGCGGGTTGCCGCGTAGCCCTGTTCGGCGAAGAGGTGGGCTGCGGCGTCCAACAGTTGGCGCTTGCGCTCGGCGCCCTGTGCGGTGAGCTGGCGAGGAGAGTTCATGGCCTGTCGTCCGACAGTGTTCCGCTTTCTTGACCCGTGGGTCAATCACCGCCGCGCAACGGATACGCTCCGGTCCATGGCGGCCCGATCCCGAGCCGACCGGTTGACCAGCCGGGAACGGAACCCGAAGTGGCAGAACCCGCCGCTGCGGATCGACATGTCGATCTGCATCAACTGCGACACCTGCATCCGGCACTGCCCGCCCCAGTTCGGCGCCATCTTCAACCACGGCGTCGACGTGATCATCGTCCCGGAGCTGTGCTCGGGCTGCGGCAAGTGCCTCGACCCGTGCCCTGTCGACTGCATCTACGACGATCCCGACTGGACGCCGGCGCCGCTCGACTGGTGGGACGAACCGGCCAACGACGACCCCTACCGCTGATTCGTTCGGCCCGCGCTCGGCCGGGGACCCCCGAACCGGGAGGCGGCAGAACAGTCCGCTCCTGCGACCCACGTGCGCCCGGCGCTCTCGAGCCGAGCGGGGAGAACGGGGCACTAGCGTGCCGGCGATGACTGGCGCCGTGATCCCCGCGTGCGAGCCGTGGTCGAAGGAGGGTGGGCCGCACGGTGTGCTGGTTCTCCACGGGTTCACCGGTTGCCCACAGTCGATGCGACCACTGGCCGAGGCGTTCGCCGCCGCGGGGTACGCAGTCGAGCTGCCGCTGCTGCCGGGCCATGGCACCACCGTGGAGGACATGCTCACCACGACCTGGGTCGACTGGTCGGCGGCTGCCGAGACGGCGTACCACGGCTTGACGGCGCGCTGCGACCGGGTGGTCGTCGCGGGACTGTCGATGGGTGGGTCGCTGACCGTGTGGCTGGCCACCCGCCGTCCCAGCATCGCCGGCATCGTGTGCGTCAACCCACTCGTCGCGTTTCCCGAGGACATGGGGACCGCGCTGCGTTCGTTGGTCGAGGCCGGCGAGGAGACCATCGACGCCATCGGCGACGACGTCGCCGACCCCGAGATCCACGAGGTCGCGTACGACCGGGTGCCGTTGCGACCGCTGCTGTCGCTGGCCGATGCGACGGCTGAGCTTCGAGCCACCCTCGGGCAGGTGACCTGCCCGACCCTGCTGCTCACCAGTCCTCAGGACCACGTCGTCCCGCCGGCCAACAGCGACGAGCTTGCCGCCGGCGTCGCCGGCCCGGTCGAGCGGGTCAGCCTCGATCGCAGCTACCACGTCGCCACCATCGACCATGACCGCGACTTGATCGCCGCCGAGGCCGTCGCCTTCGCCGGCCGCGTCACCACCGGTGCCTGACCGTTCCGTGCCCTGGATACCTACCAATCGGCCGGATCTCCAGCACACAGAGCCGGTGCCGAGGGGGGGTGGGACCGCGGGGTCGTCAGCCGCAGCCCTCGTCGGCGGCCCAGCGCTCCGATCCCGTCAGCACGCTGCTGGAGATCGCCCGGTCGAACTCGGCCTCGGTCAGCCCTGAACCGGTCACGTAGAGGGGCAGCGGCTGCTCGCGCACGGCGACGAAGCCGCCGTCGTCGAGGGCCGCCCACCGGAAGCAGGTAGCACCTTGGAGCTCGGGCACCTCGAACGGCGGTTCGTTCCACCCGACGGTCATGGTGCGGCGCGGGTCCTGGACGTCGGAGAAGTGGAAGACGCACACCGGCGACGCGGGAACCTCGCTGTTCGGCTCGCCAGCCGCGGCTTCGGTGCTGAAGCCGACCGGTAGATCCATCGCGACCACCAGACCGATGTCTGGCGCGCAGCCGTTGAGGACGGCGATGCCGAAGCCCTCCGGCACCCCGGTGTCGGGGATCGCAGCCACGTCATCCGAGGTGGTCGGCATGGTCGGGGTCGGGGTCTGCTCGATCTGAGGCACGAAGGTGGTCTCGGTGACCGACAACGGGGCGCCGCTCGGCTCGGCGAACTGCCGGATGGTCACCTTGGCCGGCTGGTCTGCGGGGATCTCGTGGACGAACTCGGTAGGCGTCCGAGGGACGACATCTGCCGGATCGTCCAGCACCTCGTCGTTGACCCGCACCTCCACCGGCCAGGCATCAGGGTCGACGTCGGCATCGTTGCCTCGGAAGGCCGTGATCGTGAAGCGAAGTTGGTCGCCGTGTCGTGTCACGTTCGCGAGGTCCAGGCCCTGGGTGCGGGCACCGACCACGGTCCAGGCGTCGGGGCTGTCGGTGTCGGCGGGCGAGGTCAGGTTCCGGAGGAACACACGGCCCATCGTGGCTACCGGCGGATCTCCCGTCACTCCGCGGGGCTGCGGCAACCGGACCGACCACCACACCGTGGTCGTCTCGACACGTGCGTCGTCGGTCACGACCTCCTCGATGGCGCTCGGGGGATCGGTCCAGACGCCGTAGCCGGACTCCAGGACCGACGCCAGGCCGACCTCCTCCAGGTACATGTCGGCGGCCGACTCCGGGGTGCTCATCCACTGAAGCTCCTGCGGGAGCCCACTGGATGCGGCGACCTGCGTTTGGAGATCGACTTCGTCGGGCGTCCCGTCGATGAGGGGAGGGGCGGTGGCCACCGCGAACTCCTGGTCGCCGGGCGTGGGCAGCGTGTGGTCGGGCGCGGCTTCATCGGTGTCGGTGTCGCCCTCGGCCGGGTCGGTGCCTCCGTCGTGGTCCGAGCCGGTGGAGCGGCCGACGACGATGCCGGCGGCCATGACCACCGCGAGGCAGGCCGCGGCGGCCAGCGCCGGGCGTAGCCAGGTCCAGTCCCGGCGTCGACGCGCCTGCGGGCCGTGCGCCGGGACGTCGTCCATCGGCCGGCCGGTGTGCAGCGAGACCACGACGGCCTCGGACCGGCGCAGCAGGTCGCGCCAGTCGGGTGGGTTCGGGCTGACGTCCGCGGCCCGCCGGCGCAGCGTTGCTCGTAGCTCGTCTTCGAGCTCGGGATCGAAGTCGGAGTAGTCGAGGCCCTTCATCGGTCGATGACCTTTCGAAGCTCACGCAGCCCTCGATGAATGGCGGTACGGACAGTGGCCGGCCGGCAGCCCAGGATCTCGGCGATGCGCCGGTCGGGCAGATCGTCGTAGAAGCGGAGGACGATCGCCGTCCGTTGTCGGTCGCTCAGCGTCGCAAGTGCGTCCCACATCTCGTCGGCTACCAGCTCTGCTGGATCCGGGGGAGCGGGTCTCCGTTCCCTCTCGAGCTTGAGCCGACGGCCCCACGAGTAGCAGCGGTTGACCACCGCCGTCCGCACGTAGGCATAGGGGTCGCGCATGCGGTCGACGGTTCGGTGCGAGGCGAGGAAGGCGTCCTGCACGATCTCCTCCGCCACCGCCGCCTGACCGGTGATCAGGTACGCGAGGCGCACCAGATCCCGGTAGCGGTTCTGGTAGACCGTCATCAACGCCTCGTCCCAGGGCACCGAAGCCGGGACGTCGACCGACAGCGCGTTCATCGTCACCAAGACGCTCGCGTCGGGCGCGTCGTTCCCTGCCATCACGCCTTTTCCCGTTCAGGCACCCTGAGCCAGGCCCCTACGATGGCCACCCTATGGCCGAGATCTCCCGCGAGGACGTCGCCCATGTGGCTCGGCTGGCCCGCATCGAGCTGACCGACGACGAGCTGGACACGTTCACCGGCCAGCTCGCCAAGGTGCTCGACCATGCCCGCGATGTCGAGGCACTCGACGTCACCGACGTCCCGCCTACTGCGCATCCCTATCCGCTGGTCAACGTGCTCCGAGCCGACGAGGTCGAGCCCTGCCTCGACCGCGACGACGTCCTGGCCGGTGCCCCGGCGAGCGAGAGCGGTCAGTTCCGGGTGCCGCCGGTCCTGGGGGAGGCACCGTGAGCGCCGTGGCCGGGCCTGCGACGTCGGCGCGTGAGGTCGCGGCGAGCGTGCGTGGCGGCGAGCGCCTGGCGGCCGACCTCCTCGACGAGTACCTGGCCCGCATCGACCAGCTCGACGACCAGGTGCACGCTTTCAACCTGGTCGCGGTCGACGAAGCGCGCCAGGCTGCGCTGGCCATCGACCGACGGGTGACGGCTGGCGAGGATCCCGGGCCACTGGCCGGGGTTCCTGTCGCTCTGAAGGACAACATGTGCACCCGGGGCGTGCCCACCACCTGCTCGTCGCGGTCCCTGGAGGGCTGGCGGCCTCCGTACGACGCGACGGTCGTCGAGCGTCTGGCTGCAGCCGGGGCGATCATGATCGGCAAGTCCAACCTCGACGAGTTCGCGATGGGCAGCTCGACCGAGAACTCCGCCTTCGGCCCCACTCGCAACCCGCACGACCTGGCTCGGGTGCCGGGTGGGTCGTCGGGCGGTTCGGCGGCCGCGGTCGCGGCGGGCTTCGCCCCGCTGGCGTTCGGGTCCGATACCGGTGGGTCGATCCGTCAACCGGCCGCGCTCTGTGGCGTCGTCGGGGTCAAGCCCACCTACGGCGGCGTGTCCCGCTACGGCCTGGTGGCCTTCGCCTCGTCGCTCGACCAGATCGGCCCGTTCGCCACCAACGTCGCCGACGCCGCACTGGCGCTGCAGGTCATCGCCGGTCACGACCCGCGCGACGCCACCTCCATCCCCGAGGCGTTCCCCCCGGTGGTCGACCACCTCGACGACGGGGTCGACGGCATGCGGGTCGGGTTGGTCACCGAGCTGGTCGAGGCCGACGGCATCGAGCCCGAGGTCGCCGCGCGGGTCCGCGACGCGGCAGCAGCGCTCGAGAAGGCGGGGGCCCAGGTCGACGAGGTGTCGGTCCCCTCCGCGATGTACGGGTTGTCGGCGTACTACCTCATCGCTCCGGCCGAGGCGTCGAGCAACCTCGCCCGCTACGACGGCGTGCGCTACGGGCTGCGCATCGACGGCGCCACCACCGGCGAGATGTACGACCGCACCCGCACGGCCGGCCTCGGTGCCGAGGTCAAGCGGCGGATCATGCTCGGCACCTACGCCCTGTCCGCCGGCTACTACGACGCGTTCTACGGCAAGGCGCAGCGGGTGCGGACCCTGATCCTGCGCGACTTCGCCTCGGCCTACGAGCGCTTCGACGCCCTGCTGTCGCCCACGTCGCCGTGCGTGGCCTTCCCGTTCGGCGTCAAGAGCGACCCGCTGACCATGTACCTGAACGACGTGTGCACGATCCCGTCCAACCTCACCGGCCACCCTGCGATGTCGATCCCGTTCGGTACGGGGGCTCACGACCTGCCGGTGGGCGTTCAGGTGATGGCGCCGGCGCTGGGCGAGGTCGCGATGTTCCGGGTGGCCGCCGCCCTCGAGGCGACGGCCCCCTGAGGCGCCATTCCGTTCGGAGCGCCAGTGCCGGTTCCCTAGTCTGGGACCCGATGACTTCCGAGTGGGAAACAGTCGTCGGCCTCGAGGTCCACTGCGAGCTGGCCACGGCGACCAAGCTGTTCTGCGGGTGCCCGAACCGGTTCGGCGACGAGCCCAATACCAACGTCTGCCCGGTGTGCCTCGGCCTACCCGGGTCGCTGCCGGTGCTCAACGAGCAGGCGGTCGAGCTGGCGATCCGGCTCGGCCGAGCCCTGCACTGCACGGTGCAGCGGTCGGTGTTCGCACGGAAGAACTACTTCTATCCGGACATGCCCAAGGACTACCAGATCAGCCAGTACGACCTGCCGATCAACGACGGCGGCTGGCTCGACCTGCCGTCAGGGCAGCGGGTCGGCATCGTGCGTGCCCACCTCGAGGAAGACACCGGCAAGTCCACCCACATGCAGACGAGCGGCGGTGGGGGTGGCCGCATCCACGACGCCGAGTACAGCCTGGTCGACTACAACCGGTCTGGCGTCCCCCTGCTCGAGATCGTGTCGGCGCCCGATCTGCGATCAGCCGACCAGGCCCGGGCCTACGTCGGTGAGCTGCGGGCGATCCTGCTGGCGACCGGGGCGTCCGACGCCAAGATGGAGGAGGGGTCTATGCGGGTCGACGCCAACGTGTCGATCCACCGCCCGGGCCAGCCGTTCGGCACCCGGTGCGAGATCAAGAACCTGAACTCGCTGCGGTCGCTGGGACGGGCCATCGACTACGAGGCGAGGCGGCAGGTCGACATGCTCGAAGCCGGCGAGGCCGTGCGCCAGGAGACCCGGCACTGGGACGACGGCGCTGGTCGCACCTCCACCCTGCGCACCAAGGAGGAAGCCGAGGACTACCGCTACTTCCCCGAGCCCGACCTGGTGCCGCTCGATCCCGACGAGCAGTGGGTCGCCCGGGTCGACCGCGACCTGCCCGTGCTGCCGGCCGAGCGGCGGGGCCGGCTCGCGGTGGCCGCGGGTGTCGCGCCGACCGAGGGCTCGGTCGCCATCGCGGTCGACCGAGGGCTCGACGACCTGGCGCTCGGGGCGATCGCCGGCGGGGGCCATGCCGGTCGGGTGCTCACCCATGTCGAGCACAACCTGGCGGTCGAGGGAGCGGCGGCACTCGACCCCGCACATCTCGCGGCCCTGGTCACCATGGAGACCAGCGACGAGTTGACGGCCACCCAGGCGAAGGCGGTGCTCACCGAGATGGTAACCGTGGGTGGCGAGCCGGCGGCGATCGCCCGGGCCAAGGGCTTCGAGGCCATGGGCGCCGACGCGACGGGCGCCGCCGTCGATGAGGTGATCGCGGCGAACGCCGAGCAATGGCAGCGCTACCTCGACGGCGACGACAGGGTGCGTGGCAAGCTCACCGGGTTCTTCGTCGGCCAGGTCATGAAGGCGACCAGGGGCCAGGCCGACGGTCGGGCGGTGACGGCGCTGCTGCGCGAGCGGGCCGGTGTGTGAGGGCGACCCACCCGAGGTCATAGTGCCCACGCCGGCGAGGTCGAGGTCATAGCTCCCGCCCACGGGCAACACGACCTCGACCTCGGCTCGGTGGGCACCATTGCCTCGGGTCGAGCGGCCGTTCGTTAATTCCGTCGGGCTGCAGGCGCCGGGCTGGCAGGCTTGGCGACCGTGACGTGGAAGCCGCGCCTGATCGATAGTGACGAGTTCGACGCCGTTGCCGACCTCAGCGCCGTGATGTTCCACATCGGGCCGTCCATGCCCGACGACTACCGGACCCAGTTCCGCCTGGTCACCGAGCTCGACCGCACCTTCGTCGTCGACGACGGGCCGACATTGGTCGGTACGGCGGGTGCGTTCACCTTGCCTGTCACCTTCCCCGGTGGCGGGTCGGTGGCGATGTGCGGGGTGACCGACGTCGGTGTCCTGCCGACCCATCGGCGTCGCGGCCTGCTCCGGGCCATGATGGCAGCGGTTGTCGACCAGGCCGTCGAGCGTGGCGAGCCGGTCGCCGGCCTGACCGCCAGCCAAGGTGGGATCTACCGGCGGTTCGGCTACGGCGTCGCCACCCGGTTCCAGAGCCTCACGATCGACCGGGACCGGTCCGCCGAGGTGGTCGAGGCGTCGGCCCCAGGCGGGCTCCGGCTGATCAGCGAGGTCGAGGCGGTCGAGGCGCTCCCGGCCGTGTGGCAGAAGCACTGGCGGCGGCGCGCCGGCGAGGTGGGGCGCACCGCGGAGTGGTGGCAGGCGCTGGCCATCGACCCGGAGGCCGACCGCGATGGCGCCAGTGCCCGCTTCGTGGTCCTCCACGAGGATGCCGCGGGGCGTCCCGACGGTGTCGCCACCTACCGCCTCAAGGAGGGGGCGGCAGCCAACGGGCTCGGCTCAGAGCTGCGTGTCGACGACGTCGCCGCGGCCGACGACCGGATCGAGGCGGTGCTGCTGCGCTACCTGCTGGACATCGACCTCGTCGGCCAGCTCACCTGGCGCGCACCCGTGGATCTGCCGTTGCGATGGCGGCTGGCCGATCCCCGCGCCGTGCAGGTGGGCCGCGAGCGAGACCTGCTGTGGCTGCGGCCCCTGGATGTCGCCGCCTGTCTCGGTGCCCGCAGCTACACGGGACCGACGGACGGGGTGGTGATGGAGGTCGTTGACCTGGATCGCCCCGACCTCGGTGGCTGGTTCCGGTTGGAGGCTGGCGCCGACGGCGCGGCCTGCGAACGGGTCACCGCCGAGGGCGATGTGGCCCTGGCGACGGCGGATCTGGGTGCGGTGCTGCTCAGTGGAGTGACCTGGGCCAACCTGCGTCGAGCCGGGCTGGTCGACGAGCGGACGCCCGGCGCCATCGACCGCCTCGACGCATTGTTCCGCACCGACCGTGCGCCATACTGCAGCACGGACTTCTGACCCGCTCCCGCCGGCCCAGCGGGTGTTCGGCGGGCGTTCACCTGAGGCGATGGTGGTCGCCCCACAAGGCCGAGGCGATAGTGGTCGGGTAGCACCGTTACGAGGTCATCGTGGTCGGTCTCCGCCTGCTATCGCCTCGTAACCGCGATCACCGACCAGCATCGCCTCGCCAGCTCTCCACACAAGCCTGAGCGCCTCCGGGCGCGGCGGCGGCTCATCAATCCCTGCGTCAGCGCTTCGCCTGCGCCGCCCTGCCCGAGCGCGCTCCGTCATCGCCGCGCACCGAGCACGATCCATCTGCCGCCGAGGAACCGAGCCGACAGCGACGCTGCACGCGTCACCATCAGCAGCCCGAGCGCGGCCCACAGCCAGCCGATGCCGAGGTCGAGGAAGAGCACCGTGCCCGCCGCCGGGATGAACACGACGGCGGCACCGAGCATCGCCCAGGCCAGGAAGCGCTGGTCGCCGGCCCCGATCAGGACGCCGTCCAGGACGAAGGCCACGGCGTTCGCGGGCTGGAGGACGGCCACCCAGATCAGCACGAAGCTGGTCAGCTGGATGACGGCCGCGTCGTCGGTGAACAGATGCGGCAGCACCGTCCGTCCCGCCAGGAGCAGCGCGCCGTACACCGTGCCCATGGCGACACCCCACTCGATCATCCGCCACCCCGCCCCTCGGGCCGCGTCGCCATCGTCCGCCCCGAGGGCCCGCCCGACGATGGCCTGACCAGCGATGGCCACGGCATCGAGAGCGAACGCCAGGAAGGTCCACACCTCGAAGGCCACCTGGTAGGCGGCCAGGTCGTCGGTCCCGATCCGAGCGGCGACCGCGGTGGACGCGCCGAGCGCTGCTCGCAGCGCGATCGTGCGGATCAGGAGGTCGCGGCTCACCCTGGCCAGCGCACCCAGGCTTGCCGGATGCGGTCGCAGGTCGACCCCGAGGGCGAGCGCCGTCTGCCCCAGCCGCCGGATGTAGACCAGCGCCGCGGTGGTCTGGGCGAGCACAGTCGCCAGGGCCGACGCACCGATGCCCTGGTCGAAGCCGTAGATCAACACCAACTCGACGACCAGGTTCAACACCGCCGTGCCGATGGCGACCGCCAGTGGCGTGCGGGTGTCCTGCAGGCCCCGGAGATAGCCGGTGCCAGCCAGGACGGCCAGCATCGCGGGGATGCCGACCAGGCTGATGCGCAGGTACACAAGGGCGTTGGTGCGTACGTCGCCCGAGGCGCCGAGGAGGTCGACGGCGGGCTCCGCCAGCACGAAGCCCACCACGGTGAGCGCCACACCGAGCAGCACGGCCAGCCACATCGACTGAACCGCCTGGTGGGCCGCCTCGGCCTCGTCACCGGCGCCGATCAGCCGGCTCACCGCAGCGGTGGTGCCGTAGGCCAGGAAGATGAAGATCGTGTACAGGCCCAGCAGCACACCGTTCGCGATGGCCAGCCCGCCGAGCTGCGGCGTCCCGAGGTGGCCGACGACGGCGGTGTCCGTCAGCAGATAGGTAGGTTCGGCAATCAGCGCGCCGAACGCCGGGATGGCCAGCCGGACGATCTCGCGGTCGTACGGGCTCCGGAGGCGGACTGCGGCCATAGCCGGGGCAAGTCTGCCGGTCGACCTCCTTGGCGCGGCGCGGTTCCGAAGATGGGAGCTGGACCGGGGCGCCGCGGTCGGTTCACCGCTCGGAGGCCGACGAGGACGACCCGCTCGCCGACCGAGGTGTGAGGCCGTGAGGCCGTGGCCGGCGGTTCCCGTCGCCGAATCCGGCCAGCCGCTCGATGGCAAGGGCGTACTCTGGCCCGCCATGGCCGGAAGCGAGACCGAGAGCACCGCGAGCGTCGTCAACATCAAGCCCCGCAGCTACGAGGTGACCGACGGCCCCGAGCGGGCACCGGCGCGCGCCATGCTCCGGGCGATCGGGATGACCGACGACGACTGGGCCAAGCCACAGGTCGGTGTGTGCTCGTCGTGGAACGAGGTCACCCCCTGCAACCTGCCTCTCGACCGGCTGGCCAAGCGCTCGAAGAAGGGTGTGCGCGCGGCTGGCGGGTTCCCGATCGAGTTCACCACCATCGCCGTCAGCGACGGCATCTCCATGGGTCACGAGGGGATGCGGGCATCGCTGGTGTCCCGCGAGGTGATCGCCGACTCGATCGAGACCGTCATGCATGCCGAACGGCTCGACGCGCTGGTGACGTTCGCCGGCTGCGACAAGTCCCTGCCCGGCATGCTGATGGCCGCGGCCCGGCTCAACGTGCCATCGGTGTTCCTCTACGGCGGCAGCATCCTGCCCGGCCACTGGAACGGCCAGACGCTCGACGTGGTCAGCGTGTTCGAGGCGGTCGGCGCCCATGCCGCAGGCTCGATCTCCGACAGCGACCTGGACGCCATCGAGCGCAACGCCTGTCCGACCGAGGGGTCGTGTGCGGGGATGTTCACCGCCAACACGATGGCGTCAGCGGCCGAGGCGCTCGGCATGTCACTGCCCGGCTCGGCGTCGGCGCCGGCGGTCGACCGCCGCCGCGACGATGCGGCGTTCGCGTCCGGTCAAGCCGTGGTCAGCCTGCTCGCCAAGGGGATCCGGCCGCGCCAGATTCTCACCCGCGAGGCGTTCGAGAACGCGATCGCCGTGGTCATGGCCCTCGGCGGGTCGACCAATGCGGTGCTGCACCTGCTGGCTATCGCCGCCGAAGCGCAGGTCGAGCTCGAGCTCGACGACTTCAACCGGGTGGCGGCCCGGGTGCCCCACATCGCCGACACCAAGCCTGCCGGCAAGTACCACATGACCGATGTCGACCGGGTCGGGGGAGTGCCGGTGGTGATGCGGCACCTGCTCGAGGCCGGGCTGTTGCATGGCGACTGCCTGACCGTGACCGGCAGGACCATGGCCGAGAACCTCGCCGAGCTCGCCCCGCCGGCGCCCGACGGCGACGTGATCCGCCGGTTGGACACCCCGATCCACGCGATCGGCGGTATCGCCGTGCTGACGGGCTCGTTGGCTCCCAATGGTGCGGTGGTCAAGGTCGCGGGCATCACCTTCAGCCGCTTCGAGGGCACGGCGCGGGTGTTCGACGGCGAGGACGGCGCGATGGAGGCCATCCTCGCCGGGTCGATCGAGCCGGGCACCGTGGTGGTTATCCGCTACGAGGGCCCGAAGGGCGGGCCGGGCATGCGTGAGATGCTGGCGGTCACGGGAGCGATGAAGGGCGCGGGCCGGGGCGGCGACTGCGCGCTGGTCACCGACGGACGGTTCTCCGGAGGAACCCACGGCTTCTGCATCGGCCACGTCGCCCCCGAGGCGGTGGATGGCGGCCCCATCGCGTTCGTCCGCGACGGCGACCGCATCGCCATCGATGTCGACACCAAGACGGTGGACCTCCTGGTCGACGACGCCGAGCTCGCCCGCCGGCGAGCCGAGTGGAAGCTCCCCGAGCCCCGCTACACCACCGGAGTCCTGGCCAAGTACGCACGCCTAGCGTCCGGCGCCGAACGCGGCGCCATCACCGAACCCTGACCTTCGTCACCGAAGCCCACGCATCAGCGACTCCTTCGCACTCGCCGTGGCGAGACCTGTGGGCCAGAGGTGCCCAGGTCAGAGCGCCGACTTCGATGCGCGGACGCGACCAATTTACGTCTTTACCCGCTGCACTCCCGCTCCCTGCCTGTGGTTCGTGGGCACGCTTAGGGTTGGGTCCACGCCTCGAC